>JAKMFW010000068.1 GCA_022425325.1 Acidimicrobiales bacterium | reverse complement strand
CAAGGTCGGGCGTGTTTCGTGTCCGTGAACTCGAAACGGATGCCAGCAGACTCCTGCAGCTGCGCACGGCGGTGTTGTGAAATCGGCCACAATGTTGCGGTTGTGTGACGAAATGGCCGGTAGGGTCTCGTCGCTGAACCGGCGTCGGTGTCTCGCCTGCTCCCCTGCCCACGACCAGCGGTCGTGTGAACGAACACCCCCGATCGACGCCAGACACGGGCACCGCCCGAGGAGGCAGCACTCGACATGCGCACCCGACTTCGTCTCGCTGCGTTCGCGCTCGCACTCACCTTTGTGGGCACCGCCTGCACCCACGCGGAAATCCTGATCTTCATCGAGACCACCACGCCGACCCACGACGTCCTCACCGACGACGAACTCCTCCGGTTGCGGATGTGCGAGTCGACCGACAACTACCAGGCCGTCTCGCCGTCCGGCACGTACCGCGGCGCCTACCAATTCGATCAGCCGACCTGGAACGGTGTCGCCGAACGGCACTTCCCCTGGCTCGTCGGCATGGATCCGGTCGATGTCAACCGCTGGTGGCAAGACGCCATGACCCGCGCCCTGTGGAGCGAGCGAGGTCGCCAACCCTGGCCCGTCTGCGGCAAGCGGGTCTGACCCGCCGACTGACGCCGATCGCCGAACCGCCCGGTTGGCGGTGGGGATCGCACCCGCATGTGCGATCCTGACGCCCGTGCCTGATTCGACCGACCGTCGCACAGCGGACCGACATCCGAGTCTCGACGAGCCCGCCGGCCCACTCCTCGCGCCCCGCATCCCGTGAGCTCCCGCCCCCGCCTCCTCGCCATCCCCGCCGGTCTGCTCATCGCCGCGGGCCTTCCGCCGTGGGGCTGGTGGCCGCTGACCCTCGTCGGCATCGCACTCTGGTTCGAACTCATCGCCGGAAAGGACCGCAGGCGGCGCTTCTCGATCTCGTTCATCGTCGGGCTGGCGTGGACACTCCCCGCCACCCTCTGGATGTTCGACCTCACAGCCGCCGGCTGGCCGGTTGCGGTGGCGATCTTCTCACTCGGCGCCGGCGTCGTCGGCATTGCGACACCGCCCGACGGTTTCACCATCCGGTCGTTCGCCTTCACTGCGACGCTTGTCCTGATCGAACTCATCCGCTGGAACTACCCCTTCGGCGGCACTCCGATCGCGACCTACGCCATGGTCGGCGTGTCGACACCGTTCTGGATCACGGCTCGCACGTTCGGCTCGCCGGGCCTCACCGTTGTGGTGGCCTGGGCCGGCCTTGCGATCGGGCAGCTCGTTCAGCGTCGGCGCGACTTCGCGACCGCTGCTGGCATGATCATCGTCCTTGTCGTGGGCGGCATGCTCGGCTCCTACCGCGTCGAGACGGTCGATACCGTCGACGTCGCAGTCGTCCAAGGTGGCGGGCCTCAGAACACCCGAGCCGACGTGTGTACCACTCGTGCCGTGTTCGAACGACACATGGCCGCCTCGGAGACCATCGACCGCGAGGTCGACCTCGTCGTCTGGCCCGAGGACGTTGTGCACCCCGCTGCCGATGGCCGACCCACCCCAGAGCGATGTGGCGATGATCTCCTCCGCGCCACCGAGGCCACCGACCGACTCACCCGACTCGCCGCCGATCTCGACGCGGTCGTCGTGAGCGGCTGGTTCGAACCCACCGCCGACGGACTCGCCAACGCCAACTACTCGATCGCCCAGTCGCCCGACGGCACCGTGACCGGCCGCTACGACAAGGTCCGACTCGTACCGTTCGGCGAGTTCGTTCCCCTGCGGTCCTTCATCGAGAACTTCAGCGACGAGATCCCCGGCCGCGACGTTCGCTCGGGCACCGGGCCCGCGATCCTCGAGACCGACATCGGCACGCTCGGCATTTCGATCTCGTGGGAGGTCTTCTTTGATCACCGAGCCCGAGATGCAATCGGCAACGGCGGCCAACTCCTCCTCAACCCGACCAACGGGTCGAGCTACTGGCTCACGATCGTTCAGAGCCAGCAGATCGCCTCGAGCCGCCTCCGAGCAGTCGAAACCGACCGATTCGTGCTTCAAGCAGCGCCCACCGGCTTCTCCGGGGTCATCGCCCCCGATGGCGAGGTGCTGCAGCGCACGGGTGTCAGCGAGCAGAAGGTGCTCTACGACACGGTCGAACTCCGCACCGGCCGCACCCTGTCGGTGCAGCTCGGGGCCTGGCCGATGCTCGTCTACGGCATCGCGACGCTCGCCGTGATCCAGGGCCGACGCCGATTCCAGAAGGTCGGCGAGTCAGACCTCGATCCACAAGGTGATGGGACCATCGTTCACGAGCTCGACGGCCATATCGGCACGGAACCGGCCGGTGGCGACGACCGCGCCGGCCGCGCGTAACGCCTCGACCACGGTCTCGACCAATGGCTCGGCCTGCTCCGGGCGGGCCGCCTCGCTGTAGCCGGGACGCCGCCCCTTGCGGGTGTCGCCGTACAGCGTGAACTGGCTGACGACCAGAACCTCGTGACCCTCGTCGGCCGCAGATCGGTTCATCACCCCGTCGGCATCATCGAAGATCCGCAGGTTCCAGATCTTGTCGGCGAGCTTTGCGGCGTGGGCTTTGGTGTCGTCATGGGTCACACCAACGAACACGAGGATGCCGGCCCCGATCTCGCCGGTGATCTCCCGCTCGCCGGAGACGCCCTCGACCGTCACCGTCGCCCGGCTGACCCGCTGCACCAGTCCTCTCACAGGTCGCAACCTACCCCGCAGTAGCCGTAGCCTTGACGCCCTATGCCGTGGACGCCCCCCGACCCCGACGCACCACTCCGGATCGCGTACCTCACCTATCGAGGCAAGCCGCACGTCGGCGGCCAGGGTGTCTACAGCCGCCACCTCACCAAAGCTCTCGTCGACCTCGGCCACCATGTCGAGGTCTATGCCGGACCTCCCTACCCGATCATCGACGAGCGCATCCCGTTCCACCCGTTGCCGAGCCTCGACATCTGGGCCGACCCACACCCGATGCGCAAGCCCCGCCTGTGGGAATGGAAGGACTGGACCGACGCCCTCGAACACCTGTCGTTCGCGACGGGCACCTTCTCCGAACCGATGGCATTCAGCTGGCGTGTCTGGCGTGAGCTGCGCACCCGCCGCAACGACTTCGACCTGATCCAGGACAACCAGACGCTTGGGTGGGGCATCCTCAAGCTCCACCGGGAGCAGTGGCCGATCCTCGAAACGATCCACCACCCGATCACGGTCGACCGCAAGCTCGAACTCGAACACGCCCGCACCCCGTGGGAAAAATTCGGCAAGCGTCGCTGGTACGCCTTCACCAAGATGCAGACCCGAGTCGCACAGCGCATGCCCCGGATCCTTTCGGTGTCAGAGAACTCCAAGCAGGACATCTCCACCGACAAGGGCGTCGATCTCGACAAGATCCACGTCGTCCCCGTCGGCGTCGACCCCGACCTCTTCTTGCCGGTCCCCGGCGTCGAGCGCCGCCCTGGCCACATCGTCACCACGGCATCGGCCGACGTCGCGATGAAGGGCCTGAAGTTCCTGCTCGAGGCGGTCGCCAAGCTTCGCACCGAGCGCCACATGGAACTCACGATCATCGGCAAGCGCCGCCCTGATTCCCACGCCAGCCAGACGATGACCGCCCTCGGTCTCGACGACTGCGTGAACTTCGTCAGCGGCGTCCCCGACGAGCGCATCGTCGAGCTCTACAGCGAAGCCGAACTGGCCTGTGTGCCATCGCTCTACGAAGGCTTCTCGCTCCCCGCCATCGAGGCCATGTCGTGCGGCGCCCCGCTCGTGTGCACCACCGGCGGCGCCCTGCCCGAGGTGACCGGCACCCACGGCGAAACCTGCTTCCAGACCGAGCCGGGCAACTCCGACGCCCTAGCCGCCACCATCCGCGACGCACTCGACAACCCCGAACTGCGAGCCAAGGTCGGTGCCGCCGGCCGTGAGCGGGTGAAGAGCCAGTGGTCATGGCGTCACACCGCCATCAAGACCGTCGACCAGTACCGCGCCGTGCTCGACGAGCACGCCGCTCGGGTCAACGGAGCGGGCTAATGCTCACGGTCGACTACGAGAAGTTCGAGCTTCGCGCCGGCGACCTCCTGCTCGACCTCGGTTGCGGCTTCGGTCGCCACACCTATGAGGCCCTTGTCCGAGGCGCCCATGTCGTCAGTTGCGACATGGCGATGCCCGAGCTCGAAGCGATCAAGAACACCGCGCCCATGCTGATCGACGACGGCCTCTTCGACGGTCAGCTGATGCACACCCAGGTGCAGGGCGACGGCACCCGCCTGCCGTACCCAGACAACACCTTCGACAAGATCATCGCCAGCGAAGTCCTCGAGCACATCCCCGACGACGTCGCCGCCTACGACGAGTTCTTCCGCATCCTGAAGCCGGGAGGCATGCTCGCCGCCACCGTGCCCGCAACCTTCCCCGAGAAGATCTGCTGGAAGCTCAGCGACGAGTACTACGCCCCGAAGGCCGAGGGCGGCCACGTCCGCATCTACACCGAGAACGAGGTGCGCTCGAAGCTCGAAGGGGCCGGGTTCGATCCGGGCCTGTCGTACAAGGCCCACGCCCTGCACTCGCCGTACTGGTGGATCCGGTGCGCCGTCGGCGTGAACAACGAGGTCGACGACAACTGGAGTGTGAAGCAGTACCACAAGCTGCTCGAGTGGGACATCGTCTCGCAGCCGTGGATCACCCGCACGGCCGAGAAACTCCTCAACCCGGTGCTCGGCAAGAGCCTCGTCGTCCAGGCGACGAAGTCGCCACTCCGCACCGAGAAGCTGTCGCAGATCCGGGAGGCCGCCGATGCCAGCACCTGACCTCCCCGGCCTGATCACCGCCGACCAGATCCGCGCCACCGCTGCCCACATCGCCGACTGGCAGTTGCCGTCGGGCATGATCCCCTGGTTCCCCGGCGGGCACGCCGACCCGTGGAACCACATCGAGGCCGCCATGGCGCTCGCCATCGGCGAGCATCGGGCCGAGGCCGAGGCCGCCTACCAGTGGCTGGTCGACTGCCAGCGCCCGGACGGCTCGTGGCACCAGTACTACCTTGAGCACGAAATCGAGCAGGACAAGCTCGACGCCAACGTCATCGCCTACATCGCGACCGGGGTCTGGCATCACTTCCTCCT
>JAKMFW010000065.1 GCA_022425325.1 Acidimicrobiales bacterium | reverse complement strand
TGGTCGACTGCCAGCGCCCGGACGGCTCGTGGCACCAGTACTACCTTGAGCACGAAATCGAGCAGGACAAGCTCGACGCCAACGTCATCGCCTACATCGCGACCGGGGTCTGGCATCACTTCCTCCTTTACCGCGACCAAGGCTTCATCGAGTCAATGTGGCCGGTGGTCGACAAGGCGATCGAGTTCGTGCTCGATCTTCAGCAGCCGCGTGGGGAGATCCTCTGGGCCCGGCATCCCGACGGCACACCCTGGTCGTTCGCCCTGCTGACCGGTTCATCGTCGATCGCCCACTCGCTACGCTGCGCCATCGCAATTGCACAGGAACTCGGACACGAGCGTCCGGGCTGGGAGCTCTCGCTCGGACGCCTCGCCCATGCGATCCGTCATGAGCGGGCCGACGCATTCTCACCGAAGCACCGCTGGGCGATGGACTGGTACTACCCGGTGTTGTCCGGCGTGATCTCCGGCGAGGCCGGGCGGGCCCACCTTGCCGAACGACGCGGCACCTTCATGCTCGACGACAAGGGCATCCGCTGTGTCTCCGATCGTCCGTGGGTCACCGCCGCCGAGACGTGCGAGTGCGCCATGGCCCACTTGGGGGTCGGCGAGCGTGAGATCGCCGAACAGCTCTTCCGAGGGGCGCAGGCGATGCGAGAAGACGACGGCAAGTACATCACCGGCATCGTGCACCCCGACCTCGTGCTCTTCCCGCCCGACGAACGGTCGACCTACAGCGCCGCCGCCGTCGTGCTCTGTGCCGAAGCGCTCGAAGGCACCAGTCCGGCGGCTCGCCTCTTCTCCGACCACTCGTTCCTGCCGCCGATCATCGACATCGACCCGGTTGACAGCGAGGCTCCCGTCGCCGACTGATCAACACAGCCGAGCACCTTCGAACGAGCCGGGCCGGGGTGCGATCACATGCCGTCAGCGATGCGCTCGAGCCGACGCAGCGAACCGGTGACATCGACTTCTCGGAACGCCCCCGACTCCATCGCCCGCAGGTAGATCTCGTAGGGGGGCCGACCGCCGTCGGCAGGGTCCGGGAAGACGTCGTGGATCAACAAGGTGCCGCCGACCTTCACGTGCGGCACCCAGGTCTCGTAGTCGCGGTGGGCGGGCTCGTGGCCATGGCCACCGTCGATGAAGAGCAGGGCAAGGGGGATGTCCCACACGGCGCCGACCGTTGGTGAATCACCGACCAGCGCGACGACCGTGCCCTCCAGGCCCGCATTGTGAACGGTGCGCCGGAAGATCGGCAGGGTGTCCATCTTGCCGATGTCGTCGTCGACGAGATCCGGCTCATGATGTTCCCAGCCCGCCTGATTTTCCTCGCTCCCCCGATGGTGGTCGAGGGCAAACAGAACCCGGCCCTGACGCTTGGCGATCCCACCAAGGTAAATCGACGATTTTCCGCAGTAGCTGCCGACCTCGAGATACGGGCCAGGCACGGATACCGCCTCCGCGGCTTCCGACAGGGCCCCACCTTCATCCGGCGGCATGAAGCCACGCGCCGCCTCGGCGTGACGGAGGAGTTCGGGGTCGAGGCTCATGTGGTGGCCGACGGCTCCGACCGCCACATCACCTTGTCGAGGATGACGTACTTTGCGACCCACACGACGCCGAACGCTCCGAGGCTGGTCGCCATCAACACGAGCGGCTGATCGGTCACCCGTTCCATCGCCGCGATACACGTCACGGCGAGCCCGAGACCAAGGAGCGCCATGCCCCAGAATGGCAGGACCTCGTTGCGGAACGAGACCTCACCGTCCTGCTTCCAGACCCATTGCCGGCTCAGGAAGTACGCCGGGATGGCCGAGATCACGACCGAAATGATCTGCGACACGACGCCGCCGAACTCCAGGACGATCAAGCAGAAAGCCAAGACGCCCTGGCCGACGAGCACGTTGATCGCCGACACGCCGCAATAGCGCATGATCTTCTCGCCGTGTTCGGCGAGGAGAGAACGCGGGCGCCGCAAAGTCGAGGTCACGGGACCCGAGGCTACTGCCACCCCACCCTGTCGACCCTCCACGGGCGCTCCGTCAACCCCGCTCCGCCCCCGACCGAGCCGCCCGAGCGGCCATGCTTGTAGAGATGTCCCAACACCACGTCAACGCGCTCATCGATCTCCTCGACCTTGAACCCATCGAGGTCAACATCTTCCGTGGAGTGAACCCCGACGAGGAGCGCCAGCGGATCTTCGGCGGCCAGGTCGCCGGCCAGGCACTCGTCGCCGCAGCGCGCACCGTCGACGATGACCGGGCCGTGCACTCGCTGCACGCCTACTTCCTGCGGCCGGGCGACCCCAACGTGCCGGTGCTGTACGAGGTCGACCGGATACGCGACGGACGCTCGTTCACGACCCGTCGCGTGGCCGCCATCCAGCACGGGCGGGCGATCTTCCACATGTCGGCGTCGTTCCACATCGCCGAACCCGGCTTCGACCATCTCGACGAGATGCCCGACGTCCCCGAACCCGACGGGCTGCCCACCCGCCAGGAGCGTTTCGCCGCCGCCGGCATTGAGGACACGTTCGGGCCGAGCGCACTCGACGTCCGCTACATCACGAACGACCCGTTCAACCGACGGGAGGCCCTCCCGCCGACCCAACAGGTCTGGTTCCGAGCGAATGGCGACCTCCCCGACGGGCAGGTCCTGCACACCTGCCTCCTCACGTACGCCTCGGACATGACCCTGCTCGACACGACGCTCCTCCCCCACGGCTCGGGTGCCACCGACCGCTCGGTGATGATGGCGAGTCTCGATCACGCCATGTGGTTCCACGGCCCCTTCCGGGCCGACGAATGGCTGCTGTACGACCAACACACCCCGGCCGCCTCGGGCGCTCGCGGGCTCGCCACCGGCCGAGTCTTCACCCAGCACGGCCGCCTCGTTGCCAATGTCGTCCAGGAGGGCCTGATCCGGCGGGTCGAGCCGTGAACAGCCGTCGCCTTGTCACTGCGGTCACCGCAGTCGCCCTGCTCGCTGCGGCATGCGGGACCGACGACACCATCGAAACCGCCGACAGCGTCACCACGGTGCCACCGACGGCTTCACCGACGACCACGATCCCCGCACCCGACAACCCCGACGAGGCAACGACCACAACGCTGTCGGTCGGCGACATCAACCAGGCCGCAGTCAAACTCGACCCGCTCGTACGGCTCGTCCAGCCGATCGATGCCGTCGTCGCCCCAAACGGCGAGTGGTGGATCGCTCAGCGCACGGGTGAGGTGCTCGTCGTCGATCCCGACACCGGCATCGCCGGCGATGTCGTGCTCGACATCAACGATGAGACCACCGCCCGCGGTGAGCGCGGCCTGCTCGGTCTCGCCGTCGACGACGAGGCCCTCTACGTCAACTTCACCGACCTCAGCGGCACGACCACGATCGACGCCTTCGTCTTCGACACCAGAGGTCGACCCGGCAACCGGATTCCGCTGCTGACAATCGATCAGCCCTTCGGCAACCACAACGGCGGCGCACTCGCCATCGGCCCCGACGGCAACCTCTACATCGGCGTGGGCGACGGAGGCGCGGCAGACGATCCGCTCAACGCCGGTCAAGACCCCGATCAGATCCTTGGCTCGATCGTTCGGATCGACCCGACCCCGACCAAGCGTGAGCCCTACGCGATCCCCGCCGACAACCCGTACGCGAAGGGCGATGGTGTCCCAGAGATCTTCGCGATCGGTCTCCGTAACCCGTGGCGCATCGCCTTCGATCCAATGACGAATGATCTGTGGGTCGCCGACGTCGGCCAGAACCGCTGGGAGGAAATCACGCTTCTGCTCGGCACCAACGGCTGGGGCCGCGGCGACAACCTCGGGTGGCGACTGCGAGAGGGAGCGTCGACCTTTGCGGGCGACCGGCCCGAGAACAACATCGACCCGGTCTTCGTGTACCCCCATGGAGACGGAGTCCCCAGCGGCTGTTCGGTCACGGGTGGCGAGGTCTACCGGGGTTCAGCGATCCCTGACCTCTTCGGCGCCTACGTGTTCGGCGACTACTGCACCTCTCGGATCTGGGCCATCTCGATTCACTCCGGTGAGGTGGTGTTCCGCGACCTCGACGCCTTCCTGCCTGGTGGCGAACTGGTCGACTTCGCACGCGCCCCCAATGGGGAGCTTGTCGCACTGAGCCTTGGCGGGCAGGTCGTCCGTATCGTCCCCGAGTAGCGCATGGGAGCGCCTCCCCGGGCGCCCACCAGTGAGAGATCCCCGCCTCAACGGCGTGAACCCCTAGCGTGGTCGCCATGGTCGAGATCACGATCGCCTCCGAAGCCACACCCGAACTCCACGCGGCGATGGAGCGACTCGTCCCCCAACTGTCGAAATCGAACCCGCCGCCCTCGATGGAAGCGCTCGACACCCTCTGCCGCTCGGAAGCGTCGACCATGTTCATCGCCACCGACGAGACCGGCATCCTCGGCACGCTCACGCTGGCCATGTTCCGCATCCCGACCGGTATCCGGGCGTGGATCGAGGACGTCATCGTCGACGACGCCGCTCGTGGCAAAGGGGTGGGGCGACTCCTCAACGAAGCGGCGATCGCCCACGCATTCGACGAGGGGGCGATCACCGTCGACCTGACCTCTCGGCCGTCTCGCGAGGCTGCCAACCGGCTGTACCAGCGCATCGGCTTCGTGCAGCGCGAGACCAACGTCTACCGCTACAGCAAGCCCGACCAGCTCGAGAGCTGAGCCTCAGCGGCGCCGATAACGTGACGGGGTGACCACCTTCCCCGGCGACCACGATCTCGACTGGCATCGAGCCCTCCCTGAGCTCCGCAGGCCGGTCATCATCGCAGCGTTCGAGGGCTGGAACGATGCCGGCGACGCGGCTACCTCCGCCGCCCGTCACCTCGCCGAACGCTTCGACGCAACCCCACTCGCATCGATCGACCCTGAGTGCTACTTCGACTTCGGCACGACCCGACCGCTCGTCCACCTCGATGACGATCGCCGCCGCACCATCACCTGGCCCAACACCGAGGTGCTTGCTGCCCGAGTACCCGCCGCCGACCGCGACGTCGTGATCGTCGTCGGGCTCGAGCCCCAACTCCAGTGGCGTCGGTACTGCCGTCAAGTCCTCACGATCGCTGATGCCCTCGGTGCTTCATCCGTCATCACCCTGGGCGCCCTGCTCGCCGACGTTCCCCACACCCGGCCGGTTGACATCTACGGCGCAACGGATGACCCGGACCTGATGGAACGTCTCGATCTGTCCCCGTCGACCTACGAGGGGCCCACCGGCATCGTCGGGGTGCTCACCACCGAGTCCGCAGCCGCAGGGCACCCCACCACGACCTACTGGGCGGCCGTGCCTTCTTACGTGCCCGGTGCCCCATCGCCGAAGGCGGCGCTCGCGCTCGTCCATCGCGTGTGCGAGACCCTCGAAACGTCCGTGTTCGTTACCGACCTCGAAATCGCCACGGCCAGCTATGAGCGCCAGGTCGACGAGCTCGTCGCTGAAGACGAGGACACGGCGGCGTACGTCCGCGACCTCGAAACGGAATGGGACGAGGCCGATGACGACGACCTTGAGGACGATCCTGAGTTGCTGGTCGCCGAGGTTGAGGAATTCCTGCGCGACGTCGACTGAGCGGCGCCAGGCGGCTCAAAGACCCAGTGTCTGCTCGATCCAGGCGGCCATCTCGTCGGCGATGTCGAGGCCGACCGGCTCGTTGAGGATCTCATGACCGAGGCCGTCGTAGACCTTGCGGACGGCGGCGACCGACTCCAGCGGCTCCGAAGCCCCGACGGGCACGAGCCGGTCGACGTCGCCGTGACCGACCCATGTCGGCAACGCAAGGTCGGCGACGGCGTCCTTCACCCGGTCGATCTCACCGATCGTCTCAAGGGCGAGCGAGATCGTCATGAAATCGACCCGCAGTGGATCCTCGAAGAAGCGCTCACCGACCGTGATGTCCGAGGCGTAGTTGGCCGGATCAAATTCGTCGCGAACTTCGAACCCAGGCCGGAAACGACGAATCAACGGGCCTGCCACCTTCAGGACCTTGTCCGAACCCTCAAGCTCGTAGCCGAGCGGCGGACCCGACAGCACGAGCGCATCGGGAAGCGGCCGACCGGTCGTGCAATACCCCACGGCAATCAGCCCGCCGAGTGAGTGCCCGAGCAGGACCGTCGGGAGCCCGAGCTCGCGGATCACTGCGAGTTGATCCTCGACATCGTCATGGAACTGCGAGAAGGAATCGACATAGGCGCGCCGGCCGCCGGACGCACCGAACCCACGATTGTCGAGCATCACGACGTCGTACCCTCGCTCGGCGAAGCGGGCGCCGACATGCTCGTACCGACCGGAGTGCTCACCGAGCCCGTGCACCATCAACATCGCTGCCTTGGCGTCACCGGCAGGCCGCCAACGGCGACGGAGCTGGATCAGGCCGTCTCGGGTGGTGCCGTAGTCGACGGCTGCGTTCACGAGGGCCCCTCGAGATGATCGGGGGTGCCCTTCCACGGCGGTGTGCGAGGCAGATCGAACAACACCGGCACGTCTTCGCCCCGGATCGCCGCAAACGCGTGGGCGGCCCAGAGATCGGCCCCTGCTGTGGGTTCGGGCAGGGCGTCCTCGGCAAACCAGCCGACGTCGGTGCACTCGAGCGGATGGGGGGTGAGTTCGCCACCGGTGGCCCGGCAGTGGAACACGAGCGAGACGAGCGGAATCCGGGTGAAGCCCCGGCGCTGCCCATCGAGCACAGCGATCGGCCGCACGACGTCGCAGTCGATTCCGGCCTCCTCCTTCACTTCCTTCACCACAACCTCAGCCGGTGAATAGCCGACGTCGGCCCACCCGGTGGGATACAGCCACACGCCGCTGTCGGACCGCTGCACCATCAGCAGCTCACCGCGGTCGTTGCCGACGACCGCACCGACCGTGATCTTGGGCGTGACATAGCCGGCGACGCCGACGCCGATGCGGTCGAGCCACTCCTGTACCTGGCGCTGCGGGTCGAGACCACCGACCACATGGCTGCGGATGTCGGCGGCGATCTCCAGGACCTCCTCGAACCGTTCACGCTCGTAGAGGTTGTCGGTGAAACCGAGACCGGTCATGGCGGTGGACGAGAGCGCCTCCGCCCAGCGCAGAAGTTCTCGTTCGGTTGCGGGACGGTCGCTCATGAAGTCCTAGGCGTCAGCACCGATCGCAGAAAGCACTGCGATCTCGATCTCGGCAAGGTATTCCGGATCGGTGGCCTTCGCGCCGTCCGGACCGAGAACATAGAACGTATCGATCACATCGTCGCCGAGCGTGTGCACCTTCGCCCGGGCGATGTCGAGATCGAGTTCGACGAACGCACGGGTGACCCGGTAGAGGAACCCGATCGAGTCAGGGCCCCGCAC
>JAKMFW010000035.1 GCA_022425325.1 Acidimicrobiales bacterium | reverse complement strand
CTCGAGAATCCGACCGAGCAGGAGGTAGGGGCGCTCGAGGCGCTCGGTCACTACGACAAGTGGGACTCGGGTTACTCGAAACAACAGTCGACTCGACCCCAGACCCTCGGCTACGGCCTGGTCGACTCGGCGGCCGGTCAGGCTGCGTGGATCGCCGAGAAGATGTGGGCGTGGACCGACAATGACGGCCACCCCGAGGATGCGCTCACCAAAGACCAGATGCTCGACAACATCTCGATCTATTGGTTCACCGGTTCGGGAGCATCGTCGGCTCGCCTCTACTGGGAGAGCTTCGCCGACTTCGGCGGCGGAACGGTCGAAGTGCCAACCGGGTGCTCGATCTTCCCGAAGGAGATCATTCGGTGCTCACGCCGCTGGGCCGAGAAGCGCTACACGAACATCGGGTACTGGAACGAGCTTGACGCAGGCGGCCACTTCGCTGCGTGGGAACAACCCGAGGTCTTCGTGAACGAGGTCCGAGCCGCCTTCCGAATCCTTTAGGACGAGGCGCTCAGCGCCGGCGTTTCGCCGGTCATCACAGCATGGCCGGAGGTGACAGCACGCCGGAAGGTCGCCCCAGCAGCAACCTTCCGACGTGATGCCGTTTTCCAGAGGAAACTGGAAACTTGGCCGCCGTGCTCAGTATGTGGACGCAGGAGCGGCAACACGTTCAGGAACGCTTGTGTCTGGTGGTTCCTGATTGGCGCAGGTAGCCATGAGCCAAGACTAGAAACGGCGCGCGAACGGCCGGTCTTCGCTGTGTGAACCCTGTGTTTCGTAGGCGTCAGCCCTCGGCGAGCCGGTGCGGCAATTACTCCCCGGTGGGCACCCAGTTGCCATGAAAGCCGAACGGCACCCGCTGAGGGAGGTGAACGGTGGCGACCGGCTCGCCGCTGAAGTTCTGGGCGTCGAGGATCACGACGTTGGCCGTGTCGGTCGTCGCGTCGTGCACATAGCTCATGATCCAGCCGTCGTCCTCGTTGGATGGGTCGTCGATCGAGGCGTCGGGGTCGCGGGGGACGAACACCATCTCCTGGGTCGCGCAGCCTGGACCGAAGTCGTGCACTTCGATCGTGCCTTCGACCAGGTCGTGCTTGTAGCCCGGGCCCTCATCACCGACGAAGCCGACGGTGTAGCCGTAGCGCGCTGCTCGGCCGAGACGTCGCTCGTCATGCCGAGGGAACTCGTGGCTGCGGTCGTCGAGACGCTCTTCGATGGTGCGGCCGGTGGCGGGATCAAGCGTCCAACGGTCGAGTGTCGGCTCGCCCTCAGCCGGCCCGTTCGTGACCTTGCGGAACATCGCCGGATGGCGAGCGACCTCCATTTGGATCCGGCCGTCGGGAAGGTCGAAGGCGTTGAGCGGATGGAAGACGTAGCAGGGGTCGACCTCGCACCACCGCACGTCGTCGGCGGTGCCGTCGAGAGGAAGAACGCCGACGCGTCCGGGCTCGTCGTCGACCCACACGTAGGGCAGTTGGTGGCCCTCCATCGCCCGCTCGAGGTTGAATCGGCACGGGAAGTCGAGCAGCAGCACTGACGACTCGGTGATGTGGATGTCGTGCACCATCGGGCTGTAGCCGACTGGGACGTCGACCTTCCTGGTGACCGCAGTGCCCTCGGCGTTGACGACGAGGTAGCGGATGAAGTCCCACGTCCAGTGGTAGGCGGCGACGTGGAGTTCGCCGGTGACGGGATCAACCTTGGGATGAGCGGAGAACGATCCGTCGAGGGTGCCGTTGAAGTCGATGCTCTCGACCGTGTCCAGATCGTCGGTGAGTGACATCACCGGCCCGCCGGCTTCAACGACGGCAAGGGTCATACCGGCGTGGCCGATCACGTTGGTGTTGGCGGTGCCCTCGGAGTCGTGGAAACGCGGGCCTGGCGTGATCGGCCTGCGTGTCGCTTCGGCGACTCGGTCCGAGACGACGTAGCGGTTGCGATACCAGTCGGCCCTCCCGTCGCGCAGCCGCACGCCGTGCACCATGCCGGTGCCCGTGAACCAGTGAGCGTCGGGGTGACCACCGTCGATCGGGTTGGGGCCGTTGCGGATCAGGCGCCCGTCGAGCTCGGCGGGGATCGTGCCGGTAACGGCGAGCTCGGTCACCGTGATCTCCTCGGAGATCGGGGCGTAGTTGCCGGCGAGATAGGTGTCGGTGGTGGCCATGGCGGCGATCGTGGCACGGTCGCCCGGCCGCTGTCACTCTTCGCGACGATGTGCGGCCTGTCAGCGGCGGATCGGCTGCAGCTTTCGGTAGGTCGCCGCCCGCCATAGCCACTCGAACGGCCCGAAGTGGAACCGTTCGAGCCACGGCTCGGACCAGGCGAGCTGCACGGCCCACACGATAAGGATGAAGACGAGGATCTCGGCTCGGCCGAGCTCACCGACGCCGATCATGGCGCCCAGGATCGTCAGACCCATGATCGTCTGGGTGAGGTAGTTGGTGAGTGCCATGCGTCCGACGGCTCGCACTCGTTCGTGAAGCCGGGTGTCGTCTCGCTGGTTCCAGAGGGTGATCAGCGCGATGTAGCCGATCGCCATCGGCACGGTGGCGAGGATGTTCGGTACGGCGCCGACCAGGGCGACATCAGGATTCCAGTCGTTGGCGAGGTGGATCGCGACACCCAGGATCGAGAGCGGCACGCCGATCCCGAGCGACCATGCGGCGAGACGCCGATAGAACTCGGCTGGTCGTCGACCCTGGATGATGTCGGCCCGGAAGAGGCCGACGCCGATCAACATCGCGCCGAGGGCCCGCATGCCGAAGTCGGCGATGAAGGCGAACTGGACGTCCTCGCTCTGCTCGACGTTTTCGTCGGTCCAGTAGTCGCCGAGGTCACCTGCCTCGATCTCGGCTTGGATTGCAGCCATCGTCAAGGCGGAGAGTGCGAGACAGACGCCGCCAATGATGAAGAGGGTCCGGGCCGAACGAGTACGAAGAAGCAAGAGCACCGGCGAGCAGATCGCGTAGAGCATGAGCACGTCGCCGAACCAGAAGGCGGCATGCACGAGACCGATCCCGAGCAGGAGGGTGTTGCGCCACAGGCTGAGCCAGTTCGCCCGGCGTCCTTTGGCCGCAGCCCGGTCGGCGAAGACGACGATGCCAGCGCCGAACAGCATCGAGAACATCGCCATCGTCTTCTGATCGACGAATACCTCGCCGAGGACCCCCACAATCCAGTCGAGGGCGGTGTCGGAGCCGGCGTAGTCGAGGTTGAAGTACGCCGGTTGTGGCAAACCGAACGACACGGCGTTCATCACGAGGATGCCGAGCGTGGCGATGCCACGAA
The DNA here is from genome assembly GCA_022425325.1 of Acidimicrobiales bacterium. Classification (GTDB taxonomy): domain Bacteria; phylum Actinomycetota; class Acidimicrobiia; order Acidimicrobiales; family Aldehydirespiratoraceae; genus UBA11606. Next base: position 10,822 of record JAKMFW010000035.1, on the reverse strand, counting down.
CGGTGTCGAGATTGGTGATCCGTTCGGATCGGGTGATCGGCGTTGCGGTATCGGTCATGTGCGCTTCTCGCCGATCCATTTGGGTTCGTGCACGATGGTCGTCGCTTCCAGCCGGTCGAGCAGCGATCCCGGGTTGGGATCGTCGAGGAGCAGCCCCCGGTTCTGCGCCTTCAGGATCGTCTTGTCGACCATGGTGTCGAGGAGGTGAAGGAGCGGCTGCCAGAAGCCGCCGACGTCGAGGACACCGACCGGCTTCGCAAGGAGTCCGATCTGGTTCCAGGTCAGGACTTCGGCAAGCTCCTCGAGCGTGCCGAACCCACCCGGTAAGGCAATGAAGGCATCGGCGTGGTCGTACATCCGTGACTTCCGCTCGTGCATCGTGCCGACTTCCTCCAGCATGGTGAGCCCCTGATGGCCGACCTCCTCGGAGAAGAGTCCGGTCGGGATCACGCCCGTGACGGTTCCCCCCGCCTCGAGGACGGTGTCGGCGACGAGTCCCATCAAGCCGACGGCGCCACCGCCGTAGACGAGCTCAATCTCGCGCTCGGCAAGCATTCGGCCGAGGACGACCGTGGCCTCGGTGATGGCAGGGTCGGTGCCGGGGGAGGAGGCGCAAAAGACGCACACGCGGCGGAGTTCGGAGGTCATGCGCCGACCCTAGTTACTGTGCGGCATGCGCCATGCCGTGTTCCTCGCCCCGGTCGGTCGGTTCGCCGACCCCGAGCGGCTTCTCGACGTCGCCCGGGCTGCCGAGGCGCACGGATGGGACGGACTCTTCCTGTGGGATCACACCCTGCGCCGAGAGACAGCGGAGGTTCTCGACCCGTGGGTGATGCTCGGCGCGCTCGCTGCCGCGACCGAACGGCTGCGGATCGGACCGATGATCACCCCGATCGCGCGGCGTCGGCTGATCAAACTTGCTCGCGAGATCGTGACCGTCGACGTCATGTCGAAGGGCCGTCTCACCCTGGGGTTCGGGCTCGGCGTCGACACCAGCGGCGAGTTGTCGAAGTTCGACGAAGTCGTCGATCCCCGCGTCCGAGGCGAGATGCTCGACGAGGGTGTCCCGGTGCTCGCCGCGCTTCTCGCCGGGGAGACGGTGCAGCATCGCGGCGAGCACGTTGTCGTTGACGACGTGCTCCTTGGACCTCGATCGCCACAGGGCGACCGCCCACCCTTCTGGTTCGCGGCCCGCGGCGACGCTCGCAAGCCGCTCCGAAGGGCGAGCCGTTACGAGGGGATCTTCCCGCTCGACATGGACGCCGACCGCTACGGCCGGCTCATCGAGACCGTCGTCGCGGAGCGTGGCGACCTCGATGGCTTCGACATCGCACTGTCCACCACCCCGGGCGAACCGGTCGCCGACTACGCCCGTGAGACGGGGACCTGGGCGATCCACGCGTGGCCCGCATTGCCGGACCCCGATGCCGTCTTCGAGATCGTCACCACCGGGCCTCCGGACTAGGGTCGCGACGTGGTTGATTCCTCCATGCAAGCCAAGGTCGACGATCTGCGAGCCCGCAAGGAGTCCGCGCTCCGTGCCGGCTCCGAGCGCTCCGTCCAGCGCCAGCACGACAAGGGCAAGATGCTCGCCCGTGAGCGGATCGAGTATCTGCTCGACCCGGGTTCGTTCCACGAACTCGACATGCTCGCCCGCCACCGGGCCCATGAGGCCGGTCTCGACGAGCGGCCCTACACCGACGGTGTGATCACCGGTTGGGGCACGGTCGACGGACGCAAGGTTTTCGTCTTCTCCCAGGATTTCACCGTCATGGGCGGTGCCCTCGGCGAGGTGTTCGCCGAGAAGCTCCACAAGGTGATGGATCTCGCCCTCGCAACCGGCGCGCCCATGATCGGGCTCAATGACGGCGCCGGCGCCCGGATCCAGGAAGGCGTGGTCAGCCTCGATGGCTACGGCGGCATCTTCTATCGAAATGTGCAGGCGTCGGGCGTCATTCCGCAGATCTCGGTGATCCTCGGCCCCTGCGCCGGCGGCGCCGTCTACAGCCCGGCGATGACCGACTTCATCTTCATGGTGCGAGAGAAGTCGCACATGTTCATCACCGGCCCCAACGTCGTGAAGACGGTGACGGGCGAGGAAGTCACCCTCGAGGAACTCGGTGGCGCCGGTTCGCACAGCTCGAAGTCGGGCGTGGCCACCTATGTCGCCAACAGCGAGGAAGAAGTCCTCGATCAGGTCAAGGACCTGCTGTCGTTCCTGCCGTCCAACAACCTCGAGGTCGCGCCACAGCTCGAATCGGGCGACGACCCCGATCGCCTGTGTCCCGAACTCGACACGATCCTGCCTGACAGCCCCAACGTCCCCTACGACATGAAGGCCGTGATCGGTCACGTCGTCGACGACGGCGACTTTATGGAGTACCACGCCTCGTGGGGCAAGAGCATCGTGTGTGGCTTTGCTCGCCTCGACGGCCGTGCCGTCGGCGTGGTGGGCAACCAGCCGATGATGCTGGCCGGCGTGCTCGACATCGAGTCGTCGGAGAAGGCTGCCCGGTTCGTTCGGACCTGTGATGCGTTCAACATCCCACTGATCACCTTTGTCGACGTGCCCGGCTTCCTTCCCGGTGTCGACCAGGAGTACGGCGGCATCATCCGCCACGGCGCGAAACTCCTCTACGCCTACTGCGAGGCCACCGTGCCGCGCATGCAGGTCATTACCCGCAAGGCCTATGGCGGCGCCTACGTTGTCATGGATTCCAAAGGGGTCGGCTGCGACATCTCGCTGGCGTGGCCATCGGCGGAGATCGCCGTGATGGGACCACAGGGCGCAGTCGAGATCGTCTACCGACGCGAACTCGCCGACGCCGCCGATCCCGAGGCCCGTCGAGCCGAGCTCGTCGAGGACTACACCCAGCGTCTCGCCAACCCGTACCTGGCAGCCGAGCGGGGGTATGTCGACGATGTCATCGAGCCCTCACAGACCCGACGCAAGCTGATCGCCGGCATGCGACTCCTCGAGTCGAAGCGCGAAGAGATCCCGGAGCGCAAGCACGGGAACGTCCCGCTGTAGCCATGGCGCTCGACATCGACCCACAGCCGACCGACGAGGAGATGGCCGCCATCTTGGTGGCCTACGAGGCCCTGTGGCCTCGCCCGTCAGCGGCCACCGAGCCCGAGTCGCCGTCTCGCTGGCGTTTCGCCGGCCGGCCATGGACGAGCCGCGCCGGATACGGCGGCTGGCGCTGAGTCGGGCGCACCCGACTCGTCAACCCATACGGCCCGAGGGTCGGGTCAGCGAATCCGGCTGCGGATGTCGGCCAACCAGGTATCGGCCGACGACATGCCGTCCCGGTTGGCCTCCTGGATCTCGGCGGAGCCGTAGGCCGACGGGTATGAGCCGAGGAACTTCACGTTGCCCTGCTTCATGTGGATGTTGCGCAAGGCATCGCCGACGACCTCGTCGCTGATGTGGCCCTCGCAATCGATCAAGAAGCAGTAGTCGCCCAATCCCTTTCGGGTCGGACGCGACTCCAGTCGGGTGAGGTTGATCGATCGCGCCGCGAACTCCTGCAGGATCCCGACCAATGAACCCGGGGCATCCTCTCGCTGATAAATGAGGATCGAGGTCTTGTCATGGCCTGACGGGGCGGTGATGCCATCGCGGCCGACCAGCACGAAGCGCGTCTGGTTCTCGGGATGATCTTCGATGTCGGTGGCGAGCACCTCCAGGCCGTAGACCTCACCGGCCCGTTTCGGCGCGATCGCTGCGGTGTCGCGGCGCCCGCTCTCGGCCAACTCGCGTGCGGCATCGGCTGTCGAGTTGGTGGCCTCGATCGCCGCATGGCCGAGCTGGTCGGCGAGATAGCGACGACACTGGGCGTAGGCGACCGGGTACGACCGCACGTGAGCGATATCACTGAGCGCCACCCCCGGATGCACCAGCAGGTTGAGGCTGATGTTCATCACCACCTCGCGCTGGATCAGCAACTCCTCAGCATCGAACGCCAAGGTGTCGAGCGTGGCGTTGACCGACCCCTCGATCATGTTCTCGATCGCCGCGAACCCGTAGGTGACATCGCCGCGCTCAGCGGCACGGAGGACCTCGACGATCGACCCGTGGGGCCGAAGGTCGAGCGCGGCCAGGTCGGCCTGGCTGCACAGGGCCTGCTCGGTGAAGGTGCCGCGCGGCCCGAGATAGCCGATGGTTCCGCTGGGGTCGATCGAACTCACGAGAGCTGAGGATACGACGGCCAGCCGCCGACTGGGGTCGATTAGCCCTTGACCGAGCCGGCCAGAAGGCCCCGCACGAAGTAGCGCTGGAGGCTGAAGAACACCACGAGCGGCACAAACGCCTGCACAAAGGCACCGGCGGTCAGCAGATGCTCCGTCTCGCCGAAGTCGCCTGCGAGGTTGGCGATTCGCTGTGTGGTGGGGAAGACCTCAGGGGTGCCGCCGTTCAACATGACGACCGCGATCAGGTAGTCGTTCCAGGTCCAGAGGAACTGGAAGATCGCGAAGGCGGCGATCGCCGGCACCGACAACGGCAAGACGAGCCGCACGAAGGTGCTGAAGTGATCGGCGCCGTCGACTCGGGCGGACTCGATGAGTTCGCCCGGCAGGCTCGACATGTAGTTGTGCAGCAAGAAGATCGCGAACGGCATCGCGAAACCGGTGTGGGTCAACACGACCGCCCACGGCCCGCCTGCCAGTGCGAAGTCCGGCACCATCGTCAAGGTCCGCTCGGTGAACGGGATGGTGAAGTGGGCACCACCGCTGTACATGATCAGCAGGGGGATCAGGGCCACCTGCAGTGGGATCGACAGCAGCGCGACCGTGCCGATGAACAGCGGCTTGCGGCCCTTGAAGTCGATCCAGGCGAAGGCGTAGGCCGCAAACGAGGCGATCGCGATCGGGATGATCGTCGAGGGCACGGCGATGGCGAGCGAGGAGATCACCGAGCTGAGCATGCCGCTCGCCTGATCGTTGCTGAGGACCACGCAATAGTTCTCGATCATGTGGAACAGGTCGGGAGCGTTGTAGTCCTCGGGGCAGCCGAGCCGATAGTCGCGGTCGCCGTCGCGCACGAACTCCCAGAAGCCCGAGTCGCGCTGGCGGGTCCGGCTCCGGAACGAGTTGATGAACAGCGACATGGACGGGATGGTCCAGACGACGACGATGCCCCACATGACCCACATGGGGACATTGCTGAGCCGGCGGTAGATACGGTCGATGAGCGAGTTGTTGTCGTGCATCACGCTTCCGCCTTCTGCATGTTGTAGACGTTGAAGATCAGCACGGGCGCAACGATCAGCAGGATCGTCACGGCGATGGCGGACCCGACACCGCGATTGAGGAAGCTGAACGCCTCGTCGAAGAAGTCGGTGGCAAGCACGTTCGTGCCGAAGTTGCCACCGGTACTGACCCGGACGATGTCGAACACCTTCGCCACCGCCACCAGGATCGTGGTGAGCACCACGCCAACGGTCGGCAGGATCTGCGGAAGCGTCACGTTGAAGAACTGCTCACTCTCGCTGGCGCCGTCGATGCGGGCTGCCTCGAGGAGTTCCTCCGGCACAGCCTTGATCGCAGCGGACAGGATCACCATCGCGAAGCCGGTCTGGATCCAGATGAGGATGAACATCAAGTAGACGTTGTTGAACGGCCGCACTTCTTCGCGGAAGGCGACGGTCTGGGGTTGGATCGACCCGTCTTCGAGAACGGTGAAGCCCCCCATGCTCCGGGTGAGGAATTCGACGAAGAGCCAGCCGACGACGACGAGCGCGACGGTTGCGCCGGCGAAGCCTTCACTGCGTTGCCACGAGCCGTAGATTCTGAAGCCGAGACGGACGAGCAGGGTGGCGAGGACCAGGAGCAGGAGCCAGCGGCTCCACGCCGGGTAGGTGTTGCCGTCGAGTCCGGCGTTGCTCAGCTTGCCGAGCGCAATCCACGCGGCGTTCGGCGCGCCCGTTTGTTCACCGCTGATGTTTTTCGGGGCGTACTGGAGTCGCCAGATGACCGATGCGCCGACCATCGAGATGGCCATCGGCATGAAGACCAGCGACTTGGCGATGTTCTCCCATCGGCCGGCTCGCTGTGAGAGCACCGCCATCATGAGGCCGAGCACCGTGGCACCGATCGTGACGGTGAACATCCACCAGATCGTGTTGGAGAACGTGCCTCGGATCACCGAGAAGAAGGCGAACGCCAGAAGGAAGAAGCCGACCGCCATCGTGCTCCGAGAGGTCGGGGAGTGGTCGAGGCCTGACGTGCGGTTGCGAGTCCAGTTGATCGAGTAGGCGATGCCGATGCCGGCGATGATCAGGAACAGACCGAACCAGGTGAGTCGGCTTGTCAGGACGTTCCAGGTGCCGTCGTCGCCGCTCCAGGATCGCCAGTCGAGGAAGGTCTCGGAGGTGATCAGGTGCTCATAGTTGTCGAGCCCGACGAACTCTTCGCTGTCTCGGTCGAGGAACGAGGTGAGGATGGTGCGGGCCGCCGGCACCACCAGGTTGATCGACAAGAAGGTGAGCGCAGGGGCGAGGAAGATCACCGCACGCGACCGCCGGTCGAATGAGGCGAGCCCATTCGCGTCGCGGTCGCTCGGCCAGCCGAATCGCAGACCGAGCAGCGCAAGCGGGATGACGGCGGCAAGGATCGCCGTGAAACCCGAGCCGGAGCCAAGGTCGGGAAGCAACCAGCCGCCGACGGTGGCCCCGATCGCTGCACCGAACAACGCTCGTTCGACAAGCACGTGGCGTTTCCCGAAGAGCAAGGAGATGCCCGCCAGGACGGCGGCGCCAACGATCGCAAAGAGCACGATTTCGACGATTGACGCGTCGGGTCGATTGCGGAACAGCAGGCTGGTGCCGATGAGCCAGCCGGCGAAGGCGCCGACGGCGGTCGGCACGGCGAGACGGATGATCCGGTTGGCGTGGCCGGTTGCGAAGCCGGCGACGAGACCGAGCACGAGTCCGACCAGTGGCCACTCGAATGTGCCGAGACTCGCGAAGTCGCCGGTGGCGTACTCGGCGAGACCCGAGCGAAGTTCGGCGACCTTGCTGATGGCGTCGATCTGTGCCGGATCGACGACGACGAAGGGCTCACCCTCGTCGCGGGTGAAGACGAACTCGCTGTCGGCGACGAGCGTCGAGACGGAACGATTGCCTCGCAGTAAACCGAAACCCGCAGCGCCGAGCAGACCGCCGGCGAGCGCACGGTACCGGGCCCAGTTTCGACGGCCCTGCGAGATCAGAAGGTTGGCGCCGACAAAGACAGCGGCGCTGAGACCGACAACGAGAACGATCTTCCATGAGATCGAATACAGGCGGCCGAGTTGGTCGCTCTGTGCGGAGGCATAGAGCAAAAGCAGCAGCAGCGATGTCAGAACGACGCCGCGCACGCCCCCGTTGAGCGAGAATCGGCGGCCTGCGCCGTCGCTGTGTTCGTCGGTCGCCGACTCTTCGGCAACTGCCGTCATGTCCGATCCCCCCGGTGTCGTTCAAAAGGTGCTGGGGGCGGCGGCCGCATCGACCACCGCCCCCAACTGCACATCATTCAGATTTGCATGTGTGGGCGTTGCCCACCAGCTGCGACCTCATGGGTCGCAGCGGATCACTCCGGCCAGGTGGCGTCGATGGCGGCGGCAGCCTCGGCAACGGTCTTCTCACCGTTGACGAGCGCCGTGCCCTCGGTCCAGAACGAGCCGGCGCCGACGTCGGCCGGCATGAGGTCCGAGCCGTCGAAGCGCACGTCGTTGTTCGCCATGATCTCGAGGAAGCTCTGCTCCAGCGGGTTCCACAGCGACCGGTCGACGTTCAGGTTGGCAGTGTTGAAGCCCGAGAGGACGTCGCCGCCACCCTTGGCTTCCTTCTGCGCTGCCTGACGAAGGTTGGCGAACTCCGGCGAACCGAAGTACTCCATCACGGCCATGACCTCGGGCTTGTCGTTGAACGCACCGACCAGGGTGCCGGCGGTGAGCACGATCGGAGGATCGATGTCGCCGACGGGGAACTGGAACACGTCGATGGCGCCCTCAGAGCCGTCCTGGACGGGGGTGCCGTCGGGGAAGAAGGCCGAGAAGAAGGAGGCCTGGCGGTGCATCATGCAGTCGCCGTTGACGAGCGGCTCGCCGTTGTCACGGAACGAGGTCGAGGCGATGGTGCCGCCCTGGGCGTAGACCATGCCCGGGGTGTTCCATACGTCGAGGACTTCCTGCATGACGCCCGAGACTTCGTCGCTGGCGAAGAGGAGTTCACCCGTGGTCCAGGCGTCGTAGGTCTCGCCGCTGTGACGGCGGAGCATCATGTCCTCAACCCAGTCGGTGAAGGTCCAACCCGTGGCGGTACCCGACTCGATGCCGATGCAGAACGGCGTGTTGCCGTCGGCGATCATGGTCTCGGCGAGGCCGAAGAGCTCATCGAGCGTGGTGGGGACCTTGTAGCCGTTGGCCTCGAAACGCGCCGGCTGGAACCAGACGAGCGACTTGAGGTCGGTCTTGTCGGGCACGCCGTACTGCGTGCCGTCGACGTTGCCGAAGCCCATGGCGCCGGCGGACCAGTTCTCGCTGACCGCTGCGGTGACATCGTCGGGCAGCGGCACGACGAAGCCGTCGCGAGCGAAGTCGGCGAGCTTGCCGGGCTGCGGGAAGATCGAGATGTCCGGCGGGGTGCTGGCTTCGATCTGCACGTTGATCTCGGACTCCCAGTCGGCGGAACCGACGTAGAAGATGGTCATGTCGTTGGCCTCGGCGAAGGCGTCGAGTGCGCCCATCAGGCCGGCGACCTCGTCCGGCGAGCGGACCGGTCCGGTGATGCGGACAGCGGTGCCCGCAAGCGGGTTGGTGTCCTCACCAGCCGACGCGGCGGCCTCGGCGGCCTCGGCGGCAGCCTGTGCTTCCGCGGCCTCGGCCTCGGCAGCTTCGATGGCGTCTTCGGCAGCGGCGAGCGCGGCCTCGGCCTCAGCAAGAGCGTCGCTGTCGCCGTTGTCAGCCGTGTCGTCGTCGGAGCCACAGGCGGCAGCGACGAGCGACAGGGTGAACAACGCAACGAGCAGCTTCAGCAAGGTGCTTTTCATTGGTTCCCCTCCGGGTAATGACGCTGTGGCCCCACGGACCACGACGGGTGTAAACGCTTACATCCGCGTGCGACGCTATACGACAGCATGGCGTTTAGCCAACCGTAAACAGGCGCTGCGGCGTGCGTGTGAATCGTCACGATGGCGTTCTCAGAGCCGATGACTCACCCCTCACCGTTACACGAACTGTCATGCATGTCGCACCGTGTGTAACATCCCGCCATGGCCGAGAGCTTCTCCTCCACCGGACCCCCGTCGATGGCAGCCACGCTGTCGCCGGAGATGAACCACGACGACAAGGTCGCCCACTTCACCGGCGGACTGTCGTCTCGACTGCCGGAGCTCCCGCCGTTCGCAGGCTCCGAGCGGCTGCGCCCCGATGGTCGCCCCCGGCCGGAGTTCCGCGCCGAGCTCCGCCGCATTTCCAATGCGACGAATGCCTTCCACGTGGTGTTCACCCTCTCGCTCCCGTTCCTGTTTTGCTGGCTTGCCGTCCTCGCCGGCGACTGGCCACTCGCTCCAGCGGTTGTGACCTATGCCTTCGTTTTCGTCGCGATGGGGTCGTGGTTCCAGCGGGCCTTGACCCTCAACCACGAGGCTGCGCACCGGCTGTTGTTCTCCGACAAGCGATGGAACGACTGGATCGGCGAGAAGCTGATCGGATGGCTCGTCTTCGGCGATGGCAGCGACGGGTATCGGCTCGCCCATACGCAACACCACCGCGACGAGTTCGGCGAGAAGGAACCCGACTTTCTCCTCTACGCCCGCTATCCGATCTCGAAGGCGTCGCTGCGCCGCAAGCTCGTGCGCGACACGGTCGGCATCTCGGGGTATAAGAACCTCAAGCCGGCGTTCAAGGGCTTGTTCAGGACGGGTCGCCGGGTTCGGGCCATGCGGTACCTGAGCGGCCAACTGTTCGTGTTCGCTGTCTTTGCCCTGCTGGGTCAGCCCCTCTTCTACCTGTTCTTCTGGTTGCTTCCCTGGGGCACCTACTTCCGTGTCTTCAACCGGTTGCGGGCGCTCGCCGAGCACGGTGGCATGACCCGCTCGAGTGATCGCCGACTCACCACGCACGACATCCGTCAGGGCGTCTTGTCGAAGCGTGTCTTTCTCTCTCAGGGCATCGGGTTCCATCTGGCCCATCACGTCGACTCGGGCATCCCGATGAACAACCTTCACAAGCTGCATCGGGCACTTGTCGAAGACGGCTACGTCGTGCCCGGCATGACCCAGCGCGGATACTGGTCGTTCTTCCGCACGCTCGCTCGCTGACGTGGCCGACCTCTCCGCTCGGAGCGTGATCGCATCGACCCTGCTCGGTACGGTCCCGCCGCGACTTCCGGGCCGACTCCTGGTCGCCTTCGCCGGCGAGTTCGGGATCCAGGCCGGCACGACTCGAACCGCTCTCTCGCGAATGGTCGTCAGGGGGGAGCTGCGCCATCTCGAGGGTGGACGGTACGAACTTGCCGGGGATCTTCTCGCCCGACATCTCCGCCAGGAGGCCGGCCTGCACCCGATCGTGCACCCGTGGGACGGTACGTGGGAGATCCACGTCGTACCGCCAGGCGCCCGCTCGTCGACTGATCGGGCGGCGCTGCGTCGCGCCGCCGGCCATCTCGGATTGTGGGAACGGCGAGACGGCGTGTGGATGCGACCGGCGAACCTTGCGCCGGATCGTCTGCCGAACGCTTGGGCAATCGTCGCAGCCCAGACCGAGTCCTATGTCGCGTCGCCGACCGAGGATCCCGCTTCCGTGCTGGCGTCGCTGTACGACCTCGCCGGGTGGGCG
>JAKMFW010000010.1 GCA_022425325.1 Acidimicrobiales bacterium | reverse complement strand
AACTGGGGGTGGGGGGCTTACCCTACGCGGGCCCCCCCCCGGGGTCACGGGCGGGGGGCCCTCTGGTGGCCACCCGGCGAGGTGTCAGATGCGATCGGTCAGCTGACGGATCAGCGGGCCGGCGGGGCGTAGATGAGGCCGCCGTCGGTCCACTGGGCGTTGGCCGAACCCTCACGGGTGATCCCGAGCGGGGTCAGGTGACGGTCGAAGATGTCCGAGTAGTTACCGACCTGGCTGATCACCTGGTAGAAGGCGTCGGTAGACAGGCCCATGGCGGACTGGAGTTCGCCTTCGCCACCGAGCAGACGGCCGATCTCGGCGGTCGGCGGGTTGGCGACAGCGTCGTCGACGTTGCCCTGGTTGATGCCGTTCTCGTCGGCGATCATCGTGGCGTAAACGGTCCAGTTAACGGCGTCGGCGAAGGCCGAGTCGTTCTGACCGTAGGTCGGGCCGAGCGGCTCCTTGGAAATCGGCGTGGCCGGGAAGATCGCCCATTCCTGATCGGCGGGCTGCTGCTCGGCCTTCCGGCCGACGAGGGCCGAACCGTCGGTGGTGATGATGTCGCACGCACCGTTGATGAAGGCGTCGGTGACCTGGTTGAAGTCCTCGAAGGTCTGCAGATCGATGCTGACGCCCTCGGCGTCAGCGGCGTCGGCGATGTTCTTCTCGGTGGTGGTACCGGCGTTGGTGCACACAACCGCACCGTCGATGTCGGCAACGCCCGAGGCGCCGGAGAAGCCGTCGCCGGCGCGGCCCATGAGCTGCTGACCGTCGAAGTAGGTGGTCGGGCCGAAGTCCATACCGACGTCGGTGTCACGGCTCTGGGTCCAGGTCGTGTTGCGGAACAGCACGTCGACCTGGCCGGTCTGGACGGCGGTGAAGCGCTCGGCAGCGGTGAGCGGCACGAAGTTCACGGCGTTTGCGTCGCCGAGGATGGCGGCGGCGGTGGCGCGGCAGTAGTCGGCGTCGAAGCCGACCTGCGAGCCGTCGGGCTGGGTGACCGAGAAGCCCACGCCAGCGCCGGAGACGCCACAGTTGAGTTCACCGCGGGCGATGACGGCAGCGAGCACGCTGCCGTCCTGGGTGGCCTCGACGACGTCTTCGCTGTCGTCGGAGCTGTCGTCAGAGCTGTCGCTCGAGCTGTCGGCGGCCTCGCCGCTGTCGCTGTCGTCATCACCGCAGGCCGTGGCCACGAGAGTGAAGCCCAGCAGCACGGCGAGAAGTCGCAGTAGAAGATGCTTCTGCATTGGTTCATTTCCTCCAGTTGGAACACCCCGATCGGGGTGGGCAAAAACCCTACACAGGTCACGAACCTTCTGCCACGGACGCCACCGCCTGCTCACGCGCCCGAAACCAGTCGGAAACTCCTGCGGACGGGCGTGTTCGCCGTCGCCGGTGTCGGTGGTGAGCTAGAGGTACTGGCCGGTGGTGACGGAATCGATGGCCTTGCCACCCTCGCCGTCGGTGTCGGTGTGGATCAGCGTCCGCACGTACACGATGCGCTCACCCTTCTTGCCCGAAATCTTTGCCCAGTCGTCGGGATTCGTCGTGTTCGGCAGATCCTCGTGTTCCTTGAACTCCTGACGAATTGAGGAGAGGAGATCGTCGGTGCGAATGCCCTTGGGGCCGCCTGCGATCTGCCGCTTGATGGCGAGCTTCTTCGCTCGACGAACGATGTTTTCGATCATGGCGCCGGACGAGAAGTCCTTGAAGTACATGACTTCTTTGTCGCCGTTTTGGTAGGTGACCTCGAGGAAGCGGTTGGCCTCGTCGTCTCGGTACATCTCTCGGACGGTGTCCTCGATCATGGCTTGGACGGCCTTGTCGGGGTCGCCCCCACCGATGGTGTCGACCATGTCGGGATCGATTGGTAGGTCGCTCGTGAGGTAGCGGCCGAAGATCGACGCCGCCGACTCTTCGCTGGGACGTTCGATCTTGATCTTCACGTCGAGGCGGCCCGGCCGCAGAATCGCCGGGTCGATGAGGTCCTCTCGGTTGGAGGCGCCGATCACGATGACGTTCTTGAGCGTCTCGACGCCGTCGATCTCGGCGAGCAACTGCGGCACGATCGTCGACTCGATGTCGGAGCTGATGCCGCTGCCACGGGTGCGGAACAGCGACTCCATCTCGTCGAAGAAGACGATGACGGGCCACCCCTGCTCGCTCTTCTCGCGGGCTCGCTGGAACACCATCCGGATCTGCCGCTCCGTCTCGCCGACGTATTTGTTGAGCAGCTCCGGACCCTTGATGTTCAGGAAAAAGCTCCGGGCCTCTCGATCGCCGGAGACCTCCGCGACCTTTTTGGCCAGGCTGTTGGCGACCGCTTTCGCAATGAGTGTCTTGCCGCAGCCGGGCGGGCCGTAGAGCAGGATGCCCTTCGGTGCCGGGAGGTCGTACTCGCTGAAGAGCGCCTGGTGCACGAACGGCAGCTCGACCGCATCGGTGATCTGCTCGATCTGGTCATCTAGGCCGCCGACGTCGTCGTAGGAGACGTCGGGAACCTCTTCGAGCACGAGTTCCTCGACATCGGGACGGGGCAGCCGTTCGAGCACGATGCCGGCGCGGGGCTCGATCAGGACACTGTCGCCGGAGCGGAGTGGGCCATCAAGCACGCCTTCCCCAAGTTCGACCACGCGGTGCTCGTCGGCGCGACCGACGATCATCGCCCGGCGGCCGTCCTCGAGCACTTCCTTGATGGTGGCGATTTCGCCCGTGGTCTCGGGACGGCGGGCCATCACGATGTTGAACGATTCGTTGAGCACGACTTCCTGGCCGCGCTCGAGCGAGCCGAGAAGTTCGGGCTGCACCGCCACGCGCATCTTGCGGCCGCCGGCGTGAACGTCGACGGTGTCGTCGTCGTTCAGCCCGAGCACGGTGCCGTACCCGGACGGCGGCTGCGTGAGCTTGTCGACTTCATCTCGCAGGGTGGCGATGTGCTCGCGCGCCTCGCGCAGGGTGTACGTGAGCTTCTCGTTCTGGGAGACGGCCTGAGCGAGTTGGCCCTTGCTTTCGAGCAGGCGCTCCTCGAGCGTGCGGACGCGCTTGGGCGAATCCTGAAGCCGCCGCCGAAGTGCGGCGACCTCGTCCTCGAGTCCAGCGGCGACCATGCGCAACCGGTTGACCTCCGAAGCTGCGCTCTGCTCGTCCACGAAACTCTCCGTTCGTCGCCTGGACGCCACCATAGACGGGACGCCATTCCTGTCGGCACCTTCGCGCACGTTCGAAGGTCTCGCCACGCCGGGTGTGCGAAGGGGATGGATCTGATCGTCTCCGTGTATTCGATTGTCCATTCGAGGATGTACACTCCCGACCGAAAAGGCGAGCCCACTACCGGGCGCGCATCGAGCGTGAGGTACAGCCCATGAAGGTTTGGATCGATCAGGATCTCTGCACTGGCGACGGTCTCTGCGAAGAGATCGCTCCCGACGTCTTCACCCTCCTCGACGACGGCCTGGCCTACGTCAAGGAAGGCGACAAGATCTTCTCGGATCCCGGTGGGCCGGAGGGCCTCGCCGTCGTGAAGGCCGGTCAGGAAGAGGCCACCATCGAGTCGGCCGAAGAGTGCCCCGGTGAGTGCATCTTCATCGAGGTCTGATCCTCACAACTGAGATCTGACACGAAGGGAGGGCTCCGGCTCTCCCTTCGTCGCGTCCGGGCTACGGTGCGCCATGCGCATCGAACGGCTTCCGCCATCCGCCCACGAGTTCTTGCGGGGAACTCGCATGGCGGTGATCGCCGAGACGGCCACGCCGGCCCCCCATGCCGTGCCGGTGTGGTTCGATTGGGATGGCGAGGCGATCGAGTTCTTCACCCGCCCCAACCGCCCCAAGGTGGCGCGCCTGCAGGCTGCGCCGGAGATCACCGTCCTGGTGAGCGCCGAAGTCGCCGAGCCCGTCTATTGGGTACGAGTCGAGGGTGTTGCAACGTTGCACGACGACGCAGCCGAGCTGGTGGAACGACTCTGCGACCGCTACCTCGACCTCGCCGACCCCGCCCACCGGCAGCTTGATGCCGATATCCGAGGAATGCGTCACGAAGCGATCCGGGTCCGGGTCGAGCCCGAACGGTTCTTCCACTTCCAGGGGTGAGCGCTCAGCAGCCCGGCACGATGAGGTCGGGGTCCGGCCCCTCGGTGATCAACGCCTCGAGGCGCTCGGCGCGCACTGCGTAGGCAACACTGCTCCCCCGCGTGGTCGTCGCGTAGGCCACGCCGACAATGGTGCCGCTGGGGTCGACCAGCGCAGCACCGGAATCACCGGCTTCGATCCGGGCGGCGAGCAGCCATGAACGGCGCTCGATGCGCTCGTCGCTCGCGACCGCCTCGATTCGCACGGTGACCGGGCGATCGATGCGAAACGGTGTGGGGTCGACGGCCGGACCCGGCTCCCAGCCAAAGACGGCGCCGACGGTGCCATCTTCGGCTGGGCCGAGCGGCAACGGTTCGAAGTCGGCGCCGTGTACCCGAATGAGGGCGAGGTCGTCGATCACGTTGAAGGCGACGATGTCGCCATCCAGGCTCGTGCCGTCGCCGAGTTCGATGGTCGGTGTGTCGAGTCCGACCAGTACGTGGGCACTGGTGGCGATCAGGTCTCCGCCCACGGCGAAGCCGCTTCCCTCGGTGGTGCGTCCGCATGCAATCCCTGTGACCCGCACGGTCGACTGGGCCACGTCATCGCGCACGTCGGCGGTGAGGCCGTCAGTCTCGGGTGGTCGACCCGGATCTGGGGGTGACGCCAAGGGCGGGCGGCCGGACGGTGACTCGCTGGAGGTGACGCTGCCGCATCCCGCTGCCAGCACGACGCCGACGAGCAGGATGGACAAATGCCGCCGCATCACTCGGCAAGCAGTCGGGCGTGGGTCAAGAAGCCGGTGTGGCCCACCATTCGATGGTCGGGACGAACGGCGGTGCCGTTGAGGTACCAACCGCGATGCAGGACCTCGAGCGTCTCGGCCATGCCGAACCGCGAGTCTTCGAAGGCTTCGTGAAGTTGAGAGACCTGGATGATGCTCGGTGTGTAGGCGAGGAAAATGCCGCCGCGACGCAGGGCCGTCTCGGCGTGGGGCACGACCTGCCATGGTTCGGGAAGGTCGAGGACGATGCGATCAAGGTCGGTCTCGTCGATACCTGCGTAGACATCGCGGACCTGTGTCCGATACCGCTCGAGAGCCTCAGCGCCGAGGAAGCGAGCCACTGCGGTGCGAGCGTGCTGTTCGAAGTCTTCGCGAAGTTCGTATCCGACGATGTCGGCGCCGGCGCGCAACATGCCCATCGAGAGGGCCCCGGATCCGAGCCCTGACTCCAGCACCCGGGCCCCGGGGAAGATGTCGGCTTGGATCAGGATCGGGCCGATGTCCTTCGGGTACACGACCTGTGCGCCGCGTGGCATCTTCAGAACGAAGTCAGTGATCGTCGGGCGAATGGCGATGAACACCATGCCCCGGCTCGACCGGTACGTCTCCCCTTCCGGTTTTCCGATCAACTCGTCGTGCGGGAGCACGCCGGAGTGCGAATGGAACTCGCCGCCTTCCTCGAGGTCGATCAAGTAGCGCCGCTTCTTGCGGTCGATCAAGAGCACGGGCTCGCCGGCCTGCAACACACCGCTGCGGCTCATGAGGCGACCTCCTGGGGTTTGCGCCCGATCGTGAGCGGGACGGGTCGGGTGGCTCGTTCGGTGAGCGCGCAGAACGAACAGATGTCGTTGTTGGTGGGGGCGCCGCACCGTTCGCACGCTTGGAGCGAGATATCGGTGCGCTCGGCCTCGGCTTCAGCGAAGCGATCCTGCGCATCGAGCAGAAAGCGGAAGTAGAAGTCGAACTTGGCTCCCGGCGAGGTTCGCTCGAGCTCGTTCAGCTGCTCTTTGTAGGCGAGGTGCTTGTTGCCAACGGCCATGGGGCACTCGTCGACGAGATAGTCGATGCCGCGAAGGACGCAATAGGCGGCGGTTTCCCGCTCGGTGAGTCGCACGAGCGGCTTCGCCTTCTTCGGAAACCCGTCGCGCGCTGGCAGCATCG
Organism: Acidimicrobiales bacterium; assembly: GCA_022425325.1. Lineage (GTDB taxonomy): Bacteria > Actinomycetota > Acidimicrobiia > Acidimicrobiales > Aldehydirespiratoraceae > UBA11606. The sequence continues at coordinate 31,888 of JAKMFW010000010.1, read as the reverse complement.
GGGCATGTCGAGCGAGATAGTCGGTGTGCCAGTGCAAGACGTTGCCCATCAACACGGCCGCTTCGTCATCGAGGTTGTGGCCCGTGACGATCGCGTCATAGCCGCCCCGGTGGGCCGCCTCGTCGAACAGGTGCCGCTTGGTGAGGCCGCACGCCGAGCAGGGTGCCCGCTTGGCGGCCCGGCTGCCGTGTGGCACGTCGAACCCGTGGTCGCGCAGCAGGTCCTCGGTGTGGAGCGTGAGGTTCCGGGCGTGGGCGAATCGGGTGGCGTACTCGGCCGACACATCGCTGCACTCGCCGATGCCGAGTCCGACATAGAAGCCTTCGGCGTCGTACCCGAGTTCATTGAGGATGTCCCAGACCGCAAGCGAGTCCTTGCCGCCACTCACGGCCACGAGCACGCGATCTCCCGGCTGGAGCATGTCGAACTGCGCAATGGCCTTGGCGGTCTGGTCTCGGCACAGCTTGAGAAAGTGCTCGCTGCAGAAATTCGCATTGTGACGCCGGATGTCGATGATCGCCGGCCCGCGACACACGCGGCACTTCACGAGGAGCTCCCACCCGAGATGACCGAGCGGATCTCGACGACCGCGTCGGCGGGAAAGAGCGTGCCGTCCTCGATCACGAGGTGGCTCTCGCGATTAAGGTCGAGTCGCGCGAGAAGTTTGCCGACGGTCATCGGGCCGTCGAACTCGAGTTCCCGCGCCGGGTTGCGGAGCAGGACCTTCACGCGGGTGACGCACCCTTCGACTTCGGTGCCTTGGCCGGCGCTTCGAGGTGGGTAATCACGAACGACTGCCCTGGCCGGAGTGCCTGACGGAACTTGATGGGTGCCTCGCCCCGTTTGGTGACCTTGTTCGACCATTTCACAATCTGCAGAACGGCGAAGACCGCGAGCCAGGGCCGGCTACCACCAAGGAGGCCTCTGCGAAGTGCGTTCGTGCGAACCGTTTGTTTCACGGCCGCGGGGCCGAGGGAACGCCACGACATCAGATTCGCCGAATCTCCACGATGGTCGATTTCGTGGCGCCGACGCGCTTCCCGATGACGTAGGCGACGAAGAGCAGCAGCAATCCACCCCCGACGGCGGCGGGAAGCAGCTTGGGTTTGGCCTCGTCGACCTGGCCTTGGACCTCATTCGACAGCTCGCGGAACCCGGCCTCGAGGTCGTCTCGGTTGATCTTGGGAGTCTCGTCAGCCATCAGAGCGTCTTCTTCGTGATGCGCCAGGCGAGCAGGCCGATGCTGATGGCCAGCGCCAGGAGGGTGAATAGGTAGGGCAGCCACGAGAGGTTGCCGGTCATCCACGAACCGCCTTCTTCTTGGAGGAAGCGAAGCAGGGCAAGGGTGAGGGCGATACCACCGAGCATTAGGAGCACGCTGCCGAGCAGCCCGAAGCCGATCCAACGGCCAGCGCCCTTCAACGGCTCGGTGGTCTCCTGCCTGGCGTAGTTCTTGATCAGGTCGAGGAGGTCGGCGACCCCTTGCTTCTCAGCCATCCCATCCCTGTCCGTCGTGGCGAAAACGCCAGTCTACCGGTCGTTGTCGCCGAGGGCGTCGAGCAACTCGCGGCGCTCGTCGATGATCGTGCAGGCGCTCGCGCTCCGGGCGATCGGATCAGTGGAGCGCAACAAGGCGGCGGTGTCGAGGGGGCCGAGCCCGCTGAACGTGATCAGGCGCCAGATCGAGGTGTCGAGATGGTCGGGATCGATCGATGGGACCTCGACCTCGAGCCCGGGCTGGTTGCGGCGGGCCGCATCGACCAGCGCATGGACGGCTGCGGCAAGGTTCGCCGCCGCAACATCGAGACCGTCTTCGATCACGTCGTCGGGCCAATCGGTGACCATGGCGCGGGGGTACGGGGCGTCGTCGAGCCACCCGTTGACCTTCACCCGTCGAGTGCCAACGGCGACGATCGAGACCCGTCCGTCGGGAAGACGGGTCATCTCCAGCACTCGCACGACGACGCCCACGTCGGCGCGGACGTCGTCCCCGCCGACCTCACGTCCTCGCTCGATACCGACGATGCCAAAGTCGGCTTCGATCTCGCCGTGCAGGTGTTCGGCGAGTGCCAGGTACCGCGGTTCGAAGAGCTGGAGTGGAATCAGTTGGCCAGGAAGCACCGGATGCTCCAGCGGGAACATCGGGAGCTCATAGGCGCTCATCCGGCGGGGGCCACCGGGCCCAGGTCATCGAGATCGGGGCCATAGGGATGCCCGGTAATGGCATCGAGCATTGCCGCTTGCAGCGGATTGCAGAACTCGTAGGGTCCGATCGGCTCGGTGCCCTCGGGGGCGTCGTCCGGGACGGTGAACCTTGACGGATCGTCCGCCAGCATCGCGAACGTGAGTCGCTCACCGTTGGGGGCGTCGTACCAGCCGGCGAGCCCGGTGGTGGAGTCGCGGGCGACCGCGAACACCCGGAGGGCGGAACCCGTGGAGCCAGCGCACCCGGCGACTGGACTTTCCGCTGCGCTCGGGAGCACACTGGCGCCCACGTCGTCGGGGTCGACGATCGTGGCGTGAATCATCTCGCAGGTGGTCGCGTTGACTGACGACCGTCCCGAGCCATCGACGTAGGCCGTCGTGGTGATATCGAACGGGAGCCCAGCGAAGCTAAATCCGTTGCCGACTGCGAGGGCGAAGACCACGGCCTCTCGCTCGGCGGATGTGCCGCTCCGGATGCCGTATTCCTTGAGGAGCATCTCAGCGGTGGTTGCGTCGACGAGCGACGAGGCGACGATGTCGTCAAGCGGGGGGCTCTCGATCACGGCCAGGGTCTTTCGCTCGGCGATCGGCGGGGCGACGCCGTCCCGAGCGCTGCGCAGCACGGCAATCCCGGCGAATTCAAGGATGTCGTCAAAGAAGGCCGCCGCTGAGCGTGATGGGTTTGAGGCTCGTTCGTTGAGCGTCGGATCGATGACGTCCTCAGGCCAGTCGACAAAGCCGTCGTTGAGGAGCAGCGCCGAGAGCGGGCCGATCTCATTGGTCCTGCCGTCTCGCCGGTCCCATACATTGACTCGGCCTTCGCTGGTCTCGATCAACGCGTTGTCGTAATCGCGCTCGTTGGGGGCGTACTTGCTTTCGTCGCCGATGATCCGGCCTCGGATCGTGACGATGTTGCGTTCTTGCAGCCAGGCAAGGGCTTCGTCGGCCAAGTCGTCGAAGTTGGTAAACACGCGCCCGTTGTCGAAACGAGATGCATAGCCGGTCGTTGCAAGTCCCGGGTCGCCGCCGCCGATGATCCAGATGTCGCCCTCAAGCTCCGCCGTTCCGTCCTCCTCGTCAACGTTGATGACGGCGTCAGCGGAAATCGCGATCTCGGTGCGGAAGCCGCTGCCGCTGCCGACTGCGTTGATGACCGACGCCGTGAGAAGCCGATGGAGCTCGGCGGTGGGCAGCGGAACGTCAAGGTTGCTGCCCGCGAGTTGCTCGCCCGCCCGCTCGACGAGCACGCAACTGGTGCTCGGCGCGCCAGCTCTGGACAGTGCTGAGCGAATCGAGCTGGTGAGCAAGGCGTCGGACTCGGGCGAACGTAGCCATTCCGGTGCTCGGCGTGCCGAAAGCAACGGCGTGGCGAGATCCGGTTCGGACGAGACCTCGGTGGCCCGGCCGGGATCGGCATGCTCGTTGACGCGGTTCATCTGCACCGTGGCGGCCATGGCGACCGTGAGCAACAAGATGGGAAGGAGGAGCCGTCGCATCGCTTCGTCAGGGTAGGCCGCAGGCAGGCCGAGATCGCGGCGCCCCGCTCAGGCGTGCGGCGACGTGGGCTCGAGGGCTGCTCTGAACAACGCCCGAATATGGTCGAGGCGGGCTTCGAGGGCGGCTTCGGTCATCGGATCGCGGTCGAGCAGACCGGCGATCAGGGGCACGTCGGAGAAGTACGACAGCAGGGCGCCGTAACCGGTGAGCAGCAGTTGCTCCGGATCGTGGCGCCGGAAGCGCCCGGCGTTCATCTCCCGCTCGAAATAGGCCGCAGCGCGAGCGAACAGCGGCTGCAGCGCAATGCCGAGTTCGACGTGCCCAGTGCCCTCTTCCGCAAGCGCCTCTCGACGGACCAGGCGAACAAAGTCTGGATTGGCCTGGAAGAATTCGAACCCAGCGGACAGAACATGGTCGACCTCGTCCCAGCCGTCAGCGTCGCTGCCCGCTACCGCCGCTTCGACTCGCTCGTACCACTCGGCCAATGCCTGCTCGAACACCTTGCGGTACATCGCTTCCTTGGTCGGAAAGTGATGCAGCAGGCTTTGGCGGCGGATGCCGACCTCAGCGGCGATGAGGTTGAGCGATGCGCCGTCGAAGCCGCGTTCGGCGAAGAGACGCTGCGCAGCGACGATGATCGCGTCCTTCGTGGCCAACCCACTCACGGCCGTGAACCCTAGTGGGGGTTCGGCTCCGAGGCGCTTGTACGGTGACGCGCCATGGAGATCATCGCGGCCCTGTTCATCGACGAGATCGACCTCCGGCAGGTGCCGGGGCCGGCCACGCGAATCGACCTGTCAGGCATTCAGTTCAGCGCCGCGGCCCCTGCCCCCCTGCCCTTCACCTGGGCTCCCCACCTGTGCGTGATCATTCGCTGTGCACCGGAGGGCTCGGGCCAAGGTGTACTGGAGGTTACCTTCCACCGCGGCGAGGAGCAGATCGCCCGCAACGTTCAGCCGTTCGATGTCGAGCCGGGAAAGTTCACCTACCGCCTCGTCCGGGCCGAGCTCGAATTCGAGGACTACGGCACGGTCGAGGCTCGCTGCCGGATCAACCAGGACCCCCACGTCACGGTTCCCTACACCATTCTTCCGCCTCCGGAGGCCTGACGTGGCGTCGTTCGGCGCCGCAATCTCGGAACACCCCGACGCGGCGTTTGCCGTGGGCGAAGTCGTCGGAGCGGTCGTCGAGTCGGTCGGCGAGGCACCCGACATCGCGTTCCTTTTCGTGAGTGGCCACGATGTCGATGCCGTCGGGGAAATCGCCACCGCAGTGCGTGCACTGCTGCGACCCGGCGTGCTCGCTGGTTGCACCGCAGTCGGCGTGATCGGCAACGACTACGAGGCCGAGGAGGCGCCGGCCATCTCGCTGTGGGCCGGCCGGGTCGGGAGAGCCGAGGCGGTCAGACTTGAGACCGTCCGCGCTCCAGAGGGAACCGCCGTGGTCGGAATGCCGGACGACGCCGCTGACGGTTCTCGCACGCTCGTGTTGCTCACCGAACCCTTCTCGTTTCCCGTCGACTCGTTGACCAAGGCGAGCAATCACCAATACCCCCATTTGCGTATCGTCGGTGGGGTTGCATCGGCCGATGGTGGTCCGGGCGCGAACCGACTGATCCTCGATGGCGCGCTGCACACCGATGGCGCCGTCGGCGTCCTCTTGCCGGCAGGCCTCGGTGAACTCACGGTGGTGTCGCAGGGTTGTCGGCCGGTCGGTGAGCCGTACATCGTGACCGACAGTGAAGCGAACCTCGTCCGCGGACTCGGGATGCGTCCTGCGCTTGAGCGGCTGAGCGAACTCGTGGACGACGCCGATGAGGAAACCAAGGTGCTCATGGCTCGCGGACTCCATGTCGGGATCGTCGTCGACGAGTCGGCCGGCGAGTTTCGGCGGGGTGACTTTCTCGTGCGCGGCATTCTCGGAGCCGACCATGGTGGAGGGGCCATCCGGATTGGGGATCGGGCTCCGATTGGCACCACGTTGCAGTTCCATGTTCGAGACGCCGAGACCGCAACGGAGGACCTCGAGTCGCTGCTGCGGGTCGTCGATGCCGATGCTGCGCTGGTGTTCACCTGCAACGGTCGTGGTCATCGCCTGTTCGGCGAGGCCGACCACGACGCTCGACGCGTCTCTGATGCCGTCGGCGGGGGTCCGGTGGCCGGCATGTTTTGTGCCGGGGAAATCGGTCCCGTCGGTGGCGAGAATCATGTGCACGGGTTCACCGCATCAACCCTTTTCGTGTTCGGCTGAACGTCGAACCGCGCGGCGCTCGACGCGGTTAGTGTCCGGGCGGGCGCGTCGCGGTGCCCAGGGTCGAACTGGAGGACCGACGTAGTGGCCGATTTCGATACACGGGCGATCAGCACGATCCGAGGGATCGCGATGGACGGGCCGCACGCAGCCCGGAGTGGTCATCAGGGCACAGCGATGTCGCTTGCCCCGCTCGCCCATGTGCTGTTCACCAGGGTGATGAAGTACGACGCGAGCCGCCCCGACTGGGCCGATCGGGACCGGTTCGTGCTCTCGGTCGGTCACGCCTCAATTCTGCAGTACGCCATGCTGCATCTCGCCGGATTCGGCCTCACGCTCGACGACCTCAAGGACTTCCGTCAGTGGGGGTCGGCAACACCGGGCCACCCCGAAGTCGGGCACACCGCCGGTGTCGAGGTCACGACCGGTCCGCTCGGCCAGGGCGTGGCCAATGCCGTGGGCATGGCGATCGCCGAGTCGCAGTTGCGAACCCGGTACGGCGCGGACCTGTTCGATCACCATGTCTTCGCTATCGCCGGAGATGGATGCCTCTCGGAGGGCATCAGTCACGAGGCGGCGTCGCTCGCTGGCCACCTCGGGCTCGGCAAGCTCGTGATGATCTACGACGACAATCACATCACGATCGATGGCGAGACCGATCTGGCGTTGAGCGACGACGCGGCAGCCCGCTTCCGCTCGTATGGCTGGCACGTGCTTGAGCTCGGCGAGGTTGGGGAAGATCTCGATGCGCTCGAGGCCGGGCTCAACGAGGCCAAGGCCGTCACCGACGCGCCCTCGCTCGTCATCCTCCGCACGATCATCGGAACCCCGGCGACCGAGTCTGCCGACACCCACGAGGCACACGGTTACGCCATCCTCGACGAGGAGATCACCGCCACTAAAGCAGCGATGGGCATGCCCGTCGACGAGACCTTCCACGTGCCCTCCGACGTGCTCGAGACGTACCGGGCCGCCGGCCTGCGCGGCGGTACCGAGCGCGAGGCGTGGGAGCAGCGGCTCGGCGCGTTCGGCGGCGACCGAGCTGCACTTGAGGCTCAACTCTCCGGCACCGGTATGCCCGGCTGGGACGAGGACCTGCCCGTCTACGAAGCCGGCGACAGCGTCGCCACCCGGAAGGCGTCGGGTGCAGCGCTCCAAGCCATGCTCGAACTCGTGCCGGGCCTCACCGGCGGCGGTGCCGACCTCACCGGGAACACCGGCACGGTGATCAAGGATCACGGCGTGTTCTCCCCCGCTGACCCGGGCGGCCGGCAGATCTATTTCGGCGTGCGCGAGCACGCGATGGGCGCGATCGCAAACGGGATGGCGCTGCACGGCGGAGCGATCCCCGTCGTCGGTACCTTCCTCGTGTTCGCCGACTACATGCGAGCCGCAGTTCGTCTCGCGGCGTTGTCCGAGGCGAAGGTGCTGTTTGTCTGGAGCCACGACTCTGTCGGTGTCGGTGAAGACGGACCGACCCATCAGCCGGTCGAGCAGATCGCCTCGCTTCGCGCCATTCCTGGGCTGCGGGTGATCCGGCCCGCCGACGCAAACGAAGCGATCGAGGCGTGGAAAGTGGCGGTGGGCTCTGGGGGCCCCACGGCGCTGATCATGTCCCGACAGAATCTTCCGGTCCTCGAAGGTTCCGCCGGCGCGCCTGTTGGCACCGGCGCGTACGTCTTGCAGGAAGCCGACGATGCCGTCGTCACCCTTGTCGGCACCGGCAGCGAGGTGTCGGTCTGTGTCGAGGCTGCCGCAGCACTCGCAGGGCAGGGTGTGTCCGCCCGGGTCGTGTCGTTTCCGAGCTGGGAGCTTTTCGCCGACGCCGACGCAGACACCCAGGAGGCCGTGATGCGACCCGAACTGCCAAGCCTGGCGGTGGAGGCAGGTGTTGCGCAAGGCTGGCACAAGTGGGTCGACGACGTGGTGTCGATCGACCGTTTTGGCGCATCGGCTCCCGGCGGCACGGTGATGCGAGAGCTCGGCATCAATGTCGACAATGTCGTCGCTCGAGCCCGAACCCTCATCGGCGCCTAACGTCCCATCGCTCTTGACAGGAGAATCCATGTCCCGCTTGCACGATCTCTTCGATCACGAGGGCCAGAGCCCGTGGCTCGACAACATCCGTCGTGGCTGGATCACGAGCGGTGAGCTGGAGAGGTGGGTTGGGCGCGGCGTGCGAGGACTCACGTCGAATCCGTCGATCTTTCAGAAGGCAATTCAAGGTTCGGCTGAGTACGACCAGCAGTTCTCCGAGGCGATCGGGAGCGGTCTTGATGTCGAAGCGAGCTACTGGGAACTGGTTACGAGCGATATTTCGGCGGCGCTCGACATTCTGCGGCCGGTGTATGACCAGAGCGACGGGCTCGACGGGTACGTTTCGGTGGAGGTCGATCCCGGCCTTGCCCGTGACTCGGCGGGCACCGAGGCATCGGCCCGCGAGCTCGACGAACGGCTCGACGCACCGAACCTCTACATCAAAATCCCGGCAACGGCCGAGGGACTCGCCCCGATCCAGCAGATGATCTCGGAGAAGCGATCGATCAATGTCACCTTGATCTTCAGCCTCGAGCGGTACGCAGCGGTCATGGAGGCCTATCTCGCCGGCTTGGAGGCGGCTCCGGGCGACCTGTCGGACATCAGCTCGGTGGCATCGTTCTTCATCTCGCGAGTCGACGTCGAGATCGACCGTCGCCTCGACGAGATCGGCACCGAGGAAGCGCTTGCGCTGAAGGGCAAGGCTGCCGTCGCCAACGGGAAGCTCGCCTACGAGTTGTTCCGGCAGACCTTCACCGGATCGCGCTGGGAGGCGCTCGTCGAGCGGGGCGCACGAGTACAGCGTCCTCTGTGGGCGTCGACCTCGACCAAGAACCCTGACTATCCCGACACGTTGTACGTCGACGAGTTGATCGGCCCCGACACGGTGAACACACTGCCCGACAACACCCTCGAGGCCTTCGAACACCACGGAACCGTGGCTCGAACCGTCGACGAGGGCGTCCAGGAAGCCCATGCCGTGATCGAGGCCCTGGCCGGGCTTGGTATCCACATGGACGAGGTCACTCAGAAGCTGGAGGACGAGGGTGTGGCGGCCTTCGAGAAGAGTTTCGACGAACTCCTCGCTGCCCTCGGTGAAAAGGCGACGGGCCTCACCTGAGGTCCGAGACGCGGATTTCGGTCCCGCTCGGCCTAGCCTTGCAACCAGCGGATCCCCCGGTCGGCGTACCGGTGAGCTCCGCACGGTCCCCTCGTTTCGGTTGGGACCGGCGCATCAGGCGTCGCTTCGGCTGACGAAGATGCGAGGGTCGAATCCGGCCCGCTGAGCAGTTTGATGAACGGCGCCACGGCGTCGTGTTCCGTAGGAGTCATCGTCACCATCACCCCCGATCGGGCCGTGTTGAAGCCGACGCAGATCGACGCGTTGGCACAGGCCCACCTCGACGGTCACGCGACCGAAGCCGAGGTCCGCTTTCTCGAAACCAACCAGGATGCCTGGGTCGGCAGCCTCTGGCGGCTGCTTGACCACGCTGAGGAAGCGCTGGCATCCGCTCGCACCTCCGTGAAGGGCCCTGCGCGCGCCCACGTGCTGTCCGATCTCGACGAGGACTGCTTTCGGATCGACGCCCAGTTGACTGCGTTGACGGGTCCGCCACGAGATGACGAGCTCCTCCCTCTGGCGGACCTGCGCGATGTTGAGCCGGAGCCGCGCACGCCTTATGTCGGCACTGTGCATCTCCAGCTGTCCCGAACCGACGGTCGGATCGTCGCGTGGGCGGCAGGGCACAATCTGCGCGGCGAGTACCACGAGGATGTGCTCGAGCGAGTCCGGGCGCTCGACGGCGGTGCCATCGAATGGGACGAACGCGCGACGATGAAGATTCCCGGCAGCGGCCGGGTCTCGACCCTGTCCGCTCCGGTCTCGAGCGCCCTCGGCTGGTTGGTGGCACTGGGCGATTCGGCTGACGATCCGTCGGTCGGGACGAGTGTCACCTGGATGGGTCAAGCAGCCGCACTGGCCGTTGAGCTGGTCGCCCAAGGTCGGGTCGTTCCCCAGCTGGTGCAATCGAAGAAGCGCCGCAAAGATCCTGCAGACGCGAACTCCGGCACCTTCCGGCTCCGTTGGTTGCCTGCACTGGTCGACCCGGAGCGACTCGAGCCGCTCGCAGCCGCGGTCCCCGGCGCGGCGATGGCCGGTGCTCGCGAGCAGGACCGCACCAAATTTGCGCTGGCGGCACTTGCCGATCTCACGGATGCGATCGTCGGCGTCGGAGCTGGCCAGATGGAGATGCCGGCAGCGCCGCCCGAGGTCGTGACCAAGAACGACGTCGGCGAGGCCACGTTGTGCCATCTCGACGGCACCCCCTTCCGGGCCCCCACCAAACTCGGCGGCGAGGTGGTTCGCCGCTTGTCGCAGTGGGGACAAAGCGTCATCGGCGCCGCGGAGCGTCCGCTGGTGGTGCAGCTTGATCCGCCCGATGAATCCGATGCCTGGCATGTGCGGGTATTGGCCCACAACGACGACGACGGGCTTGATCCGGTCGAAGTCGCACTGGCGGCGAGTTCGAAGTCGGCGTCGAAGGCGACGGCCGCGCAGCTCGCCCGCCTCGAGCGTCTGTTCCCACAGCTGTTGCGTCTGGGGGGACGACGACGCGGCGAAGTGATCCTGTCTCAGGACGAAGCGTGGGACCTCATGACCGTCGGTGGCGACACGCTCAAAGCATGCGGCTTCGAGGTCCGAGTCCCGCAGCTGAAACGCAAGAAGGCGACGGCGTCGCTTCGGCTCACCAGCGAGGCCGACGAAACCGTGGTCGGTGCTCAGCAGCTCGCCGACGTCCGTTGGTCGGCCGTATTCGACGACGTCGAACTCACCGCAGCGGAGATCGCCCAGCTTGCACGCGAGGCCCGCCCGCTCGTGAAGTCTCGAGGCACGTGGGTCGAGATCGACAAGAACGACCTGGCTGAGGCGGCGGCGGCGCTGGCGGAGCGAGCCGACCAAACCCGCCTGACGGGTGCGGACATGCTCCGTCATGCGCTCGGGCTCGAGGGTTCGCCGCTCTCGGGTGGTGTCAATATCGTCGGAGGAGGGTGGGCCGCCGACCTGCTCCGGAGTGTCGAGTCGCTCCCCGAGGAGCCGACGACGACGCCCGAGGGGTTCGCGGGTGAACTCCGGTCCTACCAGGCCGATGCGCTCGCTTGGCTCGCCTTCCTCGACGATGCCGGGCTCGGCGGGTGCCTGGCGCTCGACATGGGACTCGGCAAGACACCGACGACCCTTGCGAGCATCGCGTTGTCCGGTCAGGCTGACACGGCGCTCGTGATCGCGCCCCCTGCCGTCGTGGGCAACTGGGCATCGGAGGCTCGTAAGTTCGTTCCCGGGGTCAACGTGCTCGTTCACCACGGTGGCAACCGGGCGAAGGGCCCAGCGCTCGGGTCGGCCGTTCGGGCTGCGGACCTCGTGATCACGACCTATGGCACGGCCGTCCGCGACATGGACCAACTGAGCGAGTTTGAGTGGGGCAAGGTTGTCATCGACGAGGCGCAGGCGATCAAGAACCCCACCGCCGAAGTCTCCCAGCAGCTCCGCCGTCTTGAGGCTCGCACTCGGCTGGCGCTCACCGGCACCCCGATCGAGAACGGCCTCGGCGACCTGTGGTCGATCATGGACTGGGCGAATCCCGGCCTGCTCGGTCCCCGGGCACCGTTCATCGCCCAGCTCACGCCGGCAACGAAGGGCAAGGCGGGTGGCGACGGCGAAAATGCGCTTCGTGCCCTCAATGGCATCCTCGTGTACCGCCGAACCAAGGCTGAGCCGGCGATCGCGAAAGAACTCCCCGATCGCATCGACGAGCTCGACCACTGTGCGATGACGCCCGAGCAGATCGGGCTGTACCAGGCCGTGATCGACAGCCTCGTCGTCGCCACCTCAGAGTCGGAGCAGGGCAGCAACGAGCGCAAGGGCGCCGTTCTCGCAGCGATTACTGCGTTGAAGCAGATCTGTAACCACCCGGTGAACTATCAAACCGATGACGATGGCCTCGATGGACGTTCCGGGAAACTCAACCGTCTCAATGAGATCATCGAGACAGTGTTCGCCGCTGACGAGAAGATCCTCGTCTTCACCCACTTTGCGACGTGGGGCGAGAAGCTCGCTGCGTACTTGAGCGAGCGCATCGGGAAGCCGATCGAGTGTTATCACGGCGGCCTCAGCCGTGGTGCGCGTGACCGGATGGTCGACGATTTCCAGTCCGCACCGGGTGCAGGCGCCATGGTGTTGTCGCTCAAGGCGGGCGGTACCGGCCTGAACCTCACGGCGGCCAATCATGTCGTGCTCTACGACCGCTGGTGGAATCCCGCCGTGGAGGATCAGGCCCGCGACCGCGTTTGGCGGATCGGGCAGAAGAACACCGTCATCTGTCACCGGCTGGTCTGCCCGGGAACGATCGACGAGCGCGTCGAGGAAGTCGTGGCCGGCAAGCGACAGATCGCAGATATCACCCTGCCGAAGTCGAGCTCGATCGGTGATCTCGATGCGGGTCAGCTGCAACAGGCGCTCGGTATCGACACCTCCCAGCTGCTCGAGATGGGCTCCGACGATGTCGTGGAGGTGACCGCATGAGCCAGAACCGACGCAAGCGCAGCCGGAATCGCAATCGGGCGACGACCGCCGACGTCAAGGGCCAAACCCCGCAGAAGCCGCATCAGCAGAAGCGCAACGAGCCAAAGGTCGACGCGGTCGAGTTCTGGGGCGACCCAGCGGCGCTCCCCGACCCGATGCGCGCAATCGCCGAGGCCGTCGATCCGAAGGCGGTTGTCCGCTCACTCGGCCGAGTACCGCTCTCGGGGCACGAGACGGCGGCGGAGCACTGGTTCTCCTTGGTCTACGAGCGGGCCGCCGTGCTCGCCGGTGCCTTGGCCGCCGCAGGGGGCCTCCTCGGTGAGCCCGACGAGGAGTGACCGGCGGTCAACCCTCTCGCATCAAGCGGTTGGTTGAAAATCGAAACTGACTCCTTTAGGGTGCGGCTTCATGCGCACGCAGCCTGCGGTCGAATGCTCAATCCAGCGCACTCTTGATCTCATCGGCGATCGTTGGACGCTGCTCATCCTGCGAGATCTGTTTCGGGGGGTACGCCGCTTTTCTCGCATCCAGGAGGATCTGGGAATTGCAAAGAACCTCCTTACCGACCGGCTGGGCACCCTCGTCGATGCCGGCATCGTCGAAAAGGTGCCCTATCAGGAGCGCCCTGTTCGCCATGAATATCGTCTCACCGAGAAGGGCCGGGCACTGAGCCCTTCACTCCTCGCGCTGATGCGCTGGGGCGATCGGTACGTCAGCGGTGGTCTCGCCCCCACCGAACTCGTTCACGACGAGTGCGACACCCGCCTCGAGCTTCAGCCCTGGTGCACCACCTGCAACGTGCCCGTGGCGCCCACCGACATCTCCTCTCGGCCGGGTCCCGGTCGACACATCGGAACCGAGGACACACGTGTCTGATCTCCATTCCCTCAGCGGGAGCGATCTTTTCGCTCTGGCCCGAGCCCGCCGCGATGAGGCGTTCGGCTCTGTGGTGACCTACTCGCCGAAGGTGTTCATTCCGCTGACCATGTTGTGTCGCGACAAGTGCGGCTACTGCACGTTCGCGCAGCCTCCTGCTCGTCTCGACACGCCTTACCTCGAGCCCGAGGACGTTCTTGCGATCGCCCGTCAGGGCGCCGAGCTTGGTTGCCATGAAGCACTTTTCACCCTCGGCGAAAAGCCGGAGCTCCGCTATCCGGTTGCCCGTGACTGGCTCAACCGCCATGGCTACGACTCCACCGTCCACTATGTCGCTGCCATGGCGCAGCTCGTTCTCGACGAGACAGGCCTGCTCCCCCACGGCAACACCGGTGCGATGAATCGCGACGAGCTTGCACTCCTTCGCCCGGTCACGCCGAGCCAGGGAATGATGCTCGAGTCCTTGCGCAGCGATCTTGACGCTCACCGCGGCGCGCCCGACAAGGTGCCGGCCCGCCGACTCGAAACGCTCGAGTGGGCCGGCGAACTACAGATCCCCTACACGACGGGAATCCTCGTCGGCATCGGCGAGAACCGAGCCGACCGCATCGAGGCGCTCGAAGCGATCGCAGCGAGCCACCAGCGCCACGGCCACGTCCAGGAAGTGATCGTCCAGAACTTCCTGCCCAAGGCCGGCACGGCGATGCACAACGCCGAACCCTGCCCCCGCGCCGACTATCTCGACGCAATTGCGCTCGCCCGGATGATCCTGCCGCTCGACGTCCACGTCCAAGCGCCACCAAACCTCTCCGACGACTTCGGCGATCTGCTCGATGCTGGCGTCAGCGATTGGGGCGGTGTTTCCCCCGTTACTGCCGACCATGTCAACCCCGAGCGCCCCTGGCCCGATCTCGACCGGCTGCGCGAGGTAACCGAGGCGAAGGGACACACGCTGGCGCCTCGCCTCACGATCCACCCCGCGTTCGCCTGCGAGCCGGAGCGATGGCTCGACCCCGCGTTGCACTTTCCGGTCGCCGACCGCTCCGACTCCGACGGCTACGCCCGCGACGATGCCGGCTCGGTGTGGCCCGAGCGCACCATGGAACGCGCCAAGGTCGACGATGGGGCCGAGTTCGAGCTCACCGGCACGATCAGCAGTCAGTGGTACGTCGGTACTGGTGCTGACCCCGAGTCCCTGATTCCTGGCGAACCGTTTGCCACAGGGGTCGTCAAGGAGGTCCTCGACGGTGTTCGGGCGGGCCAAGACGTGGGATTCGACGAGATCCTCACGCTCTTTCGGGCTCGTGGTCGCGAGGTGGCAGCGGTCGCCCAGGTCGCCGATGAACTCCGCCAGGAGATCGTCGGGGATGTCGTCACCTGGGTCGCCAACCGCAACATCAACTACACCAATGTGTGCACGTTCAAGTGCCGCTTTTGCGGCTTTTCTAAGGGCCCGCTGTCGCTCAACCTCCGCGGCACTCCCTATCTGCTCGAACTCGAAGACATCGCTGATCGCACGATTGAGGCCGCCGAGGCAGGCGCCACCGAGGTGTGCCTGCAAGGCGGTATCCACCCCAACTTCGACGGCGACTACTACATCGATGTCGCCCGCGCTGTGCACGAGGCGGTGCCGGGGATGCACATCCACGGCTTCACCGCGCTCGAAGTCACCGAGGGCGCCAAACGCAATCAAGAGCCGTTGGCCGACTACCTGACCCGTCTGAAAGAGGCCGGCCAGAAGTCGCTGCCGGGCACCGCCGCCGAGATCCTCCACGATGACGTACGTGCCACCCTCTGTCCCGACAAGATCAACACCGAGGAATGGCTCGAAGCTCACCGCATCGCCCATTCCGTCGGCCTGGGCAGCAATGTGACGATCATGTTCGGGTCGATCGAGCGTCCGGAGCACTGGGTTCATCACCTCCTTCGCACCCGAGCACTCCAAGAGGAGACGGGCGGCTTCACCGAGTTCGTCGGCCTGCCGTTCGTGCACATGGCCAGCCCGATCTACCTCCAGAAGAAGGCCCGTCGCGGTCCGACCTTCCGGGAGGTCGTCCTGATGCACGCCGTCGCCCGGATCGCGTATCGCGGACGCATCGACAACATCCAGGGTTCGTGGGTCAAGCTCGGCTTCGATTCCATCAGCCAATTGCTGCAGTCAGGCGCAAACGACCTCGGCGGCACGCTGATGGACGAGAACATCTCCCGGGCCGCCGGTGCCGATCACGGCACCGAGGTCACCGCCGAGGACTTCCGCCGCATCGTCGAACCGCTCGGCCGCACCCTGGTCCAGCGGACGACCCTCTACGGTCGGCCAGACCCCTCGAATCTTCCTCTCGAACCGACCCGCCGCAGTCGGGTCTCGATCCCGGTGGCCGGGGCCTGAGGCTGCCCGGGCACGGCGGGCAGCCGCCGACGGCTACGGTCTCGAGGGTGACCGAACTCAGCACGCGCTACCGCACGGGCGACGACAGGCTCGACGCCGAGATCATCGGCCTGCTCCGCCATGTCGACGAGGCCGACCGCGAACTCGTCTTCGAGATGATCGTCACGGCCCTGCGGCTCAGCCGCGAGGACAACGATCGAGGCGATCTCAAGCTCGTGACCGCCGCGATGAAGGAGCTTCGCTACAGCTTCGAGGTGTTTGGCCCGTACCGCCACACCCCCAAATGCACGATCTTCGGTTCGGCTCGGATCAAGGCGGGTGAGCCTGCGTACGAATGCGCCAAGAACTTCGCTCGCCAGATCGCCGATCGGGACTGGATGGTCATCACGGGTGCCGGACCGGGAATCATGGAAGCGGGTCACGAAGGAGCCGGTGCCGATCAGTCGTTCGGTGTGAACATCATGTTGCCGTTCGAGGCATCGGCCAACGAGTACATCGCCGATGACCCGAAGCTCATCAACTTCAAGTACTTCTTCACGCGCAAGGTCATGTTCATGAAGGAATCCGAGGCGTACGTCCTGCTTCCGGGTGGCTTCGGCACGATGGACGAGAGCTTCGAACTCCTCACCCTCATCCAGACCGGTAAGACCGCGCCGGCCCCCGTCGTCCTGCTCGATGAACCCGGCGGGACCTACTGGGACCACTGGTACGACTTCGTCACGACGGAACTCGGCAACGCCGGACTCATCTCGCCCGACGACATGTGTCTCGTGCGGGTGGCGCACACCGTCGAGGAAGCGGTCGACGAGGTCTGCAACTTCTACCGCACCTATCACTCGATGCGCTTTGTCGGCGACCAGCTCGTCTTCCGCCTCCATCGGCCTGTCGGCGACGACGAACTCGCAGCACTCAGTGAGGAGTTCGCCCCGATGATCGTCCACGGCGGGATCAGCGCGATCGACGCGACGAAGGCGGAGATCCGGGACGGCGACCATGTCGACCTGCCGCGCATCGTGTTCGAGTTCGACAAGCACCAATGGTCGATGCTGCGGCTCCTGATCGACCGCCTGAACGCGAACACGCCGGCCTGAGCGCTGCTACCAGGCGCTGTCGTCGGGCTCCTCAAGGAGATGGATCGCCTTCTCGACGGCACGGCGCGCCCGAGTGAGGCGTTTTTCGTCGACCGGGTACTCGGTTCCACCTGCATCGATCGATTCTCGAAGCCGCACGATTGCGAGCTCCGCCAACTCCTCGGCGATGCCTTCAAGACGTCCTCGGATCTCGTCGAATTCTCCGGCCATGACCAGCACCGTATCGGCCGGCGGATACCGTCCCCGGCATGAGCGACTACCCCGCCGACCTCCACGAGTGGGTCACCTTCGACGACGAAGACGGCGACACGTGGCAGTTCGACCTGACTTTCCTCACCTCGAACTATGGCTGCATCTACGGCAAGGGCTGCCCGGGAGTCTTCACCGAGCTGGCCCCGGAGTACGAGCACGGATGCTGCACCTATGGCGCCCATTTCGTCGACAAGGAGGACCGACAGTCGATCCGAGCGCAGATCGACCGACTCGAACCCGGTGAGTGGGAACTCGCGGAACGCGCCGCAGAGATGGGTGGGCCGATTTTCAAGAACGACGACGGGGAATGGGTCACCCAAACCGTCGATGATGCGTGCATCTTCCTGAACCGACCCGGTTTCGAGCACGGTGCCGGATGTGCCCTGCACCAGGCGGCCGTGCGACGCAGTGAACGTCCCCTCGACTGGAAGCCCGACGTCTGCTGGCAGGTGCCGATCCGTTTCGACGAGCACACCGACGACAACGGCCACACCACCTTCATCCTGCGGGAGTGGAAGCGCCGTGACTGGGGGGAGGGTGGTGCCGAGTTTGCGTGGTGGTGCACCGACGACCCCCTCGCGTTCAACGAGGACCGCCCCGTGTGGAAGACCTCACGGGACGAGATCGTGGAGCTTGTGGGCGAGGGCCCCTATCAACGCCTGGTCGATGTCATCCGCGAGCGGGTGGAACACGCCGAGCGCGGCAACGCCCCCGTGTTCCTCCCCCATCCGCAGGTTCGTCGCCGCACGCCGTCCTAGACGCGCCGCCGCGGTCCCTAGGCGTTGAGCATCCAGATCAGCATCGCGGGCGTGCCGAGCATGACGATCGTCGTCAACGCGAGGTATGCAGGAAATGGTGCCTTGGCGAACTGCGAGCCGAAGTTGCTCCTGCGCAGCGAGTCGTCCATGTCCGAGCGCATCGAGGCGATGTCCATCACTGCGCCGAAGGAGCAGAACCACAGGAAAAAGCCGATGGCGCCCACCAAGATCGACAGCGGGAGTGTGGCGTCGTCACTCAGACCATCGAGCGAGAGTGCAATGGTTACCCCCACGACCATCAGGATCAGACACGTGACGCTGACCCACAGCATCATTGCTCGATGATCGATCCAACCTCGAAGCTCCGATGACTCCATGGTTCCCCCTGTCTCGTTCGCTCGCCTTATGACGACACGAACGTTCGTCGTGTAGATGCCTCCGTTCTACCAGAGCCGCCTCCTGCAGGCGTCGGACCATCGGCTGTGTCCCATGCGACAGCCGGCCAGAAATTCCCCCGGGTCCGGTCGCGTGCGCCTCGCGTCGCTGTAGGAAGACAGGCGTGAGAACGCAAATCGCTCCGCTCGTGCGAGGACAGGACGTGCGTCTTCTCGCGGCATCGGCCGCTACCGGCGTCGTCGTCGCCATGATCGTGGCCCTCTTCGACGCCCTGACGGTCGAGGTGGTCTACGAATGGCTGCTCGACCAGGAACTCTCGATCCAGGCGGCAGCACCGTTTCTCGGCGCCGTCGGCGCCGTCCTGATCCTTCGCTCTGTCGGGTTCAATGCCAGCGCGTCGACCTCCGACGAGTACGTTCGAGCGTTCCACGAGCGAAATCCGTCGATTCCGCTCCGAGAGGTACCCGGCAAGCTCGCAGCGGGTATCACCACCATCGGGCTCGGCGGCGCAGTCGGACTCGAGGGCCCGTCGATCTACGCCGGGTCGGCGTTGGGTCTCTCGATGAACAATCGTTTCGGGCGCTGGCTCCAGCGCGACGAGGCCAAGGTGCTGATGACCGCCGGAGCGGCGGCCGGCGTTGCCGCCGTGTTCAAGGCGCCCGCAACCGGCGTGATGTTCGCCATGGAGGCGCCATACCGGGAAGACGTCACCCCTCACGCGTTGCTGCCATCGCTCCTCGCGGCCGCATCGAGCTACGCAACCTTTGTGGCCCTCGTCGGCACGGAGCCCGTGGTTCCGCTCCTCGACCAGGAATCGTCGTCGCTGCTTGCGGTGCAGGCTGTGGATTTGCTTGGAGCCCTGCTTCTCGGCATCGGCGCCGGACTCGGTGGTCGGGGCTTCGCCTGGCTCGTTCGCCGGGCCAAGGGCCTGGGCAAGGATCTCCCGGCGCTGCACCGCCTGCTCATTGGCGGCCTGACGATGGCGGCCCTCGCCGTGGCGAGCGACGAAGCCTTCGGCGAGTCGCTGACCCTCGGTCCAGGCACCGACTCGATGGCGTGGGTGGTCGATGACCGGACGTTGTCGCTCATTGCGCTCCTGTTCGTACTCCGTGTCGCTGCGACCGCTGCGACACTCGTCGCCGGCGGGGTCGGCGGGTTGTTCATCCCGCTTGCCACCCTCGGTGTGGTGATGGGCGAGTTCGTCGGTGAGGCGCTCGGAGAAGGCGAAACGATCCTGTACCCGATCCTTGGTCTCGCCGCCTTCCTCGGTGCCGGCTACCGGGCGCCGATCGCCGCGGTCATGTTCGTTGCCGAATCGACAGGCGGTGTGGGTTCCTTCGTCGTGCCTGCGCTGGTCGCCGCTGCCGTTTCGCAGCTCGTCGCCGGGCCGTCGTCGGTTGCTGATCACCAGCATCAGCACCGTCTCGGCTATCTCGAGCGCCGCTTCACGCTGCCGCTGTCGTCGATTCTCTCGACCGACGTGTTGACCGTGCCACCCGACGCGACGGTTAGCGAGTTCGTGTACTTCCACGTCCTTGCTCGGCGTGAGCGTGTCGTTCCGGTCGTCGATGGTGGCACGTATGTCGGGATGGCTCGCCTCGACGACATCAGTGAACTCGACCGGGGCGAGTGGGAGAACCTAACGATCGCGGAGGTCATGGCGACCGAACTGGCGACGGCCCGCCCGTCGTGGACGCTGCGCGACGCAGTGGTGGCGATGGAGACCTCCGGTACGGACCTGATCGCTGTGACGGATGCGGAAGGCACGTTCATCGGCCTCGTGGCCGAGGAAGACATCGTGAAGCTCGACGAGATCCTCGACGAGACAGGCGCCTGACCTAGTCGTCGTCGGCGTCGAACTCCTCGGCCCAGGCAGCGTGCTCCGGCTTGACGTCCTCATCGTCGTCGACGAAGTCGTCGAGGAG
The DNA here is from genome assembly GCA_022425325.1 of Acidimicrobiales bacterium. Taxonomy (GTDB): domain Bacteria; phylum Actinomycetota; class Acidimicrobiia; order Acidimicrobiales; family Aldehydirespiratoraceae; genus UBA11606. The sequence goes on along the minus strand of JAKMFW010000010.1, from coordinate 11,636 downwards.
AGACTCGAAGTCGCCCTCGTTCGAGCGCTTCAACGCTCGGGCTTCTTCATAGCGCCGGTGTCGCCCCTTCTTCACCGTGGTAACTCCTGGTTGCTCATGTCACAGGACGCCCATGTTAGCTCGCAGGGAGAGATGCCCCGACATCAGGCGAGGAGGTTTCCCGCTCTCAGACGACGGGCCGCCGGCTGCGCTCCTCAAGCACAACATTGCCGCCCTCGAAGGCCAGCGCAGCATCGCCCGAGACGAGGCGGGTGATCGGCCCCCCGGCCGTCTCAGCCCGCCAACCGTGCGCGAGACGAGCGTCCTCGTCTCCTCGGACGAGCGCCTCGACGTCGGCGCGAGTGGCGAGCAAGGCGGGATCGAGCTGTCGGTCTCGAGCGATCTGGTTCACCCACGCAGCCACCAGAGCGACGGCAGGACGGATGTCGCGGCCGTCGTCTCGACGCTTCTGCGGCCGCGGGGGACGCCAGTCGGTAGCCCTTCCCTCGGCGACCGCGGCAAGGATCTTCTCCCCGATCGCTCCCCGGGCGACGCCCTTGTCGACGCCGCGAACCTTTGCGAGCGCCTCAGGCGACTCGGGTGCTGACTGCGCAACCGAAACGACGGCGATGTCGGACAAAACGAACCGAACCGGTTGGTCGATCTCGGCGGCCCGTCGTTCGCGCCACGCCGCGATCGAGCGAGCGATTGACAGGGCCGATCCCTTGAGGTGACGGGCCTCTTTGATCTTGCGCCACGCCTCGAACGGATCTCTCGGCCCGCGATCTCGAGACCGCATGATCTCGCATTCCTCTTCAGCCCACGCCACCCGTCCGAGTCGGTCGAGCTGGGCGACGAGGGCGTCGTGAATCTCGAGCAGGCGCTCGACATCCGCAGCGGCGTACTCCTTCTGCGCCGACTTCAGTGGCCGTTCGAGCCAGTCGGTGAGCCGGTTGCCCTTGGGCAACTGCACGCCGAACTCACGTTCGTGGAGCGACGCAAGCGACGGGGTGGACATTCCGAGAAAGCCGGCTGCGATCTGCGTGTCGAACAAACGGCGAGGCACGGCACCGGTGGCGAGTTCGAGTACCTCGAGGTCTTGCGACGCAGCGTGGAGCACGGCGAGAGCGTCGGAGTCCATGAGCGCTCGCAGCGGGGCGAGGTCGACAGCGAGCGGGTCGATCAGGACGAGTTCGCCCGGCCACGCGATCTGGACCAGTGCGACCTTGGGCCAGTACGTACGTTCGCGGTGGAACTCCGTGTCGAGCGCGTATCTGGGTTGACCGAGCAACTGCTCGACGACCCACGCAAGTTCAGCTTCGGTGTCGATAAGACGATGCGGAGCCACGGGTTCAGGCGCCGATCGGTGATGAGACGTCACGCGGTTCACGTCGAGCGGCGCCCCACGAGGTCGCCATCACGGGCGCTCCCGCCCGTTGGTGAAAGAGCCGGGTCGTGGCCCGCCGGCCGGAGTCGATCGCTGGAAGCTGCATGAGCGACCTACCGTAGCGAGACACTCGCTCCCACCTGGTGATCGAGTCAACGGGCTCCGGGTGGCAGATCGCTGGGCGTGTCGGCGTCCTGGTAGCACGTCGGCGAGGCGTCGACGACCTCCACGGTCACCAGCCCGCCGAGCGCGCGCCTTGGTGCCCGTTCGCCACCGCCGAACGCCGTTCGAAGGGCGGACTCCGCCGACCGCCTCCACGCTGCATGAAGCCACTGGGCTCGGCCTTCGACAACCGGGACGGCGACGTCACCCTCGCCGAGCGACCCAAGCAACCTGGTCACCGCGTCCGACGAGGCGGCGAGAAGGTCGCACGCGAGCACCACGACAAGGTCGGTGTCGACGGCGCCGAGCGCGCTGATGATTCCACCCAACGGCCCCTCACCGGGGTACTCGTCAGGAACGAAGCGGTGACCTGCCGCCTCGATCGCTGCTTGGTCACCGCCGACGACAATGACCGGATCGATCGCGGCGGCCGTGAGGGCGCCGACGGCTCGGTCGAGCAGTGTCCGGCCGTCGATCTCGATGAAGGCCTTTGGGCGGCCCATCCTGCTGCTTGCACCACCGGCGAGAACGGCGCCGGCCACGGAGGTCACGACGGTGGCCACTCCGGGTCGAGCTGGCGAAGGAAGATCGCACAGCGCTCATCCTCGGCCGACTCGCCGATGGCCGCTGCGGAGGCCTGCAGCCCGGCGAGGGCGCGAAGAAATCCCCGGTTGGGCTCGTGTTGCCAGCGGACATACCCGCTGCCTCGCCAGCCCGAGGCGCGAAGCTTGTCGAGACCACGGTGGTAGCCGGTGCGGTAGGCAGCGTATTTGAGTGCGGGCTCAGCGACGACGTCCCCGAGGCTTGCCCACGCAGCGAGGAACGTCGGCCAGCGGGTGCACACCGAACCGATCGCCGCGATCGGATCTGCGGCCGCCTCGGCTTCGGCGAGCGCTGCGATCGCCTCGGCGGGTTCGGGGTCGATCACGGTCTCCGGGGGGCCGGAGCTGTAGAGGTTCACAGGACGATCGGTCATACCGCAGCCTACCTATCGACACGAGGGTGGCCCGATACCGGCCCCCTCCCCCACTACGCTGCGCGCCGTGGTTCCCGACTGGCTCGATGCCGAACGACTTGAGTGGGTCATCCTCGCGGTGATCGGCGGGCTTCTCGTGTCCGTGTACGTCGTCCTCAACTTCGTGCGGAAGGTCGTCACGAAGTTCCTACTGTTGCTCCTGATCGCCGGGCTCGGTGTCTCGCTGTGGATCCAACGCGCCGATCTGCGGGCCTGCGCAGAGACATGCCAGTGCACGCTCTATGGCGAGTCCGTCGCGCTGCCTGAGGACCGGCGTCCGGAGCGCTGCAACCCGGGGCCCTAGGGCACCCGTTCGATACGCAGAACGTTCGTGGCCTGCGCCCGGCTGTCGGAGCCGGCGAGGACGCCCACGAGTTCGCCGGGCCGGATGTGCCCTGCGCTCTTGGCGAGACGCATCGCCTCGGCGACCATCTCCTCGTTCGTGCCACCCTTCCCCATGAGTATCGGCGTGGTGCCCCAGCTGAGGGTCAACTGCTGAACGGTGGCCTCGTTGACGGAGAACCCGAGAATGTTCGCCTCGGGACGGAATCGGGCCATCGATCGCACCGTGAAGCCCGATCCGGAAATACACAGCACGTTCTGGACGCCGAGTTCCTGCGTGGCCCGCCAGGCCGCCATGGTCATGGCGTCGGTGACGGAGGTGCTCTCGGATCGGTCCGTCATACGCATCTCGGCAAGGCGGCGGGCCCAGCCGGGATAGTCCATTTCCTCGTCGGCTCGACGGGCGATTCGGCTCATCGTGCGAACCACGTTCGTCGGGTCGGCGCCCACCGCGGTTTCGCCTGACAACATGACCGCCGACGAACCGTCGAACACGGCGTTGGCGACATCGGACGTTTCTGCGCGAGTTGGTGCGAGGCTCGTGACCATCGACTCGAGCATCTGGGTCGCGGTGATCACGGGGCGGCCGCCGGCGATGCACTGGCGGATGATGTCCTTTTGCAGGTGCGGGAGATCTTCGAGGCTGCACTCGTTGCCGAGATCGCCGCGAGCGACCATGACCGCACCGGACGCCTCGATGATGCCGGGGAGGTTGTCGACGGCGGCGCGAGTCTCGATCTTGGCCACGAGCAGCGGCCCCCGAGGATGAGGCTCAGTGCCGACGCGACGCATGTCGTGGGCCGAGCGGACGAAGCTGACGGCGACCATGTCGACGCCGGCCTCGACAAAGGCATCGAGCGCGACAAAGTCTTCGGGAGTCGGTGTCGGGATCTGGAGACGGTCGCTGGGGATGTGGACACCTGGGCGGCCGCGGAGCTTTGAGCCGGCGACCACGTTGGCCAGCATCTTTTCGGCCTTCTTGTCCGTGACCTCGAGTACAGCTCCGCCGTCGCCGATGGTCACGCGGTCGCCGACTTGGATGTCGCGCATCAAGAACTCGTAGTCGACCTCGATGACGTCGGCAGAGGACCCTGCCTCCCCGACACAAAGCTCGATGGAGGACCCGGTGGGCACATCGACACCGGTCTCGCCGAAGTTCCCGGCCCGGACTTTCGGGCCGGGGAGATCGACGAGGATGCCGACCCGGCGGCCCTCATCCTCGGAGACCTTGCGGATGCGATGGAAGCGCTCGAGGCCTTCGTCGATCGTGTTGTGGGCGAGGCCGAGTCGGGCCACGTCCATGCCGGCCCGGATCATGGCCCGCAGTGTGGCTTCGTCCGCGCTTGCCGGACCGATGGTGGCGACGATCTTCGTGCGTCGGTTCATGAGCGCAAGGCTAGTGACCCAGCGCGCGTGGTGGACCGACGTTTGCGAAAAACGGAGGCGCCTGCGCTAGTTCAGGCGGGCTCGCAAGGCATGGGCTCTGCGGCTGAGGTCCTCACGTTCGGTAGCCCGTGCAAGCAGGTCGAGAAGCTCGGCGGCACGGTCGAGGCGCCCTCGTTGCTCGCAGAGCGCCGCCAGTGCGCGGGGATCCTGATAGCGCAGCGGAAGCGCCAGACGCAGGTCGAGAACCCAATCGAGATCCCGCACCGATCGCTGCACCATCGTGTTGGTGAGGTTGTTGAGGACACGGGCGACGACGGCCTGATCGGGTATCGGGGCGAGCGCCTCGGTCAGGTCGAGGTGCGCACCGAGCGCTGCCATGCGGGCGGCAAGCGCGTTGGGCTGCAGGTCGGAAGCGCGATCGAAGGGATCGAGCAACGAGCCGCTGACGGGCTCCTTCACGAGGAAGTGGCCGGGTGCCCCGATCGGAACGAGTTCGACACCGATCCTTCGACCGAGAGCGAGCAGCACGACCGCAAGGGTGATCGGCATCCCCTGCCGGCGGCGCAGGACCTCGTCGAGGTACGAGTTCGCGGGCTGGTGGTAGTCGTCGACGTCGCCGCGAAAGCCGAGACGGTCGTAGACGAGCACCCGAAGTCCCTCGACATCGCTCGAGGGCGCGGTTTCGGCCCAGGTGTCGAGCAGCCTGAGGTGTTCGCCGATGTCGACGGATGCACCTGGGCGCAAGGACGCCACCCACAGCAAGGCCTCGTCGAGCGGCACGACACCAGGATCAGAGAAGAACGCGGAGAGCCGCACCGGCAGACGCACCCCGGCACAGTACCCACGGTACGGTCCCTACCGTGCTGCACCCGTACCTCGCCTATGAGGCGCCCATCGGCTTCGCCCATCGCGGTGGTGCGGGCGCTCATCCGGAGAACACCGAACGGGCGTTTCGGCACGCTGTCGAAGTCGGGTATCGCTATCTCGAGACGGACGTTCATGCCACCGCCGACGGCGTACTGATCGCGTTCCACGACGACAAGCTCGACCGAGTGACCGACCGCACCGGTCGAATCATCGACCTCACGTGGGCCGAGGTCGCCGAAGCACGCGTCGACGGCACGGATCCGATCCTGCGGTTCGACGAGATGCTGGAGCGGTTCCCGGACGCCCGGATCAACATCGATCCCAAGGCCGACACGGCGGTCGAGCCACTCGCTGATCTGATCCTTCACTACGGTGTGCAGGACCGGGTGTGCGTCACGTCGTTCTCTCGCCGGCGAACCGAGCGGGTGAAGCGCCGTGTCGGCAGTGACCTGTGCACCGGGGGCGCTACCGGCGCGACGATCGAGGCTATGGTCGGTCTTGCCGGGATTGGTGCGCTCCGCGACGTTGACGTCTTGCAAGTGCCGCCCGTCTTCGGACCCATCCCGGTCGTCACTCGCCGGTTCGTTGAGTTCGCTCACGGGTGCGGGATCCACGTGCACGTCTGGACGATCGACGACCCTAAGGAGATGCATCGTCTCGTTGACCTCGGCGTCGACGCCATCATGACCGATCGCCCTGAGGTCCTTGCGTCAGTCTTTGCCGAGCGAGGCGTGTCGCTGGCCTGAAACGTCGCCAATCCGGCTTGGTTGGTGGATGAAGCTGAGGAAAACTGCGCTTTCGTTGGGGATGTCCGGTGGGAATCCCCGAATGTTCTGTGGATTTCAGCCAAACCCCTTGCGTCGGTGGTGGCGGCGTCAGAAGATGACCACGTCGAAGCGAACAGCGTGCGACGGAGAGACCGAGAGGTCGGGAGGGGCGCAAGTCCCGAGCGGCGGATCGAGAACCTCCAGCAGGTTGGGAGCGGCGACACCGACACGATCAAGCCACTCCCTCGGGAGCGGTTGATCGGCCGAGACACCGCTGGTGAGGCGGCGACTCGTCCGGGCACTTCTCACAAGGGAGGATCCGGGAGGGCCACCGGATCATCGCATCTCGGAGATCTCGTTGGTCGCCAGGCGCACGCTGCGGAGTGTGCGGCCGGATCAAGGGGCGCTCCCCGAGGTGAGGGGTCGTGCGGACCGGGTCGGAAGCCTTGCTGACGGGCAAGGCGACCGGAACGGCCCGTAGGCACCGCCGGGTGCCGGACGCCGATGCAGGTCAGCAGGATCGGGAGACGTTCCCGGGCCGGCTGGTCAGGGTGAAACCCTTCACGGGGAATCACCCAACGAGTTTCATCGCTCTCGGGTGGTGGAACATGATGATCACGTCGATCTCGGAGCCCCGAGGAGTTGAGTCCGTCGCAAGGCGGGCGAGGCTACTCGGGGCTTCGTTTCGTTTTGGCCCCCGGTCAGTCGTCCTTCAGGGCCACGGCGTTCGGTGTGACGTTCCTCTTCGGTTCGTACTCGACGGCGACGTCCTTGGCGTCAGCGCCCATCGTCGCCCGCAGTTCGGTGCGGCAGCCCGCACACGGCCCGTAGTACGTCTCGTCGGTCTGGCTGCCACAACGAGGGCAAGCGAAGGCGTCGGTCGGCATCGATGGAGCATGCCACACGACGCAGCCGCTCCCCCATCTCACCCGAGTGCAAGCCAGGCGGAGGGTGCGGCTAGAGTCAGCCAGCCTGGAGGGGGAGCTGTGAACGAGCAAAGCCAGCGAGCAAACACCGTGGTCATCGGTGCCGGCCCGGCCGGCCTCACGGCGGCCTACGAGCTCGGCAAGCGCGATCACAAAGCGGTCGTCCTCGAGGCCGACGATGTCGTGGGCGGCATCTCTCGCACGGCTCGTGTCGGTGACTGGCGATTCGATATCGGCGGGCACCGCTTCTTCACCAAGGTCACGCCGGTACGAGACCTGTGGCACGAGATCCTGCCCGACGAAGACTTCCTTCTGCGGCCTCGTATGAGTCGGATCTTCTATCGCGGTCGCTTCTACGACTACCCGCTTCGGGCGTTCAACGCGCTCCGCAACCTTGGTGTGCTCGAGGCAGTCCGGTGCGTTCTGTCCTATCTCTGGGTGCGGATTCGGCCACCGAAGGACCTCACGACCTTCGAGGGGTACATCGCCTCGAAGTTTGGCTGGCGGCTCTACGGTATCTTTTTCAAGACATACACCGAGAAGGTGTGGGGCGTTCCCGCCGATCAGATCCAGGCCGACTGGGCAGCCCAGCGGGTCAAGAACCTCGACCTGCTCCGGGCAATCATCAACTCGTTAGCACCACGGCGGAACCAGAAGGAGATCACCAGCCTCATCGAGGAATTCGAGTATCCCCGTCATGGTCCCGGAATGATGTGGGAACGGTGTCACGAACTCGTTGAGGGGCAGGGTGGCGAGGTCCACTTCCACCACGCGGTTTCCCGGATCGAACACGCAAACGGCGTCGCGACCGGCGTGATCGCCGAGACACCGGCCGGTGAGGTGCGTTTCCCATGCGGCGACGTTGTGTCCTCGATGCCGATCCCCCGTCTCGTGCAGGCGATGGATCCTGCTCCCCCGGCAGAGGTTCTTGCTGCGGCCGACGGGCTGGCATTCCGCGATTTCCTCACGGTTGCGCTCGTCGTTCCCGAAACGGACGGTTTCCCTGACAACTGGATCTATATCCATGCCCCTGACGTCGAGGTTGGGCGGGTCCAGAACTTCCGGAGCTGGTCGCCTCAGATGGTTCCGGAATCCGGCAAAACCTGCCTCGGACTCGAATATTTCGTGTCCGAAGGCGACGAACTCTGGAGCTCGAGCGATGACGATCTCGTTGCGCTCGGTACCGCAGAGATGGAGCGGCTCGGGCTGCTCGAGCCGGGGGTGGTGGAGCAGGGGTTCGTGGTTCGGATGCCGAAGGCCTACCCGATGTACGACGCCTTCTACCGCGACAATGTGGACGTGTTGCGAGACTGGCTGGCCGCCAACGCGGCCAATGTTCATCCGGTGGGCCGCAACGGCATGCATCGCTACAACAACCAGGACCATTCGATGTACACGGCGATGCTCACCGTCGAAAACATTGTCGACGGCACCGCCCACGACGTGTGGGAGGTCAACGTCGAGGCCGAGTACCACGAGGAAGTGGCACAAGAAGCGGCCGAGGTCTCGTCGTAAGCGATCAGCTGGCGCTGGGGCGGGTCGCGGCCGGTGTCGGAACCTCCACGACCGCTGCGCCGTCCTTCACAACCGGACCTCGTCGGGTGGGGGCCCGTACCGCTTGCGCAGGTGGTCCCGAATTGCCAGGAGGCGCCCTCGAGGCGACCAGTGCAGGCCCCGAGCCGGTGCGTGCACCATGCCCATCGGAAGCTGAACCAGAGCGACACCGATCCGGAACAGGGCGTGGCGTCGCCCGAAGTGCTCGCGCAGCATCAACAAGGTGTTCCGCAGTTGGAGATAGGCCACCCGTTCGATGCTGGCGCTCATCCCGGGATTGCGCACCATCGCCCCGCGGATGAGGCCACAACGCCATCCGGCCGCATCGGCCCTGAGGGCGAGCTCACTTTCCTCGCAATAGGCGAAGTAGCGCTCGTCGAAGATGCCGACCTGTTCGGCGCAGGCTCGTCGAACGAGCATCAGCGTGCCGTGCGGATACCCCGAGTATTCAAAGCCCGACTCGACCGTCGGCGGTGCATCGATCGTGCCGAGGTAGGGGTCGATCACCGGCAGGGCGTCGTCGCCAACGTCGGCCGACGCCAGGCCGACGTGCTCGCGGCCCTCAAGTTCTCCGAGCATGACCTCGAGTGTGTCGGGATCCGGGAGCGCATCGTGGGGGGCGATCGCAACCCATTCCGTGTCGTGCTGCTGGAGCCACCGCCGCAGACCGACGTTACCGCCGGGACCAAAGCCCAGGTTGGAACCCGTCATGATGAGCTCGGCGTCACCAACGAGCGAAGGAAGCGCGGCCTCGGTTTCCGGAGTAGAACCGTTGTCGACGACGATGATCGAGGTGGGCGCAGTCTGGTCCCTGAAGGCTTCGACCGTGCGGCCGACCGCATCGGGTCGATCACGGTGAATGATCACGACGGAGATAACGGCATCGGTGCGCATGGCAGGCGGCATCCTGACCTCCACCGGCGGTATTCGCAACCTCGCTTGGCCACCGAGGGCAGGTGGCTGGGAGCTAGGCTTGCGAGGTCGCAAGGGGTCAGAGAGGGGTGCGATCATGCAGTTCGACGATGACACCCAGCCGCCCCAAACCCCCGTTGATCACAGGCGTTGGTCGTCGACCAAAATCTGGGATCTCGCCGCCGACGCCGGGATCGGTCGGATTCACGTGCTGGCATGGCGTGATCTCGATGACGTCGAGGCCGGCGGCTCGGAATTGCATGCCAGCACCGTCGCCGCCCGCTGGGCGGCTGCCGGCATTGAGGTGATCATGCGCACGTCCCACGCTGCGGGATCGCCACCCAGGGCCATTCGAGACGGCTACGAGATCCTTCGCTACGCCGGCCGGTACCTGATCTTTCCGCGGGCTGTTGCCGCCGAACTGTTTGGGCGTCATGGCCGCCGTGATGCCCTGGTTGAGATCTGGAACGGTGTCCCCTTTCTTTCCCCACTGTGGGCCCGCGGACACCGCGCAACATGGCTGCACCATGTGCACGAGGACATGTGGCCGATGGTGCTCCCGCCGAAACTCGCCCGAGCCGGACAGCTGCTCGAGCGACGGATTGCCCCGCCGTTCTACCGGCGCACACCGATCGTGACCCTGTCCGAGTCCTCGCGCGCCCACATTCTCGATCGCCTCCGGTTGCCTGCCGACAACGTGCACGCGGTGCCGCCCGGAATCGATCCCGGATTCTCTCCGGGCACTGAGGCGCCCGATCCGACGGTTGTCGCCGTCGGGAGGCTCATGCCGTCGAAGGATTTTCCTGCACTTCTCGACGCAATGGCGGCGGTGCGTCACAAGGTTCCGAACGCTCGGCTGCGAATCATCGGTGAGGGGTATGAGCGTCCGAACCTCGAGCGTCGCATCGCTGAACTCGACGCAGCTGAATGGTGCACGCTCGAGGGACGCGTGGCGCCGGAGGTCCTCCTCGAGGCGTATCGGAGTGCCTGGATCGTCGCGAGCACATCTCGTGCGGAAGGTTGGGGTATGACCCTCACTGAGGCCGCCGCCTGCGCGACACCCGCTGTGGCGACCCGCATCCCTGGCCACACCGACGCCGTCGTCGACAACGAGACGGGACTTCTCGTCGACCGCAACGACGAACTCGCGCCTGCGATGGTCCGGCTTTTGACCCAGCACGACGTTCGGCAGCGCCAGGCCACCGCTGCGCTCACCCGGAGTGCACACTTCTCGTGGGATCGCACAGCCTTCGACACGCTTGCTGTGCTTGCAGGGCATCCGCGCTCGTGAGCCGCCTGTTGGCATGGCTTCAGCGGCACCGACTGGTGCTCGCGATCGCCGTCTTGACCTACGTCCCGGTCATTTTTTCCAGCCCCGGTGATGTTGGGGCCGATACGAAGACGTACCTGTATCTCGATCCGGGCGGGGTCCTGAGTGACGCCCGTCTGCTCTGGAACAGCGATGTCGCGCTCGGAACGGTTACGCACCAAAACGTCGGGTATCTCTGGCCGATGGGACCCTTCTACTGGGTATTCGAGACACTCGGTTCGCCCGACTGGTTCGCCCAGCGGATCTGGCTCGGTTCGCTGCTCTTCGCCGCTGCGATGGGCGTTCGGTTCCTGCTTCGCGTCTTCGACTGGTCCGGTCCAGGACTGGGTGTCGCCATGGCGGCCTATGGGCTGAGCCCCTATCTTCTTGACTACTCCGCCCGTATCTCGGTGGTGCTGTTGCCGTGGGCGGGCCTCCCCTGGATGATCGGCCTGACGGTGCTTGCCGTCCGACATGGAGGATGGCGCCATCCGGCACGGTTCGCCCTGGTGGTGCTCACCGTCGGCAGTGTCAACGCAACCAGTCTCTTGCTGGTCGGACTCGCTCCCGTTCTGTGGCTTTTCCACGTCACCGTTGTCGAGCGGTCGGTGCCGTGGCGCCGATCGGTCGCCGCAGCCTTGCGCATCGGACTCGGGTCCGCAGTCGTGTCGGTCTGGTGGGTCGCAGGACTCGTCATCCAGGGTCGCTACAGCCTGCCCGTCACCCGCTACACCGAGACCTACGAGACCGTGGCCGGGGCGTCGACAGCTCCGGAGATCCTCCGCGGGTTGGGGTATTGGTTCTTCTACGGCAACGACAAATTCGGAGCCTGGATTCGGCCGAGTGTCGAGTACACGCAAGGGGTCTGGCTCTTGTTCTTGACCTTCGGACTGGTGGTCCTGGCCTTGATCTCGGCCACCACAGTCCGTTGGCGTCACCGGTCGTTCTTCCTTGGTTTGCTCGTGGTTGGCGCGCTCATCGGCATCGGTTCGCATCCCTTCGAAGACCCGTCGTTTCTCGGTCGCCTGTT
>JAKMFW010000004.1 GCA_022425325.1 Acidimicrobiales bacterium | reverse complement strand
TGCCCAGCCCGCACCCGCTGAAGGTGACGCCTCCGGCGATGATCCCTGTGCCTTCGTCGGTGCCGGAAATGTCGACGTTGAACGTTGTCGACCCTGCGGTGATGTCGACCGAACTCACTGAAGCTGTCACGTCAACTAGCACCGGCGGCGTCACATCGACACCAATGACGACGGGCTCAGAGACGGTGGCCTCGTTGCCTTCTTGGTTTGTTCCTGAGATGACCAGACTGTGATCGCCTGGTTCAATTTGTGGGATACGCACGCTGAACCGGGCGGTTCCGTCTTGACGAACCGTTGCTGTTCCGATCTGCACGGGGTCCGAGAACAGCGTTGCTACCGCCCGAGATCCGGGAGCGAAGCCTCGGGCCGTGAACGTGGCCGTCTGGTCAATCCAAAGTTCTGATGTTGCGAGGCCCAGACTCGGCGGAACCGTTGTTGTGGGCGGGGCAACCGTCGTTGTCGTCGACGTCGTTGTCGTTGAGGTCGTTGTCGAAGCGACCGTTGTTGAGGTTGTTGTTGCGGGTTCGGTCGTTGTCGAAGCGACCGTCGTCGAGGTCGTTGTTGAGGTTGTCGTTGTGGTTACCGGCTCATCCGGAATGAGAGCGTCGTCGCTTTCGGAGCAGCCAACGGCGACAGCGGCAAACGCAACAACGACACTTCCAAGGGCAGATCTAATCTGACGACGGCTCATCACAACACTCCGGATTCCTGGTTGCAGCCGAAGAACGTTGGTTCTGCGACTCCTGGAACCCTGCATGGACAGCAGAGCCGCAATCAAGTGTGAGATTGGACAGTTCCTGTCAGGCTGCCTTTTTGGGAGTCATTCGACCCCTGAGTCTGTTCATGGCGACAACACCGAAATGGTTTCGTTCGCTGAGTTCGAAAAAATACGTCTGACCTGGGGTTTTGCGAGTGGAGCTGAGGGGAATCGAACCCCTGACCCCCTGCTTGCAAAGCAGGTGCTCTAGCCAACTGAGCTACAGCCCCGGAGCGCCCAATAGTAGCGGCGTCAACGGCGGTCCGGTCAGGGCCAGTGCCCTGTCGGATTGTGGTCGTCGGAGCAAGCCGGATCAGTTCTGGCGAGAACCCCGGATCATCAGCGACACGATGATCGCAAGTGCCCCAGCGGATGCGACGAGGAAGACCACGGTGGACATGCGCCGAGTCTGCCAGATCGATCGACCTGACACGCCAGCGGTTGGGCCGCAAGGGTGAAGTCGTGGCACGATGAGGCCGTTCGCCAACGGAGGTTTCCCTGTGCCCACCGGCCTGAAGAGCTCACCTGACGATTTCGATCTGCGTATGTCCGAGGAGGCTCGGCCCTTCTACGAGCAGGTCGTCGATTTCTTGGAGCGGGTCGTCGACCCGATGCAGAAGCAGTTCTTCAAGGAAGCCGATCCGATGAATCGGTGGGGCTACACCGAGCGTCAACTCGAACTCCTCGAAGGAGCCAAGGATCAGGCCAAGGCCGAAGGCCTCTGGAACTTCTTCCTCCCCGATACCGGTCAGGGCCTGTCGAATCTCGACTACGCCTACCTCGCCGTCGAACTGGGCAAGTACCCGCTCGGGTCGGAGTCGCTCAACTGCTCTGCCCCCGACACCGGCAACATGGAGGTGCTCGAGCGCGTCGGCACCCCTGAGCAGAAGGCCGAGTGGCTCGAGCCGTTGCTGCGTGGCGAGATCCGGTCCGCGTACGCGATGACCGAGCCTGGCCTACCCAGCTCGGATGCCAAGAACATCCGCACCCAAGCGGTGAAGGACGGCGACGAGTACGTCATTAATGGCGAGAAGTACTACATCTCGGGCGCCGGCGACCCCCGCTGCAAGATCATGATCGTGATGTGCCAGACGAGCCCCGATGGCCCGCCGCACCGCAAGCAGTCACAGATCCTCGTCCCGATCGACACGCCGGGCGTGAAGATCCTCGGCCCAATGCACGTCTTCGGCCAAGACGATGCCCCGCATGGCCACATGCACATCCGTTTCGACGACGTGCGCGTCCCGGCCAGCAACATGCTCCTTGGCGAAGGGCGAGGTTTCGAGATCAGCCAGCTGCGTCTCGGCCCGGGCCGCATTCACCACTGCATGCGCTCGATCGGTGCGGCCGAAAAGGCGCTCGACCTGATGGTGCGACGCGGTGCTACCCGCGAGGGCTTCGGCAAGCCGTTGGTCCGCCTCGGCGGCAATATGGAGATCGTTGCCCGAGCCCGCACCGAGATCGAAGCGATGCGGATGATGGTGCTGCGCGCGGCCAAGGCAATGGACACGCTCGGCAACGCCGAGGCCCGCGTCTGGATCTCGGCCGTCAAGGCGATGGTCCCCGAGCGCGTCTGCCAGATCATTGATCAGGCGATTCAGATGCACGGCGCCACCGGTGTCTCGCAATGGACCCCACTCGCCAGCATGTACGCCGGTCAGCGCACCCTGCGTCTCGCCGACGGCCCCGACGAAGTCCACTGGATGGTCGTCGGTCGTGCCGAGGTCGCTGCGTACGACGGCCTCGAGGTTCCTCTCGAGCAGACCTCGTACGCCGACCCGGAACTGACGGCGGCGTGGGCCGAAGACAAAGACAACAGCTTCATGTTCAGCGGCCCGGCCTAGCCGGTGCGATCGGCCGCCGAGATGACGGCGGCCAACTCGGTAACTGACCGCAGACAGTGGCCCTCGAGGAACGCATCGCAGAAGGGGAGGGCAGCTGCCATACCCTGCGCCGTTGGTTCGTAGCCGGGCCCGGCCTTCAGCGGGTTGACCCAAATGAGCTTGTGCGAGAGTCGCTGGAGCCGTTCCATCGCCTCGCGCATGACCGTCGGCTCGCCCCGATCCCATCCGTCGGAGAGCACGACAACGATCGCGCCACGGGCCATGCCCCGCAGACCCCATTCGCGCACGAACGCGTCAAGTGAGTCACCGAGGCGAGTACCACCTGACCAATCCTCCACCTGCCCTGCTGCAGCGGTGACGGCGATCTCAGGGTCGCGGGTGGCGAGTTGGCGGGTGATGCGGGTGAGCCGCGTACCGAGCGCGAACACTTCGACGTCGCCACGACCAACCACCGCAGCGTGAGCGAAGCGGATCAACACCTTGGCGTAGCTCTCCATCGAACCGCTGACGTCGAGCAGCAGCACCAGACGACGGTTGCGATCGCCGGTCTCGGTGGTGAGGAGATCGATCGGCTCGCCACCGCGCCGCATCGCCGCCCGCACCGTGCGGCGAAGGTCATGAGCGTCGCCGTGGCTGGAACGGCGCCGCCGTCGGGATCGGCGCGTCGCCGGCCGAACCCGGAGCTCCGCCATCGCCCGTTCGGCTTCGCGCAGCTCGGCATCATCGAAGTCGCCGAAGTCCTTGTCGTGAAGACGTTCCGTACGGCTGAACCGAAGGACCTCGGTCTCCTCGTCGCCTGCACCATCGCCTCCGGAATCGTCGCCGTCATCGGACGCGAGCTGATCCATCAACTCCCCAACGTCGTCGAATCGCATCGAAAGACCCGACGCGTCGTGGTGAAAGAAGGCAAGGAACATGGCGTCGTACATCGCAACGTGTTCCTGCTTGAGCACGAGGGTGGACCGGCCGGCCCAGTACACGTCAAGCCCCTCGCGAAGCCCGACGACGTCGAGCGCGGCCCGAAAGAGCGTCGACTGGCTGATCGTGATCGATATGCCGCCCCTGCGGAGGACGTGAACGAAGCCGGTGACCACGCGGTCAACGTCGAGATCAGCCGGAGTGGCCGCGGTCATCGATGAGTCGGTCACGCGCCGGCGGCGGTGAGCAGGTGCTGAAGGCCCTCACGGCGGACCTTCTCCTGATCTTCGCGGTACTTGAGCAGGGTGCCCAATGTCGCGTCGACCGTCTCCTCCGTGAGTTCGGCCGCACCGAGCAGATGCATGGCGTTGGCCCAGTCAAGGGTCTCGGCTACGCCGGGCGGCTTGTACATCCCGAGCTCCCGGACCACGCCGGTCGCCATCGCCGTTTGGCGAGCGAGTCGTTCAGGAACCGCCGGTGCCTTCGCACGAACGATGGCGACCTCACGCTCAAAGTTGGGATGGTCAACCCAGTGATGCAACGCCCGCCGCTTGAGTGCGTCGTGCACGTCACGCGTGCGGTTCGACGTGATGATCACGATCGGCGGCACCTCGGCGGTGAAGGTCCCCAGCTCGGGAATCGTGATCGAGAAGTCCGACAGTGCCTCGAGCAGGAAGGCCTCGAACTCGTCGTCGGCGCGATCGACCTCGTCGATCAAGAGCACGGGCGGGATGTCTCCACTGTGGTCGATTGCCCGCAGCAGCGGACGGCGCACGAGGAAACGCTCACTGAAGAGCTCTTCTTCGAGTTCGTCGGCGCCGGCAGCGGTTGCCGTGCCGGTGGCTTCGGCAGTCCGAAGGTGCAACAGCTGCGCTGTGTAGTTCCACTCGTACAGCGCCTGGTTTGCATCGATGCCCTCGTAGCACTGGAGGCGGATCAGCTCGGCACCGGTCATCGCCGCCAGCACCTTGGCGACCTCGGTTTTGCCCACGCCCGCTTCGCCTTCGAGCAGCAATGGGCGGTGGAGCGAGGCAGCGAGGAAGATCGTCGTGGCCAACCCGCGATCGGCGAGATAGTCGTGGTCCGCAAGCGCGGCGGTGACCGCATCGACCGACGACAGCGACGGGTGGGCACTCATGGCCATGCACCCTAGGCGCCCCGGAGCGACACTGAACCGGTCGGGTACGCTCCGGCGATGCGCATCGAGAACGACATGCACGTTTCCGCCTCCATGGAGGAAGCCTGGGCGCTTCTCACCGACATCCCGGCGATCGCTCCATGTCTTCCCGGCGCCAAGCTCATCGGCCAAGACGGTGATACCTACGAAGGAACGATGAAGGTCAAGGTCGGCCCGATCGTCGCCGAATATTCCGGAACGGCGACTGTGGTCGAGATGAACGAGACCGACCGCACGGTGAAGCTCACTGCCTCCGGTCGCGACAAGCGCGGTGCCGGGAACGCATCGGCCGACATCTTCGCCGCGATGGTCGAGGCCAACGGCGGCACGACCGTTTCGATCGCCACCGATCTCAAGGTCGCCGGCAAGGTCGCCCAATTCGGTCGCGGCGCAATGGCCGACATCTCCAAGAAACTGCTGGGGCAGTTCGCCGAGTGCATCGAGGCCAAACTGCAGCAGGCAGATGTCGTTGACGAGGCCGAGACCGAGCCCGAAACGATCGAGGCTCCGAACAATGAGGCCGAAGCATCAGCTCCCGAACCCGAGGTGTCCATCGATGATGATGACGACGTCCTCGACCTGATGGGCGTTGCCGGCGGCGCACTCGCAAAGCGACTCATCCCCGCCGTGGGTGGCGTGGTTGCCGCCGTCATCGTCTACCTGATCGTGCGGAACTGAACCCGGCCGCTGTGGACGAACGATTTCCTCGAAATCGGCGTACTCAACGGGCAGCGGCGTCGGACAGATGACAGACTCCGGATTCCCACTATCGAGGGGTGAGGAGACCGTCGTGGAAGTGTCCATGTCCGTCAACGGAGAGACGCGAACCTCCGACGTCGAACCGAGAACCCTGCTGGTCCACCACATCCGGGACGCGCTCGGACTCACCGGCACCAACATCGGCTGCGACACCTCTTCGTGCGGTGCCTGCACGATCCACGTGAACGGTGAGTCGGTGAAGAGTTGCACCATGCTCGCCGTCCAGGCCGACGGCACCGAAATCACCACCATCGAGGGACTCGCCGGCGACGACGGAGAGCTCCACCCGATGCAGGCGGCGTTCATGGAGTGCCATGGCCTCCAGTGCGGCTACTGCACGCCCGGCATGGTGATGGCTGCCACGTCGCTTGTTGCGGAAAACCCGGACGGGCTCGACGAAACCGCCGTACGTCAAGGACTCGAAGGCAACCTCTGCCGCTGCACCGGTTACCACAACATCGTCAAGGCGGTGCTGTCGGTCGGGGGAACGGCGTGATCCCCGCCGCATTCGACTACATGGTCGCCGACGCGGCTGAAGCCGCCATTGCGGCACTCGCCGAATACGGCGACGAGGCGAAACTCCTCGCTGGTGGCCACAGCCTGATCCCACTCATGCGGTTCCGGCTCGCCGCCCCGGCGATGCTGGTCGACATCGGTCGTCTCGATGACCTGTCCTACATCGATGACGCCGGTGATCACATCGCCATCGGTGCGCTGACCAAGCACCGAACCCTCGAGATGAGCGACCTGCTGGCCGCCGAGGCCCCTCTGCTCCGGCACGTTGCCGGCGAGGTGGGTGATCCGTCGGTGCGCCACCGCGGCACGCTCGGGGGCTCGCTCGCCCACGGCGATCCAGCGTCAGATCTTCCCGCTGCGCTGCTGGCCTCCGGTGGATCGCTCGTCATCACGGGACCGAACGGAGAACGAGTTGTCGAAGCACCAGACTTCTTCACCGGCTTCCTCGAGACGGCGCTGGCCGACGATGAGATGGTCACGGAGATCCGCGTCCCGAAGGCCGGTGGTGTCGGCTGGAGCTACCAGAAGTTCAACCGTCGAGCGCAGGACTGGGCGATCGTCGGTGCAGCCGTGATGCTCGGCCCGGACCCGAAGGTCGCCCTCGTGAACATGGGGTCGGTTCCGATGCGCCACCGAGGTGTCGAATCGGGGCTTGCCGGTGGCGCAGGGGCTGCCGCGGCTTCGGTTGCGGGCGACGACGTTGACCCACCTGAGGATCTCAACGCCGATGCCGAATACCGCAGGCACCTCGCTCGCGTCCTCGTCGGGCGAGGAATCGCGGAGGCTTCGGCCTGAGCTGACTTCATCAGGGGGCGAGCGGACGGCCCCACGGGAGCTCGTCCTGCCACTCCATCAGGAATGCCTCGGCGAAGTAGCACGCCGCGAGAAGCAGGCCATCGTCGTGACCCTGGAGTTCGGCGCAGAGGGCGCCGATGTCCTCGCGGACACCAGCAACGATCTCGTCATCAGAGCGGCTGACATCGCCCCACACCGCAAGCGTCGAGCCGGCGAGGGCCACAAAGTCGGCCGGAGTCTGCACGCCGGCCTTCCGCAGCACGGCGAGGCTGCGGGCAGTGAGCGGAAGTCGGCCGTTCGGGACGACCGCAGCACAACCCTCAAGGCTCTCGGCGACCTTGTGATCGATGATGCCGACCTTTGAACCAGCGAACACGACGTCGGCACCCGCACCGAAAACGGCCATCGGATGACCGACCTCGCCGAGTTCGTTCACACAGTCGGCACCGTGGGCCGCGAACGCCTCGTTGAGCTCAGCCAACGAGAAACCGGATTCGTTGGTGACGGTTCCGGTGGCGGTGGAGATCGCCGTGAGGCGAGCGCCATGGCCGATCACCCCGTCGGCGACCCACGGACCGAGGTTCTCGAATCCCTCGATCGCAACGGTCTTGGCATCGAGTCCGACCGCATGGTGAGCAGCGACCACAGCGGACAGGCCGTCGCAGCGATCAGCGAAGTCACCCAGGCGGGCAGTGTCGCGCGGATCAGTGGCGCGGAGCGGGGCGAGCTCGTTGAGCCCGATGCCCTTCGCAGCATCGGGCAGGTAGGTGCCGTCGGCAACGAGCGGTTCGGCTTCGGTGAGAAACGCGTCGATCGCTGTGGCCCGATCCTCCGGTGCCGCAGAGATGCCCGCCGCGGCGCCACTGCGCTTCATGCCGAGGGCGGCATAGGTGTAGGTCTGCGACCGGGCGAGATCTTTCGCCCCGCCCTGCAAGATCTTCTTGGCCCACCGGGCCGGCCCCGACGACGCCTCGGCGCCCTCGAGATCGATCGCGATGAACGCCTCGGTGGTCTCGAACTTGTGGATCCGCATCGGTGCGGCCTTTACTCCTCGATCTCGATCGCGAACTCGGGACAGTTGTCGGCGGCAAGCCGCGCCTTCTCCTCGAGTTCGGCGGGAACCTCGCCCTCGACGAGCAGGATTGCGTAGCCCTCGTCGTCGGTGTCGAACAGCTCCGGAGCGAGCATGTAGCAACGGTTGTGGCCCTGACAGGCTTCGCGGTCGTACGTGATCTTCACACCGAGAACCTTAGGTCAGTCAGGCAAACGAAGCGGAAGCTGACGATGCCCGCCGGCACGCGTCTCCGAGTCAGCCGTTGCGACGCCGATAGACGTAGGCGAAGACGACGGCTGCGAAGCCGGCGATGATGAAACCGACGACGGCGACCACACCCGAGTCCGAGGCGACATCGTCGCCCAGGTCCGAGGTGGATTGGGCGAGGGCGGTGAACAATGTGGCGAGCATCAGGAACCTTCGGCAATGAGTTTGGTGAGGGTGAGTTCAGGTTGATCCATCTCGAGCCGCTGCAGCCAGTACGGCGACTCGAACAAGGCGAGCAGTTCACCGTCGGAACGAGCAGCGACGGTGACACCACTCATGCCGCGCAGCGCCTCGGCCGACTTCTGATCGGTGATCCGGGCGGTACTCCAGGCACAGGGCACGAGTTCCACCGGTGCGCCGAACTCGTTCTCGAGACGATGCTGGACGACCTCGAACTGCAGTGGCCCGACCGCAGCAAGAATCGGTGCCTGGTCGCCGATGTCGGGCTCGCGCAGCACCTGCACCACACCCTCCTCGTCGAGCTGACCGATACCGGAACGAAACTGTTTCGCCTTCGATGTGTCGAGCGTGCGAGCGATCCGGAAGTGCGCCGGCGCAAACGACGGCACGAGCGGCCACTGGACCTTCTCGTCGACATAGACCGAGTCGCCGACCCGGAAGTCGTTGGCGTTCACGAGACCGACGACATCACCAGGGAACGCCTGCTCGACCGTCTCGCGATCCTGACCGGAGACCGAGTGTGCGTACTTGGTCGCGAACGGCTTGCCGGTGGGCTCGTGGGTCACGACCATGCCGCGATCGAACTGGCCCGAGCAGACCCGCAGGAAGGCGACGCGATCACGATGGGCCTTGTCCATATTCGCTTGGACCTTGAACACGATGCCGGAGAACGGTGCGTCGAGCGCACGTGGATCGCCCTCGCGGTCGATGCGGGGCGAAGGCGACGGCACCAGATCGACCATCGCGTTGAGAATCATGCGAACGCCGAAGTTCGTGAGCGCCGAGCCGAAGAACACCGGTGACAGTTCGCCGGCCTCGAACCGTTTCCTGTCGAAGCTGCGATCCATCACGTCGAGCAGCTCGATGCCCTCCTGCGCCTCGAGCCAAAGATCGCCTTCCTCTTCCTCGGCGCGAGCCGGGTCGACGATCTCCTCGGGCGCCTCATCGGCGCCGCGGGCGGTGCGGGTGTAGCGAACGAAGTCGCCGTTGGTGCGATCGATGAGACCGCGGAACCGATCGGCCTCGCCGACCGGCCAGTTCATCGGCACCGGCTCGAGGATGAGCTGCTCCTCGATCTCGTCAAGCAGTTCGAGTGGGTCACGACCCGGGCGATCCCACTTGTTGATGAAGGTGACGATCGGAATTTCCCGATCGCGACAGACCTCGAACAGTTTGCGGGTCTGGGATTCGATGCCCTTCGAACCGTCGAGCACCATGATGGCGGCGTCGGTTGCCGCGAGCACGCGATAGGTGTCCTCGGAGAAGTCGCGGTGGCCCGGCGTGTCGAGCAGGTTGAGGACCTTCTCGCGATAGGGGAACTGGAGCACGGTCGAGGTGATCGAGATGCCGCGCTGCTGTTCGAGCTCCATCCAGTCTGAGGTGGCGGATCGACGATCGCCCTTCGCCTTCACCGACCCGGCACCGCTGGTGAGGACACCGCCGTAGAGCAGGAACTTCTCGGTGAGCGTGGTCTTGCCCGCGTCGGGATGCGAGATGATCGCGAACGTTCGACGTCGGGCGGCCTCAGCCGACGGGATGGGCATGCCCTGAGGCTACGGCGACCCGCTCGCGAGCAGCGCTAACCGCTGATCGTTCAGGTGTCGCGATCGACGACGAAGTCGGCCAGGGCCCGGAGTGCCGCCCGGCTCCCGTTGACATCGGGAAGGGCGTCGATCGCCTGGAGCGCCTCCTCCAGGAGTCGTTCGATCTCGTCCCCGATCTTGCCGACGGCACCGGTGTCGATCATGACCTGCTGGATGGCATCGACGTCGGTGTCGGTGGCCGACGGACCCACACGATCAAGCACCGAACATTGCGATGCCGATGCCGCCTCGCGCGCAAGGGCGAGCATCACCGTGGGCTTTCCCTCGCGAAGATCGTCACCGACGGGCTTCCCCGTCTTCGCGCTGTCGCCGAATGCGCCGAGCATGTCGTCACGCAATTGGAAGGCGATGCCGAGCGGCATGCCGTGGGCGGCGAGCGCGTCACCGAGCTCGGGCGAACCTGCCATCGCGGCGCCGAGTTGCAGCGGCCGCACGATCGTGTAGCCAGCGGTCTTGTTGGCCACGATCGTGCGGGCCATGTCGGCAGTCACGTCGCCCTTCGCCGTGCCGACGACGTCGAGGTACTGGCCGAAGTTGAGTTCGGTGCGCAGCCGGTCCCAGACCGATCGGGTCGCTTCATCGACACCGCCCATCTGACGGTCGGCCATCACCATGGCGATATCGCCGACCAGGATCGCGGCGGCCTCACCGAAGCGTCGGTCCTCGCCATTCCAGCCGCCAGCTTGATGCCGCTCGATGTAGCGGGCCCAGACGGTGGGCGTGCCGCGACGGGTCGGTGATCCGTCCATCACATCGTCGTGAACCAGTGCGAAGGCCTGGAGGAGTTCGACCGCGCAGCAGCCGGCCAGCGCGCCGTCGCTGGTCGGGTCACCGCCACCGGTGACGAAACCCCAGTGGCAGTAGGCGGGACGGATCCGCTTGCCGCCTCCGCCGACGAACTCGGCGAGATCGGTGAGTGGGCGCTCGATCATGGGATCGAGATCGCGCCATGTCGCAATCTCCGCCGCGAAGATCGCCTCGAGCGCCGCCGTGGTGCGGTCGGCAACCTCAGTGAGTTGGCGAGGGACGTTGCTCATTCGTCGCCGTCGTCGAAGAGCGTGTCGACTCCCTCGGTCGGCTCATCGAGCGAGGCGACCACCTTCTCGACCTGGATGCGAGCGTTCCCGATGCGGTCGCGGCAGAGCTGGATCAGGGCCGAAGCACGCTCGACCTTCGCAGCGAGAACATCAACATCGAGATCGTCGTCCTCGAGGGCATCGAGAATTTCCTCGAGTTCCCGCATCGCCTCGGCGTAGCCGATCTGTTCCTCGTCACTCATCGGAAGCGATGGTACTGGTGATCGTCCCGTCGGCGACCTGGGTGGTCAGCTCGGCGCCGGCACTGACATCGGCAACCGATCGCACAACACCACCGTCGGGGCCTCGGGTGATCGACCAGCCGCGAGCCAAGGCGACCGACGGGTCGAGCGCATTGGTGCGAGCCGCTGCCGTCTCGAGCGTGAGCTCGGCGGTACGAAGCCGGTGGCGGGTGGCGAGTCCGATGCGGACGACCGCCCGGTCCAGGAGGGCGAGCGCACTCGTCTCTGTCCGGACCGCCGACCGACGAAGGCGGGCAGACGCGTCGGCCAGACGGGTATCAGCGCGTTCGAGCGCGCGGCCGGTGGTCCCCACGACGTCGCGCTGGAGGCGCTCAAGTCGGTCGTCGGCACTGGCGAGCGCCCGACGGGTGTGGTGGGCAATGTCGGTCTCTCGGCTCGAAAGACGCGCCAGCCAGTCGTCGACGACCGCGACGATCGCCTGCGCAGCCGCCGTCGGCGTGGTGTGGGCCGTGTGTGCCACCTCATCAGCCACCGAGTGGTCGATGTCGTGCCCGATCCCGGTGAAGACCGGGGTCGGTGCGTGCACGATCGCGTCGGCCACATCGGCGTGATCGAAGACCGCGAGATCGGTCTTCGAACCACCACCGCGAACGACAAGAACGACATCGACGCCCACCTCACCGGTGGCTCGGATCGCCGCTGCAATCGACCGCTCCGCGCCCGCACCCTGCACGGCAGTGTCGACCTCAACCAAGGTGAACGCTCGCTCGCTGCGCTCGAACACGGTGGTGATGTCGGCGTGAGCGGCCGACCCGATCGAGGTGACGACACCGACCCGCAAAGGCACGGCGGGAACGGCATGACGAGCGTTGGCTCGCAGCATCCCCGACTCGGAAAGCCGGCGCAGCAGCGCTTCCCGCTCGGCCGCCAACACGCCGAGCGTGTAGGTCGGATCGATAGCCGACATGCGGAGCTGGAGCTGCCCATTCGGCGGATAGAAGTCGACGGTTCCCTGGATCCGGATCTTCACCCCGTCGGTCATCCGGATGGGGTCGCCGTGACGCTTGAGCAGTCGGTTGACCCGCTCACGGGCATCTCGGAACAGCACGACCGGCATGGACGCGACCGGTGGAGCGCCCAAGGTTTCGGCCGACTCGATCAGATCGAAGTAGACGTGACCGCTGCGGCTTCGGCTGATGCCCTGAATCTCGCCCTCGACCCAGACGCCGTAGGGCATCGCCTGCTCGAGCGCGGCTCGGACAACGACACCCAGTTCGGACACGGTGAGGGTCTGTTCACTCACGTCCAGCACCCTAGGGCGGTGCGGTGGTGGGTGCGTCAGGCGGCCCCAGGCGCACCCGCAGTCTCGCAGTCAGCCGCCGACGTTGCCCGTGATGAGGTAACCAAGTTGCCGGCCCTGGGCGACCAGGTCGCCGTTCGAATCCCACAAGCGGACCGATTCGATCAACTTGCCGTTGTGAACGTCGTCAGTCCACACCTGACAGGCGAGCCAGCCGGGAGCGGGGCGTCGCCGGACGTGCACGGTCAACTCGAGCGTCGGCACCCAGCCGATCGGCCCGAGTCGGGTGAATACGGTCGGCGGAAAGGCATCGGCGAAGAACGGCAGGGCCATGACATCAGGATCGGTCTCGTCGCGGAAACGGGTCCACCCCAAAACCTCAGCCGTCTCGACCTCGCTGGGATCTCGCTGGATCCTCGGGTCGACGCGAATCTCGCAGCGGTTCATGAGGTTGATCTGCACGCCCTGGTTCAGATCCCGTCGATCGATGCACTCGTCCGGATCGGGAAGATCCGGCATGGGGATCGTCCATTCGGCGTCGTGCTCTGTGGTGGCTTCGAGATCACCGAAGCCGGCGACCGTATGAATTCGGGTCTTGCCCTGCTGACTGAGGCTCGCCGACACCGTGCTCATCGTGCGACCCGGCTTGATCACATCGGCGGAGATCTCTGCGGTCTCGTTACCGATCCCTGGTCGCAGGAAGTGCGTGGTGACGGTGAACGGATCGGGTTGGCCGGCGACCTCACGAGCCGCACGCAGCAGGGGAGTGAGGAGATAGCCACCGTTGGCGTTGGGCCCGATACTCCACTCATCGGAGATCTCGGCAGTCCACGTCCCCTCGCCGGTCGGCGCGATTCGGGTTTCGTCGTCGAAGTGGCTCATGACTCGAGAGATCCTCAATCAGGCGTCGGCGGCTTCGATGTCTTCACGACGGATGCCGAGCATGAAGAGTACGGCGTCGAGGTACGGAACCGTGACGCTGGTGTCGGCAGCAGCGGTGACGACCGGTTTGGCGTTGAAGGCAACACCGAGCCCGGCGGCCTCGAGCATCGCGAGATCGTTGGCGCCGTCGCCGACTGCGACGGTCTGTTCGATCGGGACGCCAGCTTCGGCAGCGATCTCGCGCAACAGCTCGGCCTTGCGGTCGCGATCGACGATGTCGCCGATGACATCACCGGTGAAGGCGCCATCGACGATTTCGAGCTCGTTGGCATAGGCCGCGTCGAGGCCGAGGTCCTCTCGGAGCCGATCGGTGAAGACGGTGAAGCCCCCCGAGACAACGGCGACCACATAGCCGAGGCGGCGCAGGGTTCGAAGGAACGTCGCCGCTCCCGGGGTGTAGCGAAGCTTCGCCCACGCCCGGTCGACGGCCTCGACATCGAGCCCGGCGAGCAGGCGCACCCGGTCGCGCAGCGACGCTTCGAAATCGAGCTCGCCGGCCATCGCAGCGTCGGTCATCGCCTTCACCTCGGCAAGACAGCCCGCCTCGGCGGCGAGAAGCTCGATCACTTCGTCCTGGATGAGCGTGGAGTCGACGTCGAGTACGACGAGGCGTTTGGCCCGTCGACCGAGCCCCTCGCGCTGAATAGCGACGTCGAGATCGGGCTCGGTGGCCGCTGCCGTCAGAAGCGCACGACGCAGCTTTTGCTCCTCGGCGGTCCGCACCAGAAGCTCATAGGACATCACGGGGTAGCGAGAGAGCCGCACGATGCGGTCGATGTTCGCCCCGATGTCGGCGATCGCTCGGGTGACGGCACCGAACTCGCCCGGTGTCACGTTGGGGCCGAGCACTGTGACGACGAGCCCAGGCGTTGCGGGGGTCGGGGTCGGCGGCACGACCTCCACATCGACCTCGATGCGTTCTTCCCAACCCCACAGCAGCACATTGCGGAGGAGATCCCGGCCCGCCGGAACGTTGACGACGACCCCGAGCGAGATCTGTCCGCGAATCACGATCTGCTCGATGTCCTGCACGCTGGCATCGCACGTGTCGAGTACGGCCATGAGCCCGGCGTTGATGCCGGTCCGGTCCGGACCGCTGACCCGGATCAGCACGGTCTGCGGGTCGCCCACTCCCGAACCGTGGAGCGGCGCGTTCATCAGCGAACGTCGATCTCGAGCGTGAACGGGGCGTTGCCCCGGATCGACCCCACGACGATCTCGTAGCTGCCGGCGTCGGTGCCGGACACGACCAGCTCGGTCTGCTCTTCGGCGAGCAACGCACCGGACGGCGACGAGATCGCGAAGACGGCGTTGTCCTCCACGGAGGACACGCCGGCGGTGAGGGTCTGGCCCTCGGCGACCTCGACTCGGAAGAGGTAGGTCTCACCTCGAACCAGGGCGCATTCGATCCGGGTTCCGAAGGCTCCCGCAGGGAACCGGACGCGGTACCGCCCTCCGCCGAGCACGTTGCACTCGTCGACCTCGCGCTCCGCCGGCTCCCACCATGCCCAGGTGTCGCGGATCATCCCGACGGACTGGTTCCACTGCGAATCTGCAGCGTCGTCTCTGTCGACTTCCTCGCAGAACGCCATGCACGAGCCGATGGACTCGATGAGAATCGCCTGCCCCGAGTACGGGTCGGGGTGAACGGCACGGATACTGCGTTGAGGAACAGACCCGTCAGCCGACTCCCACTCGAAACCGCCCAGCTCGTCGGTCGCCCAGTCCCAGGCCCCGATCGCGTCGGGATCGGACGACGCGATCAACTCGTCGGCGAACATGTCGAGGGTGCGGCCCATCGTCGGTTCCCACGACACGACAATGAAGGGGTCTCCGGGCACGAAGTACTCGTGCACCAGTTGGATACGACCGTCGGTATCGGTGCCGAGTCGGCGCCAGTTCTCGTCAAAGGCGAACGAGAAGCCGGTCGTCTCGTTGACATAGATGTTGCGAGGGTCGTCGGCGCAGGGAGCGTTGCCGTCGACACTGCAGACGTTCTCTCCAACGGCGTAGAAACACACCGGGGGGTCGGCGCACCCGACGTCCGTGGTCGTCGTGGTGCTCGCCGGTGCGGTCGTGGTGGTCTCTACCGGTGCCGTGCCGGGCGGGGCAGCGGTCGTGGTCGGTGTGGTCGTCGTGGCGGTGGCGACCACGGATGACTCAGAATCGCCACAGGCAGACGCGAACACCAGGGCTGCGGTGATCACCAACGGGGTGACGCGCATGGGAGCCGAAGCGATCAGATGCTTCGCAGGTTGGCGACCGTCGCAACCGCAGCGTCGGCAGCCTCACGACCCTTCTTGACCAGATGGTCATAGAAGAACGCGTGGTGAACGTCGTGTTCGTGGAACTGCTGGGGGGTGAGCACGGCCGACATGATCGGGACATCGGTCTCGAGCATGACGTTCATCATCCCCTGCAGGACGGCGTGGGCCACGAAGCGGTGCTCGTAAATGCCGCCGTCGACCACGAGGCCCGCCGTGACGATTACGTCGTACTTTCCGGTCTGGGCCAGCTTCTTGCAGTGAAGCGGGAACTCGAGCGCGCCCGGCAGCTTGTGCACATCGATGGCATCCTCGCCGTGACCGAGCTCGGCCATGCGCTCGAAGAATCCCAGCTTGGTGCGGTCGACCAGATCGTCGTGCCAGGTCGCCATCACGAAGGCCACACGGATGTCACTCATACGTGGCACCCTATCGGCGCCTCACGAGGGGAGAGAGGTCGAACGTGCGTGATGTGCGACACGTCGCGCTTCCTCGGCGCGTCGTTCGTCGGCGTGCGACCATGACCGCCATGGCGATTTCGATGTCCCCGGACTGGCTCGACTCCTACACGGAACAACCGGTCGACCCGACCCGCCCGATCGTCGATCCCCACCACCACCTCTGGCCGCCAGGACTGCCGCTCACCTATGGCGTCGACGACCTCGTGGCCGATACCGGCTCGGGCCACAACATCGTGAAGACCGTGTTCGTCGAGTGCGGCGCCGGCTACTCGCACCGAGACCATGACCCGATGGCCCCGGTCGGCGAAACCCGCTTCGTCGCCGCCGCGGCCGCCGAACTGCTCGACCGCTACCCCGACCGGGCACCGATCGCTGGCATCGTCGCCACCGCCGACCTGCGATCGGTATCAGTCGACGACGTGCTCGACGCCCACATCGACGCTGGTGCCGGTCTCTTTCGCGGCATCCGCCACGCCCTGTCGGCGCCGATCGCCCCCGAGGAGCTGACGATCGCCGGCCGCTCACCGGCGGGCCTCGCCGATGACCCCGCATTCCAGGCCGGTGTGCGCCGGCTCGGCGAACGCAATCTCACCTACGACTCGTGGCACTACCACCATCAGAACCGTGAGTTCCTCACCGTCGCCCGTGCTGCACCCGAGACCACCATGGTGCTCGACCACTTCGGCACACCCCTCGGCGTCGGCCGTTTCGCCGGAAAACACGACGAGATCTTCCCGACCTGGTGTGAGGACATGCGCGAGATCGCCGCCTGCGAGAACGTCGTTGCGAAACTCGGCGGCCTCGCCATGCCCGACAACGGCTTCGGATACGAGCGGATGGCTCAACCCCCGTCGAGCGACCAGATCCTCGCCGATCAGCGCCGCTGGTACGAGCACATGATCGAGTGCTTCGGCCCCGATCGTTGCATGTTCGAGAGCAACTTCCCGGTCGACAAGATGTCGGCGTCGTACACCGTGGTGTGGAACGTCTTCCAGAAGCTGGTCGCCGACTTCAGCGACGACGAACAGACGGCCATGTTCAGCGGCACCGCCCGCCGGGTGTATTCGCTGTAGCGGTCACTGCCAGGCAAAGACCGGCTGGTCGTACTCGTCGACCCGTTCGTCGCGACCCTCGTAGGCGACCGCCCGGAACTGGTACATCACCGCCCCGGTGGGGGCATGGATGAGGTCCTCACCGACCGGCACCTGGATGACAGGCCGATCGCTCTCGGGGATGTCGACGAAACGCGGCGAGTTCGGTCGCAGCAGTTCGGTGATCGCAATCCGATGAATCGACGCCACCTCATCGGGGTTGGCGGTCGGCTCGGCCTCGGCGCCGGCCCAGAAGACGAACGGCGTGATCACATAACCCGACCGGGTCGGATAGTCGTCGAGTCGGCCGAGGAGGTCGAGGTCACACAGCCCGACCTCCTCCTCGATCTCGCGCCGAGCAGCCTCCTCCGCCGTCTCGCCCTCGTCGACGCGGCCGCCAGGGAACGCCCACTGGCCAGGGTGGGCGCTCATCCGCTGCGCGCGACGGGTCAGGATGAAGGCCGCGCCACCGGCCGTACCGTCGACCGAGCCGCTGAGCCCATGGCCGGACGGAAGCCCAGGCACCATGTCGAGTCGGTTCGTGCGCTCGTGTTCCGGGAGTGACCTCCACGCCGTGTCGACACCGTGGAGCTGGGCATCGGAGTCGAGCACGATCACGCTCACCGCAGCGTGCCGCCGCCCGTCGAGGGGCTGGTGGCGCGGTTCGAACGAGGCCAGGTTCGTGCGCAGACGCTCCCGCAGCTCGTCGTCGTAGACGATCATCGCCTAGTCGAGCGCAGCCAGACGGGCGTGCAGCTTCGTCGCTGCCTCGGCTGCCTTGGCGTGGATCTCGTCGCCGTCGACGAGCGTGGGCTCGCCGTCCCAGACGACCTCCCCGTCGACCTCGACCTCGAGCGGCGAGGTACCCGGCGTGAACGCAAGGTGCCAGGGGTCGGTGGACTCGACCGCCCAGTACACCCGATCGTCGAGCGCCGCCGGCATGAGATCCCACCCGGTCTGGAGCCAGCCCCACGCCTGATCGGGAGTGGCGGTGACGTCGTCGGCGCGGGCGGCGACATAGGCGAGCCGGAACTCCTCGAGCATGTCGGCGCCGATGCCGTCGGTGCCCAGCGCAATCGGCACATCGAACCGGGCTGGACGGGCATAGCCGACCGAGTTGTTCATGTTCGACCGAGGGTTATGTACGAGGGTGCCGCGAAGACCGTGATCGTCAGGCAGGTGGACGCCGTGGACGATCAACCAGTCGTCATCGCTGTGATCGACGAGCCGTTGCCAGGTGTCGGAATCGCCTTCCGCGACGTGCACATGCACCCCGACGTCGTGCTTCCTCGCCAGCTCCGCCGCCGCCGCGATCGTGTCGTCGGAGCACGTGAAGGCGGCATGCAGGCCGACATACCCCTCGCGTTCACCGTCGCCCAGGAACCGATCATTCTCGGCCAGACCGGCAGCAGCCCCCTCGGGGCCGTGACGGTCGGTGACGCCGTACGCGCACGAGATCCGAACGCCGACCTCCTGACAGGCGTCGGCGATGACCGAGAGGGAGCCCTCGATCGCATTTGGTGATTCGTGATGGTCGATGATCGCCGTCGTGCCCCGCTCGAGCGCCTCGAGTGCGCCGAGCTTCGCCGACCATTCGATCGCCTCCAGATCGAGCGCAAGGTCGAGTCGCCACCAGACGAGCTCAAGAATCTCCTGAAAGCCGCCGGGTGTTCGCGGCGGCGCCGGCATCCCGCGAGCGAGTGCGCTGTACAGGTGGTGATGCGCACACACCAGACCCGGTGTCGAGACCGTCATGAACGGATCATCGCACTTCGCAGGTGGATCGTGCTCGCACGACCACGCTCGGCGCAGACGCGTGGGTCGCTCAGGACCAAGCGCTCGCCCGCTCTCGGTTGCGCTCGGTGCGCATCGGCAGTTCGTGACGCCATTCGCCGTCGTGGGCGTGCAGGGCCGCCGCAACCGCGCCAGCGGTGGGAACAAGTCCGATCTCGCCGACACCCTTGATGCCGTACGGCGAGTTGGGGTCGGGCGACTCGACGAGGATCACCTCGGTCGGCGGCATGTCCTTCGGGCGGATGATGTCGAGTGAGCGCAGCGTCTCGTTGCGTGGCTTGCCGTGCTCGTCGCAGGGGAAGCCCTCGGAGAGCGCGTAGCCGAGCCCCATGTGCACGGCGCCCTCGATCTGGCCTTCGCAGAGCAACGGGTTGACCGCTCGGCCGACATCATGGGCCGCCACGACCTTGGCGATCTCGCCGGTCTCCTGGTCGAGTTCGACGAGCTGGGCGGCGTAGCCGAAGGTCGAGTGGATCACCGGATTCTCGAGGCCGTCGTTGATCGAGTTGGTCCAGTCGACGACATAGACACCCTCGTACTCGACGCCCTCCTCGCAGCCGCCCGCCATCGCGTTTCGGCAGGCATCGGCGACCGACCCGGCGCCCATGACCGTGCCGCGGCTGCCGGTGGTCTGACCGGCGCCGAGCTCGCGGGTGGTGTCGACGACGACCGTGATGCGATCGGGTTCGACACCGAGTTCCTCGACTGCAACCTGGCGAGCGACGGTGTGGATGCCCTGACCCATCTCGGTCCAGCAGTGTCGGACCTCGATCGTGCCGTCGGGATCGAACCGCACGGTCGAACGGCTGACCTCGTTGGCGCCGTTTCCGAGACCGGAGTTCTTCAGGCCGAGCCCCATGCCGACGGGATTCCCGGCAGCGACCGCCGCATCCCATGCCGGTTTCACGGCGTCGAGACAGGCGCGGGCACCGAGGCAGCCGTCGTCCATGATCTGGCCGGGGCCCCACACAACGCCGGGCTCGACGACATTGCGGCTGCGGATCTCCCACCCCGAGATGCCGGCCATCTCGGCGAGCCGATCCATCATGCCCTCCATCGCGAACTGGGCCTGGTTGGCGCCGAAACCGCGAAACGCGCCGCACACCGAGTTGTTGGTGCGGACCGCGACGGCGTCGATGTCGATCGTCTCGGTGACGTACGGCCCGCTTGCGTGACCAGCGGCCCGCTCCAGCACCTTCATGCCCACCGAGGCATACGGACCGGAGTCGCCGATCATGCGGGCCTTGACGGCGAGGAGTTTGCCGTCGGTGTTGCAGCCGACCTCGTACTCCATGCGGATCGGGTGGCGTTTCGTGTGCACGAGGAACGACTCTTCGCGCGAGAAGGTGGTCTTCACCGGACGACCGAGCAGCCAGGCGGCGAGGGCGGTCTGACCCTGGTTCGACATGTCCTCTTTGCCGCCGAATGCGCCGCCGTTCGACACGAGTTCGACGGTGACCTTGTCGGTGCTGACGTCGAGCATCCGGGCGATGTCGTTGCGGTCGTCCCATACGCCCTGGCCGCCGGAATACACGTACAGCGATTCCGTCGAGCCGTCGGCGCCGATGGACGGAACCGCAAGTGTCGATTCGGGCTCGAGGAAGGCATGGTCGATGCGCTGCGTCTGGAAGGTTTGCCGGGCCACGTGGGCCGATCGGGCGAGCGCCTCGTCGACGTCGCCGCGGACGTACGTGGACCGGCTGAGCTCATTGCCCGAGAGGGTCCAGACGGCATCTTCGTCGGAGGCAAGTGCCGCCGCCGGATCGGTGAGTGGCTCATGCACGTCGTAGGTCACGGAGACCGCCGACGTGGCAGCCCGAGCCTGGGCACGGGTTTCGGCCACGACAAGCGCCACCACATCGCCGAGATAAGAGGTACGGCCGCCGACCGGGATGAAGGCCGGCCAATCCTTGTGAATCAGCCCGCTGCGCAGCTCGCCGGGGACATCATCGGCGGTGAGCACCGCAACCACGCCGGGCATGGCGAGCGCATCGGCTGGCTCGATGGCCATGATGTCGGCGCGAGCGTGTTCGCTGAGGACGACCGCCCCGTGCAGACAGCCCTCGGGCTCCATGTCGTCGATGAAGCCGCGGTCGCCGAGCGAGAGCTCCTGACCCTCGTACTTCACGCCGCGTCCGCCGACCCCACCCTCCGTGATGGCAACCGGGGTCTCGCCGGCGGCAAGCGATTCGACGGCGTCGAGGATCTTCACGTAGCCGGTGCAACGGCACAGATGGGCACCGAGATGGCGGGCGGCGTCGTCGCGGGTGGTTTCCTTATCGCGGCCGAGCAACGCGACGGTGCGCATCACGATGCCAGGTGTGCAGAAGCCGCACTGCAGTGCACCGTGGGCGGCGAATGTGTCAGCCATTCGCTGCCGCTCGGCTTCGTCGACACCCTCGAGCGTGGTGATCTCGGCGCCGGCCGCCTTCTCCAGCGAGGTCTGGCACGAGATGCGCGCTTTGCCGTCGATCAACACCGTGCAGCACCCGCACTGGCCCGACGGTGAACAGCCGTCCTTCGGCGAGGTGATCCGCAACTCGTCACGCAGTGCTGCAAGCAGATGGTCGTGGTGATCGCCGACCGAGACGGTCTGGCCGTTGACGGTGAACTCAGCCATGACTGACCTCCGGTGAGAATGGGGGCGTGGCGCCCTTCTGGGCAGTGATCGGGCCGTACGCGTCGGGACGCCGATATCGCTCGAAGTCGAACAGCGTCTCCCGGTACTTGGCGGTGAGGCTGAGATCGATCTCGGCGGTGACGACCTCGTCGGCTTCGGTATGGCAGCCGACGAGGATCTCGCCGCTCGGGGCGATGATGCAACTCTCAGCGAGCGATGGCACGCCCTCTTCGTCCCCGCCCTTTGCGGTGCCGATCACGTAGCAGCCGTTCTGGTACGCCCCGGCCTGCATCACGAGCCGATTGTGGAAGCCCTGGAGCGGGTCCTGGCTCGGGTCGGGCGCGTAGTGCTTCGGCGTGTTGTAACCGATCAGGATCAGCTCGGCACCGTTCAATGCGAGCACCCGGTAGGTCTCCGGCCATCGGCGGTCGTTGCAGGTGGCCATCCCGACGACACCGCCGAACGCGTTCCACGTATCGAACGAATCACCGGGTTCGAAGTAGCGGCGTTCGAGGTGCTGAAACTCCCGCCATGGCTCATGTTCACGATGACCGGGCAGGTGGACCTTGTGGTACGTGCCGACGATCGAACCGTCGCGCTCAACAAGGATCTGGGTGTTGAAGCGACGTCCATTGGGGGTGAGCTCGGCGTACCCGAGACAGAACCCCACCTCGAGTTCGGCGGCACGCGCGAAGAGGCGTTTGGTCTCGGGACCGGGCATCTCGGTCTCGTAGAACGAGTCGAGATCGAGCTCCGGATCACCCTCGACGTACCAGCGCGGGAAGAAGGTGGTGAGCGCCAATTCTGGAAAGGCGATCAGTTCGGCGCCCTCGCTGTGGGCCTGCTCGAGAAGACGGATCAGGCGGTCGACGACCGATGCTCGCGATTCGTTGCGGTGGATCGGGCCGAGCTGCCCGGCGGAGACGACGAGGCGCCGAGGTGGCGGCGGCTCGTGAGCGCCACCCGCCGCAGCGTCGGGATCCATCGGGGTTGCGCTCATGTCGCCGCCAATTCGAGCATGACCTGGAGCAGGACGTTGGCGCCTGCCTCGAGATCGGCCGGGCTGGTGTACTCGGCCGGGTTGTGACTCAGCCCGTTCACCGATGGCACGAAGATCATCCCGGTCGGGCAGACACGGGCCAGCATCTGGGCGTCGTGGCCGGCGCCGGATGGCATGCGGCGTACGGTGTGGCCCTGGGTGAGGGCCGTTTGCTCCACGCAGGCGACGACTGCGTCGTCGAACTCGACGGGATCGAAGCGGGCCAGGCTCTTCGTCGTGACCGTGCAGCCCTCCGCAGCTGCCGCCTCGAGCAGGAACTCGAGGGTTCGGCGTTCGGCATCGAGGAGCACATCGTTGTCGGTGTGGCGCAGATCGATCGTGAACTCGGCAGTGGCGGGCACGACGTTGACCAGGTTGGGATGCAGATGCATGCGGCCGACGGTTGCGACCTGCGGGGCCCCGAGTTCATCGGCCAGTTCGCGGACAAATGCCGCCGTCCGGAACGCAACGACGGCGGGATCCTTGCGCAACGCCATCGGGGTGGTGCCGGCGTGGTTGGACTGGCCGGTCACGCTTACTTCGGTCCAGCTGATGCCCTGGACGCCGGTGACCGCTCCGATGGTCAGTTCCTCGGCCTCCAGCACCGGGCCCTGCTCGACATGGAGTTCAACGAAGGCGTGCGGCGCCGGGGCGGGGAGCGGGGCAGGCCCGAGATATCCGATGCGGTCGAGTTCGCCCCCGACGGTGGCGCCGTCGATGCCCTCGATCGCGTGGGCCTCCTCGACGCCCATGCCGCCGACGTAGACGAGGCTGCCGAGCATGTCGGGCGGGAAGCGGGCCCCCTCCTCGTCGGTGAAGAACGCAACAGCAAGACCTCGCGGCGGGGTGATGCCGGCGGCCCGAAGCGTTTCGATCACCTCGAGCCCGGCCAGCACGCCCAGGTTGCCGTCGTAGCGCCCACCGGTGCGCACGGTGTCGATGTGGGAGCCCGTCATGACGGGTTGACCGTCGTGTTCGCCACCCATGACGCCGACGACGTTGCCGATGCTGTCGACGGTGATCGTGAGGTCAAGATCACGCATCCATGACACGACCAGATCGCGGCCCACTTTGTCCTCATCGGTCAGGGCAAGGCGAGCGCACCCCTCGGTGCCCTCGATGGCGCCGATCTCGGCCAACGCCGCCAGCCGATCGCTGAGCCGGTCGATATCGATGCGCAGGTCGCTCGAGAGGGTTGCCATAACGGGGCGAAGTTAACAAACTGTCAAAGCCATGGCTACCAGTGCAACCGCCGACATCCGGGCCGAGTTCCTGGTCGAGCCGTTCGTCGAAGGCGCGCCCGGCCACCACGTCACGATGGCGTTGGAGGCCTGCCGCCAGCACGGTCTCGAGCCGGAGATGGGCCCGTTCGCCACGGTGATCGTCGGCCCGACCGACACGGTCACGGCCGCGGTCGAGTCGATGAGCCAGGCTGCCCTTCAGCACGGGGCGACCGCCGTGCAGGTGCGATTAGGGGAGAGCCCGGCCACCACCCGCTTCGGTGACCTCCACGATGTTCTTGCCCAGATGGTCGCCGCAGTCGAGGAGCAACTCGGCGCGCCGCTGGCCGAACTCAGTCGTGAGCAGAAGCAGGCCGCCGTCCGGATCCTCGATCAGCGGGGGGCCTTCCTGCTCCGCAAGGCGGTCGAATCGGTCGGCGAGATGATGGGGGTCAGCCGCATCACGATCTACAACTACCTGAACGCCATCCACAACGACGATGACTGACCTGCCGATTCGCGCCGACCTCCTGATTCATGGGGCTGCCCTCGTGGCCACGGTCGACGATGACCGTCGCGAGCTCGCCGGAGGCTGGGTGGCAATCACCGACGGGTTGATCTCCGGCGTCGGGGGCTCGACCGACCCGATGCCTGATGCCGAGCGCATCGTCGATGCCGGCGGTTGCCTCGTCACCCCGGGCCTGGTCAACACCCACCATCACCTGTTCCAGAACCTCACCCGCGCCTACCCGCCGATGACGAGCGCCCCGCTCTTCGGATGGCTGCAATCGCTCTACCCGCTGTGGACCGCAGCGATCGACGAGGAGGCCGAGTACCTCGCCGCCTGGGTCGGGCTCGCCGAACTCGCGCTCTCCGGCTGCACCACCTCCTCGGATCACCACTATCTCCACCCGGTTCGGGCGGGCGACCTGCTCGGCGCGGAGATCCAGGCCGCAGTCGATCTCGGCATGCGCTTCCACCCGACCTATGCGTCGATGTCGGTGGGGGAGAGCGACGGCGGCCTCCCACCCGACGATGCCGTGCGAGACGAAGACGACATCCTCGCCGAATCCCAACGGGCGGTGGAACGCCATCACGACCGCAGCCACGGCGCGATGGTTCGGGTTGCGCTCGCCCCCTGCTCGCCGTTCTCGGTGAGTGAGGACCTCATGATCCGCAGCGCCGAACTCGCCGAACGCCTCGACGTCCGTCTGCACACCCACCTTGCCGAGAACAGCGAGGACGACGAGTACGCCATCGCCACCTTCGGCATGCGGCCCGTCGACTACTACGAGCACTGTGGCTGGATGTCGGATCGCAGTTGGGGTGCTCACGTCGTCATGCCGAACCCGGACGAAGTCGCCCGGCTCGGCGCTGCCGGCGTCGGGATCGCCCACTGCCCGAGCTCGAACATGATCCTGTCGTCGGGCATCGCCCCAGTCGTCGATCTCCGCCACGCCGGCTGTCACGTCGGCCTCGGCTGCGACGGATCCTCGTCGGCCGACTCCGCCTCGCTGTGGCAGGAAGCCCGCCTCGCCATGCTGCAGGGCAAGCTGAAGAGCGGCGCCGACGCAATGGATGCCCGAACCGCCCTGGAGATCTCCACCCGCGGCGGTGCTGGTTGCCTCGGCCGCATCGGCGAGATCGGCGAGCTGTCGGTCGGGGCGGTCGGCGACATTGCCGTCTGGAAACTCGACGGCCCGATCTTCGCGGGCGTGCTCGACGACCTCATCGAGGGCTGGCTGCGAACCGGCCCCCACTCGGCCTGGCACACGGTCGTCGCCGGTCGTCTGGTCGTCGAGTCGGGCCTGCTCGTCGCACCGGATCTCGACGAAAAGCTCGCAGCGCACGCCGCGGCTGCTCGTCGCTTCCAACCGACCGACTGAGTCGTCGGGTCTCCCCCTCGTTTTCTCACGCACGGCG
This sequence comes from Acidimicrobiales bacterium, assembly GCA_022425325.1. Taxonomy (GTDB): domain Bacteria; phylum Actinomycetota; class Acidimicrobiia; order Acidimicrobiales; family Aldehydirespiratoraceae; genus UBA11606. The sequence continues at coordinate 12,795 of JAKMFW010000004.1, read as the reverse complement.
CTGCGCTACGAGATCGTGAGGCGCTCGGGTTCCCCACGGGAGGACTACCGTCGGCGCATGCCCGTCAAGACCGAACGCCACGGTGGCGTGCTCGTCGTCCAGCTCGACCGCGACGAGAAGCGCAACGCCATCAACGGCGAAATGACCGAATCGATCAGCGCTGCGCTCGACGCCGGCGAGGATGACCCCGCCGTCCGAGCGATCGTGATCGCCGGCGGACCGACGGTCTTCTGCGCAGGCACCGACATTGCGGAAGGGTCCGGCACGCCGACCGACCGGGGCGGGGAGTACGGCATCATCCGTCGGCGCTCGAACACCCCGATCATCGCCGCAGTCGAAGGTTCCGCCTTCGGAGGCGGCTTCGAGATAGCGCTCGCCTGCCACCTGATCGTGGCGTCCTCGTCGGCCACCTTTGGACTGCCCGAGGTACGGCGTGGTCTCGTCGCAACGAGTGCAGGTCTGTTCCGGGTGCCTCGGGCGTTGCCCCTGAACGTGGCGAGGGAGATGTTGCTGACCGGGGATCCGGTCTCGGCACAGCGCCTGGCCGACCTGGGTGTCGTCAACCGGGTCGTCGAGCCGGGCATGGCCGTCGCCGAGGCCATCGCGCTCGCTGAACGGATCGAACTCAATGCGCCGACATCGATCCGCGCCACGCTCACGGCACTCGACGCGATCTCCGAGGACGACGATGCGGCCGGCTGGGCCGCCACGGAAGCAGCGATGAACACGATCCTCACGAGCGAAGATCGCGAGGAAGGCCTCGCTGCGTTTTTCGAGCGCCGACCGCCCGAGTGGCCGGGGCGATGACGCTCAGACGTCGATGAGTTCGATCGTCGGCGGGATGTCCTCGACGACCTGGTTGTAACGCAGGCCCCAGGTGCCGTGATCGTGGTGGGCAGTCGAGATCCAGTTGCCCCAGCCCGGATCGGTGCGGCTCACGACGATTCGGACTGTGCCGTCGTCCTCGTAGCGGGCGGTGTGCTTGTTGACCGTGACGGGGAAGCGTCGGTAGTCGAGTGACTCTTCCCACATGTTGTTGAGCTGGAAGTTCCAGTAGAAGGCATCGATCGCCGGCACGGTGATGAGGAACGCCTTGTCCTCCGGAAGATCCCAGCAGCCGTGGCGGAAAAGTTGATTCGGGTCGCCCCAGCCGCCCGGGCCGTCGTCTTGGGGCAGAAACTCGAGCGTGTTGGGGTTCTCACGGAACATCGCCAGCCAGTCGAGGAAGCGCTGCACGATGCCGTGGACGTAGAAGCCGCTCATCGCGAGTCCGGTGGCGAACTCGTCGGCCGACAGCGCATCGGGGTGCTCGGTCGGCGGATTCAGGCACTCGATCTCGAGTTCCGACGATCGTTCGTGCTCCCGGTCGAGGAAAAAGTTCCGGACGATGATCACCGTCGTCGCCGGAGACATCTCCAGCCACTGCTGGCCGGGTGCGAGTTCTGGCGGTTCGACGCTGGCGATGATGTCGATCGGCCGGTCCTGGTCCGGGTCGTTGTCGGTGATGTTCCCCTGTGCACCCGGTGTCGCCGAGTTCGTTCCGTAGCCGCCCGAATAGGCGCCGATACTGAGGAAGTTGACCGTGCCGCGCGTGCCCGTAATGCGGTAGTCGAATCGAGGGTCGACCCCGACATTGCGATAGTCGGCGTCGGGATTGTCACAACCGATCTTCAGGTTGAACGGGATCGGCAGGATGAAGGGGCGAACTCGATCGCCGTTCTCGATGAACGCCGTGAGCCCACCACGGGCCAGCCGGCTCAGATAGCGGAAACCCTCGATGCGATCGAGGTCGTCCGTGCTGTTCGCCGTGATGAGATCGCCGGCCGATTTCAAGGCATCGCAAAAGTCCGCCCACGCCCTGCCGGTGACCACGTCGTCTCGGTGCTGTTCGTCCCTCATGAGCCGACAGTACGCGTCGACGCCAGAGAGGCGTTACCCCCGCCTTACTCCTCCGCGGCCTGGAGCCCGGCGAGCACCCGGCTCGGGGTGAGCGGGAACGTGTCGAACCACACGCCGGTGGCGTCGTATACCGCCGCAGTGAGCGCCGGCGCATACGTGATGAACGGCATCTCGGCGACGCCGCGGGCACCGAACGGGCCGAGCGGATCAGCGAGCTCGAGGATCTGGCTGTCGACCTGCACCGGAATGTCGCCGATGCCGGGAATCAGATACCCCGAGAACCGAGGGTTCGTGATGAAGCCGTCGGCGAGCTGGAGGTCCTCGCTCATTGCGTAGCCGTGCGCCTGAACGACAGCCCCCTCGATCTGGCCGCGCACAAGCGCAGGGTTGATCGCCTTGCCGACGTCGTGGGTCGACGTGACCCGGTCGACACGGATGTGGCCGGTATCGACATCGACGGTGACCTCGATGCACTGCGCCATGTAGCCGTAGCAGAAGTTCGGCGCACCGGCGCCGGTCTCGGGATCGAGCGCCTCGGTGGGTGGCGGCGTGTACCGGAAGAAGCCACGAGCGGGCCGATCGCCCTCGCGCCAGGCCTTCTCGGCCTCCTCGGCGGCACCGAGGATCGAATTGCCGGCCATGAACGTCAGACGGCTCGCAGACGCCGAGCCGGGGTCGCCTGAGGTGGCGGTGTCCGAGAAGTGCCCGTGGATGTCATCGAGCGCGACGCCCGTGGCTTCGGACGCCATCTGACGCATGGCGAGATGAGCGCCCTGCCCGACCTCGGCGCCACCGTGGAAGAGTTCGGCACTCGTCGGGGCCTCGTCGTCGGGGTCGCCGTGCAGGACGATTTCGGCCTCGCAGCGCTCGGGGAAACCGAACGAGAAGCCGATGTTCTTGAACCCGGCGGCGAACCCTCGTCCCTTGCGCAGCGAGGTCGTGGCGGAGGGCAGCGATGCGATCGGGGAGAAGGGCGCAGGGTCGGGGAGGGCCTCGTCGAGTTCGGCCTGCAGGGAGCACGCCGTGATGACTTCGCGCATGCTCACCCCCTCGGGCATGACGGTCTGGGTGATGCCGTCGTCGCCGTCGACGAGGGCGTTGCGAAGGCGCATCTCGACCGGATCGATCCCGAGTTCGGCGGCAAGCCGGTTGACCGCCGACTCGATCGCAAAGTGGCCCTGCGGCCCACCGAAGCCACGGAAGGCACCGCCCGGCACGGTGGTGGTGTAGATCGCCCGGCTGTCGATGCGGGCATGCGGGATGCGGTACGCGCCGGCGACCGACAGATGGGCGTTCCCGAGCACCTTGTTGGACGTGTAGTTGTAGGCACCGGCGTCGAGGTCGACGTCGGCTTCGAGTGCCGTGATCGTGCCGTCGTGGGTCGCTCCCAGGCGGATGCGGATGCGGCCCCGGTGCCGCTTGTGGTGACCGACGATTGACTCCTCCCGTGACCACCGGCAGTGGATCGGGCGGTGCTCACCACGTTCGGCGAGGCGCATCGCGGCCAAGCCAAGGGCGATCTGGATCGACATGTCCTCTTTGCCGCCGAACGCGCCGCCGATCGCCTTGTAGATGATCCGGACCCGATCCTCGGGCAGCCCGAGTACGTGAGCGACCTGTTCGCGATCCTCCGATGTCCACTGGCCACCGATTTCGATCGTGACCCGGCCCTCCTCGTCGATGTAGGCGGTGCCGGCCTCAGGTTGAAGGTAGGCGTGTTCCTGATGCGGGACCTCGTACACCTCGTCGACGACGGCGTAGGCCAAGGCGAAGCCGAAGTCGGGATCGCCCTTGCGGATTCGAAGGTGGTGGTAGGCGTTGGTGTCGAGCCCGTTCTCGGGGTGGACCAGCGGGGCCCCGGGAGCGAGCGCGGCGTCGATGTTGTCGACGAGCGGAAGGTCCTCCCACTCGACCTCGATCGCGGCGGCGCCGGCGGTGGCGGCGGTGCGCGTCTCGGCGATCACAACGGCGATCTGATCCGCTTCCCAGCGGCTGACCGCAGCGTCGACGGCGGCTGTACCCGTGTGGTCGACCCCCACGAGCGCAGGCTGGTCGCGCATCGTGAGGCCGTACTCGTTCACGGGCGCGTCGGTGGCGGTGATGATGTCGACGACGCCGGGCACCGCACGTGCCGCATCGGTCGACATCGACAGCATCCGGGCGTGAGCCCGGCCCGAGAAGACGACAACGGCGTGCAGTGCTCCGGCCGGCACGGCATCGCCTGCGTATTCGATCGACCCGTCGGTCTTGGCGGCGGCGTCGTGGCGGAGCGGGGACTGACCGACGCTCATCCGAACACGCTCTCGTTGAGTTCGACCGGCACGACACTGGCTCGGCGGACCGCCTGCATGATCGGGTAATAGCCGGTGCAACGGCACAGGTTGCCGGAGAGTCCGAGCCGGATGTCGTCGTCGGTCGGGTCGTGGATCTCGCCCAGGAGGCTGGCCGACGCCACGATGAAGCCGGGGATACAGAAACCGCACTGCACCGCGAATTCGTCGACGAACGCCTGCTGGATCGCGTGTGGCGTGCCATCGGGGTCGGCCATGCTCTCGACCGTTGCGACGCTGTGGCCGTCGACCTGAGCGGCCGGTACGAGGCACGCCATGACGGCATCACCATCGAGCTGCACGGTGCAGGCACCGCACTCGCCCTCGGCGCATCCCTCCTTGGTTCCTGTCAGCCCGGCCTCGTCGCGCAACCAGTCGAGCAGGGTCGCCGAGGCGGCGTTTCGGCCACTCACCGGTGCGCCGTTGAGCATCACCTGGATCTCGGAGTTGTCGTCGACTGCCCGCCGCTCGCTGGTGCCGGGCGGCATATCGCCGACCAGGCACGGCACCCGGCCCGGCCACTGATGGTCGGTGGTACCGGTGCGAATGGCGTCGAGCGAACGACGGACAAGGGTCGGGATGAGTGCAGAGCGGTAGGCGGCGGTCGCGCGTACATCGTCGAGCGGAGCCACGGCTGCGGCCGCGACCTCGGCGCACGCAGCGATCGACGTTTCGTCGAGCGCTCGACCGATGAGCGCCGCTGCGGCGTCGTGGAGCACCTCGACGCGAGCGGCGACCGAACCGATCGCGATGCGAGCGTCACGCACGACGCCGTCGTCGGCGCGGTCGACGACGATCCCGAGATGAACGACCGAGATGGCCTGGGCGGCGCGGTTGCCGAGCTTGGCCCAGATTCCCGACTCGGAGTCACCGAGTGTCGGGAACTCGATCGCCGTGATGAGCTCTCCCGGTTGCAGGACGGTCGAACGGAAGCCGGTGAAGAAGTCGTCGAGACGCACCGTCCGTTCGGCGCCGTTGCTTGCGATGATGACCATCGCGTCGAGCGCGAGCAGCGCCGAAATCGTGTCGTTGGCCGGGCTTGCGGTGGCGATGTTGCCGGCGATCGTGGCCCGGTTGCGAAGCTGCGGCGACCCGATCTCCAGGCAGGCCTGGGCAAGTGGGAGCGCAACCACCGGAAGCTCCGGGTGCCCGGCGACGTCGTTGTGGGTCGTGAGTGCACCGAGTCGGACGATGCCGTTGGCGATGGTGATCCCCTGCAGCTCACGGATCGGGGTCAGATCAAGGAGGGTCACCGGCTCGCCAGGGCCGCCACGGTGCAAGTCGAGCAGGAGGTCTGTGCCGCCGGCGACCGGGATGATCGACGGGTCGTTGGCGAGCGCGACGAGCGCTTCCGGCAGGCTCGGAAAGCGCAGAACGAGTTCGATGTGGCGTCCCGGACGTTGCACGGGATGGAGAGACTCGGCCGCCATCGGGAGAGTGTAAACCCGGCTTGCGCTCCGGGTGAATGCGGAGCGGTGCAGGGGCGAGGAGCCTGACGCGCAGGTTCTCTCTCGTCGACGACGTCATTTTCGACGCCAAGTAGCGCAGGCTCAGCGAGCCCGCTTCGCCGCCGACAGTTGCCGCCGCCGGGCGGCCGTGGCCTGTTCGCCCTCTTCGGTGCCGTCGTGCCAGGCGTTGATCGCCGTATCGAGTGGCGACTCCGGCCCGCCGTAGTTGCACTCGATGAAGCGGTGGTGAAGTTGGTGGAAGAAGTCACCCAACTCGAAGCGGAAGCCACCAGGAAGCCGTAACGCATCGTGACCGGTGTGGCTCATCGGCGCGCCGAGGGAGTGGTGCATCATCGCGAACAGGAAGTGCACCGGATGTGCCGGCAACACGAGGAAGAGCAGCACATCCGCATACAGGGCGACGTGTTCGAGCGGGTGCATCGCAAGGCCTGACCACGGCCCGACGTTGACGTTCTTGTGGTGCCACGAGTGCACGTGGGTGTAGGCGGGGCCGCGGTGAAGCAGCCAGTGCGTCACCGAGAAGTACGCGATCGACCACGCCGGCACGAGCAGGAAGAGCGCGACGAACCAGATGGGGTTTTCGTCCCAGGTGATCATCGGGGCGATGTCGTTGGCGTAGGCCCACCAGCCGACCGACTCCCACAGCGTGCCGATGAGCATCGCCGACCCGAGGGTCAAGGTGAGGTTGTCCTTCACCTGGTCGTCGAAGAGGAAGAGGCGCTTGTTCTTGCCCATCGGCCGGGTGTCGTAGCGGAGGTCCTGCTGCGCCATCCGCATCCACAGCCACCAGTGCAGTGCGCTGGCGACGACGGCGACGAGAACGATGTTGCGAATCCAGATCTGTGCCATCCAGCCAACGGCGAACGACTGGGCTCTGGTGAGATCGGGTGCGGCGAACTCCCAGATCCCCCACGCGGCGATCAACATGAACGCCCGTGTGCCCAGAGGCGACCAGGTGCGCATCAGATGCATGCCGATCTCGACCGGATTCAGCGTGCGGTAGAAGGCAGCCGGTCGCAGCGGAAGATCGGGCGTTGCCTGCCAACGGGTTGTTGCGGTGTCCCCCATTTGCCGCGAACGCTACCGTCGGCGGATGGATCTGTCGTCGGCTCGTGTTCTGATCACTGGCGCGTCTCGAGGTATCGGCCTGGAGATCGCCCGTACGCTCCACGCGCAGGGTGCGACGATCATCGGGACGGCCCGCAGTGAGGAATCGATAGCCGCCGCTGTCGAGGAGCTCGACATGATTCCGGTCGTCGGTGATCTCAACGACCCTGCCGTGGCCGATCGTGTCATCGGCGAGGCGTTGACCCACGGACCGATCGACGTCCTCATCAACAACGCCGGCATCGAGATCGTCGGTCAGGTCGCCGAGCAGGATCCTGACGATCTCCGCGCCGTCATCGGCGTCAACCTCGAGGTGCCGATCACGCTCGCCCACCATGTCCTGCCCCACATGCTCGAACGGGGGAGCGGGCGTATCGTCAACATCTCCTCCATGGCGTCGGTCGTGAGTTCGCCGGGCTGGGCGACCTACTCGGCCTCGAAGGCCGGGCTCTCGTCGTTCTCTCGCTCTCTCAAGACCGAACTCGCCGGAACCGGTGTGGGAGTGACGGTGGTGGAGATCGGGTTCGTGCAGACCGACATGCTCGATGATCTGCGCAGCAACGACTTCGTGAAGGCCAGTTTCGATCGCTACAAGCGCCTTGGCCTCGCCCGCATCATGGCGGCCGACGAGGTCGCGTTGGCGATCGCCACCGCAATCGAGAAGGAACGCAGCCACGTCCGACTTCCGAAACGCAGCATCGCGATGTCGATGATCGCCAACGCCCCGCGCCGCTTTGCTGAGCTTGTCCAGAAAGGCGTCCCGACCGCGTAGGCGAATCGCCGCTCGCCAGGTTCGCCGCCTACAGTGGGCGACGCACCACCTTGAGGAGGACCTATGGAGCCGACCGAGCTCATCGACGCAACCGACACCGACGCCGTCGAGGCCCCGGCGGGCGACGATACGGAACTCGTCGAGGAAGAACTGCTCGTCGAGGAGATCTCCATCGACGGCATGTGCGGCGTCTACTGATCCGGCGTTCGTGACCGCTGCTGCTTTCGACGCCGATCGGGCGTACCGCCTGCACGAGCAGGTGGCGCTGCGCCCCGAACCCTTCGGGGCACTCGCGTACCACTACGGCAATCGACGTCTGAACTTCCTGCGCGCCAAGGAACTCGTCACGCTCGTCGAGTCGCTCGCCGACCACGACTCCGTGCAGGCCGCCTTCGACGCCGCCAGGATCGATCCTCGTCGCTGGCCCAGCTTCGAACGAGCCCTTGCCTCGCTCGCCGCCTCTGACTTCCTCGTCCCCGACGCGCATGATGCGCACGAAGGGGCTGCCGCATGACCCTGATCGAAGAGCCCCGCCCCGACAACCTTGTCTTGTCGCCGGTGAAGCAGTCCGGTCTTGCCGAACAGATGAAGCGGGGGCTCGATGCTCCGATCTGTCTCACGTGGGAACTCACCTACGCCTGCAACCTGCAGTGCGTGCACTGCCTTTCGTCGTCGGGTCGCCGTGACCCTCGCGAACTCACGACCGAGGAGTGCGAGGCCGTCATCGACGAACTGCAACGGATGCAGGTCTTCTACATCAACATCGGTGGCGGCGAACCCACGATTCGCAAGGACTTCTGGCATCTCGTCCGCTACGCCGTCGACCACGGCGTTGGTGTGAAGTTCTCCACCAACGGTTCTGGCATCGATGCCGAGGTGGCGGAGCAACTCGCCGAATCGGACTACGTCGATGTGCAGATCTCGATCGACGGCGCCGACGCCGAGACCAACGACCATGTCCGCGGTGAGGGTTCGTTCGCCACGGCCGTGCAGGCGATGGAGCACCTCCAGGCGGCCGGGTTCGAGGGTTTCAAGATCTCGGTGGTGATGACCCGCCACAACATCCCGCAGGTCGACGAGTTCAAGGCGATGGCCGACCACTACGGTGCCCAGCTTCGACTGACCCGCTTTCGCCCGTCGGGCCGTGGCGCCGACTCGTGGGAAGCGCTCCATCCCACCGACCAACAGCAACGTGAGCTCTACCACTGGCTGATGGATCACCCCGACGTGCTCACCGGCGATTCGTTCTTCCATCTGTCGGCGCTTGGCGAGGCGCTGCCCGGACTCAACCTGTGCGGCGCCGGCCGTGTCGTGTGCCTGATCGATCCGGTGGGCGACGTCTACGCCTGTCCGTTCGTGCTGCACGACGAGTTCCTCGCTGGTTCCGTGCGCGACGACGGCGGCTTCCAGAAGGTGTGGCAGGAGAGCGACCTGTTCACCGAACTACGCGAACCGCAGTCGGCAGGCGCATGCGCGAGCTGTGGCCACTTCGATGCGTGCCAGGGCGGCTGTATGGCGGCCAAGTTCTTCACGGGCATCCCGCTCGACGGTCCCGACCCGGAATGTGTGCTCGGTCATGGCGAGGAGGCCATGGATTCCGTCGCCCGTGCCGCCGTGAGCAAGGATCACAGCCGCACCACCGTCGTTCTCGGCCGCAAGCCCGTCAGCTGAAGCGCCACCGCTGAAGGCTGACCACCGACGCCGGTTCGACCCCAGCCGTAGGCTCACGTCATGAAGGCTCACGGTCTCAACCCGCGCATCAAGAAGTCGCCGTTCTTCGAAAAGGCGGTCGAGTACGGCGCCACCGAGTTCCATCCGTACAACGGGATGTGGATGCCGGTCGGCTACGACTCGCCGGTTAACGAATACTGGAACGTGCTGGAGCGGGCATCGCTGTGGGACGTCGGTGTGCAGAAATGCGTGGAGATCGCCGGCCCTGACGCCGAGGCGTTCATGCAGCTGCTCACGCCGCGCGACATCACCACGATCGAGCCCGGTCGCTGCGCGTACGTCTTCCTCACCAACCAGGACGGCGGTGTGCTCAACGACCCGGTCATGCTGCGAATCGCTGAAGACCGGTTCTGGCTGTCGACCGCTGACTCGGACATGTACCTCTGGGCCAAGGGTGTCTCGGCGTTCTCCGGCCACGAGGTCGAGATCGCCACCCCGCACGTGTACCCGATGCAGCTGCAGGGGCCGAGGTCGGCCGAGATCATGGTCGACGTCTTCGGTGAGGAGATCCTCGACCTTCGTTACTACTGGTGGATGCGCAGCTCGGTCGACGGCATCGATGTCGTCATCTCGCGTACCGGCTACAGCTCCGAACTCGGCTACGAGGTGTATCTCCTCGGCGAAGCGCGCGGTGGCGAACTCTGGGAGATCCTGATGACGGCCGGCCAGCCGTATGGCATCTCGCCCGGCTCACCCAACCGCATCCGCCGCATCGAAGGCGGCGTACTCGACTATGCGTCCGACATCACCCCTGACGAGAACCCACTCGAACTTGGTCTCGATCGACTCATCGCGTGGGACACCGATTTCCTCGGCAAGGCCGCGCTCGAGAAGGTGCGCGACGAAGGTGTTCGTCGGCGCCTGGTCGGCCTCTTCCTCGACGGCCCTGCCTTGCAGAAGAACAACGAGCATCGCTGGCCCGTGACGAGCGCCAGCACGAAGGTCGGTTTTGTCACGAACGCCGTGCATTCCCCCCGCCTTGATCGCAACATCGCCTTCGCCATGATCGATGTTCCCTTCGACGCCAACGACACCGTGCTCACTGTCGAGACGGTCGAGGGAGCACGCAGCGCCGCACGCACGACGCTGCCGTTCATCGCATCGCCACCGGAGAAGACCAAGAAGTTGCGCTGATCGACGAGCCCTTGGCAAGATGTGGCAGTCGCACTGACAAAACCTTTGTTGAGGAGCAGCCATGCCCAGCTACGGCACGATCGATCACGAATACGGGCACAAGCTCGCCACCACCGACCCAGCTGACGATGGCCCGGTCTGGATGGTCAACCTCATGAAGTACAAGGAGGTCGCCGACTACGGCGATGGCGCCGACAGCGGACGATCCGGACGCGACGCCGATGACGAGTACACCCCGACCGGTCCACTCAAGGCAATCGGCGCCGAGATCGTCTATGTCGCCGAGGTCGACGCCACGCCGCTCGGCGACGGAACACAGTGGGACCGCGTCGCGATCGTGAAGTACCCGACTCGCCGCTCGTTCATCGAGATGCAGCAGCGCTCGGATTTCAAGGACAAGCACGTCCACAAGGAAGCCGGCATGGAGATGACCTTCGTGATCGGCTGTCAGCCGATAGAGATCGACACGAGCAGGCTGGAGAAGGAGAGCAGCTCCTGGGACGACGTCGAGCATCCTCCCGACGACGAAGATGGCGTCCTGCACGTCCTCCACGTCATCAAGTGGAACGAGGGCGGCCGCGAGCGGATGGAGGGCTACCACGATGCGGCCTTCGACGTCGCACAGGAACACGGCGCGCGAATCGCCGGGTGGTTCGAGGCTGAGGGGACGATCGTTGGTGATGGCCGAACCTGGGATCAGGTCCGTTTCAACGAGTTCCCGAGCAGCCGCCAGTTCATGAAGGTCGTTGCCGACCCCCGCCGCCGGAAGGGGCACGAAGACCATCGTGATCCGGCGATGGCCGACACCTACACCCTCCTTTGCCGCCCCGTGCTCGACGCCCTGCGCAAACGCTGAACCGGCGAACCGTCACGTTGGGGGACTCGTATGCCCTTGGCTTTGGTCGGGCTCAGTCGCTGATCGGGTAGTACCGGGCGTAGTCCAATGCCCTTCTGAACTCGGTCTGCGCCATTTCCCAGTCTCGTGGGTCGAGGGCATCGTCGTGGGTCTCCGCTGCCTCCACGGTGGCGGCGGTGATCTGCGCAATCCACGTGTCGATCAACGGGTCGAGACGGTCGGCGCGCAGCGGCCCTTCGTGGAGCCGCTGAACGGCGGCGAGATAGTCGTCCTCCATCGACGCCCAGGCGGCGAACAGCGGGTCACACGACGCCGACCGCTGGGTCAGCTCGAATCCGCCGTAGGTGAAAACCTCACAGCTGGCCGTGATGTCGCCAAGCCCGTCCGGGATCGGGGTAACCGGGTTGCCATCGCCGAGGATGTTCGAGAAGGCGTTGTCGAGATCCCACGGAATCATGGTGATCGATCCCGCTGTCGGGTCCTCGTAGAAGAAGAAGTTGTGGTTGCCGCAGCGGGCAACGGTGCCGTCGTCGCAGTACCAGTGGAAGGGGCCGTCGTCGTGACGGATGGTGCGGTCGACGGCAAGCTGGCTCATCAGTTGCTCGACGTCCATGTACCGGCGCACGACCGACGCAGGATCGTCCGAGGCCAACAGCTTCTCGGCGAACGATCGGATCAGTGACGCATTGACCCCCTCGTCTCCCTCGTTGGTCCGCAGGCTGTCGAGGTAGACGGCCTCACCGGTCAGGGTTCCCGACGCGGTGAAGGGCCAGACCTCCTTATAAAGGTTGCCGGTGCCGTCGTTGAAGTTGGCTCGAGTGAAGCGGCCATCGATGTTCTCGGTGAGCGCGAACAACCCGACGAACTCGCCGTTGACGACCACTCGGGCGTGGGTCGATCGAGGAGCAGCGACACCCATCTCTCGCAGCAGGTGGTAGCCGACCCGCTCACGGAGCTGTGACGGATCGAGATTCATCGAGTGGAGTTGGAGTTTGCGCACCCCAAAGAACTCGTCGTCGCCGTCGTTCCAGTTGATCTTCACCTTCATCGACAGCTTCGTGCAGCTCTTGGCGCCACTTGGGTCGAACAGGTTGGGGCCATCGACGCATCCCACGAATGCGCCGATCGATCCCTTGTAGCGGAGGCCGACCTCGATCGTCTCGCCCTCGAAGGTCATCGTGGCGGGGACGTACTCCTCTGCCGTCGGGTCGCTGTCGAGGAACTGCAGGTCACGCTCGGCGACGGTGAACTCGAACGTGTGGAGCGACGCAGGGTCGAACAGTTCGTCGGTGCTGCGATCAGTGAACGGCGACGCCGACGGTGTCGGCTCGTCGTCGACCTCGGGTGGGACGACGACCGGTTCGGCATCGGCTGCGGATGCTGCAGGCGCTTCGTCGGCCGGTTCCGCTGCCTCGTCGGACGAGCACGCAACGGCGGTGAGGGCAACCGCGAGCAGCAGCGCCCGGCTCCGCCGACGGCGATCAGCCACGCCGGTAG
>JAKMFW010000049.1 GCA_022425325.1 Acidimicrobiales bacterium | reverse complement strand
CACCGGTGATGATCATGTTCGTGGCCCGGTCGGCGAGGAAGATCCACCCCTCGTCGTCGACGTGGCCCATGTCGCCGAGGGTGAAGACCCCGGGTCGGAGATAGCTGGAGGCCGTCTTCTCCGGGGCGTTCCAGTAGGTGAACGGTTCGGGCTTGTTCGGCGTGTGGCAGAACAGTCGTCCAACCTCGCCAGGAGGAAGCGTTGCGCCGTTGTCGTCCACGGCGAAGACCTCGAAACCGGGCACCGGTCGCCCGACCGTGCCGGGATGCGCCAGCCAGTCGGTGGAATCGACCCGGGTGAACACGCCCGCTTCCGAAGTCCCCCAGTACTCGACCAGGATCGGACCCAGCCAGTCGATCATCTGACGCTTCACCGCCGGCGCAATCGGTGCGGCCCCATGAAGGACGATGTCGAGCGACGAAAGATCGCGCAGCCGAGCGCTCTCGTTGAGCCGCAGCATCCGGACCATCATCGTCGGCACGAGATGTGTGCGGCGGACCTGCTCCTGCTCGATCAACTCGAGGGTGCGGGCTGCGTCGAACTTCCGCATGATCCGCAGCGTCGCCCCATTGCACAGATCGAAAAACGCGAAACCGCCAACGGCGGCGTGGTACGCCGGCCCGGTGACAAGGTGAATGCCCTCGCCCGTCATCGCAACGTCGTGGCCGGCGCTGCGCTGCACGGCGAGCATCTCGTCGAGCGCAGCGGGGATGGACCGCTTCACCCCTTTGGGATGGCCCGTCGTTCCCGACGTGTAGGAGAAACGCGACCCTGCCGGAGCATCGAGCGCAAACGGCGTGGGATCGCCCTCCGTGATCATCGCCTCATACGGCTCGCCGAAGCAGATCGTCGTGATGTCGTCGGGGGCGAGGGACGCGAGCTCGTCCTCGGCGAAGATCATCGCCAGATCGGCGTCGCGGGCGACGTACGTCACCTCGCTCGGTGCGAGCAGGCCGTTGATCGGCACGAGCCAGATGCCCGAGAGCATCGATGCGAGGTAGAGCTCGAAGAACTCGGCTCGGTTCTCGGTGAGCGTGCCGACATGACCACCAACGGGCACGCCGGCGGCGTGCATGGCCCGGCCGAGTCGAGTTGCCCGGTCGAGGAGTTCGGCGAAGGTGACCGTCGTCCCGAGGTCGTCGATCAGGGCGGGACGTTCGGGGTGGATGAGCGCGATGTCGACGGGCATCAGCCGCCCGTCGTCGACCAGTGCCAGGGCTCACTCGGGAGGTTGTAGAAGCCGAACTGTGGGGCGACCTCAGCGAGGGCACGGAACACGTCGCTGTTCCGGGTGCGCAGGACTCGACCGTTGAGGGTGAAATCGATCGCCAGCCCGACCTCATGCTGGCTCAGGCCAGGCCGGGCTGTCGGCGGGCGGCACCGACTCGCCGGCATCTCCCAGATCGCATAGTCCGAGGTACCGCAGTTGGCTCGCCGAAGGCGAATTTGACTCTCAATGCTGCGGTAGCCGCCGCCGCCGAGATTGAAGCCCCGAGCCGACATGGCGGCGAGGATGCCGCGCACCTGGTCCTCCACCAGAACGTTGACGGTAATGCCGCCGACCGTCACGAGTTCGATATCGGAATCGGGGGGCACCGTGACGCTGCCACCACCGGGCGGGATGCGATTGGCAATCGCGTCGGCGATGCGTTGCTCCTCGACACGGATCTGCTCGGAGAGCTCGGCTTCGAGTGCCTCAAGCGCGACCGCCTCGCCAAGACGACGCTCCTGACGCTCGACTGCCTCGAGGAGGAGCTGGTCTTCGATGGCGAGGGCGGTCTCAAGTTCGGCGAGACGGAACTGCATCTCCTCGCGGTTGCTCTCGGCTTCGACAGCGGCTTGTTCGGCGAGCAGGCGCTGGAACTCAAGCTCGGCCCCGATCGATCGCAGGTTGTCGAGTCCTTCGAGGCTGGTGCCGGTGCCGATCTCTGCCAGCGTCTCGGCCCGTGAGGCCTCCCACGGGTCGTCGCCGAGGGCCTCGAGATCATCGAAGCCCTGGAAGGAGACATAGCTATCGATCACGGCGTTCTGCAGGTCGATGCGAGCCTGTTCTTCTTGAACCTCGAGATCGATGATGGCCGCAAGCGCGGCGGCCTGAGCCTCGTCGGCGTCGATGACGGCTCGGTTGGCGGCCTCGACGGCGGCCTGCTGGGCGTCGACATTGGCCTGTGCGGCAGCGAGCGCGACCTCGAGATCGGTGACATCGGCAGTTGCTGCGTCGACCTCGCTTGCGAGTTCGGCAGCCTGGGCTTGGACCTCACGCCGCTCTTCGCGAAGCTCGTCGGGGGTCGCTGCGTCGACGACGGTCGCAAGCGTTGCCAGGGCTGCGACGGCTGCGAGGAAGGCCACTCGGCGGTGGCGAGCGAAGATCGGACCAGTATCCATTTCGTCACACGTTCGTAACTGAACTGCGAAGACGATACTGCCGCGTGACGGCCGAGTCACCCTCGGCGCAGTCAGGAACGCGGCGTGAGCGTTGCCCCCTCGGGCAGTGTTCTCGGGGCGGCGTTCAGTGTCTCGACTGCGAAGCCGGCGGCCGCCTTGTAGCGGGCCATGAACGCCTCAACCTCGGCACGCGGAATCACGTCGTCGATGTCGTCGAACACCCCGCCGCAGCGCTCATCGACTTTGCCCAGAATCGCCACCGGACCGGCTTCCCGGTTGCGCAGCACGAGGGCAGAGATGTCCTCGTGAAGCCGGTCCTGATAGGCAGCGAGCGCGTCGGGGGTCAACCCGTGCTCGACGAGCGATGCGCCGAGCACGCGAGCATCGACGATCGCTTGGCTCGCACCGTTCGAGCCGACCGGATACATGACATGGGCGGCGTCGCCGAGCAACGCCACCCGGCTGTCGACCCAGGTTGGGGCCGGGTCGCGGTCGACCATCGGGTACTCCCAGACCTGCTCGGCTCGGCCGACCAGCGCCGGGATGTCGAGCCAGTCGAAGTCCCAGTCGGCGAACGCAGGCAGAAAGACCTCGGGGTCAACGGTCTGATTCCAGCTCGCAGCATCCCAGCCCTCGGCGGGGTCGAAGGTGAGCTCGGCAATGAAGTTCTGCCGCTGGAGTCCAGTGGAGGGATCCACCGGGCCGATTGGGTAGTGGACGAAGCGTTGCTCAAGATTTCCGACGAGCGTGAACGATGCGCCGGTGCGAATCGGCCGGCCCAGTGCCGTGCCTCGCCACAACACGGCACCTCCCCAGAGCGGTGGAACTTCGTCGGGGAAGCGCTGGCGGCGGGCGGCGGAGTGCAACCCGTCCGCGGCCACCAGAAGGGGCCCTTCGACGGTGACGGTCCGGCCCGTTCCCCGATCCTCGAACGTGGCGGTTACCGAGTGGGCCGTCTGCTCGTACGAGCGCAACCGGTGGGCCTCGATGACGCTGTTGGATCCGCAGCGTTCGCGGACGGTGTCGAGGAGGAGCATCTGCAGTTCGCCGCGGTGGACGGCGAACTGGGGCCAGCGGTAGCCGGCGCGCCGACCCCGCGGTTCCGCCCAGACGTCGTTGCCGTTCCGGCCGACCAGCGCCCATTCCTCGGCCTCGACCCCGATGTCGGGAAGCCGGCCGGCGAGTCCGAGATCGGTGAGTTCTCGAACGGCGTTGGGTTGGAGGTTGATCCCGACCCCCAACGGTCGGATCGCCATCGACGACTCGAAGACGCGAACCGGTACCCCGATTTCGTGGAGGGTGAGGGCTGTGGTCAGCCCGCCGATGCCGCCGCCGGCGACGATGATCGGCTCGCCCATCTCAGGTTCGTTCCGCGGATCGCATCGTCGTCATGTCGATCAGTCGTTCTTGGCGGTCAGGCCGCCGTCGACCGGAATGATGGCACCGGTGATGTACGAGGCAGCGGGGAGCGCCAGGCTCAAGGTGAGGTGGGCCACCTCCTCGGGATCGCCGTAGCGGC
>JAKMFW010000034.1 GCA_022425325.1 Acidimicrobiales bacterium | reverse complement strand
ATCGCCGAGGATGCCGGGTACGACTTCGCGCTCATGCGCGGTGTGATCCAGGCCAATGACGAGCAGTTCGATCGCATTGTCCGCAAGGTCGAGTCGGTGACGTCACTCGATGGCGCCACCGTCGGCGTGCTCGGCATCGCCTTTAAGGCTGGCACCGACGACACTCGAGAGTCCCCCGCCATCGAGGTGATGAAGCGCCTCCTCGCCAAGGGCGCGATGGTCAAGGCCTACGACCCGGCTGTGACGTCACTCAACCTCGATGGGGTCGACGTCGTCGGCAACGCCTACGCGGCGTGCGAGGGCGCATCGGCCATCGTCGTGGCGACCGAGTGGAACGAGTTCACGTTGCTCGATTTCGACCGAGTCGGCACCCTGGTGGCCGAACGCAACATGATCGACGCTCGCAACCTCCTCGACCGGGATGCGCTCACGAAGCGAGGTTTCACCTACCAGGGCGTGGGGCGCTCCTGATGGCCCGCGTTGTCATCACCGGTGGAGCTGGCTTCCTCGGCTCGCACCTCGCCGACGAGCTACTCGGACGTGGCGACGAGGTTGTCGCCATCGACAACCTCTCGACCGGGAACAACGCCAACATCGAGCATTTGTTCGCTCTGCCCGGCTTCACGTTCGTGGAACATGACGTCTCGAACTATGTCTGGGTCCCTGGTGACGTTGATGCCGTGCTCCATTTCGCGAGTCCTGCGTCGCCGGTCGACTATCTCAAGATGCCGATTCAGACCCTCAAGGTCGGCTCGCTCGGCACTCACAACACGTTGGGCCTCGCAAAGGCCAAGGGTGCAACGTACTTCCTTGCGTCGACCTCGGAGGTCTACGGCGACCCGCAGGTGCATCCCCAGACCGAGGGCTATTGGGGCAATGTCAATCCCGTCGGCCCTCGTGGGGTCTACGACGAGGCCAAGCGCTTCTCCGAGGCGATGACGATGGCGTACCACCGCTCCCATGGCATCGACACGCGCATCGTCCGGATCTTCAACACCTATGGGCCGCGCATGCGGCTTGACGATGGCCGCGTCGTGTCGAATTTCATCGTGCAGGCGCTCAAGGGAGACCCGCTCACGATCTACGGTGACGGCTCTCAGACTCGCAGCTTCTGTTTCGTTGAGGATGAGGTTCGCGGCCTAATCGCCCTCCTGGATTCGGGGGAGCACCATCCGGTCAACCTCGGCAACCCCAACGAGTTCACGATCCGTGAGCTTGCCGAGATCGTGCTTGAGGTCACCGGTTCGTCGTCGGTGATTGAGCATCGTCTGCTGCCGACGGACGATCCCACCCAACGCCAACCCGACATCACCCGTGCACGCGATCTCCTGGACTGGGAGCCGCAGGTCCAGCTGCGCGAGGGCGCGGAGCGCACGGTGGCGTATTTTCGCTCGATTGTCTGACGTTGCGCCGACCGTCGGCCGTCACCGGGTCAGTTTCGGCGGGCCTCGGCTTCGGCACGGTTCGCGAGGTACCAGTCGATCGTCTCTCGCATGCCGTCGCGGAAATCGGTGCGGGCTTCGAAGCCGAACAGCCCGCGGGCCCGGCTCGCGTCAACGCTGCGGCGAGGCTGTCCGTCGGGCTTGCTCGAGTCCCAGACGATGCGCCCCTCGAAGCCGGTGAGCTCGGTGACGACCTCGACGAGTTCCTTGATCAGCAATTCGCGATTGGCGCCGAGGTTGACCGGTTCGCTGCCGTCGTAGAACTCGGCAGCTCGGACGATGCCATCAGCAGCGTCGTCGACGTACAGGAACTCTCGACTTGCACTGCCGGTGCCCCACACCTCGATCTCGGTGTCACCAGCTTCCTTCGCAAGAACACACTTGCGGATGAGGGCAGGGATGACGTGACTGACGTCGGGATGGAACTTGTCGCCCGGCCCATAGAGGTTGGTCGGCATGACGTAGGCGCCACCCTGGCCGTACTGCGCCCGGTTGGCCTGCAGATGGACGAGGAGGGCGAGTTTGGCGATGCCATAGGGCGCGTTGGTCTCTTCGGGGTAGCCCGTCCAGAGCGAGCCCTCTTGGAAGGGGACGGGCGTGTGCTTCGGATAGGAGCAGATCGTGCCGACGACCACGGTCTTTTCGACACCGGCGTGTCGGGCCGCTTCGATGACGTTCGTTCCGAGCTGGAGATTGTCGAGGTAGAGGTCGGCCGGTGCCGCCATGTTGGCTCCGATGCCGCCGACGCGGGCGGCCAGATGGAGCACGATGTCGGGAGCGGCGTCAGCGATCGCCGAGTTCGTTGCGGCAGGGCTGCGAAAGTCGACGTCGGTGCTCGATGGAGCGATGACATCGGTGACGCCACGCTCAGTGAGTGCCCGCCGCACTGCGCCGCCGAGGAAGCCGGTTCCGCCGGTGACGAAGATCCGCTTGGATTCGAACGGCGCTCCCATCGGGAGGAGATCATAGTCAGCCATGACAGACTCCGATCGTGCGCCCTTGCGTCGCTGCTGTCGTTGAATCCTGTTGGCACCGGGTGCCTGGTGGCACCGCCACTGCCGCAATGCGCACGATGCATGCCGTGCGGGCACTCGATCGCCATGACCTGATCGGGCTCGCCGCTCGACACAGCGGACCTCCAGCGCTCGATGAACTCGGCGACCTGCCGGTCACTCACCTGCCGCTGCCCCGAGCCGCGCTGTACGAGGCGTGGCATCTGTGGCGCCGCCCGACCTTCGCTCGCCGGATCGGCGCCGTCGATGTCGTCCACGCCACCGGTGGGGTGATGCCGCCCGCTCGCTCCGGCACCCTTGTCGCCACGATGAACGACCTCGTGTTCCTCGACCATCCCGAGCATCTCAACCGTCGAGGCGTGCGCCTGATGACTCGTGGTTTCGATATTGCGCGCGACGAAGCGGCCGTGGTGGTCGTCCCCTCGGAGGCGACGGCGGAAGCGTGCCGGCGCCACGGGATCGACGATGCCCGTCTGCGGGTCGTGCCGCTCGGCGCCGACGCGCCGCCGATCGACGACGCCGCCCGGATGGCGGTCCGGCGTCGCTTTGCGGTGCCCGAACGGTTCGCGCTCTTCGTCGGCACGATCGAGCCACGCAAGAATCTGCGACGCCTGCTGGAGGCTCACGCGGCGGCAACACCGGATCTGCCGCTCCTCGTCGTCGGACCCGATGGCTGGGGCGACACCGGTCTGGTGCCCGCGCCTGGCGTGCGGCGTCTCGGCCGGGTGGGCGCAGCCGAGTTGTCGACGCTGTACGACCTCGCCACGGCGCTGGTCTACCCCAGCCTGCTCGAGGGCTTCGGTCTCCCGGTGCTCGAGGCGATGGCGCACGGCACGGCGGCGCTGACGAGCGCCACGACCTCGACGGCCGAGGTGGCGGGTGACACCGGCCTCCTCGTCGACCCGCTGGACGTTGCCGCCATCGGCGACGCGCTCGTCTCGGTCCGCGACGACCCCGAGCGTTGGGCACGGCTCGGCGAGGCTGCGCGAGTTCGTGCCGCGTCGTTCTCGTGGGCCGCGACCGGTCGACGGATCGCCGACGTGTACGACGAGGTGGCGGCGTGATGCGGGTGCTGGCGAACCTCTCGTTCGTGCTTCCCGGTGAGGTCGGAGGCTCCGAGGAGCACAGTGTCCGACTCCTGCGATCGGTGATCGAGCACGCCGCGGACGAAATCGATCTGGGCATCGTTGCGCACGACCGACTCTTCGACGCCCATCCGGCGCTCGTTCCGTGCTCGGCGGCGCGGATCCCGGGCCCGGTGCACCGGCGTGCCTACCGGGTCGCGGCCGAGTCGGTATTGCTGCCTCGCCACACTTCCGCCGCTGCGCTCACGCATCATTTCGGCGGGCGTCTTCCGGCCCGTCACACGCGACCTGCGGTCGTCACCGTCCACGACATCCAGCCGCTCGATCTGGCGCAGAATTTCTCAGCGGCAAAGCGGGCCTTTCTCGCCCGGTCACTCCCGCGCACCACAGAGAAGTGCGACCTGATCCTCACCCCGACCCAGTGGGTCGCCGATCGGATCAGCGAGCGGCTCGGCGTCCACCCGGAACGGTTGCGAGTGGTGGGCCCGGCGCTGGGTCGTCGCCCCGTGCCGAGCGAGCGTGACGCCTACGACTTCGGTGACCGGCCGGTTGTGCTTTTCCCGTCGGTGACCCACCCGCACAAGAACCACGCCACGCTCATCGACGCGATGGTGCAGGTGCGTCGTGCGGTTCCCGATGTCGTGCTCGTTCTGACGGGTGGGGCCGGGCTCGCTACCGACGATGTCGCCGCCCGCATCGCCGAGGCCGACCCGGACGGATCGTTCATCCGGCACCTCGGACGGATCGAGGAGCGCGAGCTCATGGGCCTGCTCGCCGATGCCGACCTCGTGGCGTTCCCATCCCGCTACGAGGGCTTCGGTCTGCCGGTGCTGGAGGCACTGCACGGAGGAACGCCGGTCGTCGCGGCGGACTCGACCTGTCTGCCCGAGGTCGTCGGCGAGGCGGGGGTGCTCGTCGACGTCGACGACGTCGAGGCGTGGGCATCCACCATCGTCGACCTGCTGGGTCGTCCCGAACGGCGAGCAGAGATGGCGGCAGCCGGGGCGGTGCGAGCCGAACGGTGGGCTCCACCCGTTGCGGCAGCGACCCTTGTCGAAGCCTGGCGCGACGCCGCCCGGTGAAGCACACTCCGCCGATGCGCGTCCTCGTGCTGTGCCCGCACTTCGAGCCCGACACTGCGCCGACCGGCACGGTGATGACCGAGCTCGTTCATCAACTCGCGGCGCAGGGGCATCAGCTTGATCTGGTCACATCCCTGCCCTGGTACCAGCATCATGAGGTCGAGCCCGAGTGGCGAGGGCGCTTGTGGCGGACCGAGCGCACGACGTGGGGCTCGATCACCCGCGTGCACCCGTTCCCGACCGACAAGACCAACATCTCGGCGCGTGCCGCAGGATTCGCCGGGTTCACCGGTCTGGCCGGGCT
>JAKMFW010000096.1 GCA_022425325.1 Acidimicrobiales bacterium | reverse complement strand
TTCGGAGTGGAGCTAAGGGGAATTGAACCCCTGACCTCTTCCATGCCATGGAAGCGCTCTACCAACTGAGCTATAGCCCCGAGTTGCGGAAGAGGATGGTAGCAGGCTGATCGTCGGGCCCCACCTCCCCGACACCCTCCCACGGTGGGTTTCTCCCAGGGCATACCGTCGTCATGATGCGTGCGCGGCTGACATCCCCGGACCTTTGGATGGTGGTATCGACGGTCGCGGTGTTCGCCGCCGGTCTGATCGTGGCGACCGCAACCCCTGGGCCACTCCTCACTGCCGATGACCTCGCCTCCTTCGGTCTCGCCTGGACCATGGCGGGCGAGGGGGCTGCGCCGATGCCGCCGCAGGCGCCGTACGGCTTGCTGTATCCGGCGACGTTGGTGCCGGGCTGGCTCTTGGGGCTCGACGACGGCGGGATGTTGCTTTGGGCCCGCTCGGTGAACGCCCTGTGCGGAGCCTTGATGGTCCCGGTGCTGACTGCGTTCCTGCAGCGCCTCGACGGTGTGCGTCGCGTGCCGGCGATTGCCGCCGCAACGGCCGGGGCGATGATGCCGGCGTTTCTGCTGACCGGGTCGATTACGTGGAGCGAGCGGTTGAGTGTGCTCCTCGTGGCGTGCGCAGCGCTTGTGACTGCCCGTTCATGGGACGAACGCAGTGGCCTCGACGGGTTTCTCGCCGTCGTCACCGCAGCTGCGATGTTCGCCGCTCACCCCCGGCTCGGTCCGCCTGCGTTGGTGCTCATCGTGGTCGTTACCTTTGCCTTGCGTCGGCTCGGTTGGGTACGTGTCGTTGGGCTGCTGGGTGCGGGGGTGGCGGCGCTGTGGTTGGTCGAGTGGGTTCGGGCCGCTGTGGCTGAGGCGGCGTTCGGAAGTGATGGAACCTATGACGCTGCCGACCTGGCCTCTCGTCGAGGTCTCGGGCTCGTCCCTGAGATGGCGCAGCTCGGGGTTGGCGCGTTGAGCTATCTCGTGATCGCCGGCACCGGTATCGCTGTCTGGGGTGTCGTTCGGCTCGTGGAGCACCGACCGGTCGGCTGGTCGGTGCTGTTGCTCGGCGTGGCTGTCCTTGCGATCACGAGCTGGTTCATCACCGGCGTTCTGCGGGCCGACAAGTGGTTTCACGGCCGCTACATCGAGGTGATGGCACCGGTGGTGCTTGCGGTCGGCCTCGCCAACCTCCACCGACTGCGGCTGCGAGCTGCAGCGGTCGTCCTCGTCGGCGTCCCGGTGCTCGCCGGTGTTTACGCAGCCTGGAATGGACCCGGGAACAACTGGCTCGGTGCTCGCTCGCCCGTGATGATGCTCGGTGCGGAGGTCTCGGGTGCGCCGTACGGAAGTCGGATCTTCGAACCTGGCGCCGCGGCCTTTGTCGCAATCCTTGCCGGGCTTGTCGTGTGGGGGGTTGCCCGGTGGCGCGGTACGGAAATCGCCGCCTGTGTCTTCGTTGCGTTGTCGCTGTGGGGAGCGCACTCCGGCGACCGAGCACTCGACAATCTCTTTCCCGGAACGGCGATGGGCGAAGTCGACGCCGGCTTTCCCGTTGAGGAGAAGATCGGCGAACTTTGGGTCGATACGTCGACAGTCTCGCCGAACCTCACGAACGCGCTCGCATGGCGGGTCGGGTTCGACGTCACCACGCCGACCTTCGATGACACCACCACTCATGTGTTGATCCCGACCGGTGCCGAGCCGCCTGCGGGCGCCGAGCTGGTCGCTGAGTTTTCCCAGGGGTCGCTGTGGCGGCTTGCAGCCTGATCAGTTGTCGTCGCTCTGGCTGCGCAGGAACGCTTCGAGTTCGTCGGTGAGGTCGTTGCTCGTCGCTATCTCGGCTTCGGCCTCGACCAAGTCGTCGTATTGCTTCTCAAGGGCAGCGAGCATGTCGCGATGTGAAGAGTCGTCGTCGACCAGATCGTCGAGTCGGTTTCGAGTTGCCAAGGCGTCGGCCGCCAACTGACTCGAGTCGAGCACAACACCGGCGGCACCCACGAGTCCGTCGATAAGGGCCAGGGACGCAGCGGGGTAGTGGGCGCCGGAGATGTAGTGGGGCACCTGAGCCCACAGGCCGACCGACTCGATGCCGGCGGCGTGATGGGCCATCTCGAGTGCAGCCTGCATCCCTGCGGGCACGTCGAGTGTGGCCGGTGTGAAACCGAGCGACGCAAGGTCGGGCGTGGCGGCGGTGACCGACAGTCGGGAGGGGCGAGTGTGCGGTGACGACGCCGGGTAGCTGCCGAGGCCGATCACTCGTCGGACCCCGAACCGCTGCGACAACGAGACGACGGCGGCGCAGAACGAACGCCAATTGTGATCAGGCTCCGCGCCGTGGAGCACGAGGACGTCGTTTCCGGTTGCGTCGCGACCGGAAACGAGCGTGATCTCCGGCCAGTCGAGCCCGATGTTGACCCCTTCGACGATGTGCATCGTTGGGCGACGAGCACGGTGGTCGAGGAGCCACTCGGTCTCGAACTCGGCAACGGTTACCGGGGCGATCTGCCCGAGGATGGTCTCTGTCGCCTCATGGGCGCACAGACCGGCGTCGATCCAGCCCGTCAGGTGGATCAACAACACCGGATCCTGCAGGGTCGGTGAACCGTGCAGGGCGTAGAGATCTTCAGGTCGTGCTGGTCGAGCCACAAGTTCCTCCCTGAGCACACCGTAGACCGCCGCCCGGGAATTGCTGAACCCGCCGCTACGTTGGGCGTCACGATGGCTGATGTAACTGATGCAACGTTCGAAACCGATGTCGTCCAGCGGTCCCACCAGGTACCTGTGGTCGTTGATCTCTGGGCTGAGTGGTGCGGTCCGTGCAAGACACTTGGTCCGATCCTCGACAAGGTGATCGGCGAGACCAACGGTGCCGTTGAGCTTGCCAAGGTCGACGTTGACGCCAACCCGGCGGTCGCTCAAGCCTTCCGGGTCCAGTCGATCCCGGCTGTGTACGCCATGGTCAACGGCGAGATTGTCGACGGGTTCATGGGTGCCCAGGGTGAGGCACAGGTACGCGAGTTCGTCGAGAAGTTGGCGCCCACCGAGGAGCAGAACGAGGTCGAGCGGCTGCTCGACATCGGCGATGTGTCCTCGCTCAACCAGGCCTACGCCCTCGAGCCCGACAACCCGAATGTGCTCACCGCCCTTGCCGGAAAGCTCATCGAAGAGGGGCAAATCGACCAGGGTCTTGCGCTGCTCGACAAGATCCCCGAGAGCCCGACCACCCGCCACCTTCGTGCGCTCGCTCGCACCGGTGGCGAGTCGATGGACGATGTCGAAGAAACGCTTGCTGCGTTGTTGCCCACCGTGAAGTTCAACGACGATGACCGCCAGAAATTCGTCGACCTGCTTGAGGTGCTCGGTCCCGAGGATCCCCGCACGGCCGACTGGCGTCGAAAGCTCAGCACGGCGCTCTTCTGATCGCCCCGCCCGGCTCGCCCGGGTCAGCATCGGACGCCGCTCGCGTCCGACGGAATCCACTTCCCCGTGACCCCCGAATGACCGGGAGCGTCCGTGGACGACGACGAAAACTTTCAACCCGAGTTCTCCTGGCGGCGCGCGCCCGTGCTGCTTGCCGATCGGCTTGGTGTCCGGCCTGCCGGCCTGCTGGGCGGGCTTCTCGCTGTGGTGGCCGCCGCTTGCGGTGCGTGGTGGGCGCTGCGTCCTCCTCCACCGCCGGCGGAAGAGGTCCTGCCGTTCGTGCAGACGTTTTCTCCTGCCCCCGCCGTGTCAGACGATGCGGGGTCCACCATCGTTCCGGCGATCGTTGTCGTGCATGTCGACGGTGCGGTCTTCCATCCGGGTATCCACGAGCTTCGTGTCGGATCTCGAGTTGCGGACGCGATCGATGCGGCAGGCGGTCTGACCTTCGATGCCGACCGCCAAGCGCTCAACCTCGCGCAGGTGCTGGGTGACGGGCAACGGATCTGGGTGCCGCGGATCGGTGAGGAAGTTCGCACTGCCGTTGTCACTGGTGGCAGCGGTGACGCGCTCGGCAACACGGCCAATGGACCCGTTTCGCTCTCCAAGGCGACTCCGGCCATGTTGGAGAGCCTCCCGGGGATCGGCCCCTCCCTCGCTGCTGCGATCGTCGACCATCGCGACCGTGAAGGAGACTTTGAGACGGTCGAAGGACTCCTCGCCGTAGCGGGTATCGGGCCGGCGAAGCTCGAGGCGCTTCGCGATCTGGTGATCCCATGATCTGGCACGTTGCTGCGGCGTTTGGCGCAACCGGTGCGTGGCTGCGTTGGTCGGTTGGGTGGTGGCTTCCGCTTCTGCTCGCAGTGGTTGCTGCTCATCGCCGGTCGCGGGTTGCTGCACTGCTGTTGATCTTCGTGCTGGCAGGCTGGCTCGGCGATCGCGCCGAGGCCGGGCTCGACCCGCCGCCCGCTACCGATGTGGATGCTTGGGTGGTGCTCACGGGTGACCCCCGCCCTTCTGGGTCGGTGGGTGTTCGCGCATCGGCGCGCTGGGGTTCGCACCGGGTCTCGTTGAGTGCGCACGGACCAGTCGCCGGCCGACTCGACGATGCGCTGGCGGGGGAGCAGGTCCATGTCATCGGCTCATTTCGGCCCGGTCGTCCTGATTCATGGACCCGATGGCGTCACGAGGTCGGCACGATCATCGTCACCGAGGTCCAGGGTCACGTTCCCGGGTCACCGCTCACCAACGGCGCAAATGCCGTGCGCCGACTGTTGCAGGACGGTGTCGAATCGCTTGATCGAGACGATCGGGCCGTGTTTTCCGGGATGGTCGTCGGCGACGATCGGGAGCAGTCAGCGGTCGTCGCCGACGATTTTCGCGCCGCAGGATTGGGCCACTTGCTCGTCGTATCGGGACAGAACGTTGCCTTCGTGCTCGCGCTCCTCGATCCGCTCACCCGCCGGACCCGTCCCGCAAACCGGCTTGTGCTGGTCATCCTGACCCTTCTCGCGTTCGTGACCCTCACCCGCTTTGAGGCTTCGGTGCTCCGCGCAGCGGTCATGGCCGGCGCCGGGGTCGGGGCGGCCGTGCTGGGTGGCCCGGTCGACGGTCGTCGTGCCTTGTCGTTGTCGATCCTGCTGCTCGTGCTGATCGATCCGTTCCTCGTTCGGGTACTTGCCTTCCAGCTCTCGGTCGCCGCAACCGGTGGCATCGTGTGGGGGAGTGGGCCATTGGCTGGCCGTCTCCCGGGCCCTGTGGTCGTGCGGGTGGCGGTGGCCACGACGGTCGCGGCGCAGCTCGCGGTCGCGCCGTTGCTGATTGCAACCTTCGGCCCGATCCCGCTTGCCGGTCTGCCGGCGAACGTGCTCGCTGGTCCGGTCTCCGGCCCCATCATGATGTGGGGCTGCACCGGTGGCGTCTTCGCGGGGTTGATCGGTGGCCCGGTCGCAGCTGTGATCCACACGCCGACTGACTTGCTCGTCGGTTGGGTCCGGGCGGTAGCGGCCGCCTCGGCCCGAGCACCGGGCTATGGCGTCGGCTGGGCCGCCTGGGCGATGTTCTGTGCTGCCCTCACGGTTTTCGTAGCCGGCCGAGGCCACCTCGCTCGCTCCGCTGCCGTCGCCGGCACCGCAGCCGGCCTTGCGCTGAGCCTCTCGACAGCGGTGGTCCCTCCCGCCGGGTGGGCGGTGTTCGGGCACGGCGTGTCGACGCACCGGTCCGACACCGGCACCGTCATCGTGCTCAACGATCCCGGTCGACCTCGTGACGTTCTGGAGGTTCTGCGGACGAACGGTGTCCGTACTGCTGCCGCAGTTATCGCCACCGACGGTGATCGGGCTGACGCCGATGCTGTCGTCGCTCTTCGTGAACGCTTCATTGGGGTCGCCGTACTCGCGCCGCCGATGCACCGGGTCCCAGGCGGGCGCTCCGTGCCCGATGAGGTCGGTGTCGCCGGCGTCGTTGTCGAACTTGTCGGGGAGGGGAGCAGCGTTGGCCTTGCTGTCCGAGTGGCGGGCTAGGGTCGGAAACGATGTTCGTCGAGCTCGGTACCACCCGTTTCGACATCACGACGCGTGCACTCGTGATGGGAATCCTCAACCGCACGCCGGATTCGTTCTTCGACGGTGGCCAGTATTGGGCCTTCGATGAGTTCCTCCGCAAGGCCGAGCAGCTGGTCGTCGAGGGGGCCGATTTCCTCGATGTCGGCGGCTCGAAGGCCGGTCCTGGCCCCGAGGTCACCGTGCAAGAGGAGATCGATCGCGTGGTGCCCGCCGTCGAGGCCCTCCGACAGCGCTTCGACCTACCGATCTCGGTCGACACCTTCCGGGCATCGGTGTTCGAGGAGTCCTGCAAGGTCGGCGCCAACATCGGCAACGACATCAGCGGTTTCTCCGACCCGGAGTTCCTCCCTGTCGCCGCTCGGTACGACGCCTCGGTTGTGGCCACCCATGTGCGCATCGGCCCGCGCATGCCTGACCCGGAGCCCATCTACCCCGACGGTGTGCGTGCCGATGTCGTGCGGTTTCTCGAGCGTCGCTCCGATCTGGCGCTGGCGGCCGGCATCAAACGCGAACGGATCATGATCGATGCGGGGCTCGATCTCGGGAAAAACCCCCAGATGTCGGCCGAACTGCTCCACCACAGTGACGATCTCGTCGGCATGGGATTCCCGGTCTTCCTCTCGGCCTCCAACAAGGGTTTCCTCGGCGAACTTGTCGGCACAGAGGTCGATGATCGACGTGAGGCCACCTTCGGCGCTCATGCGCTGGGAATCGCGCTCGGTTGTCGGGTCCTGCGGGCGCACGATGTCCGAGGCAACCGCCGCCTCGCCGACACGATGTCGGCCGTGCTGCAAGCGCGCCGAGACAACCGCTACGCCCTGCCTGAGGTCGGCTGAGGATGGTTCTCCGCCTGATCGTCGGCGACGACCCGATCCTTGTCGGGGAGGCGATCAGCGCTTCCGTCGAGGAGCTTGTCGGCGACGGCGACCGCAGCCTCATGCTCGAGCTGCTCACCGAAACCGACTATCGCAACGACGACGGCGATTGGGAGTCGGCCAAGGTGCTCGACGCTGCCCGAACCCCACCATTCCTCACGGAGCGGCGTGTCGTCGTCGGCCGTCATCTCAGCCGCTTCTCCCGCAAGGACGACTACGGCCCGATCATCGAGCTGCTCGGTGAGCCGCTCGAGACCACCGACCTCGTGCTTGTTTGGGAGCGAGGGGTCGAGCCGAAGGTCGATCGCATGCCAGCACTGCCCAAAGCGCTCAAGGAGGCGGCCGAACTCGCCGGTGCTGAAGTTCTCCAGACCTCGGCACCGAAAGGCAAAGGTGGCGGCGACTGGTTGCGCGATCAGCTCGAGGCGAGCTCGCTGAACTTCGATCGGGGCGCGAAGGCGGCGGTCGAGGACCTCCTCGGCGAGGACCGCAGTCGGGTCGTGGGCCTCATCCGAACGCTGGAAGGTGCACTCGGGCAGGGAGCGGCCGTGACGGCCGACGACATCACGACCTTTGGTGGCGATCAGGGGTCGACAGTGCCGTGGGCGCTCGACGACGCAATCGACAAGGGCGATGTTGCGGCGGCGCTCGCTCTGTTGCCGCGGCTGATCCCGTACGCCGGTTCGCCGTCGGATCGCAATGGCGCAGCCTTCCGGCTGCTCGCCGTGCTCCACAAGCGCTACAGCAACATGTTGCGCCTCGACGGTGCCGATGTTCGCGACGACAAGTCTGCTGCGGCGTTGCTCGGGATGAAGGGCAGCACGTTTCCGGCGAAGAAGGCGCTGCAGCAGAGTCGTCGTCTCGGCACCGAAAAGCTCGGACGAGCGATCGACCTCCTGGCCGATGCCGATCTGTCGCTGCGCGGCACCAAGGATTGGACGCCGGAGTTGGTAGTCGAGGTGCTCGTCGCTCGGTTGGCCAACCTCAGCGGTCGGCGGTAGCGGCTCGCCGTTTTAGCGAGCCGGGAAAACTCAGCCCTGTGCGCCGGCGTTCAGACGCTTGGCGAGCTGGCTCTTCTTGCGAGCCGCCTTGTTCTTGTGCATGACGCCGTTCGCCGCGGCCTTGTCGATCTTGGCGATGGCTTCGCGAACGAGCGCGTCGGCGTCGTCGGCACCCGCGGCGATTGCCGTGTCGGCGTTCTTGGTGCGGGTGTGGATCTCGCTCCGGACCTTGCGGTTGGCGAGGTTGCGCTTGACCGTCTGACGGTTGCGCTTGATCTGCGACTTGATGTTGGCCACGGCTACCTACTTGAAAGAGGAAATGATGCGAGCCCCAGAGGCTCGAAGACCGACCGCAAAGGGTAGCGGGATGCGACCCCGGATCGCACCTGAAGTCTGCAACCCGTCGGTAGCGTTGAAGCACTCCTCACGCCCCGAACGGTGCGCCGAGGGGCCATCGCGCCGGAGGCGCGAATCCACGCATGGAACTCGAGCGCATCCGTAACACGTCGATCATCGCCCATATCGATCACGGGAAGTCCACGCTCGCCGATCGGATGCTGGAGCTGACCGGGGCCGTCGAGGCTCGGGACATGCGCGCCCAGTACCTCGACTCGATGGATCTCGAGCGAGAACGCGGCATCACGATCAAGCTCCAGTCGGTGCGTCTCGACTGGGACGACCATGTGGTCAACCTGATCGACACGCCCGGCCACGTCGATTTCGGCTACGAGGTCAGCCGATCGCTCGCCGCCTGCGAAAGCGTCATCCTTGTCGTCGACGCCGCCCAGGGCATCGAGGCCCAGACCCTCGCCAACTGCTACCTGGCGATGGAGAACGACCTCGAAATCGTCGCCTGCCTCAACAAGATCGACCTGCCCGCCGCCGATCCCGATCGCTACGCAGCGGAGATCGAGAACGTGCTCGGCATCCCCGCCGACGACATTCTCCGCATCTCGGCCAAGACCGGCGAGGGCGTGCCCGAACTCCTCGACGCTGTCATCGATCTCACCCCGTCGCCCGAGGGTGATCCCGACGCCCCGCTCCAGGCGCTCATCTTCGATTCGCATTTCGACCAGTACCGCGGCGTGATCTCCTCGATCCGTGTGGTCAACGGGGTGATGCGCAGCAAGGACAAGCTTCGCTTCATGCAGGCCGGGGCCAGTCATGACCCCGACGAGATCGGCGTGCGCACACCCGAAAACCTCCCCGTCGACCAACTCGGTCCCGGCGAGACCGGCTACCTCATCGCCGGCATCAAGGATGTCGGCGAGGCGAAGTCCGGCGAGACGGTGACCACCGAGAAGCGAGGCGCCACCGAACCGCTCGACGGCTACAAGGAACCCAAGCCGATGGTGTTTTCGGGTCTCTACCCGATCGACGGCGATCAGTTCACCGATCTGCGCGAGGCGCTGGAGAAGCTGCGGCTCAACGACAGCTCCTTCACCTTCGAGCCGGAGACATCTGGCGCGCTGGGATTCGGTTTCCGGTGCGGCTTCCTCGGCCTGCTCCACATGGAAATCGTGCGCGAGCGCCTCGAGCGCGAGTTCGGGCTGTCGCTGATTTCCACTGCGCCATCCGTGGAGTACCACATCACCAAGGGCGACGGTTCGGTGCTCGAAGTCTCGAACCCCTCCGAAATGCCGTCGGCCGCTGAGATCACGGCGATCGCCGAGCCGTACCTGAAGGCGAGCATCCTCACGCCCACCGACTACACGGGCACGGTCATGGATCTCTGCCAGACCCGTCGCGGCGAGATGGTGAAGATGGAGTACCTCTCGCCCGAGCGCGTCGAGCTGCACTACCGGCTGCCGCTCGCCGAAGTCGTCATCGACTTCTTCGACCAGCTGAAGAGCCGCACGCAGGGCTACGCCTCGCTCGATTATGAGCAGGACGGCTACACCGAGGACGCGCTGGTGCGTGTCGACATTCTTCTGCACGGCGATCCCGTCGACGCCTTCAGCACGATCGTCCACAAGGACAAGGCCTACGACTACGGCAAGAAGATGGCCGACAAGCTCAAGGAGCTCATCCCGCGCCAGAACTTCGAGGTGCCGATCCAGGCGGCGATCGGCGGCAAGATCATTGCCCGCACGAACGTCAAGGCGTACCGAAAGGACGTCACCGCCAAGCTCTACGGTGGCGACATCACGCGAAAGAACAAGCTGCTGAACAAGCAGAAGGAAGGCAAGAAGCGGATGAAATCCATCGGGCGGGTGGACATTCCCCAAGAAGCCTTCATCTCTGCGCTTCAGCTCGACGATTAGCACTCGGTAGAGTCGGAAGATGCTCGACGAGCGAAAGGCCGCCATCCTCTCGGCGGTCGTCCGGGAGTACATCGAGACCGCTCAGCCGGTGGGTTCCGGCCGGGTTGCCTCAGCACCCGGTATCGATGTCTCGCCGGCCACCGTGCGCAACGAACTGGCTGCCCTCGAAGAGGCCGGGTACCTCATCCAGCCGCACACGAGTGCCGGACGCATCCCCACCGACAGGGGCTACCGGTTCTTCGTCGATGCGCTGCGCGACAGCCAAACCGAGTTGGCCACCGCCGACCCGTCGACCCTGCGCAATTTCTTTGCCGGAACCCACGGCCAACTCGAATCGATGATGCAGCGCACGTCCGACATGCTCACGTCGCTGACCGACTGGACCGCCGTGGTTGTCGGCCCCTCGATCGATCAGGCGACGATCCGCAGTGTGCAGATCGTCGATCTCGCCAGCCACATCGCCATGGTTGTCGCCGTGCTCAGCAATGGTGTCATCGAGAAGCGCACCGTCGAGGTCGCAACCGAGCTCACCCCCGAGATTGTTGAGGATGCGTCTCGCCGCTTGGTGCAGGCAGTGGAGGGCAAGACGCTCGCCGAACTCGAGCAGGCCGCGCCGGATGACCGTCCCGACCCACTGCTCGATGCCGCAATCGCCGCCCTCAGCGCAGCGGGTCGTCAGGCCGAGCTTTATGTCGGTGGGGCTTCGCGTCTCGCCGGCGCCTTTGACGCCGCCGCTCAACTGCAGGAGGTCCTTGCCCTGCTCGAGGAGCAGATCGTGGTCGTGTCGTTGGTGCGCGACGTCCTCGATCGCGGCATGCGGGTTGCGATCGGCAACGAAACCGGCGTGGAGCCGCTCGCCGATTGTTCCTTGGTCGTCGCACCATTCGCGGTCGATGGCATATCGGCTGGCACGATTGGCGTCCTGGGCCCGACCCGTATGGATTATTCGCAGGCGTTGTCCGCAGTGGCGGTCGTGAGCAAGCGCCTCGAGCGTGAACTGAACGAGGGCTGATGGCCGATCACTACGAAACGTTGGGGGTGTCTCGTGGCGCTACCGACGATGAGATCAAGCGGGCCTACAAGAAGCTCGCCCGCACCTACCACCCCGACCTCAACCCTGGCGATCCTGAAGCCGAGGCTCGCTTCAAGGAAGTCGGCGCCGCGTACGAGACGCTCCGCGATCCACAGCGCCGTGCCGCCTACGACCGTTATGGCGAAGACGGCCCGCCCGCCGACCCGTTCGGTGGTGGCCTAGGCGACATCTTCGAGGCCTTCTTTGGAGGTGGCTCTGTCTTCGGTGGCGGCGGTCAAGCTCGGAGTGGGCCCCCGCGCGGTGAGGACCTCGAAGCTCACGTCGATCTTGATCTCGAAGAGGTGGTGTTCGGCGCCGACCAGGAGGTCACGGTCCGAACAGCCGTGCGGTGTGAGGATTGCGACGGTGCGGGCGCCCGCAACGGCACCTCGCCGTCGACCTGCGAGGAGTGCGGTGGTGCCGGTCAGGTTCGGCGGATCCGCAATTCGGTACTCGGGCAGATGGTCACTGCCAGTGCGTGTGGTTCGTGTGGCGGGCTCGGTCAGGTGATCCTCGATCCGTGCCCGACATGCGATGCGTCCGGCCGCACCATCGAGCAACGCACGTACGCCGTTGAGATCCCGCCGGGCGTCGACGACGGCACCACGCTGCGCCTCTCAGGCCGCGGCGCATCCGGCCCTCGCGGCGGCGCCCATGGCGACCTGTACGTCCACGTTCGGGTCCGGCCGCACCCTACCTTCCGTCGCGAAGGCAACGACCTCGTCCACGACTTCTACATCCCGTTCACCCAGGCGGTGCTCGGTGCCGAACTCGAGTACGAAACACTCGACGGCAGCGAGACCTTCGTCGTTCCCCGAGCGACCGAATCGGGCACCGAGTTCCGCATGAGAGGCCGAGGCGTCCCCCATGTGCGCGGTCGTGGCCGTGGCGATCTGCGGGTGCGGGTCTTCGTCGACGTGCCCGACGAACTCCCCGAGGAGCAGGAGCAGCTGTTGCGTGAGTTCGCGGCCCTGCGCGGAGAGGACGTCGCCGAGCCCGGTCAGGGTCTTCTCGGGCGTATCAAGTCGGCCTTCTCCTGAGGCGCTGATGACGGGCGCCCCTCCGAACGGTCAGCACGGCCCCCATGTCTTGGTCGAGTCGGTCGAGGTTCCCGTCATCGCTGACGATGATCGCCATCACCTTGGCCGGGTGCTGCGGCTGCGCGACGGTGACTCAATGACCGTCGGCGATGGGGCCGGGCGCTGGCGGCCTTGCCGTTGGGGGCCGACGGTCGAGCCGACTGGTGACATCGTCGAAGTGCCGGCGCCGTCTCCGCGGCTCGGTGTCGCGTTCGCGCTGATCAAGGGAGGTCGCCCCGAGTTGGTCGTGCAGAAGCTTGTCGAGCTCGGTATCGACGACATCCGCCCGTTTGCGGCCGAGCGGTCGGTGGTGCGGTGGGATGAGGTCAAGGCAACGAAGAATCAGCAGCGGCTCGAACGGGTCGCCCGCGAGGCAGTCATGCAGTGTCGGCGGGCCTGGGTCCCCGTCGTTCACCCGGTTGTCGCGTTCGAGGATGTCGCACGCCTGAGCGGGGCAGCCCGCGCTGATCTCGGTGGAGCCTCCGTCTCGCTTGACCACCCGGTCGTCTTGGTGGGCCCCGAGGGAGGCTGGACGGATACCGAACGCGCAGTCGATTTGCCAGTTGTGGCGCTGTCGGAAGCGGTGCTGAGGGCCGAGACGGCCGCCATCACGGCTGGTGCGCTTCTGGCTGCCCGGCGCGATCTCGACCACTGATCACAGTTTGCGGGTCGTTCTTTGCTTGCTCGACGGCGGCTGACCTAGGGTCCCGCCACGGTGCGTATTCGTTTTCTCGCGAAACGTGAGATTCGGATCGGGCCGGCCTGTTGGAGGGGGAGAGCACCGTGTCAGAACTCAATATGACACAGGAGTACAGCAAGCGGGTCGGCGAGCGGATCCGCTCGATTCGGCGGCAAAAGCGCCTTTCGTTGCAAGAAGTCGAGGCATCGTCGAACCAAGAGTTCAAGGCGTCTGTGCTTGGTGCCTACGAGCGTGGCGAGCGGGCGATCTCGGTGCCTCGTCTGCAGCGGCTGAGCCGTTTCTACAACGTGCCCGCCGATCAGTTGCTCCCCGCCGATGTGGGTCCGAGCTTTGGCGTGAACTCGGGCGATGAGGGTGCAGCCGGTCTCGACGATCGCTCCGGTCGACCCGCCGCCGATCCGATCACGATCGACCTCACCCAGCTTGCATCGCTCTCCGGCCCCGAGGCGGAGATGCTCACGCAATACCTCACGATGATCCAGGTTCAGCGTCAGGACTTCAACGGTCGGGTGCTCACCGTGCGAGAGCAGGACCGACTGGCGCTCGCCACCATCCTCGGCGCAGGTCTCGACGGCGTGGCGGCCCGACTCGAGTCGCTCGGGCTCAGCTACCAGCCGTAAGCGGGGGCAGGGTCAGCAACTGGCCCGGCATGATCAGATCCGGATCAACGAGACGGTCTGCATTCGCCTCGAGCAACGCGCCCCAGTAGGCGGCAACCGAGCCTCGGGTTTGCGTCCCGCTGCGTTCGGCGACGACGGTCTCCGCGATCACCCAGAGGTTGTCGCCTGGCTTGACCGACCAGCTACCGGTGGTCGACGGCGCCGTGGAGTCTGCTGGCGGCGCGGCTGGGTTGGTGCCGGGCGACTCGAATGGAACGGCGGTCGGGGGGACAGGGACAGGGCCCATGTCGTGCAGCACGATCTCTGTGATCGAGGGTGCGGCCGCCCCGATGTCGGTGATGATGAAGCTCGACTCGTCGGCGATCGCCGGCGCAGCCGCCGAGGCCGCAACGAATGCGCCCGCCGTGAGTGTGCGTCGAAGGCTAGGCGTCGCCGCCCGCAGCACGGTGTGTCGGAGAGCTCCTAGCCGGAAGATGTCGGCCACGGCGACGAGCGTGGCGACGACCGCCACGTAGGCGAAGCCGGTGATCGCAAACAGGTGGACGATGGTGATTGCGGCCGAGGCCGTGCCGACCGAGTCCCACCACACCAGGAACGACATCGGATTCGACAGGAGTCCGCCTGCGGCAGAGGGGATTGCAGCGACGCCGATGGCGATCGCGGCGGCGAAGATGGCGAAACGACAGGGGAGCACGGTCAGCCTTCCGGGAGGTTGATGATTCGGGATCCTCCGGTGGTGCGCACCCGGACATTTGGGCAGGGGCGGCTGTCGGGCGCGAAGCTTTCGGCACCCTCGACAGTCGCGACGACCTCGGGCTCCATGTGGGCACCGGGTGTTGGCCACGCAACGAAGACGGCAACCTCACCGGTTTCTCGTCGAAGCACGGCAGGTGTCGGCACACCGTCGCAGGTCCAGTCGCCGAGGATGACGACATCGCCGGGGTCGCCGACGGCGTAACGGCGCCCCCCATGATCGATGGTCGGGGCACCGGGAGCCGGCGTCGGAGGCGATGGCGACGGGGCTGGCGCTGTGGTTGTCGTCGTCGCCGGTGCCGTCGGTGGTGGGGGAATCGTTGCGGTGACGGATTCGTCACCGCTGGCAAGTCGGAGCGCCGCAACGCCGAGGAAGAGCACAGCAGTGATGACAAGGGTCGGCAACGCGAATTGCCTGCGTTCGATGGTGGGCACCGTCAACCGGGGGAAACGGCGGCTGGTCGACACCGTGACGGACGACTGCATGTCGAGTCGGCGCACGACTGCGCGAAGCGAGACGGACGGATCCTCGAGTTCGGCTCGTGCCTGGGCGAGAAGTGCGTCATCGGTTCCGAGTTGATCGATCAGGGCGGCGAGTGCGCGGCGATCATCGGCGATACCGGCATCGCACGCCGTGTTGCCGTAGCCGAGGCCACACAGGATGGGTCGGTGCTTCTCGCCGACGAGGATGTGCGCTGCTTCGAGTGCACCGTGGACGATGCCGGTCTCGTGCAGGTCGGCAACCGTGGCGATGAGCGCAGCCAGAGCGGGAGCCTGGAACTCGCCACCGGGGGCGTGGCGCAGCCATGTGTCGGGACCGACGAACACCGTGCGGAGGATGGCGGGTGGGCCTTCGGTGAAGTCGACGAGGCGCACGACGCCCGGGTGATCGAGGTGAGACAAGAGGTCTGCCTCGTGGCGGAGCCGGGCGCTGCGTGCCGGGTCATCAGACTCTTTGACAGCGACGAGTCGATCGTTGTGGTAGCCGACCGTGAGGTCCGTCATGAGATCGCTGCAATCATCATCATCATGAATTATGAAACTACATGAAAAGTACTTGAAGACAACCGGTACGCGTCAGCCTGAGAACGATCCGGTAGTCTGGACGGGTGAGCACGCCGCAGGTGGTGGCCATCGAGCCCGACTCACCCGCTGCTCGGGCGGGGCTTCAGCCCGGTGACGAGATCCTCGCCATCGCAGGCGAAGTCCCGCGCGATGTCATCCGCTGGCAGATCTTGACCGACGACGCCGAGGTCGAGCTCGCAGTGCAGCGCGACGACTGGCGTTTCGACATTGTCGTCTCCAAACACGCCGGCGAACCCCTCGGGGCAGAAGTCCACGCGGCGCTGTTCGACAAGGTGCAGACCTGCGACAACCACTGCGAGTTCTGCTTCATCCACCAGCTTCCCAAGGGAATGCGGCGCTCGCTGTACCTCAAGGACGACGACTACCGACTCTCGTTCCTCTACGGAAACTTCACCACCCTCACCCGCTTCACCGAACTTGACCTCGAACGGGTCATCACGGAACGGCTGTCGCCGATCAACGTCTCGATCCATGCCACCGACCCCGATATCCGCGCCGACATCTTGAAGAACCGTCGCGGTGCCGTTTCGTTGCGCTGGCTGCGGGCCTTGCTCGACCACGGCATCGAGGTGCACGGCCAGATCGTCGTGTGCCCGGGTGTCAACGACGCTGATGTCCTCGACGACACCCTGGCAGGCGTCCTCGAGCGTTTCCCTGAACTCGCGAGCGTCGCTGTCGTACCGCTCGGCATTTCCAAGTTCTCGACCCAGGAGCGCATGCGTGAACACACGCTCGCCGAGGCGCAGCGGGTCGTCGACCTGATCGAGCAGTGGCAGCAGATCTTCCTCGACTGCTTGGGTCGCCGGATGGTGTACGCAGCCGACGAGTACTACCTGATGGCGCAGCGTCCGTTCCCGGCAGCGGAGACCTACGGAGGGTTCGAGATGCACGAGGACGGCATCGGCATGGCCCGCACCCTCGAACTCGAATTCCACGACGACTCGATCACTGAGCCGACCGGTCCCCGTGCCGGCTTCTTTGCTTGGGTCGACGGTGCGCCTGCGGACGGTTACCGAGCGCCGCGCCAGGGCTCTCCGGCGGAAGTTGTGTCGGTCGGCGACGGGGTCCCTGCCCTCACACCGGTGTCTCTTTCGCCGCGCAAGAACGCACCGGTTGCCATTCTCACCGGCACGCTCGGTGCCCCGGTCATCGCCCCGTTAGTCGAGGCGAGTGGTCGCGACGATGCCCGCATCATCCCGGTGCCCAACGACTACTTCGGTGGCAACATCGGCGTCACCGGCCTGATGGTCGGCGAGGACGTTGCCCGAGTGCTCGAAGGAGAACCCGAAGGCCACCGCTATCTTCTGCCAGACGTCTGCTTGAGCCGTGGGGTCTTCCTCGACGGTATGAGCGTTTCCGATCTGCCCCGCCCGGTCGAGGTCATCTCCACCGACGGCGCCGCCCTCCGCCTCGCCCTGGAGTCCACCGCATGAGTCTGCCTGTCGTCGCCATTGTCGGTCGTCCCAACGTGGGCAAATCCACGATGGTGAACCGCATCATCGGGCGCCGCGAGGCGATCGTCGAAGAGCGCCCCGGCGTCACCCGCGACCGTAAGGCGGTCGATGCCGAATGGCTCGGCTATCACTTCACCCTCCTCGACACGGGCGGCTGGATGGCCGATGGCGATGCGCTCGACGACAAGGTGTCCCAGCAGTCCGAACAGGCAATGCGGGAGGCCGAAGTCATCCTGTTCGTCGTCGATTCGACCGTCGGTGTCACCCCCGAGGACGAACGGGTGGCGTTGCTCCTTCGTCGGCTTGCGACACCGGTCCTCGTGATCGCCAACAAGGTCGACGACGCCTCGCACGAGGCCGCCATCTGGGAGTTCATGGGGCTGGGTCTCGGCGAGCCGTTCCCGGTGAGTGCGCTGCACGGCAAGGGCACCGGCGATCTCCTCGACGCGCTGATCACCCACCTTCCTGAAGGGAGTGATCGCGAACCCGAGGAGCCTGTCAGCGATGATCCGGAGTTGTTCTCGGTCTCGCTCGTCGGGCGGCCGAATGTCGGCAAGTCCACCTTGTTCAACCGGCTGATCGGTGAGGAACGGGCCGTTGTCCACGACCGTCCCGGCACGACTCGCGACGCAATCGACACGATCGTGGAGACGCAGACGGGACCGATCCGTTTCGTCGATACGGCGGGCATGCGCCGTAAGGCCAAGATCGATGAGGACACGGAGTACTACTCACTCGTGCGGGCTTTGAAGGCCGTCGACGAGTCTGATGTGTCGCTCCTCATCATCGACGCCACGATTGGTGTCACCCACCAGGATCAGCGTCTTGCCGAGCGCGTCGATGCAGCCGGTTGCCCGATCGTGGTCCTGCTGAACAAGTGGGAGCTGCTCAACACCGAGCAACGCGAGAAGATCGGCGACGACGTTGAACGCAAACTTGGCTTCCTCGGAAGTCCGCCGGTCCTTCGGATCTCGGCGCTCTCCGGCAAGGGTGTCAACCGGCTCTGGCCCGAGTTGCAGCAGGCGGTGGGCGACTACCGCACCCGCATCCCGACCCGCGACGTCAACAAGTCGATCCGCTCGGCCCAATCTGCGCAACCTGCTCCGGGTGGCGCTCGCGTGCTTTACGCAACCCAGGGCGCGACCGACCCTCCGACGTTCACCCTTTTCGTGAACCGCGAACTTCCAAAGACCTACCTGCGTTACCTCGAACGCTCGCTGCGGGAGGACTTCAATCTGGGTTCGACGCCGATCAAGCTGCGAGTTCGGAAGCGCAACGACTGAGCTCGTCCAGCTACCATACGTGGACCCTTGTCCACGGAGGTGACTCCCGTGATCACGTATGTTCTCGCTGCCGCAGCGTTCCTGACGTTGCTCGCCTCGCTCGTCTACATCCGATCCGCTCGTCTCCGTTTTCGGGTGGTACGGCTCATCGACGCCGATGTGAACCGCGATGTGGAGGCTCACTCGCTGGCGTTCTCGGCCTACCGCAAGGAGGCCCACTCGGCGATCGTCTATGGCCTGCTCACCACCGTGCTGAGTTCGGCTGCTGTCATCGAAAACCCCGATGTGATCGCCGGGTTTGCGGTGCTGGCAGCTCCTGCGATCGCCTCCTTGTGGTGGGCGCGACTGTCGGTCCGCGAGGCCCGTATGGCCCGAAACCGATGGGATATCGAGCGTCGTGCGGGTGAAGCCCTCGAACAGGAGCAGCTCGCCCCGAAGGCGTGGGCGGCCCGTCTCGCCCCTGAAGAGGTGCCGGACTTCTCCGGTTTCGAGATCGGGCGGGTGTACCAGGCTGGCTCGGGTCTGATGGCCGGTGACTTCTTCGACGTGCACCGCGTCGGTCCGACCCGTGTTGCGGCGGTCATCGGCGATGTCGCCGGTCATGGCATTGAGTCTTCGATCACCGCCTTCCAAGCCAAGTACCTGCTCCGGGTCTTCCTGCGCCAGTTCCGCGATCCCGCCCAGGCGTTCGAGGAGCTCAACGAGCAGCTCGCCGCCGGCGACCGCCACGAGGAGTTCATCTCGGCGGCTGTCGTCGTGTTCGACACCGAGGCCGGCACCTTGCGCTACGCATCGGCTGGCCATCCGCCGTTTTTCTTGTTCCAGGAGGACGGCGTGCGGCCCTTGCGTTCCACCGGCCCGCTGCTGATGCTCGACCCGAAGGCTTCGTACTTCTCTCGAGAGATCCCGATGGAGTCCGGCGATCTCGTCGTGATGTACACCGACGGTCTGGCCGAGGCCCGCGCCGGCGGCTTGCTCTTCGGCGAGGACCGCATTATCAAGGCGGCCGAACGGGAACTCGCAGCACCGCCCGACGTGCTCTGCAAGGCCCTGCTCGATGCCGCCAAGGATCACGCCGGTGGCATCATCGACGACGACACCGCCATCATGGCGATTCGTCGGGACTGACCCCGGAGTCCAACCTTGGCGTCCGTTCTGTGGAGTGGCCGCTGAGGGCCGTGAGGGCCCTAGCCTCAGCGTCGTGCCCTGGTGCGAGTCGTGCGACAGCTATTTCACCCCAACCTCGGTGGATGCCGATGGTGCGTGCCCGACCTGTGGCGACCGGCTTGAGTCGGCGCCAGACGCCGACCACACGCCACCAAAGACGCCGTGGCACTTCTGGGTTGGGGTGGTCGCCGCCGGTGGCTATCTGATCTGGCGGGCATTCGAGGGCGTCTTCCTGCTCTTCTAGCCCGCTTGCCAACGAGGGTTCCTGGCCGTGCGGTCAGGTTGTCAGGCGGCTGGCGACAAGAGCCCGGTGAGGTGGGAGCAACGCTAGCCGTCCGGTACGATCCTCCCCTCACACGGGCTGTGGCGCAGCTTGGTTAGCGCGTCGGTCTGGGGGACCGAAGGTCGGAGGTTCAAATCCTCTCAGCCCGACCCCTGAGAATCCCTGCTTCGGCGGGGATTCTCGCCGTTTTGGGGTGGGTTGAGCGATCGACGCGATGAACTGTAGGCCGTCTACAGGCCGTGAAATATTCGAAGAAGCGTCTCGGAAGGCCTTCTCGAGTGCGTCGATCGTTGCACGGTCTTCCGTGGGGAACAGATGACCGTAGGTGTCCATGGTGACGGAGATCGACGAGTGCCCAAGTCGTTCCATCACGACCCGTGGGTGGGCGCCTTCGCTGATCAGAATCGTGGCGTAGGTATGGCGAAGGTCGTGGAATCGAAAGTCCTTTAGTCCAACCTTTTCAGCGGCGGGGCGGAAGGCACGGCGATAGAAGTTCGAGTGACGACGAATCCCGCCGAAGGAGTCGGTGAACACGTGGGCCTGAGCCTCGTGCTCGAATGGCCGTGATTTGAGGTGGTTGGCCAATTGCTCGGCGAGGAACGAAGGAATTGGAACGGTCCGACTCTTCCCGTTTTTCGGAGTCGTCACTTCGAGTGCTCCGTGGACCTCTGTCACGGCCCGCCTGACGGTGACTCTCTGCGCAGCGAGATCGAGATCTCTTACTTGAAGGCCGCTGCATTCACCCGCTCGCAGTCCGCTAAACGCTGCGAAGGTGACGAGAAGTCGATCTTGACCTCTGAGTTCAGCGGCGATCTTGAGTACCTCCTCGGGTGTAGCGAACGCTGCCTCGAAGATCTTTGCTGAGCGTGGCTTCTGGAGTTCTCGGGCGGGGTTGCTTTGGATCACGCCGTCCCTCATCGCTGTGGCGAGCACCGGGCTGACGACGTTGAGGATGTTTCTCACCGTGCTTGGTTCTAGGTCCTGATCAAGCAAACGACTCTTGAATGACTCGAGGTCGTGCCACTGGATCGCCGTGACAGGGACGTCACCAAACTCCGGGAGCAACCATTTTCTCAAGATGGATTCATACCCCTCACGAG
>JAKMFW010000094.1 GCA_022425325.1 Acidimicrobiales bacterium | reverse complement strand
CCGCGCCGATCTGCTCGAGCTCACCACCAAGACGTGGGAGTTCCACTCCGACCTCGTGCGCGACGTCGTCTACGACCGGCTTACCAAGATCCAGCGGGCCCGAAGCCACGCAGGTGTCGCCGAGTGGCTGGCGGACAGGAGACCGGAAGACGTCGACACCGTTGCGTGGCACTACCGCCAGGCCGCCTCGCTGCAGGAGGCGGTCGGCGGCGTTGACGGGTTCGGTCATGATGTCGCCTCGCTCGCTGTCGACTGGACTCTCCGAACGCTCGACGAGCCTCGTGTCCGGTCGAGCGTCGAGCGCTCCGTCGAACTGCAGACCGAGGCGCTCGCGCTCCTCGAGCCACCCGACCTGCGGCGAGCCGACCTGCTGCTGCGTCGAGCCGACGTCCGGCTCCGCGGGCTTGCGCTCGATGCAGCCCGTGCCGATCTCGATGAGGCGACCGCCTTGCTGGGCGACGAGGGTGCGCTCGGCTCGCGGTTCCGCTGCGAGCTGGTTGCATCCGAGCTCGCCCAGTGGTCCGACGATCATGACGAAGCCCTCGCTCGGGCGAGCACGGCGCTCGAACTCGCCCGCGCTGACGGCGACCCACGTCTGATCGCCGATGCGCTTCGTCGTCGCGGGATGGCCCACATCTTCCAGGGCGAGCACCAGGCGGCCGAGGCATCGGTCCGCGAGTCGTTCGCGGCCTACGAGGCAGCCGGCGATGAGATCGGGATGGCGTGGGCGCGTCAGAATCTCGCGTGGATT
The DNA here is from genome assembly GCA_022425325.1 of Acidimicrobiales bacterium. GTDB lineage: Bacteria > Actinomycetota > Acidimicrobiia > Acidimicrobiales > Aldehydirespiratoraceae > UBA11606. Next base: position 3,882 of record JAKMFW010000094.1, on the reverse strand, counting down.
GCCTTCACCGAGGGTCGCATGGTCGACGCCGAGAAACGGCTGCTCGCCGCCTCGGAAGCATTCGAACGGGCCGGCGATCTCGCCGGCAAGGGATGGTCGACCGGTCTGCTCGCCTATGTCCGCATCTACGACGGCCGCTTCACCGAGGCCGACGAGCTTGCTCGTCAGACGCTCCTCGACGCACGCGAACAGGGCGACCGCTGGACGCAGGGGATGATGAACGTCGCCCTCGGCACGTCGGCGCTCTGGAGCGGCCGGATCGACGACGCGCTCGGGCATGCCGAGTCGGCGATCGCGAACTTCCCGGAAGGCGCGGATTCGGTCGGCGTGGTGCAGGCGCTCGCCACGCGAGGTCGAGCGCTCGTGCGGCGCGGCCGCCTCGATCCGGGCTTTCAGTTGCTCGTCAGCGCCGAGGCGGACCACCCCTTCGGCCCGCCCAACGACATGCTGCGCACGTCGATCGCCGCCGCCTCGGTCACGGTCGGGGATGCGGCGCGGGCCCAGCAGTACCTCGACGGGTTCGACGAGATCGACATCGACATCGTCGGCGGGTCGGAGCGTCATGTCGCGCTCGGGCTGGCGCGCCTGCAAGAAGGCGATGCCGATGCGGCCTTCGAGCTACTCGATGCGCTCCCTGGCGTCACCGACGAGACCTCGTCTCGCTGGGGATGGGCGGTCACGGCGCTTGCGTGTGCCGCCACGGGGCGTTCGGTCGATGCGTATGCCGACGCGGTGGAGACGTCGGGCCGCAGTACCTATTCCGATCGGGTTCTCGCCCGTCTCGCCGGCGCGTGTGCCGCCGCCAGAGCAGGCGACGCTGCAGGCGCGGCGGTTGCGCTCGATCGGGCCCGTGCTGTGGTACCGGCCGGCGGCGATCAGGTCTTTCCGACGATTGTCGCTGTTGCTGCGGCGGTCGTGGCCGAGAAACTCACCCTCCCCGAGTTGCCGGAGCGTCGAGCCGAAGCCGAGTCGGCACTCACGCGGCTCGGTGTGCCTGATTCAGGCTGGTGGACGGCGCTGCGAGCGGCGGCAGGCGTCGAGCCGGCCCGTGCCGAACACCCTTCCGGCTAAACGCCGATATCGACCCCGAAAGCGTCGTTGAACGCGGCGACGTACTCGTCGAGCGACTCGATCGTCCCGAGCATCACCCAGTCCTCATCGCTCATTGCGGCGCGCCCGGCGACCATCTCGGCCCCGCCCCAGCTCACCTGGTAGCGCAGTTTCGGGTCGTCGGTCTCGATCGCGTGACGGATCACCTCGCCGACCTCGACCGCCGGCGTCGCGTTGGCGGCACCGGCTGCGTACATCTGCAGCATGCGTTCGTTGGCGGGGCCATAGGCACCGGTGTCGTTCGGCATGTCGACGTTCTTGCCGAAGATCGACGACTGGGTGATCCCTGGCTCGACGATCGCGACGCGCACGCCGAAGCCGGCGACCTCGAGCGCCAGTTGCTCGCTCACCCCTTCGAGCGCCCACTTGGCGGCGACATACGGGGCCTGTGCGACCGCAGCAAGACGACCGGCCACCGACGTGATGTTGACGATCGTGCCGCTGCCGCGTGCACGCATCCCTGGTAGCACCGCCTGGATACAGCGAGTCGCGCCACAAAGGTCGATGTTCATGACATCGAGGTAGCGCTTGGCGCTCGTCTCCTCCACGGCACCGTTGCCGCCGACACCGGCGTTGTTGATCAGATGATCGATGCGCCCCGCCCGATCAAGAATGTTCTCGAAGCCCTCGCGGACCGACTCACCGCTGGCGATGTCGAGTTCGGCCAGTTCGATCGTGAGACCACGTGCCTCGGCCTCGGCCAAGAGCTTCCCTGCCCGGCCGATCGACCGGACCGTGCCGTAGACCGCATAGCCGTGTTCGGCAAGGTGGAGGGCCGTCGCCCGACCGATGCCGCTGTTGGCTCCGGTCACGACAGCGACGGCGGTGGGGGAGACTTCGGAGTTCGACATGCGATCAACCTAGGGGACCGCTCAGGGTCGATTCATGTGATGGGCGAACCCCGACCACCCACGACGTGGGCCTACCATGCCCTTCGTGACGGTGATCTCGGCCGCAGGCCTCACCATGCAGTTCGGCTCGCAGCGAGCCCTCGACTCCCTCGACCTCCAGGTGCCCAAGGGCGTCACCGGGCTGGTCGGCGCCAACGGGGCCGGCAAAACCACCCTGATGTCGATCGCGCTCGGCCTTCGCGCCCCGACGTCGGGCACGATCACGGTGCTCGGCCTCGACCCGACCAAGGACGCAGCCCGGCTTCGCTCGGTTGTCGGCTACGGCCCGGAGCGCAACGTGCTGCCCGAAGACATGCCGGCCTCGGATTTCGTGAAGCACCTCGCCGAGGTGCGAGGCATGCCGAAGAGCGAGGCCCGAGGTCGCGCCAGCGACGCACTATGGCTCGTCGGCCTCGGCGAAGAACGCTTTCGGGCGCTCGGCACCATGTCGACCGGTCAGCGCCAGCGGGTGAAGCTCGCCCAAGCGATCGCCGCCGATCCCTCGCTCGTGCTGCTCGACGAACCCACCGACGGTCTCGATCCCGTCCAGCGCGACGAGATGCTGGCCCTGATCCGTCAGATCAGCGCCGAGTACGGCATCGATGTCCTCCTCTCGAGTCATCTCCTCGAAGAAGTCGAGCGCATCTGCGACAACGTCGTGGCACTCGATGCGGGACGACTCATCGCCCAAGGCCCCTTGGCGTCGCTCGTCGGCGACACCACCACCATCACGGCCGAACTCGTCGAGATCGTCGAGCACCCCGGCGCCGTCGATGGGGTGGAGGAGCGGCTCCGTGCTGCGGGGCTCGACGTGCGCCGAGATCTCAACCAGCTTCGCGTCACCGCAGCCGACCAGCAGACCAGCCTCGACGCGATCCGCGATGCTGTCGCCGCCGAGCAGGCGCGGCTTCGTCGGGTCGTGGTCGACCGCACGACACTCGAAGATCTGTTCACGGAGGCACCGGCATGACCGCCGCCGAGATCTTCGACCGCGGGTACCGCACGTTCGACGGCGAGCGGGCCGGTGTCGGGAAAGCCGTCCGCTCGGTTGCGTGGCACACGATCCGGAGCATCCTTGGGCTCGGGCGCAAGGGCCGCCACAAGGTCTTCCCGATCATCGTGGGGGTCGTCGCCTTCCTCCCCTCGATCGGTTTTCTCGCCCTGTCCGTGCTCATCGGCGACCTGATGGAGGGGGAACTTCAGCCCGAGTACTGGGAGCTCTTCGGCCTTCCGATCGTCGCCGTGATGCTCTTCGCCACACTGGTCGCACCGGAGGCGATCGTTCGCGATCGCCGCGACGGCATGTTGCGGCTCTATCTCTCCACACCACTCACCGCGCCGACGTACCTGGCCGCCAAATTCGCTGCGGTGATGACCTCGATGGCGATCGTCGTGGCCGGACCGGCACTGCTCTACCTCGCCGCGAACACGATCCAGGGGCTCGGACCTGACGGCTTCACCAACTGGCTCGAGGTCGCCGCCAAGCTGCTGTTGTCCTCCGGCATCATCGTGGTGTTCTTCGCTGCCGTCAGCCTCGGTGCCGCCAGCGTCACCGATCGCCGAGCATTCGCCAGCGTCGCGGTGCTGGCCGCACTCTTCGGCGTGTCGATCGTCGTGAACATCTCGGTCGAGTCGATCGGCGCCTCCCGCACCCTGCTTGTCCTCGATCCACTGAGTGTTCCGCTCGAGACGGCTGCCCGGATCTTTGGCGACAACAGCGACGGATTCACCGATTTCGATACCGGCAAGGTCGTCCCCACAGGGCTGGTCTACGGCGGAACCGCCCTATGGATCGCCGCCGGATTCGGTGTGCTCGCCGACCGCTACCGACGGATCGGCGCAGTCTGATGTCCGACCTGCCACCTCCGCCTCCGCCCCCGAC
>JAKMFW010000083.1 GCA_022425325.1 Acidimicrobiales bacterium | reverse complement strand
GCGGGGGGGGGGGGTGGGCTTGGCGGCGGCCCGCGGGGGGCGCCCCCCCCAGGGCTCCGATGTCGCGCTGGTCGACTCACCCGGCGGGTGTGCTGGCACCGACGCCGACGCTGCCGTCACCGGGCTGCTGGGCGCAGTGCTGTGTGTGCAGACCGCTGATTGCGTCCCGATCGTCGTCGTCGGCGAACACGCCGTCGGGGTGATCCACGCCGGGTGGCGAGGTCTCGTCGCCGGCGTGGTCGATCGCGGTGTCGAGGCGTTGCGGACGTTCGGATCCAGCCCGCTCCAGGCGGTCATCGGACCATGCATCCGGCCAGGTCACTACGAGTTCGGAGCCGACGAACTCGCGCAGGTCGAGGCCGCCGTCGGCGGCGTCTGCCGCAGTGAGACGGCCACCGGTGCCCTCGCCCTCGACATGGCTGCCGCGACCACGCTTGCGCTGCACCGAGCGGGTGTCGACATCGTCGACGATCTCGGTTTCGACACCGCCGACGAGCGCTTCTTCTCCCACCGCGTGCGCGGCGATGGGGGCCGACAGGTCACGGCGGCTCGGCTGGTGACCGCATGACCCCGGTCGACCCGGCGGTCGTCGCCGAACGGGCGGCAACCGTCCGGGCCCGTCTCGATGCTGCGGGTGGAGCCGACGTCCGCATCGTGGCGGTTACCAAGACCTTCGGTCCGTCGGCCGTCGACGCAGCTGTCGCAGCCGGGCTCGGCGATGTCGGCGAGAACTACGCCCAAGAAGCGGCGGCAAAGCTCTCCGAGATCAGCAGCGCACCAACGGTGCATTTCATCGGCCGACTGCAGCGCAACAAGGTTCGGCTCCTCGCCCCGCATGTCGACGTGTGGCAAACCGTCGATCGGCCTGAGCTCGCCACCGAGATCGCCAAGCGAGCGCCTGGCGCCAAGGTGATGATTCAGGTCGACATCTCCGGTGAGGAGAGCAAGGGGGGCTGCAGCCCCGACACCACCGAGGATCTCGTCATGCATGCGACCGACGCCGGACTCGAGGTCATCGGTCTGATGGGGGTCGCACTGCTTGCCGAACCACAGGCGGCTCGCCCCGGCTTTTCGTTGCTTCGCGGCCTCGTTGACCGCCTCGATCTCGACGAGTGCTCGATGGGGATGAGCGCTGATCTCGAGATTGCCGTCGACGAAGGCGCCACGATGGTTCGAATCGGCCGTGACCTCTTCGGCGAACGGCTCGGCTGACCGTCCACCGGGTGTGGGGATGACACCGACGGCCGCAGGGACGGGAGTAGCCTCTCGGCAAGGAGGGCAATCGTGTCCATGCTGAAGAAGACACTCATCTATCTCGGGCTTGGTCCTGACGATGAATACGACTCGTTCGACGACTACGCGCCCATCGACGCCGGTCCCGAAAGCAGCGGTGTTCACGCCGCGCCGGCGTCGGGAAACCCTCGCCCTGTGCAGGCCGTCGCCGACCCCACCCCCGGCCCTCAGAGTGCGACGGTTCGTCCGATTGCCGCCGCTTCGCGTCCCGACCCATCAGGCTCAGTGCGCGTCGTCCCGAGCGAAACCCGCCCCGAACCGGCCCCGTCGAGTCCTGCCCCGGGTGTCGAGACGCCAGACCCCAACGCTCCGGTACCGCCGGCGGTCCGCATCGTCGACAGTCGGGCGGCGAGCCCCCACACCATCAGCCCCGAGACCTTCAACGACGCCCAACTGATCGGTGACCGGTTCAAGGCCGCCCAGGCCGTGATCGTCAACCTGCAGCACGCCGATCGTGACTTGCGTCGCCGCATCGTCGACTTTGCGAGTGGGCTCTGTTACGCCCTCGGCGGCAGTATGGAGCGGGTTGCGGACCAGGTGTACCTGCTGGTGCCCACCGACGTCGAGGTGTCGGACGCCGATACTCGTCGCGCCTTCGAGTGACTCATCGTGATCATCATCTGTCTTCTTCTCGATCTCTATCTGCTCGCGATCTTCGCTCGGATCATCCTGAGCTGGTTCCCACTCGATCCGAATGGGTCGATGGCGACCATTGCGGGCTTCTTGTTCATGATCACCGACCCCGTGCTGGCTCCGCTTCGCCGGGCGATCCCGGCCGTGCGACTGGGCTCTGTCGCTCTCGATTTGTCGCCGATCATCGTGATCATCGGTGTGCAGGTCCTGCGAGGCATCATCTGCTGATTCCCGGCTCGGGACGCCGCGCTGCGGTCCCTCCTCAACTCCGGCACAGAATCTAGGATGCGCCACATGGATGATCTTGCTCCGCTCTTCCAGGACATTGCGTTCAACGAGCGCTTCCGCGGCTACGACGTTGCCGAGGTCGACGCCTACATCGACCGAGTGGCAAAGGCGGCTGCGCTCGTGCAGGGCCGAATTGCTGAACTGCAACGTCGGGCTGAGGCTGCCGAGGCGCATACCGCCGGGTCGAGCGGCGCCGATCCGGTCGAGGCGGGGGAGGAGAGCCTGACCAAGATGCTCCTGTTGGCGCAGCGAACCGCCGACGCTGCGATTGACGAGGCGCAGGCCGAAGCCGCCGAAATCCGCCGCCAGGCCGACGACCACGCCTCGCTTGTCGTCGCCGAAGCCGAAACCGATCGTCGTCGCATGCTCGCCGAAGCCGAGGCCGCCGTCGAGGAAAGCGTGCGCACCGAGCGGGAACGTGTTGTCGCCGAAGTCGCCGAACTCGAGCGCTACCGGGCGTTCCTCACCGACGACATCGCCATTCTCGAACAGCATCTCGAGCAGGCTCGCGATGCGCTCGGGGTGTCAGCCGCTGCGCTTCAGCACCTGCTCGACGATCCTGAACAGTTCCGCCTCCCCGCGATGCCTGCAACGAGCGGCGTCGTCGCCCCCGCCGATGTCGGGACATCGACGGAGGCGGTCGCCGAACCCGTGGTCATCGAAGCGGTTGGCTCGAGCGACCTTGCGCCGGAGCCCGCTCCCGATTCGGAGATCACCCAGGCCATCGATGTCGTCACCACCACCGATGAGGCTGCATCGGATGGTGCCGCCGAGACGGCGTCGGTCGAGGAGGAACAGGTGACGAGCTTGGACGCCTTGGCTGAGGACACTCCGCAGCCAACTGACGAAACGGCCGAAGCGGACGTGTTCACGTTCGCGCCGAGCCCGATGCCGGACGCCGAGCCCACCTCGCTGACGGTCGCTGACGAGGCGCCGGCATTCGACATCCCAGACGAGGTGACCGTCGTTGAATCGGACGGTGCCGAGCCGTCCACCGCCGATGCTCCACCGCTGCTCGTCACGTCGGCGGATCTTGAGGAGGTGCCGCCGAGCGACGAACCCCCGTTGTTCGACGAGCCCGAGTCGGATGCGAGCAGCGATGCTTTTCTCGAGCAATTGCGTGATGCGGCCAGCGGCGAAGGTTCCGACGAGTTCGGCGAGGACGCGCTGGCGACGTTCTTTGACGACCGGGAGGACGACGGCGGGCGGAGCTGGTTCAACCGCCGTCGCTGACCGTTCCTCGGGGTATTCGCGGTAAACGTCCGCGTCGGCCCTACAATTCGCCGCCTTGAGCCGGTTCAAGGCGTGGACTGGCGACGAAACGAGGACGAGCGCAATGGCGACGGCGAAGAAGGCGGCGAAGAAGTCCGCCACCAAAAAGGCCGCGAAGAAGGCCGTCAAGAAGGCGCCTGCGAAGAAGGCGGCGGCGAAGAAGGCCCCTGCGAAGAAGGCTCCCGCGAAGAAGGCCCCTGCGAAGAAGGCGCCCGCCAAGAAGGCCCCTGCGAAGAAAGCGGCGGTCAAGAAGGCGGTTAAGAAGGCGCCTGCGAAGAAGGCTCCCGCGAAGAAGGCCCCTGTCAAGAAGGCGGCGGCGAAGAAGGCCGTCAAGAAGCCCAAATCGCCGTTCGGCAAGAAGTTCATCGGCGAAATGAAGGCCCGTCTGGAGGAAGAGCGGGCCAAGTACTTGCACTCCGAGGAGACCTATCGGGCCGAAGCCGACGCCCTGATCGAGGGGCGCGAGCCCGGCGACGTGCAGTTCGACGAGGAGTCGGGCGAGGGTGACACGCTTGCGGTCGAGCGTGAGCGCGACCTTGCGCTGTCCAACCAGGCGCGTCAGGCCGTCGAGCAGATCGATGCCGCACTCGACCGCATCAAGGCCGGTACGTACGGCATCTGTGTCGCATCGGGGAAGTCGATCCCGCAAGAGCGCCTTCGTGCGATCCCGTGGGCCGCAGAACGCGTCGAGTACAAGGTTGGCGGCCTCGGCAACCGCCCCTGAGTCGGGCCGGGCCGACGAGGCCGACATGAGCGACCAGCACCTGATCGAAACGCTTCCCGAAGCCTTCCACGGCGAGCGGATCGACCGCGTCGTGTCGGCGATCGCTGGGATCAGTCGCTCGCTTGCGAAGGAACTGATCGTCGGGAGCAAGGTCGTTGTCGACGGCCGACCAATCACGACGGCGAGCCGCAAGGTCGACGCCGGAATGGTCGTCACGATCGAACTCCCGGCTCCCGACGATCCAACCCCGGCGCCCCAAGCCGATGTCGAGTTCACCGTCGTCCACGAAGACGACGACGTGATCGTGGTCGACAAACCGGCCGGCCTCGTGGTGCATCCTGGCGCCGGGCAGGCCGATGGAACGCTCGTGAACGGCCTGGTCGCGCGCTATCCGGAACTCCTGCGGATCGGTGAGATCCACCGTCCCGGCATCGTGCACCGACTCGACCGGGGAACGTCAGGCCTGCTGGTCGTTGCTCGCAGCGAGGAGGCCTATGTCGAGTTGGTCGGTCAGATGAGCGCCCACGAACCCGAGCGTGTCTACCTTGCCCTCGCCTGGGGCCATCTCGGGACGGACGCCGGCACGATCGATGCCCCGATTGGGCGGTCTTCGCGCCATCCCACCCGCATGACCGTCACCGAGAATGGGCGCCACGCGATCACCCACTATCGCGTCGAGCAACGGTTCGCGACCCCGGTCGCCTGCTCGTTGGTTCAGTGCCGACTCGAGACCGGGCGGACCCATCAGATCCGAGTGCATCTTCGGGCGATCAACCATCCGGTCGTTGGCGATCGCGACTACGACGGCGGCCGACCGGGGCTGGATCCGGGTCGCCCGTTCCTGCACGCGGCGCAGTTGTCCTTCCGGCACCCGGTGAGTCATGAGTCGTTGTCGTTCGAGGCGGCGCTACCGGACGATCTCTCGTCCTTGCTCGGTCAACTCTCCTGATCAGTCGCAGTGGCAGGCCAGGACTGCCGGCCCTGCGACATGCCCGCGATGTCGGCGAGCGAAAAGCTGTCGAGGAAGGTTCGCATGTGCGAGCCCGCCGCACCCCAGATCGCAAGAAGGACGCACTGGCCTTCATGGTCACAGGCGCCGTCGGTGTGGGGTTCACCGAAGTCGCCGGCAGTGATCGGACCGTCGACGGCTCGGATGATCTCGGAAAGCTTGATGTCGTCGGGATCTCGGGCCAGGACGTAGCCGCCGCCGACGCCGCGCTTGGAACGCACGAGTCCAGCGCCCTTCAAGGCCAGCAGGATCTGCTCGAGATAGGGCTGCGGAAGCGCCGTGCGCTCGGCGATTTCGCGAACCGATGTGGGCGACGTCTCGCTGTGGAGCGCGAGCGAGAGCAGTGCCCGGGCTGCATAATCCCCACGGGTCGACACGCGCATACGACCGACTCTACGCCGGAACGTCCGTGCCAGCGTGCTGTCGGTCGCTAGCCTCATCCCCGATGAGCGCCTCTCTCGTGCTTCCCAACTGGAATGACGGCTGTGTCACCCAGATCGTGCCGGGCCTGCTGGAACCGGAGCCGGGCCCGTCTCCGCTCTTCGACGATGAGGTGCTCGATGCGTCGGCAGTTGTACTCCTGGTCATCGACGGTCTCGGCTGGCACCAGCTCCAGGCCCGGGCCCACCTTGCTCCGACCCTCACCGGGTTGACCGGACGCTCGATCACGACCGTCGCACCGTCGACCACCAGTGCAGCGCTCACCTCGATCACCACCGGGCTTCCTCCCGGTGAGCACGGCGTGGTCGGCTATCGCGTTGCCGTCGACAACGACGTGATGAATGTTCTGTCGTGGAGGACCAAGCACGGGGATGCACGAGAGCGCATCGTTCCCGAGGAGTTTCAACCGCATCCGGCGTTTTGTGGTCAGCGCCCGGTCGTGGTGCAGAACGCCCCGTTTGCGGCCACCGGCTTCACCCGGGCCCATCAGGCCGGTGGGCGTCAGCACGGATGGCGGACCTTGCCGACGTTGCCGGTCGAGATCCGGCGAGCGGTCGCTGCAGGCGAACCCTTCGTGTACGCCTACTACGACGGCATCGACAAGATCGCCCACGAGTTCGGCTTCGGCGAGCACTACGACGCCGAGCTGGCTGCCGTCGACCGGATGGTCGCCGACCTGTTACCGGTGCTGCCGCGTGGCACCGCCCTGGTGGTCACTGCCGATCACGGTCTGGTGTCGTGCCCCGACGGTGAACTCGACGTGACGCCGTCGGCGACATCGTTGTGCCGTCAGGTGTCGGGTGAGGGCCGGTTCCGCTGGTTGCACGCCGAGCCGGGTCGTCACCGGGATGTCTTCGCTGCGGCTGCCGACTCCCACCGCCACCAGGCCTGGGTGCTGACCTGTGAGCAGATCCTCGACGAGGGTTGGTTCGGGCCCACGGTGAATGACCAGGCGCGTCGCCGCCTCGGCGATGTTGCCATCGTGGCGCGCGATCACTGGAGCTTTGCGGATCCGGCTGACCGGACACCGTCGTGGTTGGTTGCCCGCCATGGTTCACTCAGTCCGGAGGAGATGCACGTACCGCTCCTCACCTTCACCTCGTGACCATCATCTCCTGACTACCCCTGACCGAGAGGAGTTCCCGTGACCGAGCAGCAGTCCGAATCGAATGACCGCACCGATCTGGTCGAGCGAGCCGAAGTTGAGCTTGTCGATCCCGAACATCGCGATGAACAGGTGGTCGACGAGACGGTGGACCACCCGGCCAAGGTCATGCGCATCGGGGCGATGATGAAGCAGCTGCTCGAGGAACTGCGCACGATGGAGCTCGACGAGCCCAGTCGGCATCGCCTCCGCGACATCTACGAGACGTCGGTCAACGAACTCGGTGGGGCGCTGAGCCCTGATCTGCGAGAGGAACTTGATCGTCTTGCCCTGCCCTTCAGCGCGGAGGAGACCCCGACCGCCGCCGAGCTTCAGATCGCCAAAGCGCAACTCGTCGGCTGGCTCGAGGGGTTGGTGCAAGGCATGCAGGCGATGCTCTTCGCGCAGCAGATGGCTGCGCAGCAGCAACTCCAGGGCTTGCGGGGCCAGATCGGTCGCGGCGGGGGAGAGGAGCCGGTTGGTGAGCCGGCCGAGACCCGTCCCGGCACCTATCTCTGAGTTCGCCAAACCCCCTCTTGTGGCTCGAGGATTCGCCGGTTAGGTTCGAAATCACACCGGTGTAACTCGTCCACAGGGCGTCCACATCGGTGTCCACAGGCAGCGTCACCGGGCGGCCGGGAGGAGAGCCGAGATGGCGGATTCGTTCGCTCATCTGCATGTCCACACCGAGTATTCGATGCTCGACGGCGCTTCGCGTCTCGACGAGGCCATTGCTGCTGCGACCGCCGACGGCCAGCCCGCCATGGCGATCACCGACCACGGCAACATGTACGGCGTCCTCGACTTCTACCGGGGCTGCAAGGATCAGGGCATCAAGCCGATCATCGGCACCGAGATTTATCTTGCGCACGAAAGCCGCCACGAGCGTCCCAGTCGTCGAGGCAGGGCCGACGACTCCGGCGGCGATACCGGCGGCGGCAAGAAGCTCTACTACCACGCCATCCTCATGGCGGAGAACAATGTCGGCTACCAGAATCTGATCCAGTTGTCCTCCAAGGCTTATATGGAGGGCTACCACTACAAGCCCCGGGCCGACTGGGAACTGATGGAGCAGTACGCCGAGGGCATCATCGCCACGTCGGGCTGTCTCGGAGGCCACGTCCTCCAGTCACTGATGCAGGGGCAACACGATGCTGCGCTCGAGCACGCCGCTCGTTTCCAGGACATCTTCGGGCGCGACAACTTCTTCATCGAGCTGCAGGATCAGGGCATCCCCGAGCAGCGCACCACCAACCCGCAGCTGCTCGAGATCGCTCGCAAGATCAAGGCGCCGATCCTCGCCACGAACGACTCGCACTACACCCATCAGCACGACGCCGAGGCCCACGACGCCCTGTTGTGCGTGCAGACCGGATCGCTGCTCAGCGACACCGATCGCTTCAAGTTCCACGGCGACGGCCATTACATCAAGACCGCCGGTGAGATGCGCCGACTCTTCGGCGAGGTCCCCGAAGCGTGCGACAACACGCTGTGGATCGCCGAACGCTGCGATGTCGAGATCGAGTTCGGCAAACCGCAGCTACCCGAGTTCCCGCTGCCCGAAGGCTTCGCGACCGACACCGAGTACCTCCGCCACCTCACGCACGAAGGCGCCCACAAACGTTGGGGGGCCAACCTCAGCGACGAGGTCGTCGAACGTCTCGACTACGAACTCGGCGTTATCGACAACATGGGGTTCTCGGCGTACTTCCTCATCACCTGGGATCTCATCCGCTACGCCCGCGACAACGACATCCGAGTCGGGCCCGGTCGCGGCTCCGCCGCTGGCTGTGCGGTGGCCTACACGCTCTGGATCACCGATCTCGACCCGATCGAGTACGACCTCCTCTTCGAGCGCTTTCTCAACCCGTCGCGCGTGTCGATGCCCGACATCGACATGGACTTCGACACCCGCTACCGCGACAACATGATCCGCTACGCCGCTGACATGTACGGCCGTGACTGTGTCGCCCAGATCGTGACCTTCAGCCAGATCAAGGCCCGAGCCGCCGTGCGCGACGCGGCCCGCGTGCTCGGCTACCCCTACTCCGTTGGCGACAAGGTCGCGAAGGCGATGCCTCCGCTGATCATGGGCCGGGACACCCCGCTGAAGTACTGCTTCGAAGAGCACCCGAAGTATCTCGACGGCTACAAGTCCGCGGGCGAGCTTCGCGACATGGTCAACACCGACGCCGATGTCGCCCGGGTCGTCGATGTCGCCAAGGGCCTCGAGGGTCTGCGCCGTCAGGACGGCATCCACGCTGCCGCCGTGGTGATCACCAACGATCCGCTCACCGAGTACCTCCCGATCCAGCGCAAGCCCGAGTCCGGCAAGCCCATCGAGGAGGCGCCGGTCGTCACCCAGTACGAGATGCACGGCGTTGAGGATCTCGGGCTGCTCAAGATGGACTTCCTGGGCCTGCGAAACCTCGACGTCATCTCCGACTGTCTCGAGTTGATCAAGGACACGAAGGGCGTTGAGCTCGACATCGACGCCATCGAGCTCGACGATCGCCCGACCTTCGAACTGCTCAAGCGAGGCGACACCATCGGGGTGTTCCAGCTTGAGTCCTCGCCCATGCGGGCCCTGATCCGCTCGCTCGCCCCCGACTCGTTCGACGATGTCGCCGCCCTCGTCGCCCTCTATCGGCCCGGCCCGATGGCGGCGAACATGCACAACGACTACGCCGACCGCAAGAACGGGCGAAAGCCGGTCGAGTTCATCCACCCCGACGCCGAGGAGCTGCTCGGCGACACCTATGGCCTGATGATCTATCAGGAGAGCGTCATGCGAATGGCGCAGAAGTTCGCGGGCTACTCACTCGCCGAGGCGGACTCCCTCCGCAAGGCGATGGGCAAGAAGATCCGCGAAGCGATGGAGAAGGAGCGGGAGAAGTTCACCACCGGTGTGGTCGACCAGGGCTACGACCAGTCGCTCGCCGTCGAGATGTTCGACATCATTGCGCAGTTCGCCGACTACGCCTTCAACAAGTCGCACTCCTACGGCTACGGCTATGTGGCGTACCAGATCGCCTACCTCAAGGCGAACCATCCGGTCGAGTACCTGTCGGCACTGCTGACGTCGGTGAAGAGCAAGCTCGAGTCCGCAGCGGTGTATCTCAACGAGTGCCGCCTCATGGGTATCGACGTCGAGGTGCCCGACATCAACCGGTCGGAAATGGACTTCACGCCGGTGCCCAACCCCGACTGGGACGGTGGTCCCTACGCCGAGGGAAGCGAGCAGCGGGGCACCGCCCCGGGCAGCATCATCTTCGGAATGTCGGCGATCCGGAACGTCGGTGAGGGCATCGTCGAGAAGATTCTCGCTGCCCGGAACGAGGGCGGCCCCTTCGAGTCGTTCATCGATTTCGTCGAGCGGGTCGAGATCGAGGCGCTCAACAAGCGCACGATCGAGTCGCTGATCAAGGGTGGCGCGTTCGACTGCCTCGGTCATCCCCGGAAGGGTCTGCTGCAGGTGTACGAGCAGATCATCGACCTGACGGTGCAGCGCCGTAAGGAGCACGACATGGGGGTCATGTCGCTGTTCGGCGAACTCGACGATGGCCCGTCCTTCGACGAACGACCGTCGATTCCTGATGTCGAGTTCGAGAAGATGCCTCGCCTTGCGAACGAAAAGGAGATGCTCGGCCTCTACATCTCTGACCATCCGCTGCTCGGTTTCGAGGCGCAGGTTCGGCGCAAGGCCGACACCGGGGTGGCCGGGCTGGCCGACACCCCCGACGGAGCGATCGTCAAGGTCGGCGGGGTGATCACCAACCTGCAGCGCAAGTGGACCCGCAAGGGCGACCTAATGGCGGTATTCGAGCTCGAGGATCTTGAGGGTTCGGTCGAGGTCATGGTCTTCCCCCGCACGATGCAAGAGCACGGCCCGAAGCTCCAGGACGATGCGATCGTCCTGGTCCGGGGACGCACCGAGAACGACGGTGACCTGCCGAAGATGTTCGCCCAGGACATCGAGATCGTCGAAGACCTGAGCGACAACGCGCCCGTCCGGCTGCGGCTGTCCGCCGAGAACCAGAAGCCCGAGCGCATCGATGAGCTGAAGCTGATCCTGAGCGCACATCCGGGGGACGCCCCGGTCGAGTTGCATCTCTCCGATCGCCAGGTGCTGCGCCTTCCGGATGATTTCGCGGTCAACAGCGCAAACGGGGTGGTGGCCGAACTTCGGGTCGCATTCGGTCCCGACTCGATCCTCGTCTGAGGCCGACAACCCGCCGTACGTCCCCCGGCGGGTGCTCTGGCGCCGGGTTGATCCGCAACGAAGCGCGGCGCCCAGGTTGCGAATCGCGCATTCCCCCTGAAAACTGATTGGGCTGTAACGAGGCGAGTGAGCGGGGTTTATCGCATGGCAATCGAGGTCGACACCAAGGACTGCACGGCGCTGAGCGACGCTGAGCTCGCCGAGATGGCGGATCTTTGCGCTGACTCCACCAATGCCTTCGAGGTCGGGATGCTCTCGAAGCAGGCCGAGGCATGGGTCCTGTGCACCGTGGCAAGCGAGGGCGGCAAGGTTCGGGGCTTCTCGTTCTGCACCCTGGAACGCATCGGCGGCACGCCGAGTGTGCTCGTCGGCGCCGCCCACATCTGTCGCAACACGAAGCGCGACACGGTCCTGCGGGCGATCGTCACCGACCAACTGCGCCGCTCCGTGCTCGCCTTCCCCGACGAGGACGTCCTGGTCGGCGCCCAGATGAACGACGCCGGCGCGTTCGAGGCCTACAAGAGCCTGACCGACATCGTGCCGCGGCCTGGCCACAAGGCCTCGGGCGAGGAACGGGCCTGGGGGCGTCGCCTCGCCAAGCGCTTCGGCATCGGTGCCTCCAAGTACGAGGACCGTGTCTTCACCGTGCGCGGCGACGGCAGCCAGGCAGTCGTGCTCGACCATGAGAGCTCGAAGCCCGAGAAGGTCGATCCCGCTGTCATCGCCCAGTTCGCCGATCTCGACATCGACGCCGGCGACACGCTGATCGCCTTCGGTTGGGCGATGACCGAGGATCTCGAGAAGCTCCTCTGATCTCCGTCCGGGGATCACGATCGTGAGCGATTTCGGCCGCCTGGTTCGAGGGCGTAGGATGACTCGCGCCTACACGGCCGAGCCGGTCGACGCCCTCATCGTCGATGAGATTCTCGATCTCGCCCGTCGTGGACCCTCTGCCGGCAAGACCGACTCGCTGCAGTTTCTCGTGCTCGACGGTGCCGACGTCGCCCGCTACTGGGACACCACCCTCCCCGTCGACACGCGGCCGTCGTTCCCGTGGCCCCAGCTCCTCGACGCTCCCGTCTTGGTCATCCCGTGGGTGGAGCCGGGTGCTTATGTGCGTCGATACAGCGAAGCCGACAAAGTGCGCACCGGGCTCGGCGAGGGCTCGGACGCCTGGTCGGTGCCGTACTGGTGGGTCGATGGGGGCGCTGCGGCCATGACCATCCTGCTCGCAGCCGCAGATGCCGGCCTCGGGGCGTTGCTCTTCGGCCTGTTCGAACATGAGGACGATGTGCGGAGCGAGTTCGGCGTCCCCGATGGGTTTCGCGCGATCGGAACCATCTCGCTCGGCCATCCCGCTCCGGATCGCCCATCGATGTCCGCAGGCCGGAAGCGGCCACCGTTCGACACGGTCGTGCACCGCGGGGATTGGTGATCACCCCACCGGCAGGAACTACCGTTGGGCGTTCCCGACCCACGGAGTGAGATGACCGTCAAGCAGGTCCCCCTCGTCGACTATCTGCACATCGGTGCCCGGCCCTATCTCAAGGCCAAGGCGTGCACCTC
Organism: Acidimicrobiales bacterium; assembly: GCA_022425325.1. Lineage (GTDB taxonomy): Bacteria > Actinomycetota > Acidimicrobiia > Acidimicrobiales > Aldehydirespiratoraceae > UBA11606. Next base: position 51,532 of record JAKMFW010000083.1, on the reverse strand, counting down.
GTGTGGTGCCCGGTTCTTCGACCGACGCATCGCATGCGGTAACTGCGGCGCCCAGGAGTTCGAGAACGCACGCGTCCGCAATCAGGGTGTGGTCACGTCGTTCACCATCGTCCACCGCGCCGCTCCGGGCATCCCGGCGCCGTACGTGTCGGCGATCATCGAGACCGACGACGGCACGAGCGTGCGATCCAACGTCGTCAACTGTGAGCCGGACCCCGAGCGGGTGAAGCTCGGCATGAAGGTCAAGCTCACCACCTATTCGATTGGCACCGACGATGAAGGCACCGAAGCCATCGCGTTCGGCTACGAGCCCGCCTGAGGAGGCAGCACCATGGCGAAGTCCGCAAAGGGCAAGACAAAGCCGAAGACATCCGGCCCGATGATCGATGACGATTCGGTCTGGGTTCTTGGTACCCACATGACAAAGTTCGGGCGCTACCCGGACCACGACGCAGTGGATCTCGCGTCCATGAGCGCGATCGCCGCCCTCCAGGACGGCGGCGTCACCATCCACGACATGGATGTGTTCGCTGCGGGCACGCTCTTCCAGGCGTCATCGGGCATGGCCCAGCAGGTGCAGAAGCAGATCGGGCAGACGGGGATCCCCGCCTACAACGTCTCGAACGCCTGCGCGACCGGTGCGACGGCGCTGCGCACCGTGATGCTGTCGATCAAGGCAGGCGAAGCCGACATGGGTCTCGCCGTCGGTGTCGAGCAGATGGGGAAGATGGGGCTGCTCGGTGGAGCAGGCTCGAAGAAGGAGGCCAAGGTCTTTGCGCCGTCAGGCCGCTATGGCGCCGTCACCGGAACCGACGGGTACATCGGCACGGCCGGCATGCCAGGCGTGTTCGCGCAGGCGGGCATGGCGTACGCCTACGAAAACGACGGTGTCGGCTTCGAGCAATTCGCCAAGGTCGCGTACAAGAACCACCTGCATTCGACACTCAACCCGCTGGCCCAGTACCAGAAGGAGTTCAGCCTCGACGAGGTCATGGGCGCGCCCGTGATGAGTTACCCGAACACCCTGCTCATGTGTTGCCCGACCGGCGATGGGGCGGCGGCCGCGGTGCTCGTTTCCGGCGAGCGGCTCAAGTCGATGCCGAAGAAGGTCCAGAAGCGGGCCGTAAAGATTTCCGCTTCCATCTTGACGTCGGACCCGTGGACATCGTCGGCCCAGGTCCAGCCCGACGTCAACACGCTCACCCGCAATGCTGCGGCTCAGGCCTATGAGCAGGCGGGGGTTGGGCCCGACGATCTCGACCTCGTCGAACTCCACGACTGCTTCGCTACCGCCGAGTTGATCCACTACGACAACCTCGGCCTGTGCGAGCCCGGCGGGGCCGGTGACTTCATCGACTCCGGTGCGCCGTTCCGCGACGGCCGCACGCCGGTCAATGTGTCGGGCGGCCTGATTTCCAAGGGTCACCCGATCGGCGCGACCGGCATCGCCAATATCTACGAAGTCGCTACCCACCTTCGTGGCGAGGCGGGCGATCGCCAGGTGAAGGGCGCCAAGGTCGGCCTCGCCCACGTGATCGGTCTCGGCTCGGCGTGCGGTGTGCACATCCTCGAGAAGGCCGCCTGAGCCTCGACGATCCCGTCGTCCGTCTGGCGTACCGGCAGCTCGTCGAGCCGGTCGATCCGGCGCGCTCGTGGCTCGATGCGGGCGCGGTCGATGCTCGTTTCGGTGGTGACCTCGTGCCGCCCGGCGCGGTGGTTCGTGGCGCCGGGGACCTCGCTGAGCTCCACGCGATCATCGACGATCTCTTCGGTGTGGGCTGCTTCGTCCGACCCGGCCCGACCGACGGCGAGGTGGTTCGAGCCGAGCTGCCGGTAGGGCGCCCGGCCGCAGTGATGCCGTTCCTGGAGGCGCTTCGGCCACAGCTCGAACACCGAGGGCCGGCGTTCTGGACGTGGAAGACGGCACGAGAGGCCATCGCCGTGCGGCTTCAAGGGCTTGCTTCGCTCACGATCGAGGCAGCCAGGTGACGCTCATCGGGGCCTACTGCGGTTTCCGCGAAGGCTGAACGTCAGGGCTCGAAGATCGCGAAGCTCGCCGTTGCGCTTGCGACCAAGCGGTCGTCGCCATCGCGAGTCTCGGCTCGCAGGTGTACGACCCGACGCCCAGAGGTGACCACTTCGGCGGTCGCCGTGAGCGTTCCGGCGGCGACGGGCCGGTGATAGCGGGTCTGCATCTCGATGGTCGCGCACCGACGACCGTCGTCGATCGTGTTCATCACTGCGCCACCCATGGCGGTGTCCATCATCGTGAACGGCACGGCGCCGTGGACCACGCCATTGGGGTTGAGATGCACATCCGAGATCTCGAGCACCGCAATCGAGTGGCCGTCTCGGTTCTCGAGCGCAAAGCCGAGCGCTGCCTTGAGCCCGAACTCTGGCGCTGTCCATTCATCGGTCATGTCCGAGACGCTAGGCGGTCACTCCCGCAGCAACTCAACTTCGTCGGATCGCCTCGAGGGCGCTGCGAATCCGCTTCACGCTGACCTGCCGCCGCACGCCAACCGACTGGGCGAACAGACTGACCCGCAGCTCCTGGAGATCCCACGCAAGCTCCTCAAGGTCGACGGTGGGTCCCCACTCGTCCATGAGCGCGGCATGCTCAGCCTCGAGGGTCTGCACCGAACGCATGCGATCACGATCCTTGGCCGCCGTATCCGCAAGGCGCTCGAGTCGGAAGTGTGACGCCTGCAGATAGCGAGCGATATCGGCGAGCCGATCGGCACCGACGGCGGCGATGAAACCGTCGTAGACGAGTTGATCTCGTTGCGCAGTCAGGTCGGCGACCGCAGGCAGCAGCGCTTCGGCTTCAACGCGATCGAGCCGATGGGTGAGGTCGGCCGACACCTCGAGTACCTCGGTGGCGGTCCAGGCGATCGAGCGGATCTGGCCCGGGAGCTCGTCGTGCATCCTGGCGACCAGGGCGGCGTGGTCGCGTTCATTCCAGGCCGGCCCGCCGGCATCGATGATGATCTGGTCGAGGGCGGCGGAGACACAATCCTCGAACCACGCCTGGGGGCCGTCGTAGGGGCTGCGGATGATGGCGAACTTGACGTCGTCCGAGAGGAGCGGCCGCAGCACGTTGCCGAGCGGTGGGCGGTGGAGCGACAAGAGACGGCGGGTGCCGAGCCACATCTCCTCGGCTTGCTCTTCCGCTGACGCGAAGAGCCGCACGCCGACCGTCGCACCCTCGTCGACGACGGCGGGATAGCTGGCGATGGTCTGTCCGAGGCCCTCGGCGGTGACGCGAGTCGGCAGGGTGCCGAAGGTCCACGCTGTGGCACCGGTGTTCTCCAACGGATGGCCGCCATCGTCGACGATGGCCCGGGCCTGCTCGGCGACGTGGCGCTTGAGCACGCCGAGGTCGTCGTCCTCGGCGAGCACGTCGCCCTGGTCGACGATGCGGAAATGCGGTCTTAGGTGGGTGGCGAGGCTGTCGGTTCGGAAGGCGCAAACCGTCGTCTCGCTCCCGCGCTCGTTGACGGCCGTTGCCAACTGTTCGAGGAGGGGAGCGCCAGTTGGATCGAGCGTCGGCAAGATCTCCTCGGCGGTCTCAGGGATCGGCACGAGAGGACGCCGAGCGGTCTTCGGGAGCGTCCGCAAGAGCTCGATGACGAGCTCCTTTCGTAGCGACGGCACCAGCCAGCGGAACGGTGCCTCCTCGACGCGGGCCACGACGTCGAGCGGCACCTCGATCGTGATGCCGTCATCGGGTGCGGCTGGATCGAACGTGTAGTCGATGCGGAACGTGCGGTCACCCCACGGCCACTCGTCGGGGTAGGCATCAAGACCGTTAACGCCGCCACCGAAGTCGCTGCCGCGGAGAAGTTCTTCGACGCTCAGATTGAGCGCATTGGGGTGGTCTCGGGAATGGCGCTTCCACCACGTGGTGAAGTGGCGAACCGAGACGACGTGTTCGGGGATGCGGCGGTCGAACGCCTTTTCGAGCGTGTGCTCGTCGATGGAGATGTCACGCCGAAGACGATCTCCGAGTGCCTCGATCTCGGCGAGCACCGCCTGATTCTGGGCCACGAAGGCGTGGCGGCTGCCGTCCCAACGGTTCTCGACCAGCGCATGACGGATGAAGAGTTCTCGGGCGAAGGCCGGGTCGACGCGTTGCAGATTGACCTGGCGATTCGGGATCGCCGGCAGGCCGTACAGCGAGGCCCGTTCGTCACACATCGCTGCACCGCGGTCCTCGTTCCACCACGGATCCGAGTGCTCCCACCGCAGGAGGTGCGATGCGCTCCGCTCAAGCCATTGCGGGTTGATCGGGGCAACCATGCGGGCGCGGAGTTGGTTCGTCTCGACGAGTTCTGCGGCCATGATCCAGGCCGGCGTGCGCTTCTTGAGCGCCGAACCGCCGGCCAGGACGAAACGGGCGTGGCGAGTGCCCCGATAGACCTGCTTTTCGCTGTCGTAGAACCCGACCTGGGCGAGCAGGCCCGACAGCAGCGCCTGGTGGATGGCATCAGGCGCTGCCGGCTCCTGGTTGAAGCGGAGACCGAGATCGGTGGCGATGTCGCGAAGTTGGCGATGGACGTCCTCCCACTCGCGAATCCGCAGGAAGTGCAGGTACTCGTTTCGACACATCGTGCGAAACCCGTTGCCGCTGCGTTCATTGCGTTCGGCCTTGATGTGGCCCCACAGCTGCAGCCACGACATGAAATCGGAGTTCTGATCGGTGTAGCGAGCGTGCAGTTGCGCTGCGCGCTCGGCGGCGGCGCCGCTGCCGACTCCGATGGGTCGGATGCGCGGATCCTGCACCGACAGGCCGGCGACGATGATCGCGACTTCGGTGACGCACCCATGGTCCTGTGCCTCGAGCAGCATGCGGGCCAGCTTCGGGTCGACCGGGATCGCCGCGAGTTCGGCACCGAGATCGGTGAGCCAGCGGTCGGTGCCGACATGGCGCGGGTCGATCGCGTCGAGTTCTTCGAGCAGCGTCACGCCATCGCGGATCGCACGAGCTTCGGGTGGGTCGACGAAGGGAAACGACTCGGCATCGCCGAGGCCGAGTGACGCCATGCGCAGCACGACCGAGGCGAGGTTCGTGCGCTGTACTTCGGGTTCGGTGAACTCGGGTCGGTCGAGGAAGCCGGGTTCGTCGTAGAGGCGAATCGCCACACCCGGGCCGAGCCGGCCGCAGCGGCCCGAACGCTGATCGGCGGAGGCCTGGGAGATGGGCTCGATCGGCAGGCGTTGCACCTTGGTGCGTCGGTTGAAACGCGAGATCCGGGCCGTGCCGGTGTCGATGACGGCGTGGATGCCCGGCACGGTGAGCGACGTCTCGGCGACGTTGGTCGAAAGGACGATGCGGCGCCCGGTGTGCGACTGGAAGATGCGTTGCTGTTCGGCGGGGGAGAGGCGGGCGTAGAGCGGGATGATCTCGACCTCCCCTAGCTTCTTGGTGAGGTGTTCCTGTGCCTCGCGGATCTCCCGCTCGCCCGGCAGAAAGCAGAGGATGTCGCCCGGCGTTTCCCTGAGCAAGGTGCGGGCCGCCCGTTCGATTCCCTCCGGAACATCGAGGACTGGCGCATCAGGATCGTCGGGGTCGCCGAGCGGCTGATACCGGATCTCGACGGGGTGAGTGCGGCCCGACACCTCGATGATGGGTGCGGGCCGCCCGGCGGCGTCGGCGAAGTGAGCGGCGAACTTCTCGGTGTCGATCGTGGCCGAGGTGATGATCACGTGAAGGTCGTCGCGCCGTTCGACGAGTCGGCGCAGGTAGCCGAGCAGGAAGTCGATGTTGAGCGTCCGCTCGTGGGCTTCGTCGATGATGATCGTGTCGTACCGACGGAGATCAGGGTCGCGCTGGAGTTCGGCGAGGAGGATGCCGTCGGTCATCGCCTTCACCAGCGTGCGGTCGCTGACTTCGTCGGTGAAACGCACCGAGTAGCCGACGAGGTCACCGACTTCGGTACTGAGTTCGTCCGCCACCCGAGTGGCGATCGAGCGGGCCGCAAGGCGCCGCGGTTGGGTGTGGCCGATCATGGCGTCGATGCCTCGCCCGAGCTCGAGACAGAACTTCGGTATCTGGGTCGACTTGCCGGATCCGGTTTCTCCGGCGATCACCACGACCTGGTGGTCCCGGATCGTGTCGAGGAGTTCCTGGCGCCGCTCGACGATCGGCAGCTGGTCCGGGTAGGTGATCTCGGGCACGCTGGCGCGGCGCTGCTCCACGAGATCTCGACGCATGGGGTCAACGGTAGGCAGGAATGAGGCGCGCCAGGCGAGCCGGTCTCGATGGCTCGAAAACGTCTGCTGAACGGTCGGATAATTCCGGCCTGTGGAAAGCGTCGGAATGCCAACCGCGCGGGAGGTGGCCCGTCTAGGTTCCAGGCCTATGACCGTGCGCATCGACGTCACCGCCCCCGACGACCCACGAGGCGGCTCGGTCGTCGCGAACGCCCGGTTGGTCGGCGTGGATGGGCTGACCTCGTGCCGGGTCACACGGGTGCATCACGTCGACGGATCGCTGAGCCCCGATGAGCTCGATCGGCTCTGTCGGGAAGTGCTGATCGACCCCGTTGTCGACGAGGCCGTGATCGACGGCGTCACACCGGCACAGGGGCGTGTGGTCGAGGTGGCGCTGATGCCGGGTGCGACCGACCCCGACGCTCGAGAACTCGAACGAGCGGCGGCCAATCTCGGCCTGCCGGAGATCCGGGTGGTCACGGCTCGTCGCTACGACCTCATCGGTGACCTCTCCGACACCGACGTGGCCACCCTCACCCGGCGGTTGCTCGCGAACGACACCATCGAAATCTCGACCGAGGGTGAGCTGCCTGCCGAGTTCGCCGGGGCGGCAGCAGCCGATGTGCGGGTCGACGACGTGCCGCTCGCCGAGTTGAGCGACGACGACCTCCTCCGCCTGTCCAAGGATCGGGTCCTCTCCCTCGATCTGACCGAAATGCAGGCGATCCAGGCGCACTTCGCCGCCGAGGGACGTCCGCCCAGCGACGCCGAACTCGAGACCCTCGCCCAGACCTGGTCCGAGCACTGTGTGCACAAGACGTTCCGGGCCCGGATCACGCTCACGCACACCTCGTCCGACGGCGAGGTCACCGTCAGCTTTCACGACGGCCTGCTTCCGGCGCTGCGTGAGGTCACGGAGGAACTCGATCCACCGTGGCTGCGTTCGGCGTTCGTCGACGACGCCGGGATCGTGGCCTTCGACGACCACCACGATGTTGCGTTCAAGGTCGAGACCCACAACCACCCGTCGGCGCTTGAACCGTTCGGCGGCGCCAACACCGGCGTCGGTGGTGTGGTCCGCGACGTCATCGGTGTGTCGGCCCGTCCGATCGCCTGCACCGATGTTCTGTGCTTCGGTCCGGCCGATCTACCCGACGACGAGTTGCCCACCGGAGTGCTGCATCCCCGTCGCATCCGCGATGGTGTCGTCGCCGGCATCGGTGATTACGGAAACAAACTCGGGCTGCCCACCGTCAACGGCTCGGTGCTCTACGACCCCGGCTATGTCGGCAACCCGCTGGTCTATTGCGGTGCCCTCGGCATCCTCCCGCACGGCTCGCACCCGACCGAGCCGCAGGTCGGCGACCGCATCATCAGCCTCGGTGGGCGGGTCGGCCGCGATGGCATTCACGGCGCCACGTTCTCATCGGCCGGTATGGATGCCTCCACGGTCGATCATGTCGGCTCCGCCGTACAGATCGGCGACCCGATCACCGAAAAGGGCCTGATCGAGGTCATCGAGCGGGCCCGCGACGCCAAGCTCTACAACGCCATCACCGACTGTGGCGCCGGCGGGTTCTCGTCGTCGGTCGGCGAGATGGGTGAGGATCTCGGCGTCGAGGTCGACCTGTCGGTCGTGCCGCTCAAGTACCCCGGTCTGCAGCCATGGGAGATCTGGATCAGCGAAGCCCAAGAGCGCATCGTCATCGCGGTGCCGCCCGCCAAGCTCGAAGCGCTCCAGGCGCTCTGCGACGCATGGGACGTCGAGGTGACCGATCTCGGACGTTTCACCGGCGACCAACGCCTGGTGGTTCGCCATGGTGACACGGGCGTGGTCGACATGCCGATGGCGTTCCTGCACGACGGCATTCCTCGTCAGGAGCTCGTCGGCGCATGGGCCGACCCGGCTCCGGTCGAGGTCACCACCCCCGTGCCCACCGCCGCCCAGGTGCTGCAACTGCTGGCACATCCGAACGTCGCCTCCAAGGAAGACATCATCCGCCGCTACGACCACGAGGTCCGTGGTGGCACCGTGGTCCGTCCCTATGTCGGCCCCGAGGCCGATGGTCCCGCCGACGCAGCGGTACTCAAGCCGCTCGGCACCGAAGGCCACAAAGCCGTCGTGCTCTCCAACGGCATCTGCCCGTCCGTCGGCCGCCACGACCCGCGCGCGATGGCACTGCTCGCGATGGACGAAGCGGTGCGCAACCTCGTGGCCGTCGGTGGCGATCCCGATCAGGTCGCCGTGCTCGACAACTTCTGTTGGGGTGACCCGACCAAGCCCGACCGGCTCGGTTCGCTCGTTCGCGCCGTGCAGGGTTGCACCGACGGCGCTCGCGCCTATCGGATGCCGTTCATCTCCGGCAAGGACTCGCTGTTCAACGAGTTCGACGGTGAAGCAATCCCCGGCACCTTGCTGATCTCGGCGCTCGGCCTCGTGCCCGACCTGCGTCGAGCGGTCGATTCGGCTGGCATGCAGATCGGTGACGACCTCTGGTTGGTCGGCGCGAACGAAGGCGCGCTCGGCGGCTCGCTTGCGTCGGATCTTTTTGATCTCGGCGCCACTCGGGTGCCCACCCCGCTCGATGACCCACTGCCGCGTTACCGGGCGATCCACGCTGTGATCTGCGACGGCAAGGTCACCGCGGCCCATGACTGCAGTGAGGGCGGCCTTGCGGTTGCCGTCAGCGAGATGGCGATCGCAGCGCGGCTCGGCGTGTCGGTGGTGGTACCGCTCGACGGACTCGACCCGTTCACTGCGCTTGTCAACGAAGCACCGGGTCGCCTCGTGCTCAGTGTGGCTCCGGAGCACCGGGACGCCGTGGGAGCGTTCCTCGGCGATCATGGTCGCCGCATCGGTGAGGTCACCGCCGGCGACGACATCGTCTTCCATCTGCTCGACCCTGCACGAGGTGAGGACTCGAATCTCGAACCCATCCGGATCCCACTCGCCGATGCGGTATCGGCTTCGACGCACGGCCCGTCCGGACCGACCAGAGGAGCGACCGCATGAGTGTTCCGATCCTGATCCCGCACGCCTCGGGCACCAATCGCGATCTCGAGGCTGCCCAGGCGATCGAACTCGCTGGGGGAACCCCCACCATCGCTCACATCAACGAGCTGCGCAGCGGCTCGGTGCGGATCGCTGACCACGCCGCGATCCTCTTGCCCGGAGGTTTCAGCTACGGCGACGCACTCGGTGCCGGTGGTCGTCTGGCGCTCGAGCTGCGCACCTGGTTCGCCGACGAGCTTGCGGCTGCAGCCGAGGCATCTCGACCGATGCTCGGCATCTGCAACGGCTTCCAGGTGCTGGTGAAGGCTGGGCTGTTGCCGGGCCCCATGGGCGAGCCCCGGTCGGTGACGCTCACGGAAAACGCCGAGGGCCGCTTCGAATGTCGCTGGGTCACGTTGCAGGTCGAACCCTCGTGTCGGTCGGGCTGGCTCGGGGCGGTGGGCGGCACGACGATCCGCTGTCCGATCGCGCACGGCGAAGGTCGGGTGGCCGTCAGCGACGACACCACGGCTGCTCGCCTTGAGGACGGCCTCGTCGCGTTCCGGTATCTGGCCGATGGTGCCCGCCCCACGAGCGATGACCCCGTCGTCGCTGGCGGGGCGTACCCGGCCAATCCCAACGGCTCGGTCAACGACATCGCCGGCATCTGCGACGACACCGGCACCATCGTCGGGCTGATGCCGCATCCCGAGGATCATGTCCTCGACTGGCAGCGCCCATCGGGCCCCGAGGGTGGCTCCGGTCTGCCGTTGTTCGAAGCCCTTGTGGCCGCTGCCCGATGAGCGGTGGCTCGAGCACGACGGACTTCGGTCCCGGCCTCGCTTGTCCGTTCACGGGCATCGAGGCCGGTGCTGTCGCCGGTCTCGGTCCGCTCACCGTCGGCAAGGTGCGTGACATCGTCGATCTCGGCGACACCCTCGCCCTGATCGCCACCGATCGCATCTCGGCATTCGACTATGTCCTGGGCACCGTTCCGTATCGGGGTCAGGTGCTGAACGAGCTCGCTGCGTGGTGGTTCGAACAGATCGCCGATCTTGTGCCGTCGCACGTCGTCTCGGTTCCGGACGCCAACGTCACGATCGGAAAGAAGTGCAACACGCTGCCGGTCGAGGTCGTCGTGCGAGGCCGACTGTCCGGCTCGACCTCCACCGCGCTGTGGACGCAGTACGACGCTGGTGCCCGCACGATCTACGGGCTCGACTTCCCCGATGGGATGCAGAAGAACGACCCATTGCCCGAGGCGATCATCACCCCCACGACCAAAGCCGAACAGGGCGGCCACGACGAACCGATCACGGAACTCGAGATCGTCGAACGTGGCATCGTCGACGCCGAGCTGTGGGACCAAACGCGCACCGTCGCGCTTGCGATCTTCGAACGGGGACAACAGATCGCCGCCGAGGCGGGTCTGGTGCTCGTCGACACCAAGTACGAGTTCGGCCTCGACGCCGACGGGGTGCTCACGATCATCGACGAGGTCCACACCCCGGACTCGTCCCGTTACTGGCGAGCGTCCACGGTCGAGGAGCGCCGAGCGGCAGGAGACGAGCCGGAGAACCTCGACAAGGAATACGTTCGCCTCGCGTACGTGCGCGACGGCTACGACAAGGTCTCCGAGCCGTGGCCGCTGCCCGAGCAGCTGGCGTTGGAAGCTGCAGGTGTCTACCAGGAGACCTACGCCGCCCTCACCCGCCGAGCGTTCGAGCCTGCCGGATATCCCGCCGCCGAGCGGGTCACGGCGGCGCTGTTCGCCAACCACGGCTGAGCCAACGATTTTCCGTTTTTACCGTCCCACGCGAGACGCAGCTGCCGCGCGAACATGCAGACTGGAGACGGGCTTCCAGGGAAGGAACGGGTTCCGTGCAAGACGGTGCGCGTGTCGGCGTGATCATGGGCAGCGACTCCGATTGGGAGACGATGTCGCGGGCCGCCGACATCCTCGAACAGTTCGGTGTGCCGTTCGAGGCGAAGGTCGTCAGCGCACATCGCACGCCTGACTGGATGGTCGAATACGCCGAGACCGCCGAGCAGCGCGGCATCGAGATCATCATCGCCGGCGCCGGTGGAGCTGCCCATCTCCCGGGCATGGTGGCCGGCCACACGATCGTCCCGGTGATCGGTGTGCCGATCAAGAGTCGGGCGCTCAACGGCATGGACTCCTTGCTGTCGATCGTGCAGATGCCCGGCGGCGTTCCCGTCGCCACCATGGCGATCGGAGACGCGGGCGCCACCAACGCCGGACTCTTCGCCGTGGCGATATTGGCCCGTCACGACGATGCCTTGGCGGCAACGCTCACCGCCTTCCGGGCCGAACGAGCCGCCCAGGTCCGGTCGATCGAACTCGAGCACTGAGGCCGTGACCACCCCACTCGCTCCCGGAAGCACGATCGGCATCGTCGGCGGGGGCCAGTTGGGCCGCATGCTCGCGCAGAGTGCCCGGCAGCACGGGTACGGCGTCGTCGTGCTCACCGGTGGCGCCGAGAAGACGCCCGCCGGCGTGCTGGCCGACCAGGAGATCACGGGCGCGTTCGACGATCCGGCCGCCGTCGCCACCTTCCTCCAGATGATCGACGCGATGACCTGGGAGTTCGAGAATGTCGACCCCGCCATCGCCGATGCAGCCGAAGCCGCAGGTGTGCCCGCTCGTCCCGCGGGCTCAATCATCGCCGCTGCCCAAGACCGGAAGCTCGAAAAGGAAGCACTCACGGCAGCCGGTGTCGCAGTCGCCCCGTGGCGGTCGGCCGAAACCCGAGCGGAGCTCGCAGCGGCCGTCGCCGAGCTCGGCGTGCCGGTGATCGCCAAGACCGCCCGATTCGGCTACGACGGGAAGGGGCAGGTGCGGATCACCGATCCGGCCGACGTCGCTGCGGTGTGGGATTCGCTCGGTGGCGAGCGCCTCGTCGTCGAGTCGGTCATCGCGTTCGAACGCGAACTCAGTGTCGTCGTCGCTCGCGGGGTCGATGGCGACATCGTCGACCACGGCGTGATGGAGAACACCCACGCCAACCACATCCTCGACACGACGACCGTCCCCGCCCGAGTGCCGGACGCCACCGCCGAAGCTGCCCGTGCGACCGCTCACCTCGTTGCATCGGGGCTCGAACTCGTCGGCGTGTTGTGCGTCGAACTCTTCGACACCGCCGAGGGAATCCTCGTCAACGAGATCGCCCCTCGACCCCACAACTCCGGGCACTGCACGATCGAGGCAGCGGCCGCAAGCCAGTTCGAGCAGCAGTTGCGGGCGGTCACCGGTCAGCCCCTCGGTGACGGCAGCTGTGCCCCGGCTGCCATGGCCCAGCTGCTGGGCGACCTGTGGGACGACGGCGAACCCGACTGGACTGCGGCGCTCGCCCGACCCGGTGTGCACCTGCACCTGTACGGAAAGCGCGAGGCCTGCACGGGCCGAAAGATGGGGCATCTCACGGTGGTCGGCGACGACGCCACCGATGCACTACAACGAGTACTCGACGCCCGAGCGGCACTCAACGAACGGTGAACCATGTTTCCCAACGATTCTGAGATTTGGGGCGACGACGCCGACGGCGACGAACTGAAGGAGGAGTGCGGTGTCGTCGGCATCCACGCCCCCGATCAGGACGCGGCCCGCCTAGCGTTCTTCGCGCTCTACACCCTCCAGCATCGGGGCCAAGAGGCGGCCGGCATGGCGTCGGTTGACCACGGCGTTGCGCATGTCCACAAGGGGCAAGGTCTTGTTCCCGCCGTCTTTAACGAGGACAACCTCTCCACGCTGAAGGGGGAGTTCGCAATCGGCCACACCCGATACAGCACCACCGGCGGCACCGGGCTGCGAAATGCCCAGCCGCACGTCATCGAGACGATCGATGGTCCGTTGGGCATTGCCCACAACGGCAACCTCGTGAACGCGCACATCCTTCGTCGCCAACTCCTGGAGCGGGGCGTGGGGCTGCAGACCTCGTCGGACACCGAAGTGATGATTCATCTGCTCACCGGAGGGTCCGGCGACTGGATGAACCGGATCAAGATGCTGATGGCCCAGGCCGAAGGCGCCTTCGCCCTGACGATCATCACCCGCGATGCGGTCTTCGGGGTCCGGGATCCGTGGGGTTTCCGTCCGCTGGTCCTCGGCAAGTTCGAGGGCGGTTACCTGCTCGCCTCGGAAACCTGTGCGTTCTCCGCTATCGGTGCCGAACTGGTCCACGAACTCGCACCCGGCGAAATCTGCCGACTGGACGCCGACGGCTACCGCATCGAGCAAGGTGCCGTGCCCAAGCAACGCGCCTTCTGCACGTTCGAGCAGATCTACTTCTCCCGGCCCGACTCGATCTATGAAGGGAAGCTGGTGCACAGCACCCGTCAGCGCCTCGGTCGGGAGTTGGCTCGCGAGGCGCCGGTCGACGCCGACGTCGTCGTCGCCGTACCCGACTCGGGGACCCCGCACGCCGTCGGATTCGCCCAGGAAGCGGGCATCCCGTACACCGAGGGATTCACCAAGAACCGCTATGTCGGGCGTACGTTCATCGAGCCCACCCAGGAGCTTCGCGAGTCGAAAGTCCGGATGAAGTTCAACCCGCTCGCCGACAACCTCGCCGGCAAGCGCGTGGTCATGGTCGACGATTCGATCGTGCGGGGCACGACCTCTGGCCCCCTCGTGCAGATGTTGCGGGATGCCGGCGCCAGCGAGGTCCATGTCCGGGTGGCCTGCCCGGCGATCACCGACCCCTGCTACATGGGTGTCGACATGGCGGCTCGTGAGGATCTCATCGCCGCCAACATGGATGTCGAGTCCATCGCCGAACACATCGGCGCCGACTCGCTCGCCTTCCTCTCGATCGAGGCGCTCATGCGAGGTCTCGAGACGCAGGAGGGGTACTGCAACGCCTGTTTCACCGGGGTCTACCCGTTCGAGGAAGAGCGCTTCGTCCAGCTGACGCTGAAGACGAAGGAACAGTTCGCCTCGGTCTGGGGCGACTGATGGGTGACACCGTTCTGGTCGTCGGCGGTGGTGGCCGAGAGCACGCCCTCGCCTGGTCGCTCGCACAGTCGCCTCAGGTCGACGAGGTCCTGCTCGCACCGGGCAATGCCGGTACTGCGGTCGAGCCGGGTTGTCGCAACCTGGACGTGAAGGCCAGCGACATCGAGGGCGTCGTCGCCGCCGCACGGGAGCACGAGGTGCGCCTCGTGGTCGTCGGTCCCGAGGATCCCCTCGTCGACGGACTCGTCGACGCCTGCGAGGTCGCCGGTATCCCGGCGTTCGGTCCGTCCGCTGCTGCCGCACAGCTGGAGGGTTCGAAGTCGCATTGCAAGGCGTTTCTGCTGGAGCACGGCATCCCGACCGGCGCGGCCGAGACCTTCACCGACGCCGAGGCCGCACGTGCGCATCTCGCCACGCTCGATGCCGTGCCCGTCATCAAGGCGAGCGGGCTCGCCGCAGGCAAGGGCGTGATCGTTGCCGAGTCGAAGCAGGAAGCCGCCGACGCCATCCACGACATCCTCGTGGATGGCCGGTTTGGGGCCGCCGGCGCCGAGGTGTTGCTCGAGGAACGGTTGTTCGGCACCGAGGTCAGCGTGCTCGCCTTCTGTGACGGCACTGACTTCTCGGTCATGCCCGCCGCTCAAGACCACAAACGCCTGCTCGACGGAGACGAGGGCCCCAACACGGGGGGCATGGGGGCGTTCCACCCGTCACCGATCGCCGACGATGCTTTGCTCGCCGACGTCGGTCGTGACGTGATCGCGCCGACCCTTGCTGCGCTCGCTGCGGAGGGTCGCCCGTACAAGGGTGTGCTGTACGCGGGGATGATGCTCACCGCCAGCGGCCCCAAGGTCATCGAGTTCAACTGTCGATTCGGCGACCCTGAAACGCAGGTCGTGTTGCCGCTGCTCACCTCGGATCTCCTCGACGCATTCGAGGCCTGTGTGACCGGCACGCTGGCGGCCAATCAGCCCACCTGGGCCGATGCCGCTGCGGCGACGGTGGTGATGGCGTCTGCGGGGTATCCCGTGAGTAGCGCTGCACCTGCCGCCATTTCCGGCCTGGCCGACGCAGCAACGCTCGGCACCACCGTCTTTCACGCAGGTACCACCGCCGCCGGCGACGACATCCTCGCCACCGGTGGTCGGGTACTTGCGGTGACCGCCGTTCGTCCGACGCTGAGCGAGGCCGCCGAGGCTGCCCATGCCGGCGTCGACGCCATCACGTTCGAGGGTGCGCAGCGACGCACCGACATCGCCCGAGCCACCGCCGAGGTGCGTGCATGACCAACTACGCCGACGCAGGCGTCGACATCGACGCCGGCAACCGTGCCGTGAAGCTGATGGGCGACGCCGTTCGCTCGACCAACACTCCTGCCGTGCTTTCCGAACTCGGCGCCTTCGGCGGCCTGTTCTCGACGGTGGGCCTCGGTGATGGATCCGTTCTGGTCGCCTCCACCGATGGTGTAGGCACGAAGGTCGAACTCGCTGCCCGCCACGGCGGCTGGAATGGCGTGGGCCGTGATCTCGTCAACCACTGTGTCGACGACATCCTCGTGCAGGGCGCCCGTCCGCTGTTCTTTCTCGATTACATCGCCACGGCCAAACTCGTCCCCGAAATCGTGGCCGAGATCGTCACCGGGATGGCCGAGGCGTGCAAGGAGGTCGGCTGCGCGCTGCTCGGTGGCGAGACCGCCGAGATGCCGGGCGTCTACACCGAAGGTTCGGTCGATATTGCCGGGACGATCGTTGGAGCCGTGCACCGTGATGCGCTGTGGCCTCGCACGGATGATCTCCAACCGGGCGACGTGCTACTCGGCATGGCGAGCGACAGTCCTCACACCAACGGCTATTCGCTCATTCGGCTTCTGCTCGATCGTCAAGACGACGACCCGTCCGACGACTTGATCGAGTGGCTCCTCACGCCGCACAAGAGCTACCTCGGTGAGGTTGACGAGCTCCGAGCACTCGGGGTCGAGCCGAAGGCGCTCGCCCACATCACCGGCGGTGGGTTCTTCGAGAACATCCCGCGGGTGCTGCCCGACGGCATCGGCGCCGAGATCCAGCTCGGCACCTGGGACGTGCCTGCCGGTTTCCGTCACCTCGTCGAGCTCGGCGATGTGCCCGACAGCGAGTCGTTCCGAACGTGGAACATGGGCATGGGCCTGATCGTCGCGATCGATGCTGACGATGCCGAAGCGGCGTCCGCCTCCGGCCATCCCGTGATCGGCCGGCTCGTCGAGTCCGATTCCGGCGAGGTGGAGCTGGTCGGGGACTGGCGGTGACCTCGCGTCTCGTCGTCCTGGCGACGGGGTCCGGCTCCAACCTGCAGGCCATCCTCGATGCCTGCGCCGACGGCACGCTCGAGGCCGAGGTTGTGCTCGTCGTGGTCAACCGTCGCACTGCGTACGCCGCGGAGCGGGCCGCCGCCGCCGGAGTGCCATCCGTGTACCGGCCGATGGGCCCGTTCCGGGAGGCCGTCCCCGACGATCCTCGCCGAGCCCGCGAACGCTACGACGCTGCGTTGGCGGCGGAGATCGCCGACGCCCGCCCCGACCTGATCGTGCAGGCCGGGTGGATGCACCTGTTCACGTCGACCTTCCTCGATCGCTTCCCCGGGATGGTCGTCAACCTGCACCCAGCGCTTCCCGGGGCGTTTCCCGGTGCGCATGCGATCGACGACGCCTGGGCAGCACACGAGACCGACGGGCTCGATCACACCGGGGTCATGGTGCATCTCGTCCCCGACGAGGGTGTCGACGACGGGCCGGTGCTCGCCTCGCAACGGGTGCCGATCATGGTCGACGACACTCGTGAGACGCTCGAGGCCCGCCTCCACGAGGTCGAGCACGAGTTGTTCGTGGCCACCATCGGCGACTATCTGAGGACTCGATGAACGACGCACCACCGATCGGCCGGGCTCTATGGATCGCCGGTGCGCGGCCCCGCACGCTGCCCGCTGCGGTCGTGCCGGTCGCGGTCGGGGCGGCATGTGCCGTGGGGGAGGGCGTCGACGCCTGGTGGCGGGCGATCTTCGCCCTGATCGTCGCACTCGCACTGCAGGTCGGTGTCAATTACGCCAACGACTACAGCGACGGTGTGCGAGGAACCGACGACGAACGTCGTGTCGGCCCGCTTCGTCTGGTCGGCTCAGGGCTCGCCCCTGCCGCTTCGGTGAAGCGCGCTGCGCAGCTCTCGTTCGCAACCGCAGGTGTGTTCGGTGGCGTGCTCGCACTCGTCGTCGGCCCTGAGCTCTTTGTCGTCGGTGCGCTGTCGATCATCGCCGGGTGGACCTACACCGGGGGGCCGAAGCCGTACGGCTATCTCGGTCTCGGCGAGATCTTCGTCTTCGTGTTCTTTGGTGTGGTCGCCACGGTCGGCACCACCTACGTCCTCCTCGAAGAGGTACAGACCCTGTCGCTCGTGGCGAGCGTGGCGGTGGGCCTGTGGGCCACCGCGCTGCTGGTGATCAACAACCTGCGCGACATTCCGGGGGATACCGATGCCGGCAAGAACACACTCGCGGTGCGCATCGGCGACCGAGCGACGCGCGTCATGTTCGCTGCCATGCACGTCGCTGCGCTGGGCTTCGCTCTGTGGGCCGCCTTCGGCTTCGGTCGCTGGGGTGGCCTCATGGTGGTGCTCGGTCTCGGCCAGATGATCCAGGCCGTCGTCGACGTGCAGAAGGGCGCTACCGGCCCCGAGCTCGTCAAGGTGCTCGGGCTCACCGCGTCGGTCCAGATGGTCTCCGGGCTGGGTTTCGCCATCGGCGTGGCCCTGACCGGCTGACACGAGCCGCCTGCGTGCCTCTCCTGGCGGCAGCGTGATCGTGTCGATTCGGCCGCTTAGAGGGGCTGGTTGAGTTCGACCTGATTTCCAGCAGGGTCGGTGAGAAAGGCCTGGCGGCAGATGCCGTCGATCTCGCTGGTGCGGTCGGGGGTGATGTCGTTGGCGGCGAGAGCGCTCAGCGCCTCGTCGAGATCGTCGACGTGGACAGCGAAGTGTTGACCGACCGCCTCCGGTGGTGGAAAGCCGAGGAGGTGGAGCTCACCGTCGTCGCCGATGCGCATCCACGCGCCGTCGAAGCCGAGTTCGGGGCGGTCGATCTCACGGAACCCCATCGCTTCGTAGAACGCCACACACGCTCGAACGTCGGTGACGTTGAGTGAGACATGGTGGAGTGCCTTGCCGACCATCAGCCGCCCCGGGTCGCCGTGAAGAGGTGAGCGCCGGTGAACACCTTGCGTTCGATGTCGACGAACCCTGCCGCTTCGAGCTGGGCGCGCAGCTCGGGCCAGGGCGGCAGATAGGCGACCGACTTCGGGAGATACTTGTAGGCCCGACCCTCGCTCAGCAGGCCGCCGATGACCGGGACGATTCGATTGAAGTAGATGCCGTGTCCGAACCGCAGGATCGGGTTCTCGGGCGGTGAGGCATCCAGAAATGCAATCCGTCCGCCTGGACGCACGACGCGAGCGACCTCGTCGAAGAAGCCTGGCAATTCGATCAGGTTGCGGAGCGCGAAGCCGCACGTGGCGCCGTCGACCGAACCGTCCGCAAGGGGCATGGCGAGGATGTCGGCGTGCGCCAGCGGTGCTCCGGTGCGGGCGGCGGCGAGCATGCCCATGGAGAGATCAAGTCCGACGGGCACCATTCCGGCCTTCTCGATCTCGCGACAGAAGTCTCCCGTTCCGCAGGCGAGATCGATGACGACCGAACCTCCAGGCGCCGCCAGTTTCTTCATCGAGGCCTTGCGCCAGCGGACGTCGAGGCCGAACGACATGATGCGGTTCACCAGGTCGTAGCGGGGAGCGATCGTGTCGAACAGCGACCGCACCTGATGGCGTTTCTCCTCGCCGCTCGGCAGATTGTCCGGGTCGACGTTGACGCCCTCGTCGAGAATGGGGGAGGAGGGGCTCATCGGAACCAGACCTTCTGGTAGTCCCTGCTCATCGGATGAAGCAGCAGCGCAATCAGGGCGATGTCGAACAGAAGTCCCACGGTGTCGAAGGTGAGGGCCTCGAGTCCGGCGATGAACAGCACGACGACCCGAAGCGCAAGTGGTGCGGCTGCGGCCGCAACGCCAAGTTTGTAGCCCCATGCCTTTTCGTTGGCGATGCCGAACGCGCCGGCGATCACGCCGACGGTGATGAGCAGTGTGTAGACGGCGCCGAGCAGCGTGGAGCCGAAGAGGCTGACGCTCCCGAGCGAGAACAGGGCGCCGCCGAGCAGGATCGCCATGACGCCGCGGAAGTACATGATGACCTGCGCGATGTAGAGCGTTTGTGGTTGACGGTTGTTGACCCAGATTTGGTCGGACATGGCTCCAGTATGGGCGCTCGCGGGCGGCGAGTCGCACACCGGCGGGTCAGCGTCTTTTCGGTGGATCGACGAGCTGACGGCTGGCTCGCAGCTGGCCGCAGGCAGCGTCGATCTCGGTACCGCGCGTGCGTCGCACGGTGGCGTTCGCGCCCCGGTCGTTGAGGGCATCGCGGAAGGCGTAGACCCGGTCGAGTGGGGTCCCGCGGGTGAGATAGCCCGGGGTGGGGTTGAGGGGGATCAGGTTGATGTGGGCGCGCAGTGACCGGGCGTAGTCGGCGAGTTCGTCGACATCGGAGTCTCGGTCGTTGACACCGTCGATCAGGGCCCACTCGAAGGAGAGACGCCGGTTCTTGGCGTCGAGGTAGCGCCGGCAGGCTTCGTGAAGACGGTCGAGGGGATAGCGCTTGTTCAGGGGGACGAGTTCGTCTCGATCCCGGTCGTTGGCGACGTGAAGCGACACGGCCAGGTTGACGGGAAGGTCCTCCTCGGCGAGTCGCTCGATCCCGGGAACGACACCGACGGTCGAGATCGTGATGTGTCGAGCGCCGATACCGAGGTCCTTGTTGATGCGTTCGACCGCAGCCCATGTGCGGTCGTAGTTGGCGAATGGTTCGCCCATCCCCATGAAGACGATGTTCGAGACGCGACGAGGCGCCGATTGGCGTCGGGCACGGACGATCTGTTCGACGATCTCGCCGACGGACAGGTGGCGATCGAAGCCGGACTGGCCGGTGGCGCAGAAGCCGCACGCCATCGCGCAGCCGGCCTGGGACGACACGCAGACGGTCGTGCGGTCGTCGTAGTGCATCAGCACGGTCTCGATCTTGTGTCCGTCGTGGAGTCGCCACAGCCACTTGACCGTGGCGCCGTCGTCGCTGATTGACTCGACCTCGGGGGTGAGTGCGAGCGGGAGTTCGTCGGTAAGGCGGGCCCGGAGCGCCTTGGGGAGGTTGGTGAGGTCGTCGATCTCCTCGCCCCGCTCGTGGATGCCGGCCCACACCTGGTCGACCCGGTACCGGGGCTCGCCGTCGAGCAGGGCGGCGAGCTCGTCCCGATTCGGGTCGTACCGCAGCACCGGCGCCTCGCGGTGGGAACGGCCGATGACGTCGAGTGAGGTCATGCGCGCTCCAGTTCATAGGCCCGGTCCGTGTGATGGCGCGAGAACCCAATTGTCGCGTAGGTCGCGTTGGCCGGGTCGTTGTCGGACTCGACGTACAGCATTCCGTGCTCGAGGCCGTGGTCGGCGAGCCAGGCAAGTCCGGCGAGCGTCATCGGTTTGCCCAGCCCCTTGCCGTGACGGCTCGGGTCGATGGCGATGACGTAGATCTCACCGAGATTGGGGTCGGTGTCGCGATGGACCTTGGTCCAGCAGAATCCGACGAGCTCGTCGCCTTCGTGCAGCAGGCGGAACCCATCGGGGTCGAACCACGGTTCTTGCATGGTGGCCTCGACTGCCGCTCGGGTGAGCCCACCCTGCTCGGGGTGCCAGTGGAACGCCCGGTTGTTGACGGCGATGAAATCGTCGAGATCATCAGGTGTGAACGCCCGGGTGACGAGACCGCTGTCGCGGTTGGGCAAGGCACAGCGCAGCTGCCAGAGGTCTCGGTATCGGCGAAAACCGAGGGCTGCAGCGATCGTGTCGGCCTCGTCGTCGACGTGCCGGATCCAGAGTTGGATCCGGCCATTGGCATTCTCGTGATCGTCGATCTCGCGCAGGGCGTGCGTGAGTGCGTCGTCGAGGGCAAAGCCATCTCGATGCTCCGAGACGACGATGCTCCAACGGAAAGGGCCCGGAAGCGGCCCGTCGACGGTGATGGTCACATGGTCAGGCTAGCGAGCGATCAGCGGAGGCTCTGGACCCTCGGCTCGGTACCGGGAACATCGTTGCCGACGTGACGTCGACTGCGGTCCGATCGAGCCGGCGAAACGTCGCCCGCGACGGTTCGCGAAGGCAATCGGCTCTGTTACAGTCGCCACCCGGATCGAGCACCCGCCGCTCGATCCCACTGCGACACGAGGGATCCGCCGCCCTGTGTCGCCTGGCGGCCACCTCTTCGGGGGTGGCCGCTTTCCTTTTCGGCGAGGGCGTCGCGGACCGAGGCCCGGCGGCGTGAACTTGCCCGCCTCAGTCGAGTGCTCGGGCGACGTCGCGGAGGCGTCGCTGCGCTGTGACCAGGCTGCGCTCGATCTCGTGAAGGCGGGCAACGATCGGATCATCAGGATCGTGTTGGCGGCGCTCGGCGACCCCGGCGACCCGCAGGGCAAGGTCGGAGACCACGGTGGTGATCGAGGAGAGTTCGGCGGCGTCGGAATCCATGGGTGCATCATGCCGGGAAACCCGCAGGGGCCGCACAGCCCGGGCGATAGCGTGATCGGGTGCTTCGACGCATCGACCTGCGAGGTTTCACCGGTGACCTGAGCGACGTCCTGCCGCGGCCCGAGACGCCGTCCGGCGGGCCCGTCGACGTCGTGCGGGACATTCTCGCCACGGTGGCCGAGCGGGGCGACGCCGCCGTTCGTGAGTACACGAGTCGCTTCGACGGTGTCGAACTCGACTCCCTCGTGGTCGCTGATGCCGAACTCGCGGCTGCCATGGAGCGCATCGAACCCGACGTACGAGCCGCCCTCGAACTCGCCGCCGATCGGATCGCGGCCTACCACGAGGCCCAGATGCCGGCCGATGTCCGGGTGGAGCAGCCCGGTGTGTCGATTCGTGGCATGCACCGCGCCGTGGAGCGGGCCGCCTGCTACGTCCCCGGGGGTCGGGCCGTCTATCCCTCGACCGTGCTCATGACCGCAGTACCGGCGCGGGTGGCGGGCGTTGAACAGATCGTCGTGTGTGTCCCTCCCGGCCCTGACGGCAAGGTCCCCGACATCGTGCTTGCTGCGGCGAAGATCGCAGGCGCTCACGAGGTCGTGTCGGTCGGCGGTGCGCAGGCGATCGGCGCAGTCGCGCATGGCACCGAGTCGATTCGGCCCGTCGACGTCATCGTCGGTCCAGGCAACATCTACGTCGCGCTCGCCAAACAGGAGGTCGCAGGCACGGTCGGCGTCCCGTCGTCCTTTGCCGGACCATCCGAGGTGGTTGTCGTCGCCGACGGCACCGATCCGGCCGATTTCGCGGCCGTCGATGTGATTTTGCAGGCCGAGCACGGCCCCGACGGCCTCGCCTGGTTCATCACCTGGAACGACGCATTCGCCGACGAGGTCACGGCATCGATCGAGCGGCTCGTCGCCGACGCCCTGCGTCGTGCCGAGATCGAATCGACCCTCAGCACGAGCGGCATGGTGGTCGTCACCGACTCGCCGGAGCAGGCCATGGCCGTCTCTAATTTCATCGCGCCCGAGCATCTCGAGATCCAGACAGCCGACAATGAGGCACTCGTCGCCATGGTGCGCAACGCCGGTGCGGTGTTCTGTGGCCGCTACGCGCCGGCCTCGCTTGGCGACTATGTCGCCGGGCCCAGCCATGTGCTGCCCACCAACGGCACCGCCCGCTTTGCGAGTGCCCTGACCGTGCACGACTTCATGAAGGACGTGCACATCGTCTTCGTGGAACAAGCGGGTCTCGAGGCCATGGGCGACGCCGTCGAGGCACTCGCCGGCGCTGAGGGTCTCGACGCTCACGCCGCCTCGATCCGCCTGCGTCGAGGAGCCGAACGATGAGTCGGCCCACGGCCCGAGAGTCCGTTGCGCTGATGGCGGGCTACCACTCGCCCCAGATCGACGTCGATGTCCGGCTCAACACCAACGAAAGTCCTGAGCCGCCACCGGAAGGCTTCGCCGATGCCGTCGCCGCGCGTGTCGCGGAGATCGCCTGGCACCGCTATCCGCAGCGCAGCGCATCCGAACTCCGCTCGCGCATCGGCGCGAACTACGGCCTTTCCGCTTCGCAGGTCTTCGCCGCCAACGGTTCCAACGAGGTCTTGCAGACCCTGCTGTTGACCTTCGCCGGTCCGGGTCGCAGCGCCGCCGTCTTCGAACCGACCTATGCGCTGCACAGTCATCTCAGCCGCATCACCGGTACTGCAGTGATCGAAGGCGAACGCAACGACGACTTCTCGCTCGATCTCGACGAAGTGGAGCGAGTCATCGTCGAAGACCGACCGGACGTGGTGTTTCTCTGCTCACCCAACAACCCGACCGGCGTCGTCGATCCGGAAGCATCGATCCGGCGGGTGCTCGAACTCACGGCGGCGAACGGCGGCCTGCTCTGCGTCGACGAGGCCTACGGGCAGTTCGCCGACTTCTCTGCCGTCACGCTGCTCGGCGACGACACCCCGCTCGTCGTCAGTCGCACCTACTCCAAGACCTGGGCGATGGCAGCCGTTCGTCTCGGCTATCTCCTCGCCCCGTCGTGGGTCATCGACGAACTCGAGAAGGTCGTCCTGCCGTATCACCTCGACGCCATGACCCAGATCGCCGGCGAGGTCGCACTCGACCATCTCGACGCCATGAACGATCGGGTCGCCCGTCTGGTCGACGAGCGCGAGCGGCTGCTGGCCGGTCTCGCCGACCTGCCGGTCGACGTGTGGCCGTCAGGTTCGAATTTTGTTCTCCTCCGACCCCAGCACCTCTCCGGTGACGACGTGTGGCAGGGTCTTGTCGACCGATCCGTACTCGTGCGTAACTGCGCCAGTTGGCCCCGCCTTCAGGGCTGTCTGCGCGTCACGATCGGCACGCCCGACGAAGACGACCGATTCCTCGAAGCTCTCACGGAGGTCCTCACGTGAGCCGTACTGCTGCCAACCAGCGCACCACCAAGGAGACCGAGATCGACATTGCGCTCGATCTCGATGGCTCCGGTCAGACCGACATCGATACCGGCCTGCCCTTCTTCAGCCACATGCTTGACCAGCTTGGTCGTCACGGGGGCTTCGATCTCAAGGTCCACGCCACGGGCGATCTCGAGATCGACGCCCACCACACGGTCGAAGACGTCGGGATCGCGCTCGGGGAGACCTTCCGGGTGGCCTGGGGCGACAAGCGAGGCGTTCGCCGGTTCGCATCGAACTGTGTCCCGCTCGACGAAGCCGCCGTCGAGGTCGTGCTCGACCTCTCTGGTCGTCCCTACCTGCACTACGAGGTCGAGTTTCCAGGCGAGAAGATCCTCGGCGATCCGCCGTTCGATCCTCAGCTGGTCGAGGAGTTCTGGCGCGCCTTCGTGATGTCGTCCGGAATCACCCTGCACGTCGTATGTCGGCGCGGGAAGAACACGCATCACATCATCGAGGCGAACTTCAAGGGAGTGGCCCGAGCGCTGCGCGACGCCGTGCGGGTCGAAGGCGACACGCTGCCCTCCACCAAGGGCACCCTCTGAGCGGGGCGGGTCGTGAGCGAACCCACGATCGCGATCCTGGACTACGGGATCGGCAACCTGCACTCGGCCCACAAGGGGTTCGCGCAGGCCGGCGCCAACGCCGTGCTGACCCGTGACCCAGCCGTCATCGCAGCGGCCGACGGTGTCGTGCTGCCCGGCGTCGGAGCGTTCGGCCCGTGTGTCGAGGCGATCCGCTCCGTCGGACTCGACAAGGTCACCCACGAACGAATCGCGGCGGGCGTTCCGTTCTTCGGTATCTGTGTCGGGATGCAGGTGCTGTTCTCGGGATCCGACGAATCGCCGGGCGTCGATGGTCTCGGTGTCTTCGACGAGCGCATCATTGCGCTTCCCGACACGGTCAAGCGCCCGCAGATGCAGTGGAACATGATCGACCGCACGGTTGTCGATCATCCGATGTTCGAGGGTCTGGCCGACGACGCCTGGGTGTACTTCGTGCACTCGTATGCCGCTGAGCCAGGACCCGACGTGGTGGCGACCTGCGCGTACGGCGACGACCTCGTGGCCGCGGTCGGACGCGACCATGTGTGGGCCTGCCAGTTTCATCCCGAGAAATCGGGGCGGAACGGTCTCCGGATCCTCGAGAACTTCGTCGCTGCGGCTCGAGAGGCCTGACATGGACCTGTTTCCCGCCATCGATCTCCGGAACGGCAAGTGCGTCCGGCTCCACCAGGGCGACTACGGCCAGGAGACCGTCTATGGCGACGATCCTGTCGCCCAAGCGCTCGCCTTCGCTGACGCAGGAGCCGGCTGGATCCACGTCGTCGACCTCGACGCGGCCCGCACCGGCGTGCCGGAGAACCACGACGTCGTTGCGGCCATTGCGGCGGCCGTGCCCGTCCCCGTGCAGACCGGTGGCGGCGTTCGCAACCGGGATGCCGCGCTCGCCCTCTTCGATGCTGGCGTGGAGCGGGTCGTGATCGGCACCGCCGCCCTCGCCGATCCGGATTTCGTCCGGGATCTCGCCGCCGACCATCGGGTGGCGGTTGGTCTCGATGCGAAGGCCGGCGAGGTCGCCACCGATGGTTGGCTCGTCGGCAGCGGTCGCAGCGTGCTCGACGTGGCCCGCTCGTTCGCCGATGCGGGCGTCGACGCGTTCGTCGTCACCGACATCTCCCGCGACGGAACCCTTGAGGGTCCCGACCTGGTGGGCCTTCGTGAGGTCGTGGAGGCGACACCGGTCGACGTCATTGCGTCCGGTGGTGTCGGCACCATCGCCGACCTACGTGCGCTCGCCGAAATCGATGTCGGAGGGCGTCGTCTTGCCGGTGTGATCACCGGGAAGGCGATGTACGAAGGTCGCTTCACCGTCGCCGAGGGTGTGGCAGCGCTGGAGATCGAGTCGTGAGCGTTCGTGCCATCCGGGTGATCCCGTGTCTCGACGTCGACGACGGACGGGTCGTGAAGGGCGTCAACTTCGTCGATATCCGCGATGCCGGCGATCCCGTCGAGCTCGCTGCCCGCTACGACGAGCAGGGCGCCGACGAACTCGTGTTCCTCGACATCACGGCGTCGTCCGGTGAGCGCGACACCACCGTGGAGATGGCTCGTGCGGTTGCGGAACAGGTCTTCATTCCGTTCACGATCGGTGGAGGTATCCGCACGGTCGACGATGCCCGTCGCTTGTTGATGGCTGGCGCCGACAAGGTGTCGGTCAACACGGCGGCCGTGAAGCGGCCCGAGCTGATCCGTGAGATCAGCCGGGAGTTCGGGGCTCAGTGCTGTGTCGTCGCGGTCGATGCACGCAGCAGTGACGACACTCCGTCGGGCTTTGAGGTCTTCACGCATGGAGGACGCACCCGCACTGGCATCGATGCCGTCGTGTGGGCCAAGGAAGTCGTGCGTCTCGGTGCCGGGGAGATCCTGCTCACGTCGATGGATCGTGACGGCACCAAAAACGGCTTCGATCTGCCGCTCACCTCGGCGATCACGGCGGCGGTCGCCGTGCCGGTCATCGCCTCGGGAGGTGTTGGCGCACTCGAGCATCTCGTCGAAGGCGTTACGGAGGGTGGAGCCGATGCCGTCTTGGCCGCCAGCATCTTCCACTTCGGCGAGCACACCGTCGGCGAGGCGAAGGCGTTGATGCTCGAGTCGGGCGTGACCGTTCGACCGCCCGACGCCTGATCAGGCGAGGACGGCGCCGATGGCGTCGATGATTGCTCGCTGGGCACCGTGGAAGAAGTGATCGGCTCCCTCGACCACGACGACGTCGGTCGCGCTCCAGGCGTCTACCGCCGAGCTGAGATCAGCCGCCGGCCGGAACTGGTCGTGGGCGGCGGCGATCAGTGTCTTGGGGCGGGCATCGTGGGCGGCGGCGAACTCGGTGAAGATCGACAGCACCGGGGCGACGGCGATCCAGCGGCTGATCCGCGGGTCGGTCACCGAGAGCGCGACATCGGCACCGAAGCTGTACCCGGCGACGATCACAGGTCGGTCAGCGGCGACAACGTCGATCGCTGCCCGCACATCGAACTGCTCCGGTATCCCGCCTCCGTGGTTGCCGGTCGAGCCTCCCGCGCCGCGAAAGTCGAAGCGGAGTACATCCCAGCCGGCGTCGACGAGCGCTCGGGTGGCCGAATCGACGACCACATCTCGGCGAGAGCCGCCGTAGAGCGGGTGGGGGTGACAGACGACGGCTCCGCCCACGGGGTGGGTAGGGGTGAGTCGGTCGCCCTCGAGGGTGACGCCTGCATCGACCTCGAACCGGATGGTCTCGACCTCGACAGGTTCCATGCCGACACCGTACCGGTAGCGTTCCCCGGGTGACCGCCGAGAACTCCCTGCACGATGACGACCGTCTTCCGGTCAAGATGCTGAACGACCGGATCCTGGTGAAGCTGGGCGACGCCGAAGGGGAGCGCCGCAGCAGCGGCGGCATCCTCATCCCGGCGACCGCTCAGGTCGGCAAGCGCCTGACCTGGGCCGAGATCGTCGCCGTCGGCCCCAACGTCCGCACGATCGAGTCCGGTGACCAAGTGCTCTTCAACCCTGAAGACCGGTACGAGGTCGAGGTCAACGGCACCGACTACATCGTGCTTCGCGAACGCGATATCCACGCCGTTGCCGCGGAACGCCTCGATGAGGGTTCCACCGGCCTGTACCTCTGATCCTCTCGCTCGCCGCGGCCTCGGCCGCCGTCAGGGGTGCAGAGGAGCTCGTTCGTCAGCCCAGCGGTACTCGCTCTCCAACTGCCCGGCGAGCGACAGCAACAGATCCTCGCGGGCGTACGGCGCCACGAACTGCAGCCCGATGGGCAGACCCTCACGGCTGCGGGCGAGCGGCAACGAGATCGCCGGTTGACCGGTGACGTTGAAGGGCTGGGTCAGCTGCGAATAGTGCAAGGTCGTCACCTGCACACCCATCAGGTCGTCGTTGTCGGGGGCCATCTCGCCGAGCATCGGTGCCGGACGCAGACAGGTGGGGGTGAGCAGCAGGTCGAAGCCGTCGGCCCACCATGTCGCCGTGTCGCGCCGGAACGTCGTCATCGCCTTTTGGGCGCCGATCACGGCCGCCGGTGGGAACATCGAGGCCCGCTCGGCGATGAACATGGTCCAGGGTTCGATGTCGCCATCGTCGAGCTCTCGGCCGACCTCTGCGGCGATCGCCGCCACGGAAGCCGCGGTGCCGGCGGCAAAGGCGGGACCCCACGCCGTGATGCGGGATTCGTCGAGTAGGGGAGCGGGCACGCTCGGCTCGACATCGTGGCCGAGCGCCTCGAGTCGGGCGGCGGTCGCACGAACCGCGTCGGCGACGTCGGGGTCGATCTCGGTGTTTGTGCGGATGGCGTGATCGAGGAACCCGATACGGAGCCGGCCGGGATCCCGGCCGACGAGGTCGGCGTAGGGTTCGTCCTGACGCGGTGCGATGACGCCATCGCCGGGAACGTGCACGATGGTGGCGTCGAGAATCGCCGCCGAGTCCCGCACCGTGTGGCACACGACGTGCTGGACCGAGTTGCCCCACTCGTCCATGTGCGGGCCCATCGAGATGCGGCCGCGGCTCGGCTTGAGGCCGACCAGGCCACACATCGCTGCGGGGATGCGGATCGAACCGCCGCCGTCGCTTGCGTTGGCCGCCGGCAGGACACCGGCAGCGACCGCAGCAGCTGCACCGCCGGACGAACCGCCCGGTCCACGGGCGAGATCCCACGGGTTGCGGGTCGGCCCGTAGGCGAGCGGCTCGGTGGTGGCGCCGGCGCCGAGCTCGGGGGTATTCGTTCGACCGAAGGAGACGAAGCCTGCATCGCGGTAGGCCTCGACGAGATGGGAGTCTCGGTCGGCGACGGCTCCGTGAACCTTGAGCGCCTGAACGCCCTGGTGATGGGGACGTCCGGCTTCGCAGGCCCACAGATCCTTCATCAACATCGGCACGCCACGGAAGGGGCCGTCGGCGAGCGAGTCGATCGATGCGATCGCCTCGTCGAGGTGGCGATGGATCACCGCGTTGATGTCACCATCGACGGCCTCCATGCGTCGGATACTCGACTCGAGTGCCTCCGCGGGGGACAGCTGACCGGTTCGGATGGCCTCGGCAAGACCAACGGCATCGAGGCGGGCGAGTTCGGCATCCATACGGCGAAATCTAGGCAGGGGCGGGCGGTCGGACCCAATACGCTGCACATCATGAGCGAAGCGCTTGAAGAGGGCCTCGAGGTCCAACTCGATTTCGACAAGGTCGGCAAGATCGGTCGAGCAGGGCATCAGGTGGTTCCGGTCGTGCTGCAGGACGCCGACTCCGGCGATGTGCTCTTCATCGGCTACGCCAACGAAGAGGCCTACCGCGAGACCCTCGCCCGCGGTTCCGCCGTGCTCTACAGCACGTCTCGCGAACAGATCTGGCACAAGGGCGCCACATCGGGCGACGTGCTCGACCTGGTCGAGGTCGCCGTGAACTGCGAACAGAACAGCCTGATCTACAAGGTCCGCAAGGCCGGCACCGGTGTGTGCCACACCAAAGACGAGGCCGGCCAGACTCGTCAGACCTGTTACTACCGGGCGGTCGAGGACGCGGAGACGCTCCGCTTCACCTGATGCGGATCTGCCCCGACTTCGACGAGTTCGCCGCGCTGGCAGCCGACCACACGGTGGTGCCGGTCTGGGCTGAGGTCCTGGCGGATCTCACCACACCCGTCGCCGCATTCGCCCGAGTCGTCGGCGACGACGAAGGATTCCTGCTCGAGTCGGTCGATAACGGCGACCGGTGGAGTCGGTGGTCGTTCATCGGTCGACGCCCACAGGGAACCCTGGTGTCGAAGGACGGCCGGCTGCAGGTGATCGGTGACCTCGGTATCGACATCGATCCCGAAGAGGGGATGCTCACGGCCCTCGAGCGTCTGCTCGCGCACTATCGGTCGCCCGAACTCGACGATCTGCCGCCGCTGCACGGCGGCCTGATCGGCTATCTCGGCTACGACGTCGTGCGTGAGGTCGAGCATCTCCCCGACGTGCCCACCGATGATCTCGGTCATCCCGATGCCGTGATCTCGATGATCGGCGAACTCGCCGTGTACGACCACTGGCGACAGCGGGTCACGCTGCTTGCCAACGTCGTCATCAACGACGACACCGATCTCCGGGCCGCCTATGACACGGCGGTCGCCCAGATCCATCAGCTCGCCAATGACGGTGCCCGAGCCATCGACGAACCGCTGATGTCGCTCCCGGACCCCTCCGACCCGATTCCCGAGGTCACCTCGACGATGGGAGAGGCCGAGTACTGCGCTGCTGTCGAGACGGCCCGTGAGTACATCCTTGCGGGCGACATCTTCCAGGTTGTCCTCGCCCAGCGCTTCGACCTCGATCTTGAGGCGGAGGCCTTTGATCTCTACCGGGTCCTTCGTCAGGTCAACCCGAGCCCGTACATGTACTTCCTGCGGCATGGCGACCTCGAAGTCGTCGGGGGTTCACCGGAGCCGATGGTGCAGTTGCTCGACAATCGGGTCATCAGCCGCCCGATCGCCGGTACCCGTAAGCGCGGCAAAACCGAGGAACACGACCGCCGCCTGGCGGCCGAGCTCATCGAGCACCCCAAGGAAATCGCCGAGCACGTCATGCTCGTCGACCTTGCCCGTAACGATGTCGGCCGCGTGGTCGAGTTCGGCTCGCTCCAGATCGACGAGATGATGACGCTTGAGAAGTACAGCCACGTCATGCACCTCACGTCGCAGGTGAGTGGCGCACTCGCAGAAGGCTGTACGGCGATCGACGTGCTGCGAGCCACCCTTCCCGCGGGCACGCTCTCGGGAGCACCGAAGGTGCGGGCGATGGAGATCATCGACGAACTCGAACCGGTGAAGCGGGGTCCGTACGGCGGTGTCGTCGGCTATCTCGACTTCTCCGGCAACATCGACACGGCGATCACGATCCGCACGATGCTCGTCAGCAACGGCACCGCTTCGGTGCAGGCCGGTGCCGGTGTCGTGGCCGACTCCGTTGCGGTCGACGAGCATCTCGAGTGTCAGAATAAGGCCAAGGCGTTGCTCGCCGCAGTGCCTGCAGCGCGGCGAATGAGCGCAGCGCGTCGGCACGCCCGTCAGGAGGCATCGTCGTGACAATCCGTGATGCCGTTCGGGTCAGCGGTCCCGATGCTGCCGCCTACCTCCAGGGGCAGATCAGTCAGGACATCGAGTCGCTGGCCGCCGGCGAGGTGGCCTGGTCGCTCGTCCTGCAGCCGACGGGCAAGCTCGACGCCTGGTTCCGAATCCAGCGGGTGAATGACGAGACGTTCCTCCTCGACATCGACGCAGGCCACCGTGACACCCTCGTCGCCCGACTCCGTCGTTTCCTTCTTCGTACCGACGCCACGATCGAGGCGGTCGACGACATGATCGATTCGCCGCTCACGTGGCCAGGCGTCGTCGATCCCACCGACGAGCGCCAACGCATTCGTGCGGGCATGCCGCGCATGGGCGCTGAGCTCACCGACGAGACCATCCCGGGAGAGGGAGGTCAGCAGCTGATCGATCTCTCGGTGAGCTTCACCAAGGGCTGCTACACCGGACAAGAACTCGTTGCTCGCATCGACAGCCGGGGCGGCAACGTGCCCCGACCGGTGCGAGTGCTGCAGGCCTCGGGTGATGTCAACGTCGGCGATGAGGTCACCGTCGGTGATGACCTCGTGGGGGTGGTCACGTCCGCCGCCGGCGATGTCGCGCTCGCGCCGCTGATGCGCAAGGTCGAGATCGGGGATCAGGTCATGGTCGGTGCGGTCACGGCGTCGGTGGTGGCGCCGGCGCAAAGCTGACCACGAACTCGGCCCCTCCGAGCGACGATCGCCGAGCAGTCACCGAACCGCCCATGCGCTCGGTGAGATCACGCACGATGGCGAGGCCGAGGCCGCTGCCGCTCTCCTGCACCGCCGGACTGTGCTCGGCGACATAGAGACGCTCGAACACGTGGGGCAGATCGGCTTCGGCGATGCCCGGGCCGTCGTCGCCCACCGACAGGTGGGTGCCGCCCTCGGCTGACCAGAGGGTCACGACGACCTCACGGTCGGCGAACCGCAGTGCGTTGCCGACGAGGTTGCCGATGATCTGTCCGTAGCGGTCGGGGTCGAGATCGGCCCAGAGTGGGGTGTCGGCGATCCGGGCGGTGAGGGTCACCTCGCGCCCGCGAGCCTCGTGTTGAAGGCCGGCGACGGTGGCATCGACTAGATCGTTGAGCGCGACCGTGCGCCGATTGAGGGGGAAGTCGGTGCTTTCGAGCCGGGCGAGGAGCAAAAGGTCGCCGACCAGACGCTCCAGGCGGTCCGCCTCAGTCTCGATGACCCGGCCGGCCTGCTGCTGGTCGACGATCGCTCCGTCGGTGAGTGCCTCTGCATAGCCCTTGATCGAGGTGAGTGGGGTGCGGAGATCGTGGCTCACGGACATGAGGAACTGGCGTTCAAGTGCGTTCGATCGTTGGAGGTTGTCGGCCATCGAGTTGATCGAGGCGACCAGCTCGCCGACCTCGTCTCGGCCGGCGGCTGTCCCGTCGGGGATCCGGGCGTCGAGGTCACCGGCGGCGATGCGTCGGGCGACATCACGGGATGCCCGGATGGGTCCGGTGAGCGATCGGCTGAACCGTCCAGCGACGAGCGCGGCGACGACGATGGTCGCCAGCGAGGCCAGGAGGAACCAACGAAACGACGGCATCAGAAGCGGATCGGGTTCGTCGGTCATCACGACGACTTGTTGAGTGCCGTTCCTGCTGACGTTCCCGCGCGCCGCCCAGAGGAGGTCGCCATCCCGGTTGCTCTGCGTCTCGCCGGCTCGAAGTAGGTCGGTGTCGAGGTCTTCGACCGTGAGACCTTCAGGAAGGTTGCCGATCGGGTCGCGGTTGCGCGGGAGCACCAGGATGCCGATGCCGTCGACGCTGAGGGAGTCGGCGAGGGCTTGGAGCCGAGCCCGGATGTCCCGGCCGGTCTCGTCGGCAGCGGGCACGATCGTGAGCTCGGCGAGCAGTTCGCTCAGCGATTCGACCGTTTCGCGCAGATCAGCTTCGGTGTCGGCCCGGGCGTTGACCGCCGTGAGCACGGTGGTGCCAGCGCCGACGAGCAAGAGCGCGGCGACGACCATCCCGACGGTTGCGGCGGTCAGTCGGCGCCTCACGAGCGTTCCCGTTCAGTCAAGGCGGTACCCCACGCCCCAGACCGTCTCGAGTCGAAGTGCGTCGCCGAGCTTCTTGCGAAGCTGGCGGACGTGGACATCGACGGTCCGGTCGTCGCCGACCCACCCCACACCCCAAACGCCGTCGAGCAGTTGGAGGCGGCTTAGCGCGAGTCCTCGGTGTTCGGCGAGGTAGTGCAGCAGGTCGAACTCGCGGGTGGCGAGGGCGACCGGCTCACCTGCGAGGGTCACTTCGCGTCGCCCGGGATCGACGACGATCTCCCAGCCGAGGTCGATCGGTGTCGGCCGGCCTGCGGAGGAGCTTGCGCCGCTGCTGCGACGGAGGATCGCCTTGACGCGGGCGACAAGTTCACGGGGCGAAAACGGTTTGGTGACATAGTCGTCGGCGCCGAGTTCGAGCCCGAGGACTCGGTCGATCTCTGCGTCGCGAGCGGTGAGGAAGATGATCGGGATGTCGGACTCGGCCCGAATGGCGCGGCAGACGTCGAGGCCGTCGAGTTCGCCCGGGAGGCCGACGTCGAGCAGGACGAGTTCGGGGTTCCGTTCGGCGATCACCTGTAGCGCACGCTCGCCGGTGGAGGCCTGGTAGGGCCGGTAGCCGTCGCGCCGTAGGTACAGCTCGACGAGGTCGGCGATGTTGGGGTCGTCTTCGACGATGACGATGGCCGGTTCGTCGCTCATGTCCTTGATCGTGCCTCATAGATGTGATGAACGTGTGATGCCCGTGTGAGGACGGGTCGGTTCAGGCCCTACGCTGCCCCCGTGGGTCACTACGAGGTCCTGGGTGTCACGCCTGACGCATCGATGACGGAGATCAAGAAGGCGTACTTGCAGGCCGCTCGCGATGCGCATCCTGACTTCCACACCGAGTCCGAGGTCGCTCGTCTCTCGGCGGAGGATCGCATGCGCGAGATCAACGCAGCATGGTCGGTGCTGGGCGATGTCGACGAACGTTCGCGCTACGACCGGCAGCGCCTTCGGGCGGAGCGTGGGCAACGCCCGAGTGGCGGGTTCCAGGCGTCGACGACTGCGGGGCAGACCTTTCGGCCCTTCGACGACAGCGACGACGACGAGGACCCATTCGACGAGCGAGATGATCGCCCGATCACCGACAGCTCGTTGCCCCGTTGGTTCCAGCTCATGCCTGCGGCCCTCATCGTCGGTGGGTTCGTGTCGCTGGCCATCGGTGCACTCGTCGGGATCCTCGAAGTTGTGACCCTCGGGTTGATTGCGATGGTGTTCGGTGGCCTGTCGTTCATGATCGCTCCGATCATCGCCGTCGGCATGGCGGCCAGACACGAGCGCCGCTCCTGATCGCCCCGGCCCCACGAGCAGGGTTCGTTCCTGCGCAGTGTGCGGCGTAGCATGCAGGCCATGTCAAAGACCGCTGTTCTCGCCAAGCTCCCCATCAAGCCCGACGCCAAGGACACCTTCCTCGACGCGTTCGGCGCCATGCTCGAGGCCGTCGAGTCCGAGGCGGGTACCGAGATCTACATCCTCAACTGGGGTCAGAACGACGACGAGAACACGGCGTACATCTATGAGCTGTACGCCGACGGTGATGCTCTCGCCGTGCACAGCGGTTCCGATGCCATGAAGGCACTGATGGGCGCCCTCGGTGGCGTCATGGCCGGCGCGCCAGAGCTCGTCATGCTCACGCCGGCTGCCGGCAAGGGCCTGTAGCCCTGCCCGAGACCTATCTCGACCGGATCCTCGAGGCACACCGGGCGTCGGCGGCTGCGGACACCCGATCGATCGACGCGCTCGTCGAGCAGTGCGCAGCCCTGCCTCCGACGCGGGGTTTCCGCGCTGCATTGGCCGGAACGGATCCGATCGCCGTGGTCAGCGAAGTCAAGCGACGCTCGCCGAGCAAGGGCGATCTCTTCGCCGACCTCGACGCCGCTGCACTCGCCCGCACCTATGACGCGGGTGGAGCATCGTGTCTGTCGGTTCTCACCGATGTCGACTGGTTCGGTGGGTCGGTGGAGGATCTCCAGGCGGCCCGTGCAGCGGTCTCGCTGCCGGTCATCAGAAAGGACTTCACGGTCGACCCCCGCGATGTGGTCGATGCCCGGCTCATGGGCGCCGACTGTGTCCTGCTGATCGCTGCCGCCCTCGACGATGCAGAGTTGAGCGACTTCCATGCGCTCGCCAAACAGGTGGGTCTCGATGCCTTGATCGAGATTCACGACGAGCACGAGTTGGAACGAGCCCTCGTGGTCGGGGGCGATCTCGTCGGTGTGAACCAGCGCGACCTGGTGACCTTCGAAGTCGACCAGGAGCGAGCGATCCGCATGGCCCCACAGATGCCGGCAGGCGTGGTGCGCGTCGCAGAGTCCGGCGTGCGGGATCGCAGCGATGCCGCAGCGCTTGCTGAGGCCGGCTATCACGCACTTCTCGTCGGCGAAACCCTCGTGACCTCGGGTGACCCGGCGGAGGAGATCCGTCGCCTTCGCGGACTCGCCTGACGCAAAGGTGGGCGCTCCACCCGAGCGGGCGAGTAGTTTCCACAGGGTGTTCGTGAAAATCTGCGGCGTCACGAGCGAGGAGGACGGCCTCCTCGCCGTTGGAATGGGAGCCGACGCGATCGGGCTGAACTTTGTCCCTGGGTCGAAGCGCCAGATTGCCGTCGACCGGGCTCGTGACATCGTTCGCCGCCTCCCGCCCGAAACGATGACCGTCGGGATCTTTCGCAACGAACTGCCCGAGCGGGTGGTCGAGATCGTCCAGCGTGCGGGCCTGCGCGCCGCCCAACTCCACGGCGACGAATCCGCCGAGGATGCCCGTCGAGTCCGGTCCCGAATTCCCGTCGTGATCAAGGCGTTCGCCGCCGGCCACCCCGCCCTCTCGCGGGTCGCCGATTTCGGCGCCGACGCCATCATGATCGACGGCGCCGAACCGGGCAGCGGCGAGGTCTTCGACTGGTCGCTTGCCGAAGGTGCGCCGTCGGCTGGACACCGAGTGCTGCTCGCCGGAGGACTGCATCCGGGCAATGTCGCTGATGCCATCACCCGGGTCCGCCCATGGGGCGTTGATGTCGCCACAGGCGTCGAGTCTGCACCGGGCCGCAAGGACCCGGTCAAGCTCCGCGAGTTCATCGCCAACGCTCGCGCCGCAGCCACAGAACTGCCCGACGATGCGTCGAGCGTGCAAACCGACGATATTCCATACAACTGGGAAGAGGATTTTTTGTCATGACCATGGCCGAACCCACCGAGTCGGGTCGCTTCGGCGACTTCGGCGGCATGTACGTCCCGGAGACCCTGGTTCCTGCGTGTCAGGAACTCGACCGGGCCTTCCGCGATGCCTGGGGTGATCCCGCCTTCCGCAATGAACTCGATCATCTGCTGCGCACCTATGCGGGCCGTCCGTCGCCGCTGACGGAATGTCATCGTCTCGGCGAAGAACTCGGCTGCCGTATCCTCTTCAAGCGAGAGGACCTCAACCACACCGGCAGCCACAAGATCAACAGTGTGCTCGGCCAGGCCCTGCTCGCCAAGCGCATGGGCAAGACCCGCATCGTCGCCGAGACCGGCGCCGGTCAGCACGGTGTCGCCAGCGCGACGGCCGCCGCCCTGTTCGGCATGGAGTGTGTCGTCTACATGGGCACCGTCGACATCGAGCGCCAGAAGCTCAACGTCTTTCGGATGCAGCTGCTCGGCGCCGAGGTTCGGGCCGCCGAGACGGGCAGCCAGACGCTCAAGGACGCCGTCAACGAGGCAATGCGCTACTGGGTGTCTGCGGTCGAGGACACCCACTACTGCCTTGGCTCGGTCATGGGGCCGCACCCGTACCCGTGGATGGTCCGCGAGTTCCACCGTGTCATCGGTGACGAGTCCCGCGAGCAGTGCGCCGAGCTCCTCGACGGCGGCGTGCCCGACTATGTCGTCGCCTGCGTCGGTGGCGGCTCCAACGCCGCGGGCATCTTCGCCGGGTTTGCCGACACCGACGCTCAGCTGATCGGTGCCGAGCCGGCCGGTGGTGCTGCGGTCGGCCGAGCCGTTCCCGGCATCGTGCACGGCTCGAAGAGTTACCTCATGCAGGACGAGTGGGGACAGGTGCTCGAAGCCGAATCGATCTCGGCCGGGCTCGACTACCCGGGCATCGGTCCCGAGCACGCGCACCTCGCCGCCAGCGGCCGCGCCCGATACGAACCTGTCACCGATGCCGAGGTCGTGGAGGCGTTCCAGCTGTGCTCCCGCACCGAGGGCATCATTCCCGCTCTCGAATCCGCCCATGCGCTCGCCTGGATCGCCAAGATGCGTGACGAGGTCGCCGGCAAGACCATCCTGGTCAACATGAGCGGTCGCGGCGACAAGGACGTCAACCAGATGATGGACGTTCTCGGATCATGACCGGCGCCGTGGAAACGGCCCTGCGTGCTCGTATCGATGCGGGTGGCAAGTGCCTGGTTCCCTACATCACGGGTGGACTCGGCGA
Source organism: Acidimicrobiales bacterium (assembly GCA_022425325.1). Lineage (GTDB taxonomy): Bacteria > Actinomycetota > Acidimicrobiia > Acidimicrobiales > Aldehydirespiratoraceae > UBA11606. The sequence continues at coordinate 13,645 of JAKMFW010000083.1, read as the reverse complement.
CGACTGGCTCGACACGGTGCGTGCCGTTGCCGCCGCAGGTGCCGATGTGATCGAGATCGGCATGCCCTTCTCGGACCCGGTCATGGACGGTCCGACCATCCAGGAAGCCAATGATCGGGCACTCGAGGCCGGGGTCACGCCGCAGACCATCCTCGACGACCTGCGTCACGCCGACATCGGTGTGCCGACCGCCGTGATGACCTACGGCAACATCGCCTACCACATGGGTTTTGAGCGGTTCGCGAACTCGCTTGCCGCGGCCGGGGTGTCCGGGTGCATCCTGCCCGACGTCCCCCTCGAGGAAGTGGGGGAATGGGCGTCAGCGGCCGATGAGGCCGGTGTCGAGACCGTCATGCTGGCGGCGCCGACTGCGCCTGACGAACGGCTGCCCCTGATTGTCGAGCGGGCGCGAGGCTTCGTCTACGGCGTCGGTCTGCTCGGTATCACCGGAGTTCGTTCCGCCCTTGCGGCATCGGCGGTCGAGATCGCCGGGCGTCTGAAGGGCGTCACCGACAAGCCGGTGCTCGTCGGCGTCGGTGTCGGCACGCCCGAGCAGGCGGTTGAGGTCTCGCAGGTGTCCGACGGCGTTGTCGTCGGTTCGGCGGTCGTGCAGCGCATGCTCGACCACGCTGGGCCCGAAGGGGTCGCGGCCCTCGTCGGCGAATTCCGGGCTGCACTCGACGAGGCCTGAGCTGGTCTGCGGGTCCGTCGGCGCCGACGGTCGCGACGGAGCGGGGGAGGTGTCCAGCCCATGGATCACGATCTGATCATCATCGGTGGTGGTGCCGGTGGCCTCGGCGCGCTGCGCGCCGCGCTCTGGTCGAAGGCCGACGTGCTCATGATCAATGACGGCCCTCCTGGGGGCGACTGCACGTTCACCGGCTGTGTGCCTTCCAAGACGATGCTCTCGGCTGCACGCAACGGCGCTTCCTTCGGCGAGGCCATGGCTCGTGTTCGCGCCACGATCGAACGCATCGCAGCCACCGAGAGCGCCGACGTTCTGATGGAGCACGGCGCGTCGTTCATCAAGGATCGGGCCCGGCTCGTCACCCACGACACGGTGGCAGTCGGTGAGCGCCGCATCACCGCACCTCGGATCATCGTCGCAACCGGTGGGCTCCCCTCCATCCCGCCGATCCCAGGCCTTGCGACGACACCCCATCACACCAACGAGACCATTTTTTCGCTGGTCCATAGGCCTCGTCGCCTGGGGGTCATCGGGGGCGGGACGATCGGCTGTGAGATGGCTGAGGCGTTCGCCATGCTCGGCAGCGAGGTCGTGCTCGTCGAGGGTGCTGAACGGCTCCTGCCGCAGGAGGAAGCCGAGGCGTCGGCGATCGTCGAGGCCTCGCTCGCGGCACGCGGTGTCACGGTGATCACGGGTACCGGAATCGAATCGGTCGGTCGATCGTCCGTCGGGGTCGAACTCCGCCTGGCCGGCCGCACCATCAAGGTCGACGAGGTACTGGTCGCCGCCGGCCGCGCCCCGAATACCGAGGGCCTCGGTCTCGAACAGCTCGGAGCGTCGTTTGACGCCGACGGTCACGTCGAGACGGACGACCGGCTTCGCACCGCCATTCCGGGCGTGTATGCCGTCGGCGACGTGACCGGAAAGCTGCCGTTCACCCATGCGGCCGATGAGATGGGCCGTATCGCTGCCGGCAACGCACTCAAGAAGGGCTATCGAGGCCGCTACCGCACCCATCACACGCCGTGGGTCACCTTCACGAGTCCCGAGGTGGCCCGGGTGGGTGTCACCGAGGCCGAGGCGAGCGCTCGAGGCGGACGGGTCTGTGAGCTGCCGATGAGCGAGATGGATCGCGCCGTGACCGACGGTCGAGAGGACGGCTTCATCAAGTTGATCACCGGTCCGAAGCGCATCACCCGGCATCTGGCCGGCGGCAACGTGATCGGCGCAACCATCGTCGCCGAGCGGGCTGGTGAGATGATCCACGAGGTCGCGTTTGCGATGCGCACCCGAGCATTCGCCGGTCGCCTCGCCCAGACTGTCCACGCCTATCCCACCTGGTCCTACGGGCTGCAGAAGACCGCAGGGCAACTCTTCGGTGAGGTGGAGGGACGAACATGGAGGCCGGCGCGTGCGTGAGGTGCTCCGGCTGGCCGGGCTGGCGGTGACCCTCCTGGCCGCCGTGGTGTGGGCCCTCCTGGCAGCCCGCACACCGACCACCACCTATCACGTCGTCCCGCTGATCGTGGCGTCAGCCTGGCCCGCGATCGATGGGTCGGTCGGCGCCGGTCTGACCCAGCGCCGATCGGTGAATGCCGCGCTCGGCGGATTTGTGCTGGCCACGGCGACGGCGATCATTCTCGGGGTGAAGGGCGATCTCGACGGCCCGACACTCTGGGCAACGCAGGGAACCGTGGCTGTCCTCGTCGAACACGTCGCCGTTGCGGCAGTCGGCGCAATCGCCGGGTTCATCCACGCAGTGCGGACGGCCGGCACGGCACCCGGGGGCGAGTGAGTCCGTCGAGTATCCGGCGCCGTAGCCGCCGTACGGAGCCGTTTGGTCCAGGGGGTCGGATCGTTCTACCGTCCAGGTATGCCTGACTTGCTCGTCGAGAAGCGCGGTCACGTGATGATCGCCACCATGAACCGTCCGCAACGCAAGAACGCCATGACGCTGCAGATGTTCGGTCGCATGCGTGATGCCTGGAAAGAAGCCTCGGCCGACGACGACATCCGTTGCATCGTGCTCACGGGTACCGGCGGTGACTTCAGCGCCGGCATGGACTTGCGCAGCCTTGCCGGCGACGCCGACGAGCACGACGACTGGGACGTAAAGGGGGCGATGGCCGAGCACGGCGCCGCCTGGATCTACGACGGTCTCACCAAGACGTATCGGCCGACGAAACCGATCATCGCCGCTGTCGAGGGTGTCGCGATCGCCGGCGGTACGGAGATCCTGCAGGGAACCGATATCCGCATCGCCGCTGAGTCGGCGAAGTTCGGCGTTTCCGAGGTGCGCTGGTCGCTGTACCCGGCTGGTGGCTCTCCTGTTCGTCTCCCGCGCCAGATCGGTTATGCCGAAGCGGCCGACATCCTCCTCACCGGCAAGCACATCACCGCTGCCGAAGCGAAAGCGATGGGGCTCATCAGTCGCGTCGTGCCGGACGGCACCGCCTTCGAACACGCACTCGAGGTCGCCGAGATCGTCGCCGGGAACGGCCCGCTTGCGGTCGAGGCCGTCCTGCGAACCATGCACGAGACGTCGGGTATGACCGAGGCTGAGGCGTGGGCGCACGAAGACGCGTATGCCAACGCCGTCATGCAGTCCGACGATGCGAAGGAAGGTCCTCGGGCCTTTGCGGAGAAGCGCACCCCGAACTTCCAGAAGAAGTAGCCAGGTCGGGCATCCGCGCCCGAGGTCAGCCCGTGTTGCGCAGTCCCGCGGCGACGCCGTTGATCGTGAGCAGAAGCGCTCGTTGGAGTCGGGCCTGCTGCGCCGGGTCGACATCGGCTGCTCGGCTGCGGGCGAGCAGGTCGACCTGAAGGATGTTGATCGGGTCCAGGTAGATGTCGCGCACGTTGAGGGTGCGGCGCAGGATCGGGAGATCATCGAGCAGTTCGCCGCCGGTGATGAGGCTGAGCTGCTGGAGCGTCAGTGCGTGTTCGGCGGCGACGTCATCGAGGATGTGGTGAAGCGCCGGGTCGACCAGGGTGGTGACATAGTGTCGAGCGATCGCCAGGTCGGTCTTGGCGAGGGTCATCTCGACGTTCGAGATGAACGTGCGGAAGAACTGCCAGTTGCCGTACATCTGTGCGAGGACGTCGCCATGACCGGCCTCGACCGCCGTATGGAGAGCGGTACCGACACCGAACCAGCCAGGGATGATCTGGCGGGACTGGGTCCAGCCGAACACCCAGGGGATCGCACGGAGATCGGAGAGATCGCCGCCGCCTTTGCGGCGTGACGGCCTCGAGCCGATGTTCATCGCGCCGAGTTCTTCGACCGGGGTGGCGGTGTTGAAGTACTCGACCAGTCCGTCCTGCTCGACGAACGCCCGGTACCGGGCGAAGGCAGCCGTCGACATGGTTTCCATCACGCTGTTCCACGCAGCCACGTCCTCTGGGGCATTCCGGGGCTTGCGATGAGCGAGTGATGCCTCGACGACGGCAGAAAAGGCGAGATCGAGGTTGCGGTTGGCGATCTCCGGCAAGCCGAACTTGTCGGCGATGACCTCGCCTTGCTCGGTGGTCTTCATGGCTCCGCGAATCGCGCCGGCGGGCTGGGAAAGAATCGCCGCGTGGGTCGGGCCCCCGCCTCGCCCGACGGTGCCACCACGACCGTGGAAGACCGTGATCTCGATCCCGCTCTCGTCGGCGACGTCGGAGATCGTGCGCAGGGCCTTGTGAATCTCCCACTGTGAGGTCGTGATCCCGCCGTCCTTGTTGGAATCGGAGTAGCCCACCATCACTTCTTGCACATTGCCGCGCAGCTCGACGAGGGCTCGATACGACGGGATGGCGAACAGCTCGCGCAAGACGGGCCCGATCGCCTGCAGATCGCCGATCGTCTCGAACAGGGGCACGAAACCGAGTCGGGCGATCCCGGCGGAGAGATCGATCAAGCCGACGTCGCGGGCGAGAACCGCCGGGGCGAGGATGTCGTCGACGCCCTGGGTCATCGAGATGATGTAGCTCTCGATGATGTCGTCGCCGTGCTCGTCCATGCGGTCGCGCAGGACCTGGAACAATGCCCGGGTCTCGTCGGCCTCGCCCGTCTGGGGTGCGGCGAGCGGCCGGGGCGAGCCGAGTTCGTCGGCGAGCAGCGCCGCCCGACCCGGCTTGTCGAGCCCGGCGTAGTCCGTGCCGACCGCTTCGAAGAGCTCGGAAAGTGTGGCGTGATGTTTCGCGGCGTGCTGACGGATGTCGAGCGTGGCGAGATGGAAGCCGACGAGCCCGACGAGACGTCGCACCCGGGCGAGGCGTCCGTTGGCGATCAGCGCGCCACCGGCGGCCTCCAGCGAACGAGCGAGCACGTCGAGATCCTCGGTGAGCTCGGACGGGCGGCTGTAGGCCCGAGGCCCGGGCGGGGTCTCGGCGGCCTCCAGCAGACGCTGATGCATGACGGCGAGGCGTTGCCGGTAGGGCTCGCCGGCACTCAACGCCCGGAATCTGGCCCGAACCTTCGGGAAGTTCTCGTCGTCGGCCTCGAGTTGGGCTTGCAGTTCGGGCGAGATCGGGCGAATCGCACTGGCGATGCTGAGCTCGGCCGACAGCTCCTCGATCTCTCCGACCAGCAGCCGCAGCGCCCGGGCCCGTTGGAAGTCGAGCACCTCGCAGGTGGTCTGCGGTTTCACGTTGGGGTTGCCGTCGCGATCACCGCCGACCCACGACCCGAAGCGCACCGGCTGGGCTCCGGCATCGAGCTGAAAACCGAGGGAGCGAAGGGCTGCGTCGATGTCGTCGAGGAGTTCAGGCACCCCCTCCTCCAGCATCTCGCCGAGGAAGTACAGGATGGATCGGGCCTCGTCGACGGGATCCGGTTTCTCGCGTCGAAGCTCGTCGGTCTGCCAGATCATGTCGAGGAGTTCGTCGATGCGGCGATCGATGCGAGTGACGACAGGCTCGTCGTTCTCGGTCATCCGCTGTTCGATGAGTAGGGCGACCTCGGCGAGCTTGTCGAGGATCGACCGACGCGAGGCCTCGGTCGGGTGCGCGGTGAACACGGGATACAGCTGCACCTTGTTGACGGCGGCGGCGACGTCGTTCGGGGTGAAACCCAGTTCGCCGAGACGGGAGACCGTTTCGGCGATTCGCTTGGACCGGGTGGTGCGATTCTCGGCGAGGTCGTCGATGCGGTGGACCTGCTCCGCCGTGTTCGCAAGATGAAAGTAGGTCGTGAAGGCCCGCACGAGCTCGATCGCTCGGACGACGTCGGTGTTGCCGAGTCGGTCGGTGAGCTCTTCTCCGACGGAGTCGTCGCCCTCGCGCAGCGCACGGGCGAGCGTGCGCACCTGCTCGACCTGCTCGAGCAGATCCGGCCCGACTTGACGCACGAGGGTGTCGCCGAGCTGTGTGCCCAGCCGGCGGATGTCGCGTCGAAGGGCGGCGTCGAGTTGATCGAGATCGTCGGTCACGATCCCAACCTACCGAAGTCAGGTGGGTCGCTGACCGTGTAATCGGTCGCCGCCGGTGACTCCGGGTAGCACCGGCTGCACCCCGTGGACGCCGGACCACGCCGTGTACCGATCCATGACGATCTCCTCGACCTCGCTCCAGTTGCCCGCACGGGGCCCGGCCATGTCGCGGTTGTACGGCTGATCGAACACGATGACGTCGTTGCCGGCCTTGCGCAGGCCGGTGATGTTGCTGGGCGAATCGTCGATGTAGAGATCGGCCTCCACCTGCGGTTTGGCGCCGAGGAAGCACAGGTCTCGGTAGGGGATGCGGGCGTCGTCGAGCCATGCGACGGTGTCGGCGACGGCCGCCTGATGTCCCCAGTTCACGTAGAGCCGATGGGTGATGACACGGATCCAGACGCCCGCATCGCTCAGACTCCACAGTGCTTCTGCCGCGCCGGGGATCACCTCGAGGGTGCGGAACATACGCTCGGTCGCGACGGCACGCCGATGGTGGTACTCGAAGTCGCCCGGCCCGAAACCCCACTGGGTGAAGTCCCAGTCGCGCTCGATCGGAAAGTCGGTGCGCGGCCGACCGGTGTGTGCAGAAACGCTGCCCTGCAAACCGAGCGTGTAGTCGGCGCAGACGCCATCGAGGTCGACACCGAAGATGAAGGCGTCGAGATCGGCCACGTCAGGCAGTGGTGAGGCCGCCGTCGGCGCTGAGAATGCTGCCGTGGATGTTGGCCGCCTCGTCGCTTGCGAGGAAGGCGAAGAAGGCAGCGATCTGCTCGGCGGAGCTCGGGTCGCGGTAGCCGATGTGGTTCTGCATCAGCGAGAAGTCGATGTCGTCGGCCAACTGGAAGTTGTGCACCAGGGGCGTGTCGATTCCGCCGGGTGCGATGGCGTTGATGCGCACACCCGTCTTCACGAACTCCATGGCGAGCGCACGGGTCAGATTGACCACGCCGCCCTTCGTGGCGCAGTAGGGCACGGTGTACGCCTGGCCCATCAACCCGGCGTTCGACGCGATGTTGATCAGCGCACCGTTGCGTTCGAGCAGGTGCGGCATGGTCGCCTGGGCGACGAAGAAGGGACCCTTCAGGTTGATGCTGTTCATCACGTCCCAGTCGGCCTCGCTCACCTGGGCGATGTGATGGTGGCGGGCGATGCCGGCGATGTTGCCGACGATGTCGATGCCGCCGAGGGCATCGACGCATTCGGTCACCGCGGCGGCGATGTCGGCGACATCGGTGACATCGAGGCGGCGGGTTGTGACCGACCCCTCGAGGTTGTCGGCGAGCTCGGCGGTCTCGGCAAGGCCATCGGTGTTGACGTCGACCGCGAACACGGCGGCGCCCTCGGAGGCGAGGCGGATGGTGGTTGCCCGGCCGACGCCGCTGGCGGCGCCGGTCAGAAATGCGATGCGGTTGGTAAAGCGGCTCATCGGGGGCGATGGTACCGGTCGGCCGGCGAGCGGGCGATTCGGTGACGGTGACGATCGCCGCCTACCGTCCCGCCGATGCACGAACCCCGAGATCTCATCGACGCGATGCGGCGGGTCAACACGGCCGCCCGAATCGCCGAACTGGACGGCGAGGACTTCACCTCCGAGATCCAACAGTTGCAGGCGCTCTCTGATCGACTCGACGCCTTCGCGGTCGACGACATCCGGATGCAAGCTTCGTTGTGGCACGACGATCTCGCCGAACGCATGGCCGAGAATCTCACCGCCGGACCGAAGGGCCGGATCAACCGGGCGCTCGAGGTCGGGATTGCGGGTTTCTTTCCCTACAGCCCCTATGTCGGCACGCTGAACCCGATCGCCCCGCCGATCGACTTTGCGACTGTCGAGGTCGGCGAGGGTGCCGAGGTGCACGCCACGCACACGTTCGAGGCGATCGTGAATGGCCCACCCGGTGGGGTACACGGTGGCGTCGTCGCCGGTGTGTTCGACGAATTGTTGGGCTGCACATGCGTCGTGAACGACGTCTCGGGCTTCACGGGAACACTCTCCATCCGGTATGCCTCGCTCACCCCGCTCGGTGTGCCGATCACCATGCGGGGCTGGATCGACCGAGTCGAGGGCCGCAAGACCTTTGCCACCGGAACGTTCCACCATGGCGAAACGCTGTGCGCCACGGCCGAAGGGATCTTCATCGGCCCGAGGACCGCGGCCTAAGCCAGGGCATCGAGGGCGCGGCGAAGGACGGTCTCGACTGGGCCGTCGATCGACACGGTCGTTCCGACCTCGTCGGCCTCGAGCGGCTGGAGCGTCGCCAACTGGTCGTCGAGCAGGCTCAGCGGCATGAAGTGATCGGCTCGATCGGCCATCCGCTCGGCGATCAGCGCCCGGGGGCCTGCAAGGTGCACGAACGTGAGCCTCGGCGCACACGACCGCAGATGATCACGGTACGTGCGCTTGAGCGCCGAACAGGCGACGACGGTCGCCGGGTCGGCGACGAGGGCGGCACCGACAGTGTCGAGCCATGGCGCTCGATCGATGTCGTCGAGGGGTTCGCCCCGTCGCATCTTGTCGATGTTGGTGCGGGGATGGAGATCGTCGGCGTCGATGAACGGGCGAGCGAGCGCGACGGCGATTCCCTGCCCGACCACCGACTTGCCGGATCCGGCAACGCCCATCACGACGACCGGTCGATGGCCCATCGGCTCAGCGATAGATGGCGACCGGGTCAGCCCACGTCGCCAGATCGGGTTCGACGCCGAGGCCGACACCGGTGGGAACCGGGATGTGGCCCCCAACGTGGCGGATCGGCGGGGTAAGGCAGCCATAGGCCGGTTTCTGGTACGGCTCGGAGATCCAGGTGCCTTCGTAGAACGCGTCGGGCACCGTGGCGCCCATATGCACCGTCGCTGCTGCGGTGATGTCCCCGCCCCAGGTGTCGTCGATGGTGAGGGGGACGCCGAGTTCGACACACAGGTCGCGCACCACCCGCAGCGGTGAGAGTCCACCGACGCGGGACAACTTCATCCCGAACCCCTGGGCGACTCCGTCGGTCACCGCCCGCACGATCGTGGGGATGTCGACGGTCGACTCGTCGAGGAAGAGCGGGTGGTGGATTTTGTCGGCGATGCGGCAGTGCTCGTCGAAGGTTCGGCAGGGCTGCTCGATCGTGAGGGCGATGTCGCGACACGCGACGCTGAACTCCATCGTGTCGCGCGTGGTCCACCCCCGGTTGGGGTCGACGAGCAGTTTGGTGGTGGGGGAGAGGGCCTCGGCAACGGCCCGTACTGCGTCGATGTCGTCGGCGAGGGCGCGGCCGCCTGCTTTCACCTGGATTCGAGGGTAGCCCTCGTGTTCGCGGCGTCGAGCCGCATCGGCGGTCTCCGTCGTCGTGGCCGGCATCACGCCGAAATACGAGGGCACGCTGCTGCGCTCGGCCCCGCCGAGCAGATCACAGACCCGTTCGCCGTACGACTTCCCGATGAGATCCCAGCAGGCGACATCGAGTGCGGATTTCGCGTAGCGGTGCCCGTTGAGGGCTTGGTCCATGCGCTCGTAGACGAGGCTGCTGCGGCGAGGGTCGAGGCCGATCAGGGCCGGCGCAACCGCGGCGATGGCGGCCCGGGCTCCGGCGGCATGCTGCTCCTGGTAGGTCGGGCCGAGGGGAGTCGTCTCGCCGTAGCCGACCAGACCGGCATCGGTGACTACTTCGACGACGGTGCAGTCGAGGGCGTCGACCTCGCTCAGCGACATCTGGTAGCGGCCGTCGGCGACGGTGATCGAGTGTCCGTAGACCCGAACCTCGGTGATCTTCATCGGGGCATGGTGCCCGATCATCGCCCTGGCTGCCAGCCGATCTCGTCGACGGGTGTCCCGACCGTGATCGACCACCGGGGCCCGGCGGGCCGATCGATGACGTGGCGGTAGCTGAGGCTCATCCGTGGTGGAGCGCTCGCCATCTTGGGAACGGCATGTTCCCAGGCGTGCTGGCAGGCGCCGCCCATCACCAACAGGTCGCCGGATCCCAGCTCCCATCGGTGGGCGTTTCCTCCCCCCATCGGCCGTAATCCGAAGGTGCGGGGTCCTCCGAGCGAGACGATGGCAACGATCGGGTTCACCTCGTGGATCCCGATCTTGTCGGCATGCCAGGCGACCGAGTCCGAGCCCGAGCGGTAGTAGTTCACGAAACCCGGCGACAGGCCCTCGCCGTAACGGGATTCGAGCGCCTCGGTGATGTCGTCGAGTACCGGATACCTGCAGCGGCTGTCGGCATCGAGCATGGCGTGGAGTCGAGGTTCGTCGACGAGTCGCCCATACATGGGGCGTCGCGAATGTCGCCAGGGCAGCGAGTGGGCCAGGTCGGCGAGCAGCTCGTCGGCACCGGCGAGCCACGTGTGGGCGTGGTCGACCCAGGTGAACTCATCGAGCCAGGTGCGCTCGACCCCGGCATCGAGCACGGTCGGTACTCCTTGCCCGAAGACGCTCGTCTGATACGCCAGCATCCCCGCATGATAGCGAACAGGTGTTCGCTCCGCCAGAACGCTTGGGATCACCGGGGGAGCGGCACTACCGTCCGACCATGACCGTCCACACCGACATTCATGACGCCGTCCTCGTGGTCACCATCGATCGTCCCGAGCGTCGCAACGCAGTCGACGGGCCGACGGCGACCGAACTGTTCGAGGCCTTCACCGCCTTCGAGGAGAACGATTCGCTCTCGGTGGCGATCCTCACCGGAGCGAACGGCACGTTCTGTGCGGGTGCGGATCTCAAGGCGATCTCGACCGGGGACGGCAACCGGATCGATCGCACCGGTCCCGGACCGATGGGCCCGACCCGCCTGGACCTCTCAAAGCCGGTCATCGCTGCTGTCGAGGGCTTCGCCGTCGCCGGAGGACTCGAACTGGCGGTGTGGTGCGATCTGCGAGTCGCCGCCGAGAACGCCACGTTCGGCGTGTACTGCCGGCGATGGGGCGTACCCCTCGTGGACGGCGGCACGATCCGCCTGCCCCGGCTCATCGGCTCGTCGCTCGCCAACGACATGATTTTGACCGGACGCGCCGTCGAGGGACCCGAGGCCGCGCACATCGGTCTCGTCAACCGGTTGAGCGCACCGGGTCAGGCGCTCGACGACGCGCTCAGCCTTGCCCGGCAACTCGCTGCCTTCCCCCAGCGGTGTCTGCGCAGCGATCTGCGCTCGACGAAGGACCAATGGTCGCTCTCAATGGCGGAGGCACTGTTGCACGAAACCCTCCTCGGACGTGAGACGGTGGCCTCGGGCGAGACACAGGCAGGTGCCGCCCGGTTCGCCGAGGGGGCAGGCCGCCACGGCGCACCCGTCGACTAGGCGGACGATCCGGCATCACCGGGGGCACTGGGCGGTCGCGGTACGATCTCCGAAGCGGGCGCAGTTGGAGACCAGGTGCTCTTTCCCACGTTCACGTTCGCGGTGTTTTTCGCCGTGGTGTTGCCCCTCAGCTGGGCGCTGCGTGGACGCGCCACGGCATGGAAGATCCTGATCCTCACCGCCTCTGCGGTGTTCTACGGCTACTGGGACTGGCGTTTCCTCGGCCTTCTCGCCCTCATGATCCTGGTCAACGAGGTCGCCGCGGTCGCCGTGCACCGTCAGCCCGAGCCGGCACGCCGCAAACGACTCACGGGAACGGCCGTCGTGTTCGATCTCGCCGTGCTCGGCGTGTTCAAGTACTACGGCTTCTTCGTGTCGAGCCTGGAGGATTCCTTCGGGCTCGAGGGGCCCGCCCTCGACATCGTCTTGCCGGTGGGTGTCTCGTTCTTCACCTTCCAGGCGATCAGCTATGTCGTCGATGTCCATCGCCAGGAGGCAGCTCCGGCGCCGCTGCTCGATTTCGCCGTGTACCTCTCGTTCTTTCCCCAGCTTGTCGCCGGGCCGATCGTTCGGGCCACGGAGTTCCTTCCTGAGCTCCGGGCGAGTCGAACACCGGACCGAGTCGAAGCAAGCCGAGCGGCACTGCTGATCGCACGAGGCCTCGTCAAGAAGGTCGTGATCGCGGACTTCATCGGCCGGGCAATCGTCACTGACGCTTTCGGCACGCCGGGGGAGTACTCGGCGTGGGATGTCCTGTTCGGGATCTATGGCTACGCAATCCAGATCTATGCCGACTTCTCCGGCTACACCGACATGGCGATCGGGCTTGCCCTGCTGCTCGGCTTCCGGTTCCCGCAGAACTTCGATCGGCCCTATGCCGCCGTGTCGGTTCAGGACTTCTGGCGTCGTTGGCACATGACCCTGTCGCGGTGGCTTCGTGACTATCTCTATGTGCCGCTCGGCGGAAACCGCAGCGGTCGGGCAGCGACCTATCGCAACCTCGTGATCACGATGGGTCTCGGCGGGCTGTGGCACGGCGCAGCGTGGGTGTTCGTCGTGTGGGGTCTCTACCAGGGACTCGGTCTCGCCATCGAACGAGCGCTGAGCGAGGCGCGAGGCGAACCCGATGTCGAGTTTGATGCCACCGATGTCCGCATCCGAGAACTCGCCCGTCTCCACAGCGGCGCCGAGATCGACGCGTGGCGAGAAGATCCGACCTCGCCGGTGCCGTTCTCACCGCTGGCGGTGCGCCGCCTTTGGCTCGGCCGGGTCGTCACCTTCCATTTCGTCTGTGTCGGTTGGGTTGTGTTCTTCGCCGGCACGGTGACCGGTGGTGGAATCGACACCGCACTCGACGTCTTTGCAGCGCTCGGTTCGGGCTGGACCCAGGCCCCCGAACTGCTCAACCCCCTTGTCGCGGTGGTGATCGTTCTCGCGATCGCCGTCCAGTTCCTTCCGCCTCTGCTCGCCCGCCAACTCTCCGCCATGTTCTCCACCGTGCCTGCACCCGCAATGGCGATCGGCCTTGCGCTGTGGATCATGGTGGTCGTCGCGCTCGGACCCGAAGGGGTCTCCGAGTTCATCTACTTCCAGTTCTGACATGGATACCAACGACCCCCTCGAACGAGCCGTCCGCCCCCGGGAACGGGGCGAAATCTGGACCGACGAACAGTTCCGGGCAGCTCGCGAACACGACCTGACCGAACGAACCACCCCGGTTCTTCGTGCCGTGTTGGCCGTGCTCGGATGCCTACTTCTTGCGCTGCTGTTGACCTCCGGCAAGGTGGTCGGGATCGCCGAGCGCCAGGAGTTCGGCGACGCTCGTGACCGGAATCTCGCCGTTGCTGAAGGCATCGACCGGGCCGCCAACTTCTTGTCGTTGAACCGGCCCTACGACGCACTCCGCGACCTGCGTGATGCCAACAATGGCCGGAGCGAGACCCTGGCCGTCGTCACGACGACGATCCCGGCCACGACAACCACGACAACGACCACCGTCCCTGCGGCGAACGACTCGTTGTCGGAGGCGACGACGAGCACGACTGCGGCACCTGCCACGACAACCGTGCCCGCCGGTCGGGTCGTCACGGACGACGCCCCGCTGCGGGTGTACGTGGCTGGTGACAGCCAGGCGACCTACCTCGGCCAAGCGATCACGAGCGAGAGCGGCGTCCGGTCACTCGAGGTCGAGCTCGACGACCGGATCTCGACTGGCCTCGCCCGGCCCGACTACTTCGACTGGCCGGCGC
>JAKMFW010000055.1 GCA_022425325.1 Acidimicrobiales bacterium | reverse complement strand
TCGCGTCCAGTACCCACCGAGCGACGAGATGACCGTCGTCGCCCTGGAGGATCTCAAGGAACGGCGTTCCGAACTTGACGAGGCCAACGGGCTTCGGGTCGAAGCCGACGGCGAACTCTTCTTCGTGTTCGAGGAGCCCCAGACCGGCACCGGCGAGATGATCGGCATTGTCGCCGCCATCGTCATCTTGTTGATCGCCTTCGGCTCGGTGATCGCCATGGGTCTCCCGATCGGTACCGCACTGTTCGGGCTTGCGTTGGGTACGAGTGCCCTCGGACTCGTCAACTATCTGATCGATATCCCGTCGTGGGCGCCGCAGATGGTGGCGATGGTCGGCATCGGTGTCGGCATCGATTACGCCCTCTTCCTCGTCACCCGCCACCGCGAGTACCTCGCCCAGGGCATGACGGTGCAGGAATCCGTGGGGCGCGCCACCGCCACCGCCGGTCAGGCCGTGATTTTCGCCGGTGGCACGGTCGTGATCGCGATTCTCGGTCTCGCCGTCGCCGGCGTGCCGTTCCTGACCGCAGCGGGCGTCGCGACCTCGTTGGTCGTGCTCGTCATGGTCACCGCTGCTATCACCTTGCTTCCCGCCTTCCTGGGCCTCGCCGGTCCTCGGGTCAACGGCATCCGCTCGAGTCGTCGCCGCGAGATCGATCCGACCATCTCCCCTCGCTGGGAGGCCTGGGGCCGGCACGTATCGCGTCACGCATGGGGGTACGCCGTCGGTGTCACTGCGCTGCTCATCGCCCTCACCGCCCCGGTGCTCGCCCTCGAGTTGGGCTTCCCGGATAACGGCAACCTCGGCGAGGAACGCACCGAACGCCAGGCGTTCGACCTCACCACCGAGGCATTCGGCGCAGGTTTCACCGGCCCGCTGATGATTGCGCTCGACCCGGCCGGCGACCCGACGCTGGTTGGCGATCTCGCCGAGGCCGTCCAGGCCGACGAGAACATCGCCTTCGTGCAACCGGCGCCACCCACTGACGGCACCGACATCACCGTCCTCTTCGCGTTCCCCGCCACCTCGCCGCAGTCGCCCGAGACCTACGACACGGTGCAGCGCATTCGCGCCGACGTGTTCCCACCGGTTTTCGAGGGCACGCAGGCCGTCGCCCATATCGGCGGGCAGACCGCCTCGTTCGGCGACGTCGGAAACCAGGTCTCCTCACGGCTGCCCTGGTTCATCACCTCGGTGATCGTGTTGTCGTTCTTCCTGCTCACTGGCGTCTTCCGCTCGCCGGTCATGGCGCTCAAGGCCGCAATCCTCAACCTGTTGTCGATCGGCGCCGCCTACGGCGTGCTCGTCGCCGTCTTCCAGTGGGGATGGGGCAACGAACTCGTCGGCGTGGCCGAACCGATCCCGATCGTGGCCTTCATGCCGATGTTCATGTTCGCCATCCTCTTCGGCCTGTCGATGGACTACGAAGTGTTCCTGCTCAGCCGTGTTCGCGAGGAGTTCCTCGCCACGGGCGACAGCGACCAGTCGGTGATCCGCGGCCTCGCATCGACTGCCCGGGTCATCACCTCGGCCGCCCTGATCATGATCTCGGTGTTCGGTGGTTTCATCCTCGGCGACGACCCGTTCATCAAGATGTTCGGTCTCGGCCTGGCAACGGCGATCTTCGTCGATGCCACCATCGTCCGCATCGTTCTCGTCCCGGCAACGATGAAGCTGCTGGGCGATAACAACTGGTGGATCCCGGCCTGGCTCGACCGCCTGATCCCGCACATCGACATCGAGGGTGACTCGGCGCTGCCATCGCCGGAATTTGAGCCGGTCGAGCACGACGGAGAAGCGCCGATTACCCACGAGCCCGTGCTCGTCTGAGCAACGGAGCTTGAAGCCGCACTACGGCTCGCCACTACGGTGTCGCCATGCAGGTGACACGGGTTGCAGGGGCGCTGGGCGCAAGGATCGGCGGCGTCGATCCCCGTGACCCGGCCGCCTTCGACGACATTAAGGCCGCACTCCTCGAGCACGAAGTCGTCTTCTTCCGAGGTGCGAACCTCTCTGAGGAGGAGCAGTTCGAGCTTGGCCGTCGGTTCGGCACGCCGTCGATCTTTCCCGTGCAACGACTGCTCGGCGCAACCGAACCGCGCATGACGGTGATCCAAGACGGCCCCGACAGTCCCAACGCCGCCGACGGCTGGCACACCGACGCCACCTGGCTCGCTGAGCCGCCCGCCTACGCCCTGTTGCACATGGAGAAGCCACCCGAGGTGGGCGGTGACACGATGTGGTGCTCAGCGACCGCTGCCTACGATCAACTCGCCGCACCGATGCAGGAGCTGTTGTGTTCCCTGCGGGTGATCCACGACAACGAGAGCTTCATCCAAGGCGTCTACGCAAAGGCCGGCGATGCGGCCCCCAAGATCGCCGACGGGCTCCGTGAGCACTATCCGCCGGTCGAGCATCCGATGGTACGCACCCACCCCGAGACGGGCCGCCGGTCAATCGTGTTCGCCTGGCGGTTCATGAACCGCATCGTCGGGTTCAGCGAGCACGAATCGAAGTCGCTGCTCACCTTCATCGGCGAGTGGGTGAAGGAGCCGCGGTTCCATGTGCGCTGGCAGTGGGAGCAGGGCGACCTCGCCATCTGGGACGAACGCTCGACGCTGCATCGGGCCTCAGCCGACCACTGGCCGCAGAAGCGGGTGATCCGTCGCCTCGAGATCGATGGTGACCGGCCGTTCTTCGACCCGGATGTCGAGCCGATCTTCCCCTCGAAGTTCCAGCCGTTCACGTACTGAGTCAGCGCAGCCGATCGCTGCAGGGCGTTTGTGGCGGAGGGAGGGGGATTCGAACCCCCGGGACCCGTGAAGGCCCGCTGGTTTTCAAGACCAGTGCAATCGTCCGCTCTGCCATCCCTCCAGAAACGAGGTTACGGCGTTGCGCAGCGCGAAACCTCACTCGTCGACGGCGACCTCGATGCGACTCTGGTGCCAGTCGCGGGCGGCAGCGAGGGCGGTGTCGGCACGATCGATGAGCTCCCCGGCCGTGAGGGCGTGGGCCGGATAGCAGGCGACGCCGACCCAGAGGGTCTGGCTCGGGTGGTGCTCTGCGAGGTGGAGGCGCAACCGTTCCATCGTCGACATCGCGCCGCTCTCCGTCGTGTCCTCCAGCACCACGCCGAAACGCCCATCCTGCAGATGGGTCAACGTGTCGGATTCACGAAGCGTTGCGCGAAGGGCCTCCGCGACCAGTACCGGTTCAGCGTTGGGCCGCGTGTCACCCTCCTGACGATCGACGGCCTGGATCACGCCGACGGCGACGGGACGCAGGTGTCGTCGAGCTGCAGCGATTCGGCTTTCCAACGCGACCACGAAGTACTCCTGGTTCAACAGGCCGGTGGCCGGGTCGGTCAGGGCGGTGCCGCCCGCACCGGAGTCGGAAAGAACGATCGGGGCCGACACATCACCGGCTCGCTTCTCAGCAGCTGACAACTGCTCAGACAGGCTCTTCACGGCCTCTTCGGCGCCAATGCGGCGCTGCACCTGAGCGGCGAGCGCTTGTTCGAGTTCGTGGATCTGCTCGTTCATCGAGCCGACTTGCTCGTCGGCAGTGTCGTCGGCGCGCCGCTTGCTCAGCGTGAGCGCTGCCGCAGCACCAGCGGCGACGGACCCAAGGAGCGCGAGCTTGGTGCGGCCAGTCATGGCGACAAGCACCCCGACGCCGGCGGCGGCAGCACCCAGGGCACCGGCAAGATCAGGTCGGGCATCACTCATCTGCACTCCATCGGCACCAGCACCGTCATATTCAAGCCAAAGGATTGGTGATTGTGTGAGGTGTGTTGGCGAACAGCTGCGGATCGGGGCTCGAGAGCACGGTGTGGAGCCGCTCGAGGTATTGAGACCGCGGGATCTCGGTGACGCCGAGCGATGCAAGATGATCCGTTCGCCACTGCACATCGATCAATCGGGGATGGTCATCAACCAGGCCGGTGGCCAGCGCGACGACCGCTGCCTTCGAAGCGTCGGTGCGGCGATGAAATTTGGATTCGGCTGCGAACAGCCCACCAATGCCGAGGCCGTACAAACCGCCCACGAGTTCTCCGTCGCGCCAGGTCTCGACACTGTGGGCCCAACCAAGCTCGTGGAGACGTCGGTAGGCCCGCTGGATTCGGTCGTTGATCCAGCCGTACGGTCGGGTCGGTTCGGCGCACCCGGCGACGACCTCGTCGAATGCGCTGTCGACCCGAAACTCGAAGCGCCGCATGGATCGCCGCAATGAACGACTGACATGAAGGTTGTCGAGCTCGAGGACCCCGCGGGGGTCCGGCGACCACCAACCAAGGACGCCTCCGCCCTCAAGCGGCATCGGAAAAAGCGCTGATCGATACGCGGCGAGCAGCGTCCCCGGCTCGTCGTCAGCACCCGCACCGACGAAGCCGTGTTCGTCGGGCAGCAGGTCGACGGAGAGATCCCATCGGCTGGCAGGCGGCTCGATCGGCATACCGCAGCCTAGGTTCGCCTAGGTTGCCGCCCATGGCCGGCCGTGTTCCGCCCGAAGTGTTCGCTGCGCTCGCCGACCGCGCCGCTTCACTCCGCGGCCGGGCGACCGGTCGGGTGCTCGACCTCGACACGGACCCCCTCGACGACGCCGACGGTGTCTACGACACGATCTACGCGTTCCTCCAGGCGCCGCACCGACGCGATCTCGACCGTTTCTACTGTCGACTCTGCGAACTGCTTGCGCCCGGCGGCTTGGTGTACGTGCTCGAACCGACGATCCGCACCGGCCCACGTGGTCGGGCACTCGGTATCGGTGGACGTCTCGCTCGGCCGATCGCCGGGCTGCACCTTGGTCGCGACATCCCGCAGTCGATTCGTCGGGCGGGTCTCTTCGTAAGCGATGTGCACCGTTTCGAGGTCGCCGCGGTGGCGGCACCGTTCCGGCCGTTCGTGGAGGCGTGGGCCCGGTTCCCAACGCTGGCGCCAGAGGACGCCGACGTCAGCTGACTTCGATCGTCACCGAGTTGACGGTGACGGTGCGCGACGGCGCGCCACCCAGCGCGCCACCGGGCTCGTGCAGGCCGATGATCGACTGCAGCACCCCGAGCCCGGCTTCGTCGGTCTCGCCGAAAACGACATAGACGCCCTGCCCATCAAGCCGAGCGGCGTTTTCGCCGGTGGTGAAGAAGTACTGCGCACTGGACGAGTTGGGAAGGGCCGTGCGGGCCATTACGAGCTGACCGGGCACGTAGCGGTACGGGCCGACGATGCCGGCGCTGGTTTCCTCGAACTGCGGCTCGTCGGGGATCGTGTAGCCCGGGCCTGGATCCGCCGGTGATTCGGTGCGCGGCGCGCCGCCCTGAATGATGTCGATCGACGGATCGCTCCGGAAGATCGTGGTGCCGTCGTAGTACCCCCAACGGGCGAGAGTGACGAAGTTGTTGACCGTGATCGGCGTCTCCGCCGTGTTGAGCGTCACCCGGATCTCGCCCTCGGAGGTGTCGAACACGGCCACGTGGGACATGCTCGTGTCGATGCACATCGGGTGAGGCTCCGCGAACGTGATCGTGCGCGGCGACGAGCCGTCCTCGGCCGGGCAGGACGAGGCATCGGTGAGGTCAGCGGCTGCTGCTGCGTCGTTGGGGTCGGCCGGCGCCGTGTCGGTTGGGGTGTCGGGCGTGATCGACTCGACCTGTGGTGGTCCGTCATCACCAGCGAGGAAGATGCCCCCGACGAGCGGTGCGATCAAAGCAAGCGCCAGCAGGGCCACAAAGCTGCCGACAACCAGGCGGCGACGCCGCTCGCGGCGGTCGATCACGACTTCCTGACGGATCTTCTGCTTACCGGCTTTGACCCGACGCTTCTTGAGTTCGGCTTGTGACGGCACGCTGTGACGCTAGCGGCCGTCTCTCGCCTTTCGTAGGCGACCTCAGATCGCTCGCTGCGCCAACTCATCGCAGGTCAACGAGCGACGAAGCCGGGGGGCAGTGCCTCGATGGAGGAGCGGCACTCAATCACAACGCTGCCGACACCGGCGTCAGTCCCATCGCCAGTCGTCAGGTCGAGGCCAGTCACCAGCGAGATGTCGTCAACCCGCACGATATTGTCGAACCAGATGACCTCAAGGGGTTGATCGACCACCGGCTCGTAGCGGAGGACCGATTCGCCGTCGAAAACGGTGACTCCCACGTACTGCTGCCCATCGAATGTTTCCACGTACACCTCAATGCGACCGCCGGTGTCGGTTGTGGCGGCACCGACCGCAATCACGTTTCCTGCGCTGGGGGTGTAGCAGTCGGCCGTGATCTCGTAGGTCTTGCTCCCGACCTCGACAATGCCGACCGCATCGGAGGCGGCCCTGGTCGCCTCGGTGGTCGTCGCGGTCGGCTCGGCCGTTGTGGGGCGCTCGCCTCCGTCGCCAGTCTCGATCGAGCACCCACCGGTGGTGAGGGCGATGGCGACCACGACGGTGGGCAAGCGACGCATCCGATTAAGGAAAGCAGACCGGACCGCCTGTCGTGCGGCGGTTCGGGGATCACGCCCTACCGGAACGGTCAGCCGGCGCAGGGATTCTGGACGGTGACCTGCGGGATCCGTCCGCTCCGGAAGGTTTCGACGGCACCATCTCGGACGGTGAAGATCACCCGGAACTCGGCGTCGGAATCATCCCGGGGCACGAAGATCAGGTCAACGCTGCTGTCATCGTTGACCTGGGTTTCGATCCGGTCACCGAACAGGTTGATGATCTCGTCCTCGGTTGATCCGATGCCGATGCCGGAGCGGGTGGTCAGCGGCCCCGCCACGATGTCGACCCGCTCGATCGTGTTGTCGGTGACGAGGAACGAGATGCCCTCTGGGCCTTGCGCGGGTGTCGCCCGATAGCAATCGCTCGTCGGCGCACAGTTGATCAGGTCGGTGCCGGCGGCGGCCTGGGCCTGGGCAACGGTCATGCCGAACGTGACCTCGCCGAGACCGACCGTCGAGATCGAGTCGTTCGTGCCGAGGTTCAAGACGGTGGTGGTCGGCGCCTCGGTTTCCTCACCGTCGGTCTCGGCG
>JAKMFW010000054.1 GCA_022425325.1 Acidimicrobiales bacterium | reverse complement strand
GCCTTCCACGCCCAGCCACCCAGGTCGAGAGCCTGGGCGAGCTCGGGTGGGGCGGGGGAGGGGAAGACGAGAAGCGGATCCATCGAGGTCACCAGTTGCCGAGGTAGCGCTCGAGTTCGAAGGGCGTGACCCGCGACTGGAATTCGGCCCACTCGGCTCGCTTGTTGCGGAGGAACCACTCGAAGACGTGTTCGCCGAGGGTTTCGCGGGCGAGCTTGGACTCCTCCATCACGTCGAGCGCCTCGTTGAGTGAACGGGGGAGCGGCTCGACCCCAAGGGTGCGGCGTTCGCTGTCGGAGAGTTCGAAGAGGTTGGCGTCGGCTTCGGGAGGAAGCTCGTAGCCCTCATCGATGCCGCGAAGGCCGGCGGCCAGGATCAGCGAGAAGGCGAGGTACGGGTTGGCGGCACCGTCGAGCGCCCGGTACTCGATGCGGGCCGACTCGGGCTTGCCCTTCTTGCGGACCGGCACCCGAATCATGGCCGAGCGGTTGTTGCGGGCCCAGGCAACATAGGGCGGCGCCTCGGAGGTCTCGGCGAGGCGCTTGTAGCTGTTGACCAACTGGTTGGTGACGGCGGTGATCTCCCGAGCGTGCCTGAGCACACCGGCGGTGAACTGCTTGCCGACGACGGAGAGGCCCCCCTCATCGTCGGCGTCGTGGAAGGCGTTGGTCTCGCCCTCGAAGAGCGAAAGGTGTGTGTGCATGCCGGAGCCCTGCACGCCGTTGAGCGGCTTCGGCATGAACGTGGCGTACACGCCGCGATCCATGGCGATCTTCTTCACGACCAGCCGAAGCGTCATGATGTTGTCCGCCATGCTGAGTGCCTCGGTATACCGGAGGTCGATCTCGTGCTGGCTCGGCGAGTCCTCGTGGAACGAGTACTCGACCGGGATGCCCATCGCCTCGAGCATGTGGATCGTGGTCTTGCGGAGATCGCTCGACACATCGGCGGTTGTGAGATCGAAATACGAGGCGTGGTCGATCGGCTTGGGAGCACCACCCTCGGTCTCCCCCGACTCGAAGTAGAAGAACTCGGCTTCCGGAGCGGCGAAGAAGGTGTACCCCTTCTCTCGGGCCGCAGCGAGGTTGCGCTGCAGGATCTGTCGGGGATCCCCCTCGAACGGGGTGTCATCAAGGCTCTCGATGTTGCAGAACATCCGGCCCGACGGCTCATCGGCTTTGGCCCACGGCAACAGTTCGAAGGTGGTGGCGTCAGGGCGGGCGAGGACGTCGGCCTCGTGGACTCGGCTGAAGCCGTCGATGGCGGTGCCATCGAACTGCACACCCTCGTTGAACACCTGCTCGAGTTCGGCCGGCGAGATCGCCACCGACTTGAGCTGACCGAGCACGTCGGTGAACCACAGGCGGATGAGACGGACACCGCGTTCTTCGACGGTGCGAAGGACGTACTCCTGCTCTCGGCTCATGACGGCTCCTCGTGGACAAGTCCGACACCTCTATGGTGCCGGATTTTCGGCGCAACGCCGATGTGGCGACTGCGTGGGTTTCCTCAGGGTGCCGGGTTCCTGACAGCACCGCCAGCGCGAAAAGTGCTCGTTCACACTCCGTTCACAATTGAGCAACAGGTCGGAAATTGGCGGGTGGAACGCTCTTCTCCGGGCAACGCTCGCGTCGCCCATCTCGCCGGTCCTGCCAGGCCGACGAAGCCTGAGTGCATCGGAATCGTCAACGCAGATGTGACGTCCGATGGCACCCAACCGACATCACCCCGACCCAGAACACAAGGAAATCCCACATGGCCTACCGGGCTGAATACCTGTGGATCGACGGCTCCGAGCCGACTCGTGAGATCCGCTCCAAGACCAAGATCCTCGCTGATGGCGCTGAGCCCGGGATCTGGGGCTACGACGGCTCCAGCACCAACCAGGCCACCGGCGACAATTCCGACGTCGTCCTGAATCCTGTCTTCCAGTGCCCGGACCCGATCCGCGGTGGCGACAACATCCTCGTGCTCTGCGAGACGTTGCTGACCAGCGACATGTCGCCGCACCCCACCAACACCCGTGCCGCTGCCGTCGAGGCGATGGAGAAGTACGGCGACCAAGAGCCCTGGTTCGGTCTCGAGCAGGAGTACACCCTCCTGGACCCGATCACGGGTTGGCCGGCCGGCTTCCCCTCCGGCGGTTTCCCCGCTCCGCAGGGCCCGTACTACTGCGGTGTCGGTGCCGTGAAGATCCACGGCCGTGACCTCATCGAAGAGCACACCACCGCCTGCATTGAGGCTGGCCTTGCCATCTCCGGCACCAACGCCGAAGTCATGCCCGGCCAGTGGGAATTCCAGATCGGCCCGGCTGACACCGTCACCGTCGGCGACCACCTGTGGGTCGCCCGCTACCTCCTCTTCCGTCTGGCCGAGGATCACGGCGTCGAGGTCTCGATCGAGGCCAAGCCGATGAAGGGCGACTGGAACGGCGCCGGCATGCACACCAACTTCTCGACCAAGGCCATGCGTGAGGGCTACGACCCGATCATCACCGCCTGTGAGGCGATGGGTGCCGAGGGTGTTCCCGAGAAGCACCTCGAGGGCTACGGCGTGGGTATCGAGGATCGGCTCACCGGAGCGCACGAGACCCAGCGCTTCGATCAGTTCAGCTACGGCGTCTCCGACCGCGGCGCATCGATCCGCATCCCGTGGCAGGTCGCGCAGGACCAGAAGGGCTACATCGAGGATCGTCGCCCCAACGCCAACGCCGACCCGTACGTGGTCGCCACCCTGCTGACCAACACGATCGGCGCCGCCCTGGCGTAAGCGAACGGTGGCGGGATTTCTTCCTGCCCGGCAGCAACCTGTGAACGGAGCCGCACCCACGGGTGCGGCTCCGCCGCGTCTGTGGCCGTTGGTCAGCGCGGCGCTCTCCGGACCCTTACGGCGCCACCCTGGTGATGCGCTGATCTCGACGGAGGAACGAAGCAGTTGGTGGCCGGTCCAGGCCGTAGGGTGAAGGCGTGGCCGACACGCTTCGCATTGCGATCGCCCAGCTCAATCCGACTGTCGGAGATCTCGACGGCAACGTCGCGAAGGCCCTCGCCATGGTCGAGCAGGCCGAGGCGGCCGACGCCGATCTTGTCCTGCTGCCTGAGATGACGATCACGGGCTACCCGCCCGAGGATCTCGTGTTCAAGCCGGGATTCATCGGCGATGTACGTGCGTCGCTCGAGAAGTTCGCCGCCGGAACCGGCCGCTGTGCGGCGGTCGTCGGGTTCGCCGATGGCCCGAGCGACGGCGGCGCCGACGGCGTCTGGAACGCAGCGGCCGTGTGTGCGGGCGGCAAGATCCACGGCACCTACCACAAGCGCCACCTTCCCAATTACAACGTTTTCGACGAGATGCGGCACTTCCGTCCTGGGGACGGGCCGTTCGAGCTCTTCGAGATCGCCGGTGTGCCGGTCGGCGTCACGATCTGCGAGGACTCGTGGATCCCCGACGGTCCGGTCAACCAGCTTGCTCATGGCGGTGCCCGCATCGTCGTGAACGTCAACGGTTCGCCGTTCCGGGTCGGCAAGCAGCACATCCGTGAGGACGTCATGGCGCAGCGGGTCGAGGAGACGGGTATTCCGGTCGTCTATGCCAACCTCGTCGGCGGGCAGGACGAACTCGTCTTCGATGGTGGGTCCTTTGCCGTTTCACCGTCGGCTGACGGGCCGGTCATCACCGCTCGATGCTCCAGCTTTGTCGAGTCGCTCGACGTCTTCGACATCGCCGTGCCGGATCGCGGCCCCACGCACGACCGCTATCCGACGATCTCGGTCACGCCGGCGGTCACCCGCGTCCGGGCCCCCATGGCTGCTCCCATCGCAGAGCCGCTCGACGAACTCGCCGAGATCTGGGAAACCCTCGTCCTCGGCGCCCGTGACTATGTGCGCAAGTCCGGATTCACCAAGGCCTGCCTTGGGCTCTCCGGTGGGGTCGATTCCTCGATTGTCGCCGCCGTCGCCGCAGAAGCACTCGGCCCCGAGAACGTTTTCGGCGTGCTGATGCCCTCTCGCTACTCGAGCGACCACTCGATCTCCGACGCCGAACAACTCGCGACGAACCTCGGTATCGCCACCTTCACCGTCCCGATCGAAGCGGCCCATGAGGCTTTCACCGGGATGCTCGCCCCGAACCTCTCCGATCAGCAGATCAACGTCGGCGATCTCACCGATCAGAACCTGCAGTCTCGTATTCGCGGCGTCATCTTGATGGCGATGGCCAATGAGCACGGGTGGCTCGTGCTCACGACCGGCAACAAGTCTGAGGCAGCGGTCGGCTACTCCACGCTCTACGGCGACACCGCCGGCGCCTACGCCGTCATTCGCGATGTCTGGAAACTCACCGTCTACGACCTGTGTACCTGGCGCAATGAGGTCGCCGGCCGAGCGATCATCCCGACCACTGTGCTCACCAAGCCGCCGTCGGCCGAACTCAAGCCCGACCAGCGCGACGATCAGTCACTCCCCGACTACGAGATCCTCGATCCGATCCTGCGGGCATACGTCGAGGGCGACCACACCGTCGCCGAGATCCTGGCGATGAACATCACGGGCGCTCATCCAGAGACCGTGCAGCGGGTGTGTCGCCTCGTCGACATCGCCGAATTCAAGCGCCGCCAAACCCCGCTCGGTACCCGGGTCACCGGCAAGGCATTCGGGCGGGACCGGCGGGTCCCCATCATCAATCGGTACCGC
This sequence comes from Acidimicrobiales bacterium, assembly GCA_022425325.1. Lineage (GTDB taxonomy): Bacteria > Actinomycetota > Acidimicrobiia > Acidimicrobiales > Aldehydirespiratoraceae > UBA11606. Next base: position 12,406 of record JAKMFW010000054.1, on the reverse strand, counting down.
GGATGATTGGCTCGGTCCACGTCGTCGAAAACACGTGCCCGCCCGACAGTTGTTCGCAGCCGCGCGATGGGTACGCTGCCTAACGGCGGAAGCGCGAGGAGGTCTTCGGTGGCGAAGGAACGTGTTGAACGAGACGAAGAAGACCTCGTTCGGCTCTACCTGACCGACATCGGCCAGTACCCCCTGCTGACGAAGGAAGACGAGGTCCGCCTCGCTCAGGCCATCGAAGCAGGCGCCGAGGCGCGCGCCGAGTTCGAGAACATCGACACCGAACTGACGCCCGCCAAGAAGCGTGAACTCCGTCGTGCCATGCAGAAAGGCGAGCAGGCCGAGCGCACCTTCGTGCAGTCGAACCTGCGCCTCGTCGTCTCGATCGCCAAGAAGTACCAGGCCTCTGGTCTGCCGCTGCTCGACCTGATCCAAGAGGGCAACCTCGGCCTGATGCACGCCGTTGAGAAGTTCGATTGGCGCAAGGGCTTCAAGTTCTCCACCTACGCCACGTGGTGGATCCGTCAGGCGATCACCCGTGGCATCGCCAACACCGGCCGCACCATCCGCCTGCCCGTGCACGCCGGCGACACCCTTGCTCGGCTCCAGAAGGCTCGTGCCCGCCTCGAGCTGAAGTACGGCCGTCCGGCCACGCTTTCCGAACTCGCCGCCGAGGTCGAGATGCCGGAGGAGAAGGTCACCGAGGCGCTTCGCTTCGCCGCCGAGCCGCTGTCGCTCTCGGAGCCGCTGCGCGAAGACGGCGACGCCGAACTCGGCGATGTGGTCGAGGACCGCGGTGCCGACTCGCCCTTCGAAGTGGCCGCCACGGCGCTCCTCCCCGAGGAAATTGCTCGCCTGCTCGCTCCGCTCGACGAGCGAGAGCGCGAGATCCTGAAGCTCCGCTTCGGTCTCGACCGCGGTGAGCCCCGCACGCTCGAAGAGGTCGGCGAGCACTTCAACCTCACCCGTGAGCGCATTCGCCAGATCGAGGCCCGGGCGATGTCGAAGCTGCGTCACCCGTCGTCTGACACGGGCGCCCGCGACCTCCTGAGCGTCTGATCCCCGTGGGGGTCCAAGCCGCGCTCGGCTACCAGCACAAGGCAGGTAATCCCCTCCATCGCGCCGTGCGTGCGATGGCGGGCTCAAAGCCGGGTGCCGTCTTCTTTTCGAAGACGATCCAACCGATCGACGGCGCCGTTCAAAGACTCACCGGCAACACGTCGACCGCCACCGAACTGCTGGCCGGTCTGCCCGTCGTCTACCTCACGACGGTCGGCCGTAAGTCCGGACAGCCACGCCGTACACCCTTGATCGCCGTGCCGATCGGCGATGACCTTGCCCTGCTCGGCACCAACTTCGGTGGCAAGCGCACACCGGGCTGGGTCTTCAACCTCGAGGCTGAACCGCGCGTCAAGATCGGGTACCGCAGCACCGAGATCGATGTGGTGGCCCGCTCCGCCACCGCGGATGAGTTCGAAGCGGTGTTCGCAGCCGGCGGTTCGGTTTACGGTGGCTACACGAAATACCGCGAGCGGGTCGACGGGCGCGACATTCGGGTATTCGTACTCGAACAGGCCTGAACACAAACAGCCACCCCGACACTGGACTCCGAGCGTGACGCTCCGGCGCCGCACGCCCCGACGGGAGCGTGAGTGGCGGAGGTGGACGGGAATCGAACCCGCCGGACAGGGATCACCCATCCCACCCGCTTTGAAGGCGGGGGAGCCCACCAGGCGCTCGGACACCTCCAGCGATGACGTTATCGGCGTGCCTGACGTCACCGACACCGTGCAGGGGCATCGGGAGCCGAGGTGGCTAGCGTCAGACGCATGTCGAAGAACCGCACACTCCTCTTCGTTGTCCTCGCCGTCCTGCTCGCCGTTCTGGCGCGCAAGGTCCGCGACGTCTGACCGTTCCCGCCGCAGCCGGCTGAGCGTCGCCGGCGTCACCACGTCGATCGGCCGCTACCCCTCGCGGTCCTCGGGCCCGAAGTCCTCCCAGCGCGTTGCCGGTTCCTCGGCGGGGCCGATGTCCGAGGACGGGAGCGTGGGGGACGCAGCCCCGGTGACGACGAGTGCGGCCATCGCCGTGGTGAGAGGTACCGCAGCGACAAGGCCGATAGAACCACAGAGGGTGCGGACGATCTCGACGGCGACCACCTCGGTGTTGGCCACATTGGCGAGCGACTGATCCGAGACCGAGAACAACAAAAGGATCGGCAGGCTGGCGCCGGCGTACGCCAACAGCAAGGTGTTGACGGTCGACGCGATGTGCTCGCGGCCGACCCGGATGCCCGACGCCACGAGTTCCGAAACGGTGAGATCTGGTCGCCGTTCATGGATCTCCGACACGGTGGCCACCTGTGTGACCGTGATGTCGTCAAGCGCACCGAGCGTGCCGATCACCGCACCACCGAGGAGGAGGCCGGCGAGATCGATGTCGCCGGCCAGGAAGGGGAGGAGCAGGTTCTCCTCGGCGCCGAAACCGGTGATGCGGGTCAGATCGAAGAAGATCCAAGAAAGCACCAGGGTCAGGAACAACGCACCCAGCGTGCCGGCCAACGCCACCGTCGTGGTGGGGGAGACGCCGTGCGTGAGGTAGAGCGTGACGAAGGCGATCACGGCCGCGGCGACGACGGCGACCGCAACCGGGTCGTTGCCGTCGAGGACCGACGGGGCGATGAAGACCACCAAGACGAAGACGGTGACGGCCATCGAGGCGAGCGCCATGAGGCCCCGGCGGCGGCCGAGCGCGAAGACGACAATCGCGAACAGGATCGCCAGCCACACCAGCGGCGCCTGCCGATCAAGGTCGGCATAGAAGTAGGCGTTGGTGGCCGGCTCGAAGCCGAGAATGATCGTGTCGCCAGGGCTGAGCTCCGGGATGCCGCTCTGAAACTCGGTGTTGATCTCCGGAAGAACGATGAGCGCACCGTCCTCGGGCCCGCTGGTGAGCATCGCCGTGATCTCGCGACACTCCTGCGGGTTCTCGGCCGAGGAGTAGCTGCACGGGCCGACGGTCTGTTCTTCGACGGTGGCACCCACCCGCTCGGTGACGAGTCCGAGATCGGCGGCGTTCGAGATTGCCGCATCCCGGCCCTCGCCGGTGGGCCAGAGCACGATCACCCCGACGATGGTGGCAACGGCGGCGAGTGTGACGGCGGCGAGCACGGCGCGAAGCGTCGGGACGGCGATCCAGCGTTCCCAGCCACCCGCCATTCCGTGACGATGCGCGTGCGTGTGTCCGTCGTTCATCGGCGTCGCCCCATCGGCTTGCGGGTTTTCCACCACAGCAGACCACCGGCCAGCGTGGCGGCGCCGAGTGCGCCGAGCGTCATCGGCTTCGAAGGTCGAGCGCCTCGGCCCTCGACGAGGGGTTGCGGGCGTTCGAACACCCGAATCTCCCAGCCCCGGCTGGTGGCCTCCTTGAGCAGCGCCCGGTCGGGGTTGACGGCGACGGGGTGGCCGACCGTCTCGAGCATCGGGAGGTCGGTGACCGAGTCGGAGTAGGCGAACGAACCGCCGAGGTCGAGGTCGTAGCGTTCGGCTTCCTCGAGGATGGCGGCGACCTTGTGCTCGCCCGCGGCGTAGAACTCGACCTCGCCCGTGTAGCGACCCTCGGCGTCGATCTGGGCCCGGCTTGCGATCGCAGCATCGACGCCGAGGTGTCGAGCCAGCGGCATCACGATCTCTTCCGGTGAGGCGGACACGAGGTACACCCGGCGTCCGGCCTCTTGATGGGATTCGATGAGCTCGACCGCTTCGGTGTACACGAGCGGATCGATGACATCGGTCAGTGCGCCGTCGACCAGGTTGGAGATCTTCTCCTTCTCCCACCCGGCGGCAACCTTGAGCGCCGTTTCGCGCATCTTCACCATGCGGCCTTCGTCGGCGCCGAGGTAGCGGAACACGATCTGACCCCACAACGCCCGAACGACCAGCCAGCGGTTGAGCATCCCCTCCTGGCGCAGGCGGGGACCGAACGCCAGCATCGCCGCTTTGGCGATGACGGTCTTGTCGAGATCGAAGAAGGCAGCCTCGGTCACGTTGGCATCGTAGAAGGCCATGCCTAGGGTCGACTCGCGACTTCCCCGTCGAGCCCCGTTCCGGGAGAGATGTCGTGTTCGTTATCTGTCGTTCGCCGAAGGGCGGCGTCGGCACGTCAGTCGTGGCTGCTGCGCTCGCGCTCCGCCACGCCCATGCCGGTCACCCCACGGTCCTGGTCGATCTTGCCGGTGACCAACCCGATCTCCTCGGTGTGGCGCCGTCGTCGTCGCTCGGTATCGGCGACTGGGCCGCAGGAGGCGACGACGTGCCGGTCGAGGCCCTCAGTGCGCTCGAGGTCGAGGTCGGCGGCGGACTGTCGCTGCTGCCTTGCGGGTCGGTATCGTCGTCGGATCGGCTCGGTGTCGCGGCCGCCGTGCTCGGTGCCGGCCATCGGTCGGTCGTGATCGATGCCGGCATCACGGCCCGACCGGCGTGGGCCCCACCCGATGCCGTCGACGTGGTCGTGTTGCGGGCGTGCTACCTCGGCGTGCGCCGGGCCGGTCGGCTTGCGGCCGGCACTCGGCTGGTCCTGCTCGAAGAACCCGGGCGGGCGTTGCGGGTTGCCGATGTGGAGGCAGCGCTCGGTGTCGAGGTCTGGCGGCGTGTCGTCGTCGACCCCGCCGTTGCTCGGGCGGTCGACGCCGGCCTGCTCTCGGTTCGCTTGCCGCGCTCGCTTCGTGGACTGGATCTCGCACCGTGAACTCGCTCACCGACCGACTCCAACATCACCTGCTCGATCATCCCGACGCCGATCCGGCGCGCGTGTTGGCCGAACTCGCACCGTTGCTCTCGCGCAGTGAACGCAGCGACGTGCTCCGGCAGGTCACCGCCCGGCGCGACGGACTCGGCGCGATCGACGTCCTGCGCGCCGACCCGACGGTCAGCGAGATCATGATCAACGGCCCCGGCCCGGTATGGGTCGAACGCCACGGAGCGCTCGCTCCGAGCGATATTCGCCTCGATGCGGTTGAACTCGACCATCTGGTCGAGCGGCTCGTCATTCCCATCGGTCGCCGCGTCGACCAACGCACGCCGTGTGTCGACGGCCGTCTCGCCGACGGAAGTCGGGTGCACGTGGCCGTTCCGCCGGTCGCACTCGATGGCCCGTACGTCACGATTCGCCGATTCGTGCTGCTCGATGTCGAACTCGGTGCCTTCCTCCCTCCCGATGGCGTGGCGGTGCTCGACGACGCGATCTGTCGGCACGCCTCGATCGTGGTGAGCGGCAGCACTGGATCCGGCAAGACCACGCTGCTCAACGCGATCGCTGGTCGAGTCGATCCGGGTGAGCGACTGATCTCGGTCGAGGACGCCGCCGAACTGCGGCTGGTCCATCCCCATGTCGTGCGGCTGGAGACCCGCCCGTCGTCGGCCGAGGGCACGGGTGAGGTGCCGATGCGCGAGCTTGTCCGCAACGCGTTGCGGATGCGGCCCGATCGGTTGGTGCTCGGCGAGGTCCGCGGAGGTGAGGCGTACGACCTCATGCAGGCGCTGAATACGGGCCACCGAGGATCACTCTCGACGGTCCACGCCAATTCGTCCTCGGATGCACTGCGTCGACTCGAACTGCTGGCGTTGCAGGGCAGTGATGCCATCCCGCTCGAGGTCGTCCGTCACCAGATGGCGGCCGCGATCGATCTGATTGCGCACCTCGAACGTCACGGGTCGGCTCGCCGGGTGGTCGAGCTCGCCGCCGTGCAAGCCGACGGGTCGACCGAGCGGCAGTGGGGGGTGAGGTGAGCCTCCTGGTTCCGATCGTGGCGTTCGTCGGGTGTGTGGGCGTGCTCGGCCGCCCGGCTCCTCGGTCGCTCGTCCCCGTCGGTGCCGCTCCTCGTCCGCCGGCCCTCCGGTGGCGTCGACGGCGCGACGATCGGGCCGCTCTTCCGCTCGCTCTGGAGCTCCTCGCTCGCGAGCTGCGGGCCGGTGCCACCGTCCCGCACGCCGTGCGGGCGGTCGCGGCGGACGAGGCGTGCGGGCGATCGCTGGTTTCGGTTGTCGAACGCATCGAGCGGGGCGGGCGTGTGATCGACGAACTCGACCGCTGGGCGGCAGCGTCGCCGTCGCCCGATGCCCATCTCGCTCGAGCGGTCCTCCAGCTCGGGTTCACGACCGGTGCTGCACTTGCGGACTCACTCGACCGGGTTGCTACGACCATGCGTGACCGTCTCGAACTCGACGACGAACTGCGGGCGCTCACCGCCCAGAGCCGAGCGTCGGCGACGGTGCTCGCCGTTGCTCCCGCTGCGTTCCTCCTGGTACTCGGACTCACCGCTCCTGAACTCGTTGCGCCGCTGGTCACGACCCGTCTCGGCTGGATCTGCCTCCTCGCCGGGATCGGTCTCGACGCCGTGGGCTTCTGGTGGATGCGGCGCCTCGTGGCCGGGGTTGATCGATGAGCGGCCCATGGCTCGGCGTCGCCCCTCGACCGCTGGTCGACACGCAGTCGGTGTCGCGGCTCGTGCGCCTCGGCGCAGCGATCCGACGACGACTCGAAGTCCGAATGCCGTCGATCGTTCACGTCGACGATCGCGCCCTCGGAGTCGCCGCCGTGGTGAGCCCGATGCTGGTGCTGCTCACCCCACCTCTGGTGCTCGCCCCCATGCTGGCGGTGGCCGGCACTGCCGTGCGTCGAGCCCGGCGGGCCGAGAGGCTTCGCCGGCATGCGCTCACCGCCGGCCTCCCCGATGTTCTCGATCTCCTCGCTGTCGCCGTCGGTGCGGGTCTCCCGCTGGTGGCTGCGCTCAGGGCGGTCGCCTCGTTCGCGCCGCCCGCCTATCACGTGCTCCTCGCTGACGCGCTTCGCCGTCTCGATGAGGGTGCACCGGTCACCGATGTGCTCACCGGGCTCGGTGATCGCATCCCGGCATCGGGTCGCCGCGCGATATCGGTCCTCGGTGCGGCCGTGCGCGATGGCACGCCGGTCGGGGCGAGCCTCGGGCGTGCAGCAGCGGAGGCTCGTCGGGCCCGCCGTCGAGCCGTCGAGACGGAGGTCCGCCGTTTGCCAGTGCTGCTGCTCGTGCCGTTGATCACGTGCGTTCTGCCTGCCTTTGTCCTCCTCACCCTCGTCCCGCTGCTCCTCGGCTCGCTCGAGGGGCTGCAGCTTCCCGGTTCGTGACTTCCCCGCTGATTCCCGTCTCCAAAGGAGCTGTCATGCCCGTTTTGTTTCCGTCCCGTTCCCGCCGTCACCGTGACCGCGGCCAAGCCACCGCCGAGTACGCGCTCGTGATCCTGGGTGCTGCTGCGCTGGCGTTGCTGGTCATCGGGTGGGCCGCCAACACCTCTGCGGTGGGCGATCTGTTCGATGCGGTCATCGATTCCGTCGCACGCCGGGTCGGATGAGGCGGCCGGGCGATCGCGGTCAGGCCACGGTCGAGGCTGCGCTTCTTCTGCCGGTTGTCGCGGTCGCCCTGCTCGCTGTCATCCAGGTGGGGTTGCTCGTGCACGCTCGGGTCATGGTCACCCATTCCGCCCGCGAGGGCGTCCGTGTCGCAGCGACCGGCGGTGACCACGGCGAGGTCACCGAGGCGGTCGTCGCGTCGGGTCGGCTTCCGCCGCAGCGCCTTGAGGTCGAGGTGGTGCCCGGCGGTGGCCGAGTCACCGTGGTGGTGCGTTTCGACGCGCCGACCAACGTGCCCATCGTCGGGGCGCTGGTGGGCGATCTCGTCCTCGACGCCGAGGCGACGATGCGCCTGGAACGGTGATGGCTCGACATGGAGCCCCGGTGGGTCGGTCGAGGCCGGGAGACTCCGGTGGCTCAGGTCCTGGAATCCGCTGGGGAATCGGGTTCCAGCACCCGCCTCAGCAATGTGATCGCTCCGGCTTTGTCGAGCGGATCGTTGCCGTTGCCACATTTCGGGGATTGCACGCATGACGGACAGCCGTCGGTGCACTCGCACGAATCGATCGCCTCGAGGGTGGCGGCCAGGTGGTCGGTGCCGGCCTCCCAGCCGAGTTCGGCAATGCCCGCACCACCCGCGTAGGCGTCGTAGACGAAGACGGTGGCGCCGTCGGTGTCGACATGGTGGGCGGTGGAGACGCCGCCGACGTCCCAGCGGTCGCAGATCGTGAACAGTGGCAGCATTGCGATCGCCGCGTGCTCGGCTGCGTGCAGCGTGCCGCGAGGATCGCCCCCGGTGTCGACGACCATGTCGATCACGTCGTCGTCGACGACGTACCAAAAGGCCCGGGTGACGAGGCGCTGCTCGGGAAGGTCGAGTGTCTCGTTGGCGAGGATCTTGCGGCTGAAACGATCGCGAAGTTGGTAGCCGAGCACCTGGGTGGTGACGTCGACCTCGCCGATGTGGAGCGTGGTGCGTCCGACTCGGCGCTGGTCGACAACCCGCAGGACCCGGATGTCCTTGTCGGTCCGGGGCTGGGTGTAGGTCGTGTTGTCGCACTCGACGACACGAGCGCGCTTGTCGTGCAGGTCGAGCTCGACAACCTCATAGCTCTGACCGCGGTGCAGATAGATCGCGCCCTCGTGCACGGCCGTGTAGGCCCGGGCCTCATCGACGGTGCCGATGAGGCGCTCGGTGTGATGATCGATGATCGTGATCTCGCTCGATGATCCCGAACGCAGGCCGATGCCTCGAGATGGATAGCCCGTGCCGCACCAATGGGCGAATGGTTCCTCGTGCCCGTTGCGTCGGCGTCGCTGCAACCGCAGCTGGCCGTCGCGGACCAGATCACGGATGCCATCGTGGAGTTCCTCGTCGTTCCACCAGCGAACATCGTCGTACGACAGCGGCAGTTCGTAGGCCGCACATGCGAGATGCGGGCCGAGGATGTGGGGGTTCGCGGTATTGATCACCGATGGCTCCGGCTGTCGCTCGAAGACCTCGTGGGGGTGACGCATCAGGTAGCGGTCGAGTTGGTCGTCGCCGGCAACGAGTACCGAGACGCTCGGCGCGTTGCGTCGCCCGGCGCGCCCCGCCTGCTGCCACATGGACGCGATCGTGCCGGGGAACCCGTTGATCACGCAGGCATCGAGGTCACCGATGTCGACGCCGAGTTCGAGCGCCGAGGTGGCGACGATGCCGCGCAGCGTGCCGTCGCTCATCTGCTCCTCGATCGCCCGACGTTCCTCGGCGAGGTAGCCAGCCCGATACGACATCACCGCGCGTTTCAGGCGCGGAGATACCCGGCGGGAGATGTCGGCGGCGATGAGTTCGGTGCCCTTTCTGCTCTGGCAAAAGGTGATCGTTCGGTGACCGGACTCGACCAGCGCAGCGCTGACCGCGGCCACCTCGCTGTTGGCCGAGGCGCGCACGCCGGTCTCCTCATCGATGACCGGTGGGTCGAGCAGTGCGAACCGACGTGAACCCGTGGGGGAGCCGTCGTCGGTAATGGCGGTGACCGGTGCGGCACACAACGCCGATGCCAGCCGCTCGGGCTGGCCGATCGTGGCCGAGGTGAAGACGAAGACCGGATCGGAGCCGTAGTGGCGACAGATCCGGCGGAGTCGCCGCAGGATGTGGGCGACGTGTGTGCCGAAGACGCCGCGCAGAACGTGGAGTTCGTCGATCACCACCACCCGGAGTCGCATGAAGAAGGTGTCCCACTTCTCGTGCCGGGGGAGGAACCCACCGTGCAGCATTTCCGGGTTAGTGAGGATGACGTTGGCGTTCTCGCGGATCCAGGCCTTCTCTTCCGGGGTGGCGTCGCCGTCGTAGGCGCCGGCCACGAGGCGGGGGAAGTCGAGGGTGGCGAGCGAACGCAGCTGGTCGTGGGCGAGCGCTTTGGTGGGATAGAGGAGAAGTGCCGTGCCGGGCGTGATCGGATCGGCGACGGCCTCGGCGATCGGGATCTGAAAGCACCGGGACTTGCCCGACGCCGTGCCGGTGGCGATCACGACATGTTCACCGCGTCGGATTGCGTCGATCGCCTCGGCCTGGTGATGCCACAGGTGTTGCGTGTCGGGCCGGTCGGCAAGGCCGGGGGGCAACGGTCGCTCGAGCTCGCGGTGGCGTTCGGCGCGGGGTTCGAGGTGCTCCACGTGCACCAGGCGTCCGTCGGCATCGAGTTCGTCGAGGAGCGTCTCGAACGGGGTGGCTGGGTCCGGCGCGAGGGCCATCGTCCGATGCTACGGCAGCCCTGTGACCGAATCACCCGCATGTGGTCCGATACCGTGCCCCGGGTGGACATCGTCGTGCACACTCACGTCGCCGATCCGTGGTCGGTGCTCACCGTGGCTGGTGAACTCGATGTCGTCGGCGCGCCCGAACTGCGTCAGCACGTGATCCAGGTCGTGCGCGACGGTCATCATCGTCTTGTGCTCGACCTCACCGGTGTCGCGTTCGTCGACTCGTTCGGCCTCGGCGTACTCGTCGGCGCACTGAAGCGGGTCCGGCTGCTCGACGGCGACCTGCGGCTCGTCATCCGTGAGCCACGGGTGCGGCGGGTGCTCGAGGTCTGTGATCTCGATCGAGTGTTCGCGATCCACACCGATCTCGATTCGGCGGTCGCTGCGGCGTGAGCACGGGCGCCGAGTCGGACCCGGAGGTTGTGGTCGGCCCCGGATCGATCGCGATCGAGATCCCGGCCCGATCCGACTTCGTGTCCTTCGTCCGTGTCGTGGTCGCCGCAGCCGCCGAACTGCGACCCGATATCGCGACCGAACGCATCGAAGATCTCAAACTCGCCGTCTCGGAGGCCGTCACCAACGCGATCAACGCCCAGGAACGCGTCGGGACGATCGACCGGATCCGTATCGAATGTGAGGTCACCGACGACGAGATCACGGTCTTCATCCACGACCGGGGTCAGGGCTTCGATCAGGGCGAGGTTCCCGAACTTCCCGAGCCCGATCACCCCGATCGCTTGCTGCACGAGTCGGGGCTCGGCCTCCATCTGATGGCCATGCTGACCGACGAGACCGAGGTCTCGTCCGACGATGACGGCACCGACGTCAAACTGGTGGTCTATTCCTCCGACCGTCGTCGCTTGGGGTGATGCGGCGGTAAGTTCCCCACGTCATGACAACGGAGAACCTCGAACCTTCGCCACTCACGTGGCTCGGCGGCGACCGCCGCCTGGCGCGCTCGCTCGGTCGCCCGGTTCGTGATTTTCTGCAGATCGAGGCGTCCGGTGGGCTGCTCCTGATCCTTGCCACCGTCGTTGCGCTCGTGTGGGCCAACTCACCATGGCAGGAGTCCTACGAGTCCTTCATCCACTTCCACATCAGCCTCGAATTCGGCTCGTTGCTCACGATCGACGAGCCGCTCGAGGCGTGGGTTAACGATGCCTTGATGGTCGTCTTCTTCTTCGTCGTCGGGCTCGAAATCAAGAAGGAACTCGTCAGCGGCGAACTCGCCAACCCGCGCGCTGCGGCACTCCCGGCGATGGCTGCGCTCGGCGGCATGATCGTGCCTGCGTTGATCTTCGTCGCCTTCAACGCCGGCGGGGTCGGCGCCGACGGGTGGGGCATCCCGATGGCCACCGACATTGCGTTCGCCATCGGCATCATTTCCCTGCTCGGTGATCGTGTCCCGAAGGCGATGAAGGTCTTCCTCTTGACCCTTGCCATCGTCGACGACGTCGGCGCGATCGTCGTGATCGCGATCTTCTACACCTCCGACCTCTCGATCGGCTGGTCGCTTACCGCCGTCGGACTCGTCGCCCTGGTGCTGCTGATGAAGCTCGCCCGCATCTGGTACATCCCGCTCTACGTGCTCGTGGGTGTCGTCCTGTGGTTGGCGGTTTTCGAGTCGGGCATCCACGCCACGATCGCCGGCGTCGTCCTCGGGCTCATCTGCCCTGCGCATCCGTTGCGCGCCTACGCCGCCGACCCGTGCGTCGACGCCGCCGACAACCCCCATGTGGGGTCGGCGATCGCCGGCGAGGCGAACCCGAGAGTGATCCGACGAGCCAACTTCGAGATCCGAGAACAGTTGTCGGTGGCCGAGCGTCTCGCCGACCTCCTTCACCCGTTCAGCTCGTACCTGATCATCCCGTTGTTCGCCCTCGTGAACGCTGGGATCGAGATCTCCTCGGAAACCCTCGAGGATGCAGTCACGAGCAACATCACCCTCGGTGTGGTGCTTGGCCTGATCGTCGGCAAATTCGTCGGTGTCTCGCTGTTCACCTGGCTCGGCGTACGGCTCGGTCTTGCCGGTCTGCCGCAGGGCGCAACCTTCCGCCACGTCGTCGGCCTCGCCCTCATCGCGGGCATCGGTTTCACCGTGTCGTTGTTCATCACCGATCTGGCGTTCGACGACCCGATGGTTGTCGACGAGGCGAAACTCGGCATCCTGGGAGCGTCGGTGATCGCCGCAACCCTCGGTTCGCTTGTGCTCTTCTGGGCCAAGCCGGCCACCGGTGCCGAAGCGTCCGACCCCCCCCCGGCCCCCCCCCCCCCCACCCCCGGGGCCCCC
>JAKMFW010000029.1 GCA_022425325.1 Acidimicrobiales bacterium | reverse complement strand
GCGGGGAGAGGTAGAGCACCCGCGTGCGGGCCTTTGGATCCTCCGGCACGTCCTCAACCGCCAGCCGGTTCAACGCCCACAAGAACGCCGACAGAGTCTTGCCTGTGCCGGTCGGAGCGAGGATCAGGGTGTGGTCACCGTTCGCGATCGCGGGCCAGCCCTTGCGCTGCGGCGCAGTGGCTTCCCGGAAGGTCGAGGTGAACCACTCGCGCACCGGGTCGGCAAACGCCGCCAACGGATCGCTCATGGCCGCAACCTACCGATATTCGAGAACCCCGTCCCTCTCGGGCGCTCAGGCTCGGTCAGCCCTCGGCAGCGACGAGATGGCCCGGCGCAACCTCGCGCAGCTCCACCCGTTCAGGTGAGGTACCCGCCGCCCACACCGGGCTCGGGATCTCGTCGGTAAGGAGTGGCCGGTCGCGGCGAGCGCGCGGGTCGGCGATCGGCACGGCATCGAGGAGCCGCTGGGTGTACGAGTGCTCGGGGTTTTCGAAGATCGCCGACCGGGGACCAATCTCGACAATCTGACCGAGATACATGACCGCCACCCGATGGCTCATGCGCTCAACGACGGCGAGATCATGGCTGATGAAGAGATAGCTGAGGCCGAGTTCAGACTGCAGTTCCATCATCAGGTTGATCACCTGGGCTTGGATCGACACGTCGAGGGCGGAAACCGCTTCGTCGGCGATCACCAGTTCGGGACGAGTCGCGAGCGCTCGAGCGATGCAGACCCGCTGACGCTGACCACCGGAGAACTGATGTGGAAACTGGCGCATCATGTCGGGCTCAAGCCCAACCCGAGTAAAGAGGTCGGCCACCTGCTCGTCAGCGTCAGGGCCCTTCGCAATCTTATGGATGAGGAGCGGTTCCGCAACGGCACGGCCGACCGGTCGACGCGGGTCGAGACTCGCAAACGGATCCTGGAAAATGATCTGCATCTTGGCCCGGTGCTCGCGCAGGGCCCGGTTGCCGAGGCCAGAGATGTCGACGCCGTCGAGCACGACCTGACCGCTGGTCGGTTCGTGCAGCCGAATCATCGTGTGAGCAAGCGTCGACTTGCCGCAGCCCGACTCCCCAACAACGGCAAGGGTCTCTCCCCGCCCAACCTGCAGCGAGACGTTTTCCACCGCGTGCACGGTGGCGCCAGCACCGACCGGAAAGTGCTTACAGAGATCACGGACCTCGACCAGGGGCGTGCCAGCGCTCACGAGTCGTACTCCACGAGTTCGAACGGGGCGGGCTCGGAGCGCCCCTGCATCGACCCGAGCCGCGGTACCGACGCAAGCAGCGCCTGGGTATAGGGCTCGGACGGGTTCTCGAAGATGTCGACAGCCGGACCATGTTCGACGACCTTGGCGCGATTCATCACCACGACATCGTCAGCGACCTCGGCGACGACACCCATGTCGTGGGTGATGATCAGCACCGCCGCGCCGGTCTGCTCTCGCAGGTCGCGCATCAGGCCGAGGATCTGGGCCTGGATGGTCACATCAAGCGCCGTGGTGGGTTCATCCGCGATCAGTACCTTCGGATCACACGACAACGCCATCGCGATCATGACGCGCTGCCGCATACCGCCCGACATCTCATGGGGGTACTGCACCATGCGCTTCTCGGGCTCAGGAATCCGGACAAGCCGGAACATCTCGAGCACCCGCTCAGCGGCTTCCGCCTTGGCGAGCCCCTGATGGAGCATGACCGCCTCAGCGACCTGGTCACCGACCGAGTACACCGGGTTGAGGCTCGTGAGCGGCTCCTGGAAGATCATTGAGATCGCATTGCCGCGGATCTCGCGCATGTCGTCCTCGCGCTGCTGCACGAGATCAATGACCTCGCCGTCAGGCTGTCGGAAAAGGATCTCGCCGTTCTCGATCTTGCCTCGGGTACCGAGTTCGACGAGCCGCATGATCGACAGCGCAGTGACCGACTTGCCCGAACCAGACTCGCCCACGACCGCCAGGGTCTGGCCCTCGTGAAGGTCGAACGAAACCCGGTCGACCGCCGTGAAGGACCCGAAGGTGACGGTGAGATCACGGACACTGAGGAGTGGTTCCATCAACGACCTCGCAGCTTCGGATTGAAGGCGTCCTGGAGACCGTCACCGATCAAGGAGAACGACAGCACGGTGGAGAAGATCGCAAGTCCCGGAAAGGTGACCGTCCACCAACCGTTGAGGAACGTCTGCCGGTTCAGACCGATCATCTGCCCCCAGCTCTGAGCGTTCGGATCGCTGAGGCCAAGGAACGCGAGCCCTGACTCGAACAAGATTGCGGCACCCATGATGAGCGTGATCGACACGATCAAGGGCGGCAGCGCGTTGGGAAAGATCACCCGCCAGATGATCCTAAAGTCGCTCGCTCCGATCGCCCGGGCGGCCTTCACGAACTCGAGGTTCTTGAGCCGCAGGAACTCCGCACGGGTGAGTCGAGCCGTGCCGGGCCACGATGCCAGACCAATCGCAATCGCAACGGTGCGCGTGCTCGGTTCGAAAAGCGCAACGATCACCATGGCGAACAGCAGTGCCGGCAGCACCTGAAACACCTCAGTAAAACGCATCAGCAAGGTGTCGATCCAACCGCCGTAATAGCCAGCGAGCGCACCGATCGTCACCCCGATCACGACGACGAGAAACACGGCGACGAGCGCAACGGTGAGACTGGTGGATCCACCATTGACAACGCCGGCGAGCACGTCACGGCCGAGATAGTCGGTGCCGAACGCAGGAGCCCCGTCCTCGCCGGGGCCCTGGAGGGGCCGAGCCATGATTCGGGTCGGGTCCTGGTCATAGAAGAACGAGCCGAACAGGGTCATCAACACGATGCCGGACAACAGCACCAAGCCGAAGACAGCGGCGCGGTTGCGGAGGAACATCCGGAGGGCCTGACGGCCCGGCGAACCGAGTTCCGACCGGGCAACAGCCATCAGGTGCTCCCTCCGACCCGAATCCGCGGGTCGATCATTCGGTAGACCACATCGGTGAGGATGTTGATCACGACGACGAGCGCCGCCGAGCAGATCAGCACGCCGAGCAGCACCGGGGCGTCGCGCTGGAACACCGAGTCGGCGGCGAGACGGCCAAGCCCCGGCCAGTTGAAGACCGTCTCGACCAAAAGCGCGCCCGACAAAAGGGCACCGAACTGCAGCCCGGCGATGGTGATGACCGGGATCACGGCGTTGCGCAGAGCGTGCTTGTACACGACCTTGCGCTCAGCCAGACCCTTTGCCCGAGCGGTGCGGACATAGTCCGACTGGAGGACCTCAAGCATCGAGGCCCGCGACAACCGCGAATACTGGGCGAGATAGATGAGTCCCAACGTCAGTGCCGGGAGTACCAGGTGGTGGGCGATATCGAGCCATTCCTCGAGCCGGTTGCCCTCAAGTCGGACATCGCGCATACCGGCGACCGGGAACCATCGAACATTCGACGCGAACGTGATGATCAGCAAATAGCCGGTCCAAAAGACCGGCATCGAATAGCCGACGAGCGAGAAAACCGTAACGCCGTGGCTCACCGGGCTCTCCGGTCGGCGGGCGGTGAAGACGCCGACGAGCACACCGATCACGATCGCAAACAAAAGGGCGGTCGTGACGAGCAGGATCGTCGGCCAGATGCGGTCACCGATGAGCGAGGTGACCGACTCATTGAAGCGGTAGGAGGTGCCCAGGTCGCCCGAGGCAACATCGCCGACATAGCGGCTCAGCTGGATCAGGTACGAATCGTCGAGGCCGAGGTCTTCCCGGATCTCCTCGATGAGCTCAGGGTCGCCCGCCCCACTGTCACCGGCAATGACGAGAGCGGCATCGCCCGGCGCAAGATGGACAAGGCTGAAGCACATGACGATCACGGCCAGGATCAACCCGACACTCCAGGCAATCCTGGCCGCGATCTGCTTCATGTCAACTCCAAAGGAAGTCGAACCGACTACTCGGCCAACCACACTTCGTGCATCGGGCCGAGCTGGCCCCACACACCGATTGGCGGGTTCTGAACACGGGGCTGGAAGGCCTGCCAGAAGACACCATTGCTGAGGTACACCATCGGAACATCCTCGTTCACGATCGTCTGCATCTGGTGGTAGAGGTCAATGCGCTCATCGACGTCGAACGTCGAACCGGCCTGGGCCAGCAGGGCATCCACCTGAGGGTTGTTGTAGCCGGTGTTGTTCGTCCAGATCGCACCCACGTTGTTGGTGCTCAGGTACGAACGGTGCACACCGATCACCGGGTCGCCCCAGTTCCAGACGTTGTTGAGCGTCATCTGGTGCTCACCAGTTGCCACCCGAGTGGCCCATGTCGGGAAGTCTGGCGAGATGTTGAGCTCGGCCTCGAAGCCGATGTCTTGAAGGACTTGGACGACGTACTCGGCCTGGGCCAACTGGACCGGCGGGATGTAGTCAACCGCGAACGAGATGCTGCTCGCATCGACGCCGGCGTCGGCCAGTCGCTGCTGCGCCGCCTCGACCCCTGCGCCGTAATGTTCGGTGTCAGGGTTGTGGAACGGGCTGCCTTGGTGGATACCAGTCGTGGTGGCGATGGTCGTGCCCTGCTGGAGCACGTCGGTCAAGAACTCACGGTCGATACCATCGGCGATCGCCCGCCGAACCTCGACGTTGCTGAGCACCGGGTCGGCGAGGTTGAACTCCAGCCAGTTGACCTGACCGACGGCTGCATGGCCCTCGGCGGTCACGATCACGTCGTCGTTGCCCTGAAGGCGCACGATGTTGGCTTCGCCAGCGGGCAACGCCAGGTCAGTGGTGCCGTTCTCGAGACCGAGGGTGATCGTGGCCGGGTCGGGAACGATCTCAATGATGATCTCGTCAAGGTACGGACGCTCCGGGATGAAGAAGTCCTCGAACGCCTCGAGACGGATGATCGAACCGGCCTCGTACTCAGCGAGGGTGAACGGACCCGAACCGACGAAGCACTCGCCTGCGTTGCAGGGATGTTCGCGGATTTCCTGTCCGTCGTTGTAGACGTGTTCGGGAATGATCGGGAGCAGGCCCGGCGACATTGCAAGCAGGATCGCCGGGTGTGGCTCGCTCAGGTTGATGACCGCAGTGAGGTCGTCTGGGGTGTCGACGCTCGTGACTGGAGCGAACATCGTGCGGAACGGGTGGTTATCGCGCGACGTCGTGATCGAGAAGGCGACGTCTTCGGAGGTGATGGGTTCACCGTCGTGGAACACTGCGCCCTCTACGAGGTTGAGCGTGACCGACAGGCCATCATCGGAGATTTCCCAGCTTTCGGCCAAGTACGGCTGCGGCTCAAAATTTTCGTCGATCAGCAGCGGCGACGCGTTGAGCTGCGTGCCAGGCACAGCAGTGGCGTAGCCAGACTGGACCGTGCCGTTCAGATGGCGGGGCACCTGGGTGCTCTGGATGAGCAAGGTGCCGCCGGCGACCGGGCCGGTGTCAACTGAACCAGAGTCGGCGTCGTCACTGTTCGCTTCGGTCTCCTCGTTGGACTCCGACATGTCCGCCGTTGGCTCGTCGTCGTCTTCGGCTGGCTCGTCGGTCGACGAAGATTCGGATGCCGACGACGAGCTGTCGTCGCTGGCGTCATTGTCGTCGCTGCCGCAGGCAGCAGCGACCAGCGCAAAGCTGAGCAGGAGCGCCAGCAATGCAAATAGTTGTTTCCTCACAGAAACACCCCCTTCAGGTGTAGTGATCGGCGAGCCCCCCGGTTCGCCGCCAGTCAGGTTCTCTAACGAGAACGTTAGGACACTTAACCGGTCCCATGATAATAGTTGCTCTCGCCGCCCTTGCCTAGGGAGATTCCGTTGTCTGACATCACTGTTTACCCCGTTCGTCGGTTGATCACCATGAATCCTGCGTTACCGAGTGCCGAAGCCGTCGCTGTCCGCGGCGACCGCATCCTCGGTGTCGGTTCGCTCGATGAACTCACGCGCTGGGGTGACCATCGCGTCGACGACACCTTCAGAGACCATGTGCTCACGCCTGGATTCGTTGAGGCCCACAGCCATGTGATGTCCGGTGGCACGTGGGAGAACGTCTACGTCGGCTTCTTCGACCGGCGCGATCCAACCGGCCGCGTCTGGCCCGGCTGCAAGAGCATCGACGAGGTGGTCGCCCGGCTGCGAGAAGCCGACGCCGCAATGACCGATCCCGATCAGATCATGATCTGCTGGGGGCTCGACCCGATCTACCTCACCGGCGAACGTCTGGTCGGAAGACACCTCGATACGGTGTCCGAGCGCCGGCAGATCTTCGTTCTTCACGCGTCGGGCCATCTCGCAACGGTCAACTCAGCCGTGATCCGCCACGACAACATCACCGCCGACAACCCGACCCCAGGCATCCAACTCGACGAGTACGGCCAACCCAACGGCGAACTCCAGGAGCCAGCGGCAATGTCGCTCGCCAGCGCCCAGCGGATGCTGCGAGAGGGCTACGCAAGCGAACTCGCCAAATGGAACTACGCCTACGAGGCCCGCAACGCCGGCCACACCCTGGTGACCGATCTCGGCACGAGCAGTGTCGACGAACAGGGCGTCGCCAACTGGAGTGCCGTCACATCACACCCCGACTACCCCACCCGCGTGATGGTCGCCGGGTCCGTCTTTGCCACTGCGCTTCCCCCCGAGGACATCGCTCGACGAGTCGTGCAACTCCGCGACAACCCGCCCAACGACAAGCTCCGCTTCGGCATCATCAAGCTGATCATCGACGGCTCGATCCAGGGCTTCACCGCCCGACTCACCTGGCCCTACTACTTCAACCCGCCTGCCGGGAACGCCGAGAACGGCCTGTGGCTGATGCCGCCCGACCAAGTCCCCGACATTGTCGAGATCTTCCACCGGGCCGGCCTCACCGTCCACTGCCACTGCAACGGCGATCAGGCGGCTGAGGTCTTCATCTCGGCGGTCGAACAGGCGCTTGAGCGCCACCCGCGATGGGATCACCGCCACACCGTCCAGCACTGTCAGCTCACCACGCCCTCGCAGTACGCCCGAATGGCGGCGCTTGGCATGCACGCCAACATTTTCAGCAACCACATCTTCTACTGGGGCGACCAGCACGCCGCGTTTACCGTCGGCCCCGAACGGGCAGCGCGGATGGACGCATGCGCAACCGCCGAACGCCTCGGCGTGGAGTTCTCGTTCCACTCCGACACCCCGGTCACGCCACTCGGGCATCTCCATGTCGCCTGGTGTGCCGTCAACCGCCTCACTGCGACGAACCAGGTGCTGGGCCCTGAGGAACGCATCTCGGTCGACTCGGCGATGCGCGCTGCGACGATCGGCGCCGCCCGCCAGATCAAACTCGATCACGAGATCGGCTCGATCCAGGCCGGGAAGCTCGCCGACTTCGCCGTGCTCGAAGACGACCCCTACGAGGTCGACCCCACGACCCTCAAAGACATCGGCGTCTGGGGCACCGTCGTCGGCGGCCAGCACTTCCCTGCAGGCACCGGCTGACGTGAGCGAACCGCTCATCGCCGTCACCGTCGTCGGGGGCTATCTCGGCGCCGGCAAGACCACACTGCTCAACCACCTGCTCGCACTCGCAGATGAGCGCATCGCTGTCTTGGTCAACGACTTCGGCTCCCTCGACATCGATGCACAGCTCCTCGATCAAGGGGACGGAGCGACGATCACCTTGCCAAACGGGTGCATCTGCTGCTCGCTGGTCGATGGCCTCGCCACTGCGCTCGACGATCTCGCCGCCCTCGACCCACGGCCAGAACGAGTGGTCATCGAAGCGAGCGGGGTTGCCGACCCCGCCGGCATTGCGGCGTACTGCCATCGGCGCCCCTACCGGCTCGACCTGGTCGTCGTGCTGGCCGACGTCGAAGCGATCGCCGTCCAGGCCGTCGACGACTATGTCGGTGAGACGGTGCGGGGCCAGTTGGCCGCAGCAGACCTCGTGATTCTGAACAAGGCCGACCTCGGCGACGCCGCGGCAGCAGCCGCTGTCGTTAAGACCCACGCACCGGGCGTGCCCACCGTCAAGGCAATCGAGGCATCGATCGACCCTCGTGTCTTGATCGATCTCGAACCCCGGGCCAAAACAGCAGCGCACCTCCACGACGGCGGGGTGCCGTTCGAGACGTGGAGCTGGAGTGGTGGTCGATGCGACGAGGAACGGGTGCGGCAGATGGCGGCCGAACTTCCGCCTGGCGCCGTTCGGGCCAAGGGCATCATCGCAACCGACGACGAAGCGATCGAGTTTCAACGGGTCGGCACCCGGTCGCAATTCACGCGCCTCGATCGCGCCGTCGACCAGAGCCAGATCGTCGTCATCGGTGTACCCGGCACCCTCGACGACGACTGGCTGGCCGACCGGCTGCGAACGAGCTCCGACGTCCGTTAAGCACACCCTTTGCCCAGCGATAGGCCCGTCGATACCCGACCGGACAGAGGCCCAACCGTGCCCGCTAGGATCGCGGCCATGAGCGAGTACGAATCCCCCGAATGGCACCCTGCATTCGAGGAGTACTGCGAGACCATCTACGAACTCGGCGAGGACGACCTCGACGTCATCCAGGCCCGCATCGCCGAACGCATGGAGGTCTCCCGCCCTGCCGTGAGCGAAATGGCGAAACGCCTCGAAGCCGAAGGCCTCATCGAGTCGGGACGCAAGATCACGCTCACCGAGAAAGGCATGCATCTCGCCGAGACGGTCGTTCGACGCCACCGGCTCGCCGAATGCTTCCTCACCGACATCCTCGGCTTGTCCTGGGCCGACGCCCACCAGGAAGCCGGCAAATGGGAACACGTCATCTCCCCCACCGTCGAAAAGGCGATGATGGCTCGCCTCAACGATCCGACCACCTGCCCGCACGGCAACCCGATCCCGGGATCTGGCTATGAAGCCCCCGCACTCGTCGCCCTCGACTCGATCGAGGTCGGCAGCGACTTCACCGTCCAGCGCATTCCTGAAGAGCTGGAGTTCGCCGAGGGCATGCTCGACTTCCTCGAGCAGGCATCGATCACACCTGGCTCGGTCGGCACGGTGACGGCGATGTCCCCCGACGGCACCGCCACGGTGTCGATCGACGGTAACGCCGTCGGTGTCGGCGGCTTTGCCTCGGCCCGCATCCTCGTCAGCGCCGGCTGAACAACCGGCGCAACGATCAAACCTCGGAAACGCCGACCACTCGATACTCGGTGCCCGGCTTCGCCGGAAGTCCACCGTCGGCCCGGCAAGCGATCGTGGGCACCGCTCGACCTCGCTCGACCTCGACCTCGAACCGACGGCCAGCGACGCCGACCGTTGCGAGCCACCCATCGCCGTTCGCTTCGGTCTCGACCGAACGGGGAATGTCGTCGACGGCCCAGTCGTCGAGCAAGGCGAACACCGCTCGCTCGGCCACCTGACCGACCCCATCAGTGCCGGTCCAGCCTCGACACCGATGGGCAAGCGTCGCCGGCGAGCCCTCGCGATCGAGAATCCGGCCCATCTCATCGACCGAGATGAAGCCCCACATGCGTCCGTCGGGGAAGGTGAGACCGGTGGGGGCGTACCGGTGACCACCGGTATGGCTGACCTTGCGCACGGTCAACTCCGGACGGGCGGACGCCAGCTGACCGACGAGCCGCGTCCCGTCAGAGCCGCAACAGATGTCGTGGGAACCCTGCGTACAGATCGCGACCTCACGAGGTGGGATCGGCACGTCGACCAGCCACGGGTCACCAGCCGCAAGGCCCTCCCGAAGCACGAGATCGGCCACGTGCCCAACCTCGCCGGGCGTCATCCGAAACTCGCTGCGGATCATCGGGCCGCTGCCCTCGACGCGCTGATGCACGACAATGCGCGAAATGCCGTCCTCGAGCGGGACGGCCGCCAATGCTCGAACCCGGCGGCCCTGCTCACCGGCGGCCATCACCGCCTCGGGCACGTGCGTGAACCCGTCGGCCGCCCAGACCGGCTTCGGCCAGGGCTGCGGCACATCGATCAACAGCACCTCGTCGACATGGAGCGCCGAGCCCACGGGGTCAAGATCGATC
Organism: Acidimicrobiales bacterium; assembly: GCA_022425325.1. GTDB lineage: Bacteria > Actinomycetota > Acidimicrobiia > Acidimicrobiales > Aldehydirespiratoraceae > UBA11606. The sequence continues at coordinate 715 of JAKMFW010000029.1, read as the reverse complement.
GCGTCGGCGTGCTCGGCACAACGCGGTGCCTCACCGGACGCCGGCAGGAGCTCGGGATCGATGTCGAGTGAGGTCATTCCTGCAGCATCGCGGGAAGTTCGCGACTGTGCACGACAGCCACCCGCTTGGTGGCTCGAGTGAGCGCGACATACAGCGAGCGAATCCCCTGCGATTCCTCATCGATGATGCGCGCCGGCTCGACCACCACCGCCGAGTCGACCTCGAGCCCCTTCACGAGACGCACCGGAACGAGCGTGATGCGCTGATCGAGCCCATGGCGGTTGGCTCCACCAATGGAGAGTTCTCGGGCCTCGAAGACCGAACGGACCTCGTCGACCATCGAGTCAGCGACGATCACCGCCACATTGCCTTCGTCGACCGCCTCGAGTTCGGTAAGCACGGTGTCGACAAGCGCGTCGTCGAGCGATTCGGATCGCACGATTCTGGGCGGATCGCCGTCGTCACGGACGGGCTGAGGTGGCCGCAAATCCGGCGATGCGTAGGGCAGCACCCGATTGGCGAGCGACATCGCCGGACCCGGAATGCGGTAACCGATCGAGAGTTCCCGACGGTGGACATCATGCTTCTGGGGCAGTTGGGCGAGCACATTGTCCCAGCCGTCGTTGGCCCATGCGCCGGTGGCCTGGGCGATGTCGCCCACGACGGTCATCGACCCGTTGAGCGAACGACGACCGATCATGCGCAGCTCCATCGG
>JAKMFW010000078.1 GCA_022425325.1 Acidimicrobiales bacterium | reverse complement strand
GGGCAATGGCGGCGCTGAACAGGACGGCAACACCGGTGAGGAGGGCGGCCTTTGGCAACCACGGCGGGCTCCCCAGTCGCTGCTCGTACTCGAACATGCCGCCGAAGTAGTAGACGCTGAGATGGATGACGGTCGCAAGCAGAAACCCGACGAGGTGGTGCGAGAACGGATACGTCGGCCACTCGAGCCCAAAGCGAGCCACCATGATCAGATGCATCATCACGAAGAGGGACACGCCGTCGACCGCGTAAAGGAACCGGAACCCACGCGCCCGAAGCCGAGGCATAAAGCCTGAGGGAGGGTCCTCGGCGAGGGGGATCGGAACGGGGTGAGTGCGCATGAGGGGGCCAGCGGGGTTGGGCCTAGCGTAGCCGTACCCTCAGGCCCCCTTCGGACAGCAGGCGCTGACGAGGTCTTTGATCGCAGTATCGGTCGCCCCGCTGGACGATGGCCGCGCAGGGCCAGGAGGTGAGGGCAGCAGAGCGCCGACCTCATCCCACGACTCGAACCCGATGATGTGTGACTCCAGGTCGTCGGTCGCTGCCAACGACGCAAGCTTCGCCTGGCGGACGTCAGCAAGCACCGATACTCCGGCTGCGACCGCCAAGAGCGCAGCGTGGTACCGCGAGGTGACGACAACGGCTGCGTCGCGCACCGCACTCACAGCTCCGCCGGCGTCGACAAGCTCAGCGTTGGGAAGCGCGGCAGCGATCAACCGAGCGAAACGAACGTCTCGAGCACCGCGAAAAGCGACAAGACGAACTGGACCACCCACAGCGTCTTGGAGCCGCTCGAGCGCGGCGACCACCGACACCGTGTCGTCGGAAACGAGACGGCGGCGACCCGGACGCCACAGACCTGCGCCGGCGACGGGACCGAGCGCGACCGTGAGACCCTCGCCCGCCCCGGACTCGGGATGGTCGAGTTCCCATACGAGGTCGAGGTCAATCTCCGGGTGAAGCCCGACGTCTCGCATGACGGCCGCGGAAAGCTCATCTCGAACGACGACCGGTGCACCGACCAAGGCGCGACGCACCAACCACCTCGATAGGGAGCGGCGAAGAGGATCCGCTCCGAGGCCGAGTCCGGCGACGGGCCGGCGACGGAGCCGAGCGATCACCACCGGCGCAAGGTGAGCTGGCAACGACCACACGCTGGAGTGATCCTGGACGATACCGCCTGGGCCCAGCACGACCGCGTCGACGGTGAATGCTGCTCGCACCGACGCAAACCCTCGCTGTGCGATGGCAACCCCGCCGTGAGCCGCGGCCGTGGCGTTGGGCGACACCGAGCGAATGACGGGATCAAGACCGGCTGAGCGCAAGCGGGTTGACAGAACCTCAGTGAGGAGTTCGTCACCAACATTGCCGGCTCCCGACCAGCCGCACACCAGAACACGGGGTCGGACCGTCACGCGCAAAACGGTAGCTGCCCCGGCAGGCGCCGTGGTGGCGAGTGACGCCACGCACGGGCCTCTCCGACGCACTGCGAGACGGTGCGACAACGAGGCCGCGCCGCCTGAGCCGATGAGGCCGTCGGGCGCGAAGTTCACCGCCGTCGACGCTGCACCCGGCCGGACGACCCGCCGCCACCTCATGCGTAAATGTGTCGACTAGATTACGAAGGCGCAGTGCGGACCACCGGTGGAAACGCTGAAATGTCTCGGAAACGACTCCATCGACTTCTGGTTTTGAGCCTTCTTTCGACCATCGCCGTGGCCTCCCCTGCTCAGGTGGCGGCACAGGATGGTGAGGCCACGATCTTGTTCGAGGGCGGTGGCTGGGGCCACGGCGTTGGCATGAGCCAATACGGCGCCCTTGGCCGCGCCGAGTCCGGCATCGTTGCCGAGGACATCCTCGGGTTCTACTACGAAGGCACCGCCGTCGAAGACCGCAGCGACACGATCGCTGAGTTCGTTGGCGAAGGGATCCGAGTCAATCTCGGCCAAGGCCGCCCCGACGACATCCGGATCACCATCGACGAGACCCGTGGCGCACCGGGCACCCTCACCGTCGACATCGACCAGAAGAATCCACCGACCGAGACCACGGCATCGAGCACGGTGTACCTGCGGCAGGGCATGCAAGTTGGCGACAGCGCCGACGGAAGCCTTGACACCTGGAAATGGGTACAGGAGCTCGATGGTGGAAGCGACAGCTGCTACGGCTGCGTCGATGACACACCCGTCGTCACCTGGTCCGAAGGCAGTGTCGTCGGCATCGGCGAGATCATCGGCTCCTCCGATGGTAAGCCGGTCTTCGAATACGGCACTCACGACGTCGGTGCGCTGCACTTCGCGAGTCGCGATGTCGGTGATACCGACGGCGCGTTCGTCGTCCTCGTCCTCCCCATCGACGACTACCTCCATGGCCTGGCCGAGATGCCCTCGAGCTGGCATCCGGAGGCGCTACGGGCTCAGGCGATCGCCGGTCGCAGCTACGCCGTGCACCGAGCGATCGATCGCGAGACCTCTGACTTCGATGTGTACAACAGCGTGCAAGATCAGGTTTACGCCGGGTTCGATGCGAAGTCCGAGGGCCGTATTGCCGCCGCCGATAGCTCCTCAAACCTCGTTGTCACCGCCGACGAACAGATCATCCAGACCTTCTATTCGTCGAGCAATGGCGGCCACACCGAATCAACCGAGAACTCGTCGTCGTTTGGGGCGGCTGAACCGTGGCACGTTCCGAAGCCTGATCCCTTCGATGCCGCCCCCGACGAAAACGGCGACCCCCAGAATCCATTCGCCTTCCGGCAGTTCGAGTTCACCGTTGAGGAACTCTCGCGCTGGCTCGCTGAGTACAGCTCGGCCGACCTCGACGTTGGCACCGTCGAGGAGATCACGGTCGATGATCTGCCGCCGTCGGGGCGGATCACCAACGCACTCGTCACCATCGCCGGAACCAATCGGACGCTTGAGGTCAGAGGATTCTTTGGCGACGGCGGCACGAACCCCAATGGTCCACCGTTCGGACTCCGCTTCCAGGCTGCCATCCAGCGCGGCTGCGAGGACGACTACGCCGGAGGCGGCCTCACGTCCAACTGCCCTAGCTCGAGCAACTTCCGCGTCGCCAGATTCATCGATATCGCGCCTGACAACTATTTCTACGACCCGGTGCTGTGGATGGCCGATGAAAGCATCACCCAAGGCGTCGGACCAAAGGAATTCGGCCCGAGCCTCCAGGTCACCCGATCCCAGTTCGCCGCGTTCGTTCACCGCTTTGCTGGCGAACCCGAGCCGGTCGAGCCGAATGGCTTTGAAGACGTACCTGAGGGTACGTGGTACGAGGCCCCCATCTCCTGGATGAGAGAGAACGGCATCACGACGGGCACCTCCCCGACCACGTTCTCCCCGTCTGCACCGGTCACCCGAGGCCAATTGGCGACCTTCCTCTACCGACTTGCCGGCGAACCGGCGGTCGAGCCGTCCGAGCAGTTCGAGGATGTTCCGTCCGACCAGTTCTACACCGACGCCGTCGCCTGGATGGTCGAGTTCAACATCACCAATGGCACAAGTCCCACGACCTTCTCCCCCACCGATGCGGTCACACGAGGCCAGACAGCAACCTTCATCTACCGGCTCGCCGGCATCCCGGAAGCGTTCGCCGAGGGCACTGAGCTCCCAGCGAAGATGCGCGTCGGCTGAGCCTCGGCAGGGGTCAGCTCCGCCGCACGACCGTCCCGCTAACGTCGTCACGATGCGCCAAAGGGTGCGAGCGCTGCTTGAGCTTCGGGCTCAGCCCCTACCCGACCACTACCGACTCCCGCTTCTCGTCATCGCCGCGGGCGCCCTCACGGTTGCGATGGTCTGGGCCTGGAATCGGGCTGAGCTCACTATCGATGACCTCTCATGGCAGCCACTCGCAGCCCTTGCCCTGGTTGCTGCGCCAGCCAGCCTGTTCCTGAAGGCAGCTGAGTTCGTCGTCGCGGCGAGGATTGCGGGCCAGCGGCCCGGCCCGCGCCTTGCCATGGAGACCGCGGTGGTGTCCTCCGCCGCCAACCTGTTGCCGCTTCCTGGCTCTCTCCTCGTGACGGTGAAGGCTCTCGCCGACGGCGGTGCCGGCTATGGCGGTGCGGTCGCAGCGAGTGCCGTACCCGGCATCGCCTGGCTCGGCATCACCGGGGTGGTCGGAGGCTCGGCGCTCGCCATCGAAGGCGCGGCCGCAGTCGGTCTGATCGTGCTCATCGGCGGACTGGTTGCGTTCGTCGGGGCCGGTGCCGTCTTCCACTCCACCGGCCCCAGCAACGGACGGCCGGCCCTCGCGCTCGCCATCCTCCTCGTCGAGACGGGCTGGCTTGCGGTGAGCGGGCTCCGATTTACCCTCGCTGCGGCGGTGATCGGCGTCGATCTGACCCTCCCCCAGGCACTGGCGCTGTCGGTTGCCGGCGCGATCACGGTGGCCATCGGGTTCTTCCCCGGCGGCCTCGGTGTCCGTGAGGCTCTGATCGCTGCGCTCAGCCCGCTGATCGGCCTGGATCTCGAAACCGGCGTGCTCCTGGGAGCCGTCGACCGGGTGGTGTGGCTCGGCTTTCTCGCGCTCGCTGGGGCCGGGCTGGCCCTGAGCCGGCAACGCACGAATACCGTCTCGGCGGCTTAGGCCAGAGACGACATTCGACCTGCCGCCCGGTGACGGGCGAACTCGATGCGCAGCAGGACACCCTGCGCAATGGCACCAGCCGACGTGGCGGCGAGCAGACCGACCTCGACTTGCAGGAACGGCTCGTTCGGGAACTGCAAGGCGATGGGAAAGACGGCAACGGCGACGAGGAAGCCGACGATGGCCAGCCGGGTGTGGTTGAGGGCGACCAAACCGAGCGAGAGCGACAGCATCAACATGAGGCCCCCGCCCGATGCCGCCAACAAGCCCATGTCGCGGCTGCCGAGCGAGTCAGAGAACGCTGTCTCGACCACCCACGGCCCGACCAGGGCGATCGCCGCCGTGGACCCTGCGGCGACGACGGCGACTGCGCCCACCAAGCGGAGTTGGACCTCGCGGAACCCGTCGAGGTCGTCATCAGCGGCACGGGCAGCGAGTGCCGGGAGGAGCGACGCCTTCACCGCCTGGAAGAAGAACAGTGGGATTCGAGAGATGATCAAACCGTTGAGGAAGACCCCGGGCGCCTCCTCACCGAGTTCGTCACCGATGATGGCGAGCGCAACAGGCCCGACATTGAGAAGAAAGGCCTCCGAGATCGAGGTGGCGAGCAGCAGGCCGAGAGCCGGAGAGAGCTCATTGAGATGCGACGGGGGTCCCGGGTTGACGAACGGTCGAACCGTGAAGCCCGCTGCGAACGTGCCGAGAAGGAAGGCCACAGCCAAGGTGATCGCGTAGGCGCCGACCACCTCGATGCCGACGATCACGAGCGCACCGGCGATGAGCATGCGGCTGATGCCTTCGGCCGCGAAGTATCGGCCGTACTCGGTGAACAGGTGACGACCCGACAAGATGCCGCGGCCGAGTTCGGCGAACGCGAATGCGGCGAGACCGAGCAGCAGGGCGGCGAGCAGGTCGGGGCGGTCGTCAAGCATGCCCGACAGCCCCAAGGGCCATGCGACGAGCACACCGGTGAAGACGAGGGCGAGGAAGACGGCGCCGATGTTGGCGGCTTGACGCAGCACCGGAGCGCTGCCCTGGCCCAGCGAGCCGCGAGCGGCGGTCGCTCGGGCGACCTCCTGCTCAAGCGGCTGGAAGAGGCCAGGCCCGAGGATGTAGACGAGCGACCAGACGATGGCGAGGCCGCCGTAGGCCTCATCGCCCACGGCACGCCGGGCGAGAACCAGGAACCCGTACGTGCTGATGCCGTTGATCGCGAGGCCGAGCGCGATGGCGGGCGTGCCATCGGGCAACGGGCTGCGTTCACGCATGCGCTCGAGGAATGGGCTGATGGCAGGGCTCCAGGTCGACGGACGGCCCGAAATCAGGGCCGCCAGAGCGTATCGGCCGAGGCCATTGCGGTGGCGGTTCTCGTTGTCAGGCGCCGCGGAGGGCCGGCATGCACAGGCCCTCCAGATCGACCACATCGATACGGTCGCGGTTCTCCCAGGTGACCTGGTTGTCGGGGTTCGCCTTGAGGGTGAACTCTCGGAACGACAGGTCGAGCGCGTCGAACACGAGGAGTCGGCCCCGGAGTGGCTCACCGATGCCGAGCACCAGTTTGAGCGCCTCGAGCGCCTGAAGGCTGCCGATAATGCCGGGGAGCACCCCGATCACGCCGGCCTCGGCGCATGACGGAGCGAACTCCGGCGGCGGCGGTTCGGGCAGCATGTCGCGATAGGTCGGGCCCTGCCGGGGATCGAAGACGGTGACCTGTCCCTCGAAACGGAAGATCGATCCGTGTACCACCGGAATGCCGAGTTTCACCGAGGCGTCGTTGAGGAGGTAGCGCGACGGGAAGTTGTCGGCGCCGTCGATGATGACGTCGTAGCCGTCGATTAGGTCGAGCACATTGTCGGCGCTCAGGCGCATGTCGTAGGTGTTGACGGTGATGTAGGGGTTCAGCGCCGCAATCGATGCCCGGGCTGATTCGACCTTGCGCTCGCCGACTTGGTCGAGACGGTGGATGATCTGACGCTGCAGGTTCGATTCGTCGACTTCGTCCATGTCGATGATGCCGAGCGTGCCGACCCCGGCGGCGGCGAGGTACAGCGCAGCGGGTGAGCCCAGGCCGCCGGCGCCAAGCAGGAGCACCTTGGCGTCGAGCAGGGCGAGTTGCCCTTCCTCCCCCACCTCGGGCAAGAGCAGGTGACGCTGATAGCGGTTGCGTTCCGCCGGCCCGAGCGAGCGCGGGCGAGTCCAGGGCTTTCCGGCGTCCTTCCAGCCGTTGAAGCCACCATCCATCGACACGATGTCGGTGTAGCCGAGCTGCTTCAGAGTCTGAACGGCAAAGGCCGACCGGGCGCCACCAGCGCACATCACGACCATCGGCTGGTCGCGATCGGGCACCCGCTGTTCGATCACGGTCTCGAGCGTGCCGCGGGGGATGTGGAGCGATCCAGGAATCGCACCCTGGTCGTACTCATCAGGCTCTCGTACGTCGAGCAGGAGGTGACCTCCGTCGAGCAACTGCGCGCCACCGACGATGTCGACCTCGTCGATCTCGGCCTTGGCGGCCCGAAGGAGCTCCCGGAAGCTGGCCATACCTCAGGCTACGGCGCGAACGATCCGGGGCAGCGTCTCGGAGATCCCGGCGTGGAGCACGACATCGGCGATCGGGTCGAACACCGTCGCTTCACCGTTGAGGATGATCACTTTGGAGCCGGTCTGGTGCGCAACCTTGATCGTCTCGTTGATCGGGAACACCGCGAGCGAGGTCCCGACGGCGAGGAAGAGATCGCACTCCACTGCGGCTCGTTCGGCCCGCTGAAGATCCTCGGCAATCAGGCTCTGACCGAAACTGATCGTGGCGGATTTGAGAATCCCGCCGCAGGTCGGGCACGGCGGGTCGGCCTCACCGGCCCGGACCCGGTCAAGCACGACCTCCATGTCGTCGCGATAGTCACATTCGAGACAAGCGACCTTGCGGGTGGTGCCGTGGATCTCGACGACCCGACCGGGAGAGGAACCCGCGCGCTGGTGCAGTTCGTCGACATTTTGGGTGATGAGGGTGTGGAGTTTCTTTCGCCGCTCGAGTTCGACGAGCGCCTGATGACCAGCGTTGGGATCAACGTTCGCCCACAAGGATCCCTCGGCTCGTTGGGCCCAGTTGGCGCGCCGCACCGCCGGGTCGCCGACGTAGAAGTTGATATTCGACGCGCGCTCGGCAGCAGGGTCTCTGGTCCACAGTCCGTTCGGGCCCCGAAAATCGGGGATGCCGGAGTCGGTGGAGATACCGGCTCCGGTCAACACGGTGATCGCCTGAGCCTCGTCGATCAGGCTCCGAGCGGCATCGATCGACTCGTCGAGGGTGTCCATGGCGGCATCGTAGATCGGCGGTG
>JAKMFW010000075.1 GCA_022425325.1 Acidimicrobiales bacterium | reverse complement strand
CTCGCCGCCCGCATGCTGGCGACCTATGTCGACAAAGAAGTCCGCAACCAGAATGTCCCCTGGTTCTCGGAGTCGGTCACCCTCGGCCACACCCTCGGCCTGATCGGCGACGACGTCCTCGAGTTCGTCACCACCCACGCCCCCGAACTCAACGCCGCCATCAACTCCCAGCGCGACAAGAACTTCGAGTTCTTCGGCCTGCGCACGGTCTATGACCGCTACCTCCTCCGCCACCCCGAGACCCGCAAGGTCATCGAGACCCCGCAGTACTTCTTCCTGCGGGTCGCCTGCGGCCTGTCCACCGATGCCGACGAGGCCATCAAGTTCTACGACCTCATGTCGTCGCTGGCCTACCTCCCGTCGTCGCCCACCCTGTTCAACTCGGGCACGACCCACCCGCAGATGTCGAGCTGCTACCTGCTCGACTCGCCCGAGGACTCCCTCGAGGGCATCTACAAGCGCTACACCGACATCGCCCGCCTCTCGAAGTTCGCCGGCGGTATCGGTGTCGCCTGGCACCGCATCCGCTCTAAGAACAGCCTGATCGTCGGCACCAACGGCCTCAGCAACGGCATCATCCCGTGGCTCAAGACCCTCGACGCCTCGGTCGCCGCCGTTAACCAGGGCGGCCGCCGCAAGGGCGCCGCCTGCGTCTACCTCGAAAGCTGGCACGCCGACATCGACCAGTTCCTCGAGCTGCGCGACAACACCGGCGACCATGCCCGCCGCACCCACAACATCAACCTCGCCAACTGGATCCCCGACCTCTTCATGGAGCGGGTCGAAAAGGATTGGCAGTGGAGTCTCTTCGATCCCAAGCGGGTCCCCGAGCTCATCGACACCTTCGGCGAGGAGTTCCGCGCCATCTACGAGCAGGCCGAGGCCGATGGCCGCTTCGAGAAGCAGGTTCCGGCCCGTCAGCTCTACCAGCGCATGATGAAGTCGCTGGCCGAGACGGGCAACGGCTGGATGACCTTCAAGGATCCCAGCAACGAAAAGTGCAACCAGACCGGTCCCGGTGCCGCCGCCGAGGGCAACGCCCGCGACCGGGTCGTGCACCTGTCGAACCTGTGCACCGAAATCCTTGAGGTCACCTCGCAGTCCGAGACGGCGGTGTGCAACCTCGGTTCGGTCAACCTCGGCGAGTTCGTCGTCGAAACCGACGGTGTCGCCGGCGTGGACTACGAGCGCCTCGGCGAGGTCGTTCGCCAGGTCGTGCCCTTCCTCGATCGGGTCATCGACATCAACTACTACCCGACCGACGAGGCCGGCGTGTCCAACGCCCGCTGGCGCCCGGTCGGCCTGGGTCTGATGGGCCTTCAGGACGTCTTCTTCAAGCTCGGCGTCTCGTTCGACAGCCCCGTCGCCCGCGACGTCAGCCGTCGGATCTCCGAGGAGATCTACTTCAACGCCCTGTTGGCCTCCACCGAACTGGCCGAGGCCAACGGTGCCCACGCTGCCTTCCCCGAGACCCGTGCCGCCAACGGCGACCTGCAGTTCGATCTGTGGGGCGTCGAGCCCTCCGACACCGAGCGTTGGGAACCGCTGCGTGCGCGCATCAAGGCCCACGGTCTGCGCAACTCGCTCATGATCGCCATCGCCCCGACGGCGACGATCGCCTCGATCGCCGGCTGCTACGAGTGCATCGAGCCCCAGGTCTCGAACCTCTTCAAGCGTGAGACCCTCTCGGGTGAGTTCATGCAGATCAACCGTCACCTGGTCAAGGAACTCCAGAGCCGAGGCCTGTGGGACGCCGAGATGATCGCCGAGGTCAAGAAGTCCGAGGGTTCGATCCAGGACATCGACCGGATCCCCGATGATCTCAAGGCGATCTACCGCACGGCGTGGGAGATCCCGATGAAGAGCCTGATCGAGATGGCCGCCGACCGCGGCGCCTTCATCGATCAGAGCCAGTCGCTCAACCTCTTCATGGAGTCGCCCACCATCGGCAAGCTCTCGTCGATGTACATGTACGCCTGGAAGGCCGGTCTCAAGACCACCTACTACCTGCGCTCGCGACCGGCGACCAAGATCAACAAGACCACCACCGGTGGCTCGGGTGGTCCCACCGGCGGTGGGCAGCCCGCTCCCGAAAAGAAGATGTTCACCGACGAAGAGGCCATCGCCTGCTCGCTGGAGAACCCCGAAGCATGTGAGGCGTGCGACTGATGGCACTGGCAGAAGATCACAACTACGCACTCGCGGCGGAGCCCGCCCAGCCCGACAACCTCGGCCACTCCGCCAACCGAGGCGCCCACACCAACATTCTCGATCCCGGCTTCGACCTCACCTTGCGGCCGATGCGGTACCCGCTGTTCTTCGAGATGTACAAGGACGCGATCAAGAACACGTGGACCGTCGAGGAGATCGACTTCTCCGACGATCTCACCGACCTCGATCGCAAGCTGATGCCAGCCGAGAAGCACCTGATCAGCCGCCTCGTGGCGTTCTTCGCCACCGGTGACTCGATCGTGGCCAACAATCTGGTGCTCAACCTCTACCAGCACATCAACGCCCCCGAAGCCCGGATGTACCTGAGCCGTCAGCTCTACGAAGAGGCGCTGCACGTCCAGTTCTATTTGAACCTGCTCGACAACTACATCCCGGACCACGACGAGCGAGCCGAGGCGTTCGCCGCCATCGAGAACATCCCCTCGATCAAGGCCAAGGCCGACTTCTGCTTCAAGTGGATGGGCGACGTGCCGGACGGAGCCCTGCAGACCGAGGAGGACCGCAAGCGGTTCCTCATGAACCTCATCTGCTTCGCCACCTGCATCGAGGGCCTGTTCTTCTTCGCAGCGTTCGCCTACGTGTACTTCCTGCGCAGCAAGGGCCTGCTCAACGGCCTCGCCGCCGGCACCAACTGGGTGTTCCGCGACGAGTCGATGCACATGAACTTCGCCCTCGAGGTCATCAACACGGTTCGGGCCGAGGAGCCCCAGCTGTTCGACAACGACCTCGGCGAGCGCATCACGGCGATGCTCGAAGAGGCCGTCGACGCCGAGTTCCAGTTCGCCGAGGATCTCCTCGGCGAAGGTGTGCCGGGCATGTCCACGGCGGACACCCGCACCTACCTCGAGTTCGTCGCCGATCAGCGTCTGAGCCAGCTCGGCCTGCCCAAGCGCTTCAACGCCTCGAACCCGTTCGCCTTCATGGAACTGCAGGATGTCCAGGAGCTCTCGAACTTCTTCGAGCGCACCGTCTCGGCCTACCAGGTCGGTGTCGAGGGCGATGTCGCCTTCGACGAGGACTTCTGATCCCCACGCTCTCGCCTCCCCGAGTCACCACCAACAACGTCGCCCGACACCAAGCGGGCGCACCCCTCAGACGGCCGCCTCGCTCACCAACGGGGCGGCCGTCCCGCGTCCGGGCTCACCCCAATGTGGCAGCCGCCTCCCCATCGAGCCCGATCACACGTCGGCATGTCGGCATGTCGGCACATCGCACGGTAGGTGTGTCATCGTGAACCCCCGTCGAGTCCGGAGTTTGTCATGAGCCTCAACCCCCCGACCGAACACCAGCTCCTCGTCTTCTGGGTCGGTCTGCTCGTGATCCTGGTGGCCGCCCGGCTGCTCGGTGCGGTGATGCAGCGCATCGGCCAGCCGGCTGTGATCGGCGAACTTGCCGCCGGTCTCATCCTCGGCCCGTCGGTACTCGGCAAACTCGCCCCCGACATCACCGACTGGCTGTTCCCCGCCGACGACGTCCAGACCGGCATGCTCTTCACCGTCGGCTGGCTCGGCGTGTTGTTCCTGCTCGTCAGCACCGGCTTCGAGACTGACCTCGGGCTGATCGGCCGGCTCGGCCGCGCCGCCGTGATCGTGTCGGCCGGGTCGTTGCTGGTTCCGGCGGTCGCCGGCTTCGCCGTCGGTTGGTTCCTCCCGATGACCTTCGTCGGCAGTGACACCGAGCGGTACATCTTCGCCCTCTTCGTCGCCGCCGCCCTGTCGATCTCGTCGCTCCCGGTGATCGCCAAGATCCTCGGTGAGATGGGCCTCATGCGCCGCAACTTCGGCCAGCTCACCCTTGCGGCCGGCATGGCCAACGACGTCATCGGCTGGGTCGCCCTGGGCCTCATCGCCGGCCTGGCGCAGGCCGGTGGCCTCAAGCTCGACAAGCTCGCCTTCACCGTCGTCGGGCTCATCGTGTTCTTCGTCGTTGCCTTCACGGTCGGGCAGCGAGTCGTCGACACCGCTCTCAAACGGGTTCGAGCCAACGGGGGTGACCAACTCTCCGGGATGACCGTGGTGCTCGTCACCACGCTCTCCTTCGGTGTGGTCACCCAGTGGCTCCACGTCGAGGCGGTGTTGGGGGCCTTCATCGCCGGCGTCATCCTCGCCCGCTCTCGTTTCGCCGAACACGAACTCATCCGACCGCTCGAGACGATGACGGCGGCGGTCTTCGCGCCGATCTTCTTCGCCACCGCCGGCCTGCGAGTCGACCTCGGTCTGCTGGCCGACGGCGAGACGATCATGTGGGCCCTGATCGTGCTGGCGATCGCATCACTGTCGAAGTTCCTCGGTTCGATCCTCGGAGCGCAGTTGTCGTTCCTTCCTCTGCGTGAGGGCGCCGCCCTCGGCGTCGGGCTCAATGCCCGTGGCGCGCTCGAGATCGTGATCGCCACGGTCGGCCTCTCACTCGGCGTCCTGAACGATCGCTCCTACACCGTCATCGTGCTGATGGCGATGGCCACCTCGATGGCCGCTCCCCCGCTGTTGCGTCGAGCCCTCTCCGGATGGGAGGGCACTCCCGAGGAACGGCAGCGGCTCGACATGGAAGCTCAACTTGCGAGCAACATCGTCGTGCGCGGCAACCGCATCCTGATCCCCACCAAGGGCGACGTCCCGTCGCTGCTCGCCGCCCAGGTCGCCGGCCTAACCTGGCCGGCCGAGACGGCTGTCACGCTCCTCACCGCCGGCGATGCCTCGACGGTCGACGTGCAGGCCCATCAAGATGTCCTGTTCGGCCGGTCCGTCGACCACGACATCGTCGATGCGCCGGTCGCCGACGCTGTCATCGCCGAGGCGGTACTCGGCTACGACGCCATCGTGATCGGTGCCCCGACCGGCGGTGAGACCTCCGAGTACGTGTCGGAGATCATGCGTCGCTCACCGATCCCCGTGGTGATCGTGCGAGGGGCGGCATCACTCAACGGCCGTCTGCCGTGGGCATTCGCCCGTGCGCTCGTTCCGGTCAACGGTTCGAAGTCGGCCAAACCGGCACTGGAGTTGGCTACCCAGCTGAGTTCTCATCTCGGCACCCAACTGCTCCAGCTCCACGTCTCGCCCACACCGCCGACTCGCATGGAATCTCTGATCGGCGAGCGCGGCCCCGACCGGGCCCGCCACCGCGCCATCCTCGATGAGGCCGCCTCGGTCGCCGACGCAAGCGGTGCTCGGGCATCGTCGATCCTGGCCCACGATCCGAGTCCGGCTGCCGGCATCTTGTCGACAGCAACCGAACTCGGCGCGGATCTGATCGTGATGTCGGGGAGCAGTCGCGACAACGCCGGCGTTCCTGCGGTGAGTGCCACGATCCAACGGGTGCTCGACGGGTCCGACACCACGCTCGTCGTCGTCCTCGTCCCCGAGAATGACGGTTCCGGCGCCGGCAGTGAAGCTCACTGACCAGCCGGAGAGGCCTCCTCAGTAGCCACGCACCCCGTGGTAGGGGCTGCCCTTGGCCTTCCAGTCCTCGTAGAGCGCCATGAAGTTCTCCCCGAATGGGTCCTGTCCTCGGAGCGGCATCATCGCCCGCCGGATGGTCCAGTCCTCAGGGGCAAGCGCAGCGGCACGGTCGAAGTTCCGGTCGCAGCCTGCTTGATCGCCCCGATTGCGCAACGCAAGTGCGAGACGGAAGTGAAGACGGGCGGCTTCTTCCTCGCTGGAGAGATCGCCCACCACACCGATCGCCTCGGACGTCGACATCCCTGCATCGCCCTCACGCACCCAGCGGCGGATCCGGTCGTGCTGCCTGTCGGACTCGACACCGGTGAACTCGCTGAACAGGTCGCTGCCGTAGGCGCTCCAGTTCGGCATGGCGATCGTGTCGTCCTCGTTGATCAACACGACGGTCGGGACGTTCGAGATCGCATAGAGCTCGGTGACGACATGATCGGCGTCGACCACCACCGGGTAGGCGATGCCCTCGGCCAGCTCACGGAGCTTCTCGATGTTCTCGTCGATGGCGACGGCGATGATCTCGAAGTCCGTGTACCCCTCGGCATGGATTTCCTGTTGCAGTGTCTGCCACCCGGGCAGCTCGTAGCCGCAACCTCACCAACTGGAGAAGGCGATCAGCAGTCGTTTCTTGCTGCGATGATCGCTCAGCGAGGTGACCCCACCGCCCACAAGGTCGGGCAGGGTGAAGTCGGGGGCGACGAGATCGTCGAGTGCCCGGCGGCGAGTCGCCCGGGGCGCGCCGATTGCCGCCAGACCCGCCTCGGTGTCGACCGCGACGGGGCGGTCGAGCAGATCGCCGAGGACGGCCAGATCGAGGCCGACGTCGGAGATGAGGGCGCCACGGTCAGGGACGAGCACACACGTGTCGTCCTGACAAAGCCCCTCCGGCTTGAGCGTCCAGCCGAGCTCGGCGAGTTGCGCCTCGCTGATCGTGCCGAACGAATCGAGCAGTGCAGTGTCGTTGGCCATGCGGGGACCGTAGTCGGCCCGCACGCTGCGGCGCCCGTTCGCTCAGACCGACTCCGACGGTGGTGTGGCGAAGATCCAGAAGACGGTGCCGCAGGCCGCCGCAACACCGAGGATCGTGAAGCCGAGGCGATAGTCGCCGGTGGCATCGGCGAGTGAGCCGGCGATCAGCGGACCGGCGATCGCCCCCATCGTCACGATGATGTTCGACCAACCCATGATCGAGGCGAACGATGTCGACCCGAAATAGTCGGCTCGGATCGCCTGCATCTGCGGTCCACGTACACCCCATGCGAGTCCGTGGAGGACGATGAAGATCACGACGGCGAACCCTGCGTCGATCCAGACCAGGCCAAGCAACGCAGCGCCATGCATCTGCATCGCGACACCCGAGATCAGCCGTTTGTTGACCCGGTCGCCGAGGTAGCCGCCAGCCGCCGTGCCGAGGATCTGCGCGAGCGGCACGACGCCCGCCACGATCGCCGCCGAGCCGGCCGAGTAGCCGCGGTCTTCGGTGAGATAGAGCGCAAGGTGCGCCATCGACGACACGACGACGAGCAGGGCGAACGCGTGTCCGAACGAGATCATCCAGAAGCCACGTGTGCGCAACGCCTGCTGGGCGGTGAGATGGCGCCCGCTAGTCCCCTCGGCGTCGGGGGCGGCGTCGGCCTCAGCCGCCGTGAGGCCGTCCATCGGCTCACCCGTGTCCTCCGGGCGGCGACCGGTGATCCCGGCCGCCCACCATGCGGCGCTCGAGAGCACCCCGCCGACGACCAGGACCGTTGCTCGCCAACCGACCGTCTGGAATCCCCAGACCATGATCGGTGCGGCGAACCCACCGAGCGCGAACCCCATCGTCTGCATCGACAGTGCTCGGGCTCGCCGTTTCTCGAACCAGGCGACGGTCGCCGCCGAGATGGTGAGGAAGCCGACCAGGCTCATGCCGATCGCCAGCAACAGCATCGCGAGGAGGAACTGGGCGCGGTTGTCGATCACAGCGACCGCGACAAAGCCGGCAGCGCTCGCAATTGCACCGGCGCGCATCACCGGGCCGACGCCTCGCCGCTGGATCTCTCGTCCCTGCACCGGCCCGATGAGGGCGATCTCAGCCCGTGTGGCCCCGAAGACGACCGAGAGGAAGGTCTTCGACCAGCCGAACTGATCTCGGAGTTCCACGGCGAGATTCCCAAACCCCTGGACCCACACCATCGACTGGAGCGACCACACGACGGAGTTGGCGCCGACCACCTTCCATCCTGTGTACCGACGCCGAGTCGCAGTGTCGGTGGTGGGTTCCGCCATCAGGCGATCGTGCCCTCGTGTTCGTCGAAACACCAAAACCGTCGCCGTCGTTCCCCGAGGTCTCCGGCCCGCAGTGCGGTGCCCGCCGCACGAGATCTGCGGGCAGCTCCAGGATCAGTTGGTCGGGAAGCCGAGATCAACCGACGAACCGGCCGGATCGGGCCAGCGAGTCGTGATCGCCTGGGGCTTGGTGTAGAAGCGCACACCTTCAGGGCCGTACATCGCCGTGTCGCTAAAGATGGAATCCTTCCATCCACCGAACGAGTGGTAGGCCACCGGCACTGGGATCGGGACATTGACGCCGACCATGCCGACCGGGGCCTCCTCGGTGAACTGGCGAGCGGCACCGCCGTCGCGGGTGAAGATCGCCGTGCCGTTGCCGTACGGATTGTCCTCGAGCAGCTTGATTGCGTCGTCGAAGGTCGGCACCCGCACCACGCCGAGGAGCGGTCCGAAGACTTCATCCTGGTACACGGTCATGTCGGGCGTGACGTCGTCCAGAAGCGTGCACCCCAGGAAGTAGCCGTCGCCGTCGAACCCAGTGTCACGGCCGTCGAGCACCACCGTGGCGCCGGCGTCAGCGCCGGCTGCGATGTAGGACTCGACCCGATCGCGGGCCTCTCGGGTGACGAGTGGGCCCATCTCCGAGGCGGGATCCATGCCGTCACCGATCGTGAGGGCACGGGTGCGTTCGGCGATTGCGTCGACCAGTGGATCGGCGGCGTCGCCGACGGCGACGACGACCGAGATGGCCATACAGCGCTCACCGGCCGAACCGAAGGCCGCCGACACGGCCGCATCGGCTGCGAGACCGATATCGGCATCGGGCAGCACCAGCATGTGGTTCTTAGCGCCACCGAGGGCTTGCACCCGCTTGCCGTGCTCGCTGGCGGTGCGGTGGATGTACTGGGCGATCGGCGTGGAGCCGACGAAGCTCACCGCCTTGATGTCGGGATGCCGGAGGATGGCATCGACGGCGGTCTTGTCGCCGTTGACGAGGTTGAACACACCGTCGGGGAAACCGGCCTCGTGGATCAGTTCGGCGAGGAACATCGCGGAGCTCGGATCCTTCTCGCTGGGCTTCAGGATGAAGGCGTTGCCGCAGCCGAGGGCGTTGGGGATCATCCAGAGCGGCACCATCGCCGGGAAGTTGAACGGGGTGATGCCGGCGACGACGCCGAGCGGGCGCCGGATCGTCGTGACGTCGACACCGGTCGAGACCTGATTCGAGTGGCTGCCCTTGAGCATCTCGCCGATGTTGCAGGCGAACTCGATGTTCTCGAGGCCACGAGCGACCTCACCCATCGCGTCGCTGTGGACCTTGCCGTGCTCGGCGGTGATCTTCGCTGCAAGCTCGCTGGCGTTCTGCTTCACCAGGTTTCGCAGGTTGAACATCGCCTCGGTGCGCTTGGCGACACTCGAGGAACGCCACTCCTGGAACGCTGCGTTCGCAACGGCGACCGCAGCATCGAGCTCCTCGACCGAGGCGAGGGCGACGGCGCCGGTCTGCTGACCGGTGGCGGGGTTGTAGACCGGGCTGGTGTTGCCGGATGTGCCGGCGACCGTGCGGCCTCCGACGAAGTGTCCGATTTCGGTGATGTCGCTCATGGTCGTGGTTTCTCTCGCAGGGGGATTCAGCGGTTGGCGTTGATGTCGTCGATGGCGGCGAGCATGGCGGTGATGGCTTCGTCCATCTCGGCTTCGGTGACGTTGAGCATCGGGGCGATACGGATGACGTTGCCGTACAGGCCGCCCTTGCCGACGAGCAGGCCGTGGGCCCGGCAGCGCTCGAGGAACTCGGCGGTGGTGACCGCATCGGGCTCATTCGAACCGTCGTGGACGAACTCGAGCGCCTGCATGAGGCCCTTGCCGCGCAGCTCGGCGATCCAGTCGTTCGCCTCGACTGCAGGGGTGAGCCCGGCGGTGAGTTGCTTGCCGCGAGCGAGGGCGTTGGCCTGCATGTCCTCGTCCTCGAGAGCCTGGAGGGTGGCGTTGCCGGCCGCCGCAGAAAGTGGATTGCCACCGAACGTCGAGAACGACGTGACCTGGATCGTGTCCATGATCTCGGCGCGGGCGACGACACCGGCGAGCGCGGCGCCGTTGCCGACCCCCTTGGCGAAGGTGAGCATGTCGGGAACGATGTGGTGGGCCTCGTACCCCCAGAAGTGTTCGCCGGTGCGCCCCCAGCCGGTCTGGACCTCGTCGGAGATCAGCAGGATCCCGCGGGCGTCGAGTTCCTTCTGGAAGGCACCGAAGAACCCGTCGGGTGGAGTGGCGAACCCGCCGACCCCCTGGATCGGTTCGGCGATCAGGCAGGCGACATCGCCGGCCGACACCATGTCGAGCATCTGGGCGAGATCGTCGACACACGCCTCGGTGAAGGCGGCGTCGTCAAGATCGCGGAACGGGCTGCGGAGGCGGTAGCCGCCCTGCACGAAACTCACATCGAGCCCCGAGATCGAGGTCGACGACCACGAACTGTGCGACGTGATGGCCTGGGTGGTGAACGAACGGCCGTGGTAGCTGTTCCGCATCGCCAGCACCTGATTGCTCTTGCGGTAGCTGGTGGCGAGCAGAAGCGCCGTGTCGTTGGCCTCCGAGCCCGAGGCGGTGAAGAAGACCCGGGCATCGGGGATGCCCGACAGGCGACAGATGCGTTCGGCGAGCTCGATCATCGGCTCGTTGAGATACAGCGTGGAGGTGTGCATCACCTTCGCCGCCTGCTCCTGCACGGCAGCGGTGACCTTCGGGTGGTTGTGCCCGATCATCGTGGTGAGCACGCCACCGAAGAAGTCGAGATACCGGTCGCCCTCGGCCGTGAAGACGGCACTGCCGTCGCCATGGTCGATCGAGATCGGCTCGGCGAACATCGGCTTCACGAACGACGGCAGCGACGCGCGATAACGCTCGAGCAGCGCAGCATCGACCGACAGGTCGTCGGCAACGGCGGTTTCCATCCCCTGATTCTGGACCGACCTTTGATTGCGTACAAGGCCTTGTTTGTTCTATACAAAGATTTATGACCGAGACCGCAGGGCCGAGCAGCGCCGAGCTCGCCGCCATCATCGAAGGCAGAACCGCCGAGGAGATCGCAATGTCGATCGCCCGGCATGTTCGCCAGGCCCCGCTCTCGGCGGACACCCCGCTCCCGACCGTGCGAAGCCTTGCCGCCGAGCTCGGCGTGAGCGCCAGCACCGTCAGCGACGCCTGGCGGATCCTCCGTGCTCGCGGCGTGATCGACACCGACCGCCGTCGTGGCACCACCGTGCGGCTCGACCGCACGGCGGCCGGCGGACGCGCGTGGCACGTGCCGGTCGAGCCGGGGGCGCTCGCTGTCGATCTCTCGACCGGCACACCCGACCCGGCGCTGCTGCCCGACCTCGGCGGCGCACTGCTCCAGGCCACCGACGACCACCAGGTGACCAGCTATCTCGACCGACCCGTCCTGCCTGCGCTCGAGGTCGAGCTCCGCCGTCGATGGCCGTTCGATCCCGGCCGAATCACCTTGCTCGACGGGGCGCAGGATGCGCTCGACCGGCTGATCGACGCCACCGTCAACTTCGGCGATCGAGTGATCGTCGAGACTCCGACCTTTCCTCCTGTTCTCGACATGCTCGAGCTCGCCGGTGCCGAGGTGATCGGCGTCCCGGTGGATCCCGAAGGCCCGGTTGTCGACGCCGTCGAGGCCGCACTCGACCGGGGTCCGACCGTCGCCATCGTGCAGCCGCGGGCCCATAACCCGAGTGGTGTCGCCCTCAGCGAGACCAGGACGGCCCAGCTGGCTGCACGATTCGCCGACCACGATGTGCTCGTCATCGAAGACGACCACTCCGGCATGGTTGCAGGGGCACCGCTTCACAGCCTCGGTGTCCATCGACCCGACCGAACCGTGCACGTGCACAGTTTCTCGAAATCGCACGGGCCCGACCTTCGGCTCGCCGCTGTGGGTGGGCCGTCCGAGATCATCGACGCCGTCGTCCGGCGTCGCCAGCTCGGCCCGTCCTGGACCTCGCGGCTCCTCCAGCGAGTCCTGCTCGGCCTCCTCACCGACTCGGCCGCCGAGGCTGCCGTCCGCGATGCGGAGCAGACCTATCTTGATCGTCGCCGGGCCGTCGTCGACGCGCTCGATCGGGCCGGGGTCACGGTCGATACCAACGGTTCGGGTCTCAACCTCTGGATCCCGGTCGACGACGAGCGCGACGCCGTCGTTGCGCTTGCGGCCGGCGGCATCGGTGCCGCGCCAGGTGGACCGTTCCAGGTCGGCGATGGCGGCGGCGACCACATCCGTCTGACGATCAGCCGCGTGACCGATCCTGACGACCTTGCCGAGGCCGTCGCCCGAGCCGCTCGCCGGGGCGGCGGCACGGCCGGACGCTGATCACATCGGCCCCGGCAGGGCCGATCAACGAGGCGGAACTACCAGTCGGCGGCGAGGTACTGGGTCTCGCAGAATTCGTAGATGCCCTCGTGAGCACCCTCGCGGCCGAGACCGGACTGCTTCATGCCGCCGAACGGCGCCGCCGGATCCGACATCGCCCCTCGGTTGATGCCGACCATGCCGGCCTGGATGCGCTCACCCACCCCGAGGGCACGACCGACATCGCGGGAGAACACATACGCCGCGAGGCCCATCTCGGTGTCGTTGGCCCAATCGATCATCTGATCGGTGTCGGTGAAGGGAATGACCGGGGCGACAGGGCCGAAGATCTCCTCCTGCGTGATCGGTGAACCCATGGTGACGTCGCCGAGCACTGTCGGTGCGTAGAAGAAACCCGGGCCCTCAATCGGAGCGCCGCCGGTGGCTGCAGTTGCGCCATCGACCAGGGCGCTCTTGACGAGCGAGTCGATCGACACGATCGCCTCCTCGTTGATCATCGGCCCACAGGTGACGCCCTCGTCCATGCCGTTGCCGACCTTCACCGCACCCATCGCCCGGGCCATGCGTTCCGTGAACTCATCGGCAACGTCGGCGTGCACAAACATGCGGTTCGCCGCAGTGCAGACCTCGGCAGAGTGACGCATCTTGGCGATCATGGCGCCCTCGACGGCCAGGTCGAGATCGGCGTCCTCGAACACGACCAGCGGAGCATTGCCGCCGAGCTCCATCCCAACCTTGAGGACGCGATCGGCGCAGCGCTTGAGCAGGATCTTGCCGACAGCAGTCGAGCCGGTGAACGACACCATGCGGGTGGCACGATGCTCGGTGGCGGCATCGAACCACTCACCGGGGGTGCTTGTGGGGACCACGTTGACGAGACCGGCCGGGACACCCGCTTCTTCGAGGAGCTGGGCGACACGCAGCGCCGTGAGGGGCGTTTCGGCCGGCGGCTTGATCACGCACGCATTGCCGGCGGCGAGCGCCGGAGCGACCTTGCGCGTGATCATCGCCGCCGGAAAGTTCCATGGGGTGACCATCACGACGACCCCGACCGGCGGGTGGTGAACGATGATCTTGCTGCTGCCACCGGGGGCGGTCTTGATCATGCCGTCGATACGAACGGCCTCTTCGCTGTTCCAGCGGAAGAACTCGGCGGCATAGGCAATCTCGCCCTTCGCGTCGGCCAGTGGCTTGCCGTGTTCGAGCGTGATCAGGGTGGCGAGCTCGTCGGTGTGCTCAATCAGTGTCGACCAACAGGACCGCAGAATCTCGGCTCGAACACGCGGCGCCGTCGCCGCCCACGATCGCTGTGCCCGATCGGCCGCCTCGACGGCCGCGGTGGCCTCGGCCGGCCCACCCCCAGCGACGGTGGCGATCTGTTCGCCGGTTGCCGGGTTGTGCACAGCGATCTGTTCGGTTCCATCGGACCAGGTTCCGCCGATCAACATCTGCGTCTGCATCGCGTCACGTTGCCACGTCACGTCCAGGCTGCCAACCACCGTCGGTCGGGCGGTCGAACCACGGCAGCATCCACTGCACGGCCGGACCGATCGCCAAAACCGCCCACACGCTCCCCCAGCCGACTGCACCGCCCAGAACGAAGCCGACGACAAAGGCGATCAGTTCGATTAGGAAGCGAGCGAGTCGGATCGACACCCCTCGCTCGTTGAGTCCGGTCATCAAGCCATCGCGCGGCCCGGGACCCCAGTGGACACCGAGGTAAAGGCTGGTGCCCAGGGCGATGACGAAGGGTGAAGCGAGCGTCAGCCCCACCCGGACGAAGATGGAGTCCGGCTCGTCGAGTAGCCAGAGCGTTGTGTCAGTGGCCGGGCCGATGATCGCGATGTTGAGCAACGTCCCCAGCCCGATCCGGACCCGCATCGCAAGCACGACGACGAGGATGACGAGCCCGGTGAGCACCGTCGCCCCACCGATGGACAACGGCGTGTGCTGCGAAAGACCATCGTGAAAGACGGTCCACGCCCCCTGGCCGTTTGCGCCGCGCACGATGAAGGCGAGGCCCACACCGAACAGCCAGAGCCCGACAACGATCTGGATCGTTGTTCGCGGCGTCGGGCGCAGATGATCGACAAACATCGGCGCAGGCTAACGGGAGCGCCTGCGCTCGGATTCAGGAGGTTCGCTCGACGTCGCCGCCGAACCCCTCGGTGCCCGACGCCCCAGCAGCAGAGCCGAGGCGCTCCATCGGCACCGTGTTCAGCGACGGGGTCGGCGTGAATGCGACCGGCAGCTTCTTCACGCCGCCGATGAAGTTCGAGCGCAGATAGGCGACATCGCCGGCCAGGTGGATGTCGGGGAGGCGCTTGGCGATCTCGCGGAACATCAGCTTGATCTCTATGCGGGCCAGGTTGGCGCCAAGGCAGAAGTGCGGGCCGCCACCGCCGAACCCGACATGGTCGTTGGGGGTGCGTTCGATGTCGAAGTTCCACGGATCATCGAACGCTCGGGGGTCGCGGTTCGCAGCGATGTGCCACAGCACGACCTTGTCGCCGGCCTTCATCTGCACACCGTTGAGTTCGTAGTCCTGTGTGCATTGGCGGCGGAAGTGCAGCACCGGGGTCGCCCACCGGACGACCTCGTCGACCATGGTCTCCTCGTACCGGGCGGGGTCACTCTTGTACTTCTCCCACTGGTCGGGGAAGTCGAAGAATCCCATCATCCCGCGGGTGATCGAGTTGCGGGTGGTCTCGTTGCCCGCCACCGACAGGAGGAGGAAGAACATGTCGAACTCGTCCTCGCTGAGCTTTTCGCCGTCGACGTCGGCGGAGAGCAGCGTGGTGATGATGTCGTCGGCAGGCTGATCGCGACGCTCCATCTGCAGGCCACGGCTGTAGGCGAAGAGTTCGGCCGCAGCGCCGGTGGCTTCGTCGGCGTCAGCCGCAAAGTCGGGATCGTTGCCACCGATCATGCGGTTGGTCCAGTCGAAGATCTTGCTGCGGTCCTCGATCGGGATGCCGACCATCTCGGCGATCGCCTGCAACGGCAACTCCGACGAGAGATCCTCGACGAACTCAGCGTGGCCCTGTTCGCACACCTTGTCGATGATCGAGTCGGTGCGGTTCTGGAGGTAGTCCTCCAGCAGGCGGATCATCCGAGGGGTGAACCCTCGCGACACGATGCGGCGAAAGCGAGTGTGCTTCGGAGCGTCGAGTTCGATCATCAGGCCTTGGTTCATGGCCTGGGTCATGGGGTTGTCGAAGTCCGGCTCGTGCATCTGCGTGCCGCGGGCGTTCGACGAGAAGAGATCGGCCTGACGGTTGACCTCTTTCAGGTGGGCCTGACGGGTGATGGCCCAGTAGCCCGGCCCCTCATCGCCCTCGTCGACCCAGTGCACGCCCGGGTCGGTCTCGCGCAGTTGGGCGAGCAGCTCATGGTGTTCCTGACGCTGGAATGCGTCGTGATCCCACAGGTCGACGTCGATGGTCATGAGGGCCTCCGAGGCGATGGCTTCCTGGGAAGGGAGGCTAGACGAGGGACCCGCCCGCGTCAGATCGCTACGAACCGAGCCGGTCGAGCAGCTGATCGACTGCGACCGACGGGGTGAGCGAGCCGTCCGAAACGGCGGCCTCGGCGTCGGCCCGAGCTGCGGCAAACATCGGGTCGGCATCGAAGTGCGCCAGGAGCCGTTCCTGCAGCATCGTCCGCATCCAGGTGAGCTTCTGCTCCCGGCGGCGCTCGTCGCGCTCGTCCGTCTCGGTCATCAACGCCCGGTGGCGTTCGATCTCGGACCAGAGTTCGGCGAGTCCGGTGCGTTCGATCGCCGAGCAGGTGAGCACGGGAGGTTCCCACGAGGCCCCCGGTGGCTGGACGAGATGCAGCGCCCGCCGGTAGTCGACCGCCGCCTGCTTGGCCTTGTCGACGTTGGCGCCGTCGGCCTTGTTGACCGCCAGCAGATCGGCGAGTTCGAGCACACCCTTCTTGATGCCCTGCAACTCGTCGCCGGCCCCGGAGAGCATCAAGACCACGAAGACGTCGACCATGCCGTGCACGACCGTCTCGCTCTGGCCGACGCCGACCGTCTCGACGAGCACGACATCGTGACCGGCGGCTTCGAGCACGATCATCGCCTCGCGAGTGGCGCGGGTGACGCCGCCCAGGGTTCCGGCCGACGGCGAGGGGCGGATGAAGGCGTCGGGGTCGACCGACAGCTGGGCCATGCGGGTCTTGTCACCGAGGATCGAGCCACCAGTGCGAGAACTCGACGGGTCGACAGCGAGGACGGCCACCTTGTGGCCGGCGCCGGTCAACTCCAGTCCGAGCGCCTCGATGAAGGTCGACTTGCCGACGCCGGGAACCCCGGTGATGCCGACGCGATGGGCATCACCGCTGTGGGGCAGCAGTTCGTCGAGCAGCGCAGCGGCGTCGACGCGGTGCTCGGGCAGGACCGACTCGACAAGCGTGATCGCCCGACCGATCGCGGTCCGGTCACCGGCGAGCACACCGGCGGCGAGATCGGAAGGCACAGTGCCACCGGAATCCATGAGACGACGCTACCTATGATGCGGCCCATGATCCGTCATCACGTCATCACCACGCTCAACGACGACGCCAAGCACATGGCTCCGGTGATCCGGGATGCCCTCCTCGAGTGGGTGGCCGGTGTACCCGAGTGCCTCAGCTTCGAGATCGGCCTCGACCTCGACCTTGCCGATAACACCGGCGACCTCGCAATCGTGGCCCAGTTCGATTCGGTCGAGGATTACCGGGTCTACGCCACCGATGAGCGCCATCTGGAGATCATCTCCACGATGATCGCCCCCAACGCCACCTCGATCGCCCGCAGCCAGATCGAACTCTGACGACACGCGACTCCCGGCCACCGACGAAGGGGCCCCGGGCCGTCAGCCGAGCAGATCGAGGAGTTCGAGCGCGGCGTCGGGGATCACCGTGCCGGGTGGGTAGACGGCGACCGCCCCCATGTCGAGCAACTCGGGCACATCGTCGGGCGGGATCACGCCGCCGACGGTGATCTTGATGTCGGGCCGCCCGAGCTCGGCCAACGCGTCGCGCAACGCAGGCACGAGGGTGAGGTGCCCGGCGGCGAGTGACGACGCACCGACGACATGGACGTCGGCTTCGACGGCTTGGCGGGCGACCTCCTCCGGCGTTTGGAACAGCGGCCCGATGTCGACATCGAACCCGAGGTCGGCGAACGCGGTGGCGATCACCTTCTGGCCACGGTCGTGACCGTCCTGGCCCATCTTGGCGATCAGGATGCGCGGCCGGCGACCGTTCGCCGCGGCGAACTTGTCGACCTTCGCTCGGACTGCGACGACGGAATCAGCTTCGGCACCCACTTCGGCTCGGTACACCCCTTCGATCGTGCGGATGGTTGCGACGTGACGACCGTAGACGTTCTCGAGGGCGTCGCTGATCTCCCCCACCGTCGCCTTGGCGCGCGCGGCATCGATCGCGAGGGCGAGCAGGTTGCCCTCACCGCGGTCGGCAGCGTTCGTAAGTGCGTGGAGGGCGGCGTCGACGTCGGTCTGATCGCGCTCGGCCCGCAGCTGATCGAGCTTCGCCAACTGGGCGGCGCGGACCTCGGCGTTCTCGATCTTGAGGACCTCGATGTCGTCTTCCTCGTCAGGCGCAAGGCGGTACTGGTTGACACCGATGACCGCCTGCTGACCCGAATCAATGCGGGCTTGGGTGCGGGCGGCGGCCTCCTCGATACGCAGCTTCGGGATGCCGGCCTCGATCGCAGCGGCCATACCGCCCATCTCCTCGACCTCGGTGATGTGCGCCATTGCCTTGTGGGCCAGTTCATTGGTGAGCCACTCAACATGGTGGCTGCCGCCCCACGGGTCGACAGTGCGGGTCGTGCCGCTCTCCTGCTGCAGGAACAGCTGGGTGTTGCGGGCGATACGCGCCGAGAAGTCAGTGGGCAGCGCGAGCGCTTCGTCGAGGGCGTTGGTGTGCAGTGACTGGGTATGTCCCTGGGTGGCTGCCATCGCTTCGACACAGGTGCGGGTGACGTTGTTGAACACGTCCTGGGCGGTGAGCGACCATCCGCTCGTCTGGCTGTGGGTCCGCAACGACGACGACTTGGGGTTCTTCGGGTCAAATTGGGCCATCAGATGCGACCACAGCAGACGGGCGGCCCGGAGCTTGGCGACCTCCATGAAGAAGTTCATTCCGATCGCCCAGAAGAAGCTGAGACGCGGCGCGAACGCATCGACGTCGAGACCGGCTGCGACACCAGCCCGCACGTACTCCACACCGTCGGCCAGCGTGTAGGCCAGTTCGAGATCCGCCGTCGCTCCCGCCTCCTGCATGTGGTAGCCGGAGATCGAGATCGAGTTGAAGCGCGGCATCTCTTGGCTGGTGAACGCGAAGATGTCGGAGATGATCCGCATGCTCGGAGTCGGTGGATAGATGTAGGTGTTGCGGACCATGAACTCCTTGAGGATGTCGTTCTGGATGGTCCCGGCGAGCTGATTCGGAGCGACGCCCTGTTCCTCGGCCGCCACCACATAGAGGGCGAGGATTGGCAGCACCGCACCGTTCATGGTCATCGACACGCTCATCTTGTCGAGCGGGATGCCGTCGAAGAGTTGCCGCATGTCGAGGATCGAGTCGATCGCCACACCCGCCATGCCGACGTCGCCGGTCACCCGCGGATTGTCGGAGTCATAGCCGCGGTGGGTGGCGAGATCGAAGGCGACCGACAGACCCTTCTGGCCGGCCGCAAGGTTGCGCCGGTAGAAGGCGTTGGACTCCTCGGCGGTGGAGAAACCGGCGTACTGACGGATCGTCCACGGCTGATTGACGTACATCGTCGGGTACGGACCACGGACGAACGGCGCCAGCCCGGGGAAGGTCCCGGGGAAGGCAAGGTCGGTGTTGGTGTCGGCGCCGAGTGAGGCGGGAACGTCGATGCCCTCTGGCGTCCGCCAGGCATCGAGGTCGGCACCGGACGGCGCCGCCGTGCCGGCAGGGCGGGGCACGGACGCGAAATTCGGAATCGAGCTCATGACGCACTCCCCTCGGTGGCACTGCGGAGCAAGGCCGCACACCCGACCACGTACAGCAGACCTCCGACGAAGGTCCACCAATCACCGTTCACGATCCCCGCGGCGGTGAAGACCAACGAGCCGAGCACGAAGAACGACCATCCGAGCTTCTCGGCATTCCCCATCAGCGCACCCCCAGGCGTTCATGCAGGTCGGTGAGCGCAGCGAGCACGTCGACACCGACATGGAAGAAGGCGTCGACGCCAACCGCCGCCAGTTCGTCGCGCCGTTCGCCCGGGTGGCCGGCGAGGGCTACGAAATCCGCACCGGCGGCTTTCAGCGCCGTGGCCGCCGGGACGGCCAGTTCGGCGTAGACCGGATCCGACGAGCACAGCACGGCAACCGATGCGCCCGCCTGCTCGAAGGCGGCGACGGCGTCGACTGCGGATACCGCCCCATCGACATCGCCACCGATCGCATCGAGACCGCCGACAGCCAAGAAATTCGTGATCCAGGTCGAACGGGCGGTGTGATCGGCGAGCGAGCCGAGTGCCGCAAGGTGAACGATCGGCGACTCGCCGCCGTCGCGGGCCCGATCGGCGGCATCGCGCAACGCCTCGAACGGCGCAGCGGGCCGGCGAACCGGGAACCCGCCGATGGGCTCGGGGATCACCACACCGGGGGCGTCGTCGGGGAACTCCGAGACGCCGGTGACCGATTCCTTGCGGGTCGCGAGACGCGCGAGACGAGCCGACCACGCCGTATCGATCGCCGTCTCCACCGCACCGGACTCGAGGGCGACGACCATGCCACCGTCGGCCTCCACCTGCTGGAAGGCCGACCAGGCGGCTTCGCAGAGGCGGTCCGTGAGCGACTCGACGAAACCGGAACCGGCGGCCGGGTCGACGAGACGGTTGACCCCGGACTCCTCGATCAGCAGGTGGTGGATGTTGCGGGCGTTCCGACGAGCGAGGGTCGAGTCGGAGCCGTCGAACGGCAGGACGGTCACTGAGTCGGCGCCGCCGACACCAGCGCCGAACACCGCCGACGTCGAGCGAAGCATGTTCACCGCCGCATCACGACGCGAGAACATCGCAGGCAACGTGACGGCATGGA
>JAKMFW010000081.1 GCA_022425325.1 Acidimicrobiales bacterium | reverse complement strand
CCCCGCCGGCCCGCTGATCGGTCAGCTGACGGATCGCATCTCACACCTCCCGGGGGCCCCCCCTGAGGGCACCCGGACGGTGACCAGGGGGCTGAGCCGTCTTCGGTTCAGCCCCCGAGCCACTGTTCGAGGATCGCTCGAAACAACACGCCACGCTGGGGGAACACGAGGGTGTCCAACACAGCCGACCGTTCCTTGGCGACGGCCGCAACACAACGACCACCCCTCTACCGCGACGCCGTAGTGGTGAAGTGGTTCGCCCAGGTCGTCACCCTCGTGTTGGTGGTCGCTGCGCTCTGGTTCCTCGCCGTTCAGGCGGGTGACAACCTCGAGGCCAAGAGCATCAAGACCGGGTTTGATTTCCTCGAGATCGACCCGGGGATCAACCTCAACGGCACGATCGACGACGAACCCGACACGGGTGGCCGCGCGTTGTATGCGGGCATGGTCAACACGATCCGCCTCGCCGCCGGCGGCATCCTTCTCGCCACGATCATCGGCATCTCGGTCGGCGTCGCAAGGTTGTCGAACAACTGGATCGTCTCCAAGACCTCCAGCGTCTTTATCGAATACGAGCGCAACATCCCGTTGCTCGTTCACATCATCATCTTCTTCGCCGTCCTGTCCGGCCTCGAGAACTTCAACGCCGGCGTCGGACCAATCAACAGCTGGCTTCACGTTTCCAACAAGGGCGTATCCATCCCGCGGATCCATGTCGGCGACGGGTTCTACCAGTGGATGGTCTTCATCCTGATCGGCGCGATCATCGGCAGCCTCGTCCGCACGCGCCGACAGGCCCAACAAGATGCCACTGGGACAACGACGTACCCGACGGCCTCAATGCTTGGTGTCATTGCGCTCTTCGGGGCGATCGGTTGGTTCCTCCACCCGGTCTTCGGTTGGGTCGGCGGCATCTTCGATGCCATGGGCGACGGCATCGACTCGGTGCCTGCGGATCTGGTCCAGGTGCTGCTCACGGTGCTTGCCGTCGGTGTTGCTGCGAACTGGATCCGACGCTTCCTTACCAGCCGCCGCACGCCGGCCGGCCTCGCCAAACTCACCGACGACGACTACTTCCGGATGATCTTTGCCGGCGTCGGCGCCGTCTTTGCCGGAGTGTTCATCTGGATCCTGTGGCCCGGCGGTTCGAGTTGGCTCGTCAATTCCGGCAGTGACCTGTTCAACGTGCTCGGCGACAAATTCGGCGATGGCCGCGATGGTGCTCCACTCGGGCTCGGTCGCCCGGACCTCGAGCAACGCGGCAACTTCCCCAACCCCGGGCCCGGCGGTCTCAATTTCTCGCAGGGATTCGCCGCAGTCTTCTTCGGTATCGTGCTCTACACGGCGGCGTTCATCGCCGAAATCGTCCGTGCAGGCATCCTTGCGGTTCCGAAGGGGCAGACCGAGGCCGCGCAGGCCATCGGGCTGCGCCGCTCGACCATGCTTCGCCGGGTGATCCTGCCGCAAGCATTCCGGGTCAGCCTGCCGCCCCTCGGCAACCAGTACCTGAACCTCACCAAGAACACGTCGCTGGCAATCGCCGTCGGTGCCAGCGACCTCGTGCAGGTGGGGCAGACCGTGTACAACCAGACCGGCAAGAGCCTCGAGGTCTTCGCCATCTGGATGGGGTTCTACCTCGCCTGTTCCCTGACGATCAGCGTCGTCGTGAACTTCTTCAATGTCCGACTCGCGATCGTGGAGCGCTGACATGGAGACCACACAGCTCGACACGCAGACCACCACCGAATCCAACGTGGCCGTCCGCCCGGAGGAGCCGAGCCTTCCGCCGCTCGAGTGGATGCAGCGCAACCTCTTTGGCGGGGGACAAGGAAGCATCTGGGCTGTCGCCCGAAGCTCAGCGCTGACCATCGTGTTCACCCTGCTCGGGCTCTTCGCCTACCAGCAGTTGCTGAACTTCATCTTCAGCGAGGAGACCGACTGGAACTCGGTTCGGGTCAACCTGCGCCTGCTGTTCACCCAGGCCTACCCCGAGTCCGACTACCACCGGGTCTGGATCTCGCTCGGCCTGGTCCTCATCCTCAGCGGCGTGGGCCTCGGCCTCATGAAGGTGGGCCAGGGCATCTCAATGAAGAAGATCGCCACCTGGTGCGTGGGCTGGGGCGGACTTGTCGTGCTCGGCGTGTTCCTGCGTCAGCCCTCCGTGCTCGTCGGCGACGACGGCACACCGCTTCTCGCCGACGCCGACGGGGTGCCCTTGGCGCGCGACGGCTTGGGCACCCTCGTCTACCTCGACGGCTCACCGGCGCCGAGCCAGGGGCTGTCAGTTGTTCGCGAGTCCTACGGCGATGCCATCGCCAGCCGCAGCGGTTGGCTCCTGATCGGTCTTGTCCTCATCGGCCTCGCCGCGGCGATCTGGTTCGGCCTCGGCGACAAGCGTCGCCGCAGCACGTTCCTTCCGGCCATTCCCTTCAGCCTCGCCGGTATCGGCGCCCTGATCTCGACAACCTGGTGGTACAACTGGGGCAACTACACCTTCTCCGCCGACGAGGAGACGGGCGTCAGCGGCTTCAACTTCGAACCAGGCGTCAAGGTGGCCGAGACCACCCGCAACCCATGGACCATCATGTTCGTGGTCCTCGTCGGGGCCTACCTGCTCGGCCGGCGTCTCCGGGGAAGCGCCTTCGAGCCCAGGCTCAAGGGCCTGCTGACCCTCGGCTGGTTCCTGGCGCCGTTCATCACCTTCTTCGCCATCCTCCGGGGCCCGGAGTTCGATTGGGGCTATGTCGCTGCCGTCGATGTTCCGCTCTGGCTCGCCTTCGGCATCGGCGGCGCCGCCCTGATGTGGGTGCTCACCAAACCCGGCATCGGCGAACTCGGACGGGTGCTCGCCGTGCTCGTCTTGGCCATCGCGGCCTTCACCTGGATCGCCGCCTTCTTCGGCTGGTTCGGCATGCTCCAGAAGGTGCGGCTGAGCTTCCTGCTGCTCGGCCTCGCTGCGCTGCTCGCCCCGAACTTCATCGGTGAAGCCCGTCAGCGGCTGACGCTCGTCTACGGCTGGATCGGCACGATCACGGTCTTCCACGTGATGGTCACCATCATCAACACGCCGTCATCGATCGAAGTCCCCACCGAAGACTTCGCCGGGGGCTTCATGGTGTCGATCTATGTCACGGTCTTCACCTTGCTGTTCAGCTTCCCGTTCGGCGTGTTGCTCGCACTGGCCCGCACCTCTCGTCTGCCGATCTTCCGCCTTCTCGCAACGATCTACATCGAATCCTTCCGCGGTGTGCCGCTCATCACGATGCTGTTCTTCTTCACGGTGTTCGTGAACTTGTTCCTCCCCAAGGGCATGGAACTGGCGCTTCTGGCCGCCGTCACAATCGCGTTCGTGCTGTTCTCGGCGGCGTACCTCGCCGAGAACGTCCGTGGCGGTCTCCAGGCGGTGCGGCGGGGGCAGTACGAAGCGAGCGATGCACTCGGCCTCACCACGGTGCAGCGCACCGGTTTCATCGTGTTGCCACAGGGCCTGCGGGTGTCGATCCCACCGCTCGTCGGTCAGGCGATCGCCACCTACAAGGAGACGTCGCTGCTCGCCATTGTCGGCGTGTTCGACTTCCTGCGGATGGCGCGCGACATCATCCCGAACCAGCCGGAATTCCTCGGTGAGCGCAAGCCGGCGCTCCTGTTCATCTGTGTCGTCTACTTCGTCGGCGCCTACGCCATGTCCAAGTACTCCCAGCGCCTCGAGAAGAATCTCGGCGTCGGTGAAAGGTAGAAACCATGAGTATCAACGACGCAACCGTTGCCGTCACCGAAGAGTTGGCCGCACGCGACGACATGATCATCTGTGAGGGCGTCGACAAGTGGTATGGCGACTTCCAGGCCCTCAAGGGGGTGTCGGCCACGATCAAGGAGCGCGAGGTGGTCGTCGTGCTGGGTCCGTCGGGGTCGGGCAAGTCGACATGGATCCGCTGCATCAACCGGCTCGAACAACACCAGGGCGGGCGCATCATTGTCGACGGTGTCGAACTCACGAACGACACCCGGAACATCGAGAAGATCCGTTCCGAAGTCGGCATGGTCTTCCAGCAGTTCAACCTCTTCCCGCACCTGACGGTGCGGGACAACATCACGTTGGCACCCATCTGGGCCCGCAAGAAGCCTCGGGCAGAAGCCGAGGCCCTGGCCACCCAGCTGCTCGAACGGGTCGGCATTCCCGAACAGGCCGACAAGTTCCCCGGTCAGCTTTCCGGTGGTCAGCAACAGCGGGTGGCGATCGCCCGGGCCCTGGCGATGGAACCCCGCGTCATGCTCTTCGACGAGCCGACCTCGGCACTCGACCCGGAAATGATCAAGGAGGTCCTCGACGTGATGAAGGACCTCGCTCGCGGCGGCATGACCATGATCGTGGTCACCCACGAAATGGGCTTCGCCCGAGAGGTCGCCGACCGCATCATCTTCATGGAGTCCGGCGAGATCGTGGAGACCGGCACGCCCGAGCACTTCTTCACCTCACCCGAAGAGGACCGCACCAAGCTGTTCCTCTCCCAGATCCTCTGATCTTGGTTCGCAGCTCGGATCGGGGAGACTGAGGTTATGACGCCGCCTCCCCGTACCGCCTCCGAACTCGTCATCGACCTCGCCGCCGTCCGAGCGAACTGGCGGCGACTCGGCGAGCACGCCGTCGGTGCGCAGGTTGCGGCCATGGTCAAAGCCGATGCCTATGGCCTCGGCGCCATTCCGGTGGCCCAGGCGATCGCCGAGGAGGGGTGCACCGAGTTCTTCGTCGCCGAGGCCAGCGAAGGCATCGATCTGCGCGAAGCGCTGCCCGAGGTCGACATCTTCGTGCTTGCGGGCGCTCACCCGGGCACCACCGAGCAACTGATCGCTCACGATCTCACCCCGGTGTTGATCAGCGCCGAGCAGATCGAACGCTGGTCCTTGCTGTCGGCCAGACAACCCGGCCGGCTTCGGTGCAGCCTGCACCTCGACACTGGCATGAACCGCACCGGACTCGACGCCGTCGAGGCCACTGCGCTCCTCGCCGACCCCTCGAAGCTCCAGCACGTCGACGTCGTGCACGTCATGAGTCACCTTGCGTCGGCCGACGACCCGGACTCGATGCAGAACGAGCGCCAGTTGGCCGCGTATCGCCGTATCCGGGCGGGTTTGCCGATGGGCGTAGCGTCACTCGCGAATACCCCGGGCATCGCGCTCGGCCCGGCGTACCACTTCGATCATGTCCGTCCCGGCATCGGCCTCTACGGCTGCGACCCGAGTCCCGGGAAGCGCCTCGGTCTGCAGTCGGTCGTTCACCTTCACTCACCGGTGCTCCAGGTCCGCACCGTCGGCGGCGGCGACACGATCGGGTACGGAGCGACCCACACGACGGCAGGGGAGCGTCGTGTCGCAACCATCGGGGTGGGCTACGGCGACGGTTTCCTTCGGGCCCAATCAGGCCGCGGTCGGGTTGCGTTCGACGGCCACACCGCACCGATCGTCGGGCGGGTATCGATGGACCTCATCACGGTCGACATCTCCGACCTCCCGAGCGACATCGTCGTCACCCCCGGATCCATCGCTGAACTGATCGGGCCGACCGTCACCATCGACGACGTTGCCGACGCCGCCGACACGATCCCGTACGAGATCCTGACGAGCCTCGGCCGCCGCTATCGCCGCCGCATCATCGACGAACCGACCGCAGCCGTCTGACCTCGCCGAATGGTCACGCGGCCGATCGAGCGTTGCGGCGAGGAGTGACTAGGGTTCGCCCGATGGCCATCGCCAAGACCTTCGGGATCGAAACCGAGTACGGAATCGTCCACCGCGGCACCGACGATCCCAACCCGATCACGGCATCGTCACTGCTGATCAACTCGTTCCTTGCGTCCGAGGGCTACAAGCCCGACGCCCGCTCCGATGTGATCGCCTGGGATTTCATCGACGAGACCCCGGGAGCCGATGCACGAGGCTTCAGCCCCCTCGGCGCGTTGCCACCGGAGGTCGAGACCCATCTCGTCAATGCCGTCCTTCGCAACGGTGCCCGCTACTACGTCGACCACGCCCATCCGGAGATGTCGACCCCGGAGGTCGCCGATCCACGCAGCGCCGTGCTCTACGACCGAGCCGGCGAACTCATCATCCAACGCTCGATGGCCGCCGCCGCAGCGTTGCTCCCGGCGGGCCAGGAGTTGGTGCTCTACAAGAACAATTCCGATGGCAAGGGCAACTCCTACGGCACGCACGAGAACTATCTCGTGAGCCGCGACACCCCGTTCGGACGGATTGTTCGCCACTGCACTGCGCACTTCGTCACCCGTCAGATCTTCACGGGGGCCGGCAAGGTGGGCGCCGAGCTGCCCGGCCAGCGCACCGACGAGGTGCACTATCAACTCACCCAGCGGGCCGACTTCTTCGAAGAGGAGGTCGGGCTCGAGACCACACTCAAGCGGCCGATCATCAACACCCGCGACGAACCCCACGCCGACGCCCGCAAGTACCGCCGACTCCACGTGATCGTCGGCGACGCCAATCCGTCACAGGTCGCCACCTTCCTCAAGGTCGGCACGACCGCTCTCGTGCTCGCCATGGTCGAGGACGACCTCATCCCGCACGACTTCGAATTCGCATCACCTGTCGCCTCGATGCGTCACGTGAGCCACGACCTCACCCTCCGAGAGGGTCTCCCATTGGCTGACGGTTCGACGATCACGGCGCTCGAGGTGCAGTGGGAGCTGCTCGATCTCGCCAAGGAATACGTCGACCGGCACGGAACCGACGCAACAGGCGGCGAGGCCACCCACGAGGTCCTGCGCCGCTGGGAGCAGGTGCTGGCCGGCCTCGAACGCGACCCGATGGAACTCGCCGACCAGCTCGACTGGGTCGCCAAATTCCGACTCCTCGAGGGCTACCGCGAACGACACGGCCTCGCATGGAGCGACGCCAAGCTCCGGGCGATGGACATCCAGTACACCGACATGCGTCCGGACAAGGGGCTTGCGTGGCGGGTCGGTCTCGAGCAACTCGTCACCGACGCCGAGGCGATCGCGGCGATCAGCGAGCCGCCCGCCGATACCCGCGCCTACTTCCGAGGGCGCTGCATCGACACGTTCCCTGATCAGGTCGTCGCCGCCAACTGGGATTCCCTCGTCTTCGACGTCGGCTCCGATGCGCTCCGCCGGGTGCCGATGATGGAGCCGATGCGCGGGACCCGTGCCCATGTGGGTACCTTGTTCGACGAGTGCGAAAGCGCTGCCGAGCTGCTCCGGCGGCTCGGGACCTGACCGAGCGACCAGGGAGACGTCATGGCCGAACGTGAGCAGATCCGCAAGCCAGCCCCCAACGAGCGCGAGAACGAGACGGCCGACAGCCCGTCGGCGTCCGAGCGCGGCGAAGAACTCAAGGCCGAACTCGACGACCTGCTCGACGAGATCGACGAGGTCCTCGAGACCAATGCCGAGGACTTCGTGAAGAGCTACATCCAGAAGGGCGGCCAGTAGCCCTCATGAATCTCCCGCTGTTCAGAGTCCAGGACGATCCGGGGCCCGACTTCAACCGGCTCCTCGCATCGAGTCGGGTTGCGCCGTCACCGATCGACGGGGCGCTCGACCCACACGACTACCGCCACGGCACGACCTGCGTCGCGATCCGCTTCGCCGACGGCGTGCTCTTGGCCGGCGACCGTCGCGCCACCTCAGGCAACCTCATCAGCCACCGCACGCTCGAGAAGGTCTTCCCGGCCGACCGGCATAGCGGTGTCGCGATCGCCGGTGCCGCAGGCCCGGCGATCGAGATGGTGAAGCTGTTCCAACTCCAGCTGGAACACTACGAAAAGGTCGAAGGCACGGCACTCAGCCTGGAGGGCAAGGCCAACCAGCTCAGCCAAATGATCCGCGGCAACCTGCCCATGGCCATGCAAGGCCTGGTCGTCGTGCCGATCTTCGCCGGATTCGATCTCACCCGTGGTGAGGGCCGGCTCTACGAATTCGATGTCACCGGCGGCCGCTACGAGGAGGCCGACCACGCCTCGACCGGTTCGGGCGGCCTCCACGCCAGCACCGTCGTGAAGCTTGGCTACCGCCAGGGCATGGACGTCGGCGACGTAACCGAGCTTGCGGTCGAGGCCCTCTTCGAAGCTGCCGACGAGGATTCCGCCACCGGCGGCCCCGACCCGATCCGCGGTATCTACCCGATCGTCGCCACGATCACCGCCGACGGCTACACCCGGATCAGCGACGACGACCTTGCTGCCCACACTCAGGCGCTCATCGCCCGCCGACAGGGGAACTGACCATCATGAACATGCCGTTCTACGTCGCTCCCGAGCAGGTCATGAAGGACCGCGCCGATTACGCCCGCAAGGGCATCGCTCGCGGTCGGAGCCTCGTCGGGTTCCGGTTCGACAACGGTGTCGCGATCTGCGCCGAGAACACGTCGTCGACACTGCGGAAGGTCAGCGAGATCTACGACCGGATCGCGTTCGCCGGGGTCGGCAAGTACAACGAGTTCGACCAGCTCCGGATCGCGGGTGTTCGCCACGCCGACATGAAGGGGTACTCGTTCAGCCGTGAGGACGTCGATGCGCAGAGCCTCGCCAACCAGTACGCGCAGAGCCTGGGGCAGATCTTCACCCACGAGATGAAGCCGATGGAGGTCGAGATTCTCGTGGCCGAGATCGGCCACGCCGACGACGGATCCGGCGACCAGCTCTTCCACATCCTGTACGACGGCACCGTCATCGACGAGGAGATGTCGGTGGTGTTGGGTGGCGAGACCGAGGCGATTGCGGAGCGGCTCGGCACGTTCGAGCAGCCTCCCACCCTCGCAGATGGGCTTCGCCAGGCCGTCGCTGCGCTCGCCGGGCCGGAACGCACGCTCACGGCAGACGCACTCGAGGTCGCAGTGCTGGAACGGGGTGATCATCGCCGGACGTTCCGGCGGCTCGACGATCCCGAGATCACCGAACTGCTCGCCTGACGCGCAACCCGGTCGACGCAGCCTCCCCACCGGCTGACGACAACGACCAACCGCCGGCGCCGACCGCGCCCATGGTCGAGGATGACGTTAAGTTGGCGGCGTGCAGCGACGGATCTTCGGCATCGAGAACGAATACGGCGTCACCTGCACGCTGCGCGGCCAACGGCGACTGAGTCCTGACGAAGTCGCCCGATACCTCTTCCGACGGGTGGTGTCGTGGGGCCGCAGCAGCAACGTCTTCCTCGCCAACGGGGCTCGGCTCTACCTCGACGTCGGCAGCCACCCCGAGTACGCCACGCCCGAATGCGACAGCGTGCGTCAACTCGTCGTGCACGACAAGGCAGGGGAGCGGATCCTCGAACAGCTCCTCATCAGCGCCGAGCAGCGCCTCGGTGACGAAGGCGTGCACGGCGACGTCTACCTGTTCAAGAACAACACCGACTCCGCCGGCAACAGCTACGGCTGCCACGAGAACTACTGCACAAGCCGCCGCGATGATTTTTCGTCGTACACCGAGGTGCTCATTCCGTTCCTCGTCAGCCGGCAGATCTATGCCGGTGCCGGCAAGGTCCTGCAGACGGCGCGGGGCGCCAGATTTTGCGTCAGCCAGCGAGCCGAGCACATCTGGGAGGGCGTCAGCTCAGCGACCACGCGAAGCCGCCCGATCATCAACACCCGCGACGAACCCCACGCCGACGCCGAGCGCTACCGCCGGCTCCATGTGATCGTGGGCGACTCAAATATGAGCGAGTACACCAACTTCTTGAAGGTCGGCGCGTGTTCGCTCATGTTGCGCATGCTCGAAGAGCCCCAGGTCGTGCTCCGAGACATGACCCTCGAGAATCCGATCCGTGCGATTCGCGAGATCAGCCACGACATGACCTGCACCCAGCGGGTCCGGCTCGCCAACGGACGCGAGGTGTCCGCCCTCGACATCCAGAGCGAGTATCTCAACCGGGCGCTCCGCTTCGCCGAGCACCACGACCTCACCGATGAAGAACAGCTCGCCCTCGACATGTGGGAGTACACGCTCAGCCACCTCGAGGACGATCCGCTCAAGCTCGACCGAGAACTCGACTGGGTCATCAAGTACAAGCTGATCGAGGCGTACCGGGAACGTCACGACCTCACCCTCAGCGATGCCCGGGTCGCGCTCGTCGACCTGCAATATCACGATGTCAACCGCGAGCGAGGCCTCTTCTATCGGATGCAGCGCAAAGGCATGGTCGACCGCATCGTCACCGACGAAGAGATCTCGCACGCCGTCGAGCACCCGCCGCAGACCACTCGGGCTCGCCTCCGAGGCGAGTTCATCAAGCGGGCCAAGGAACGCAAGCGGGATTACACCGTCGATTGGGTTCACCTGAAGCTCAACGACCAGGCACAGCGCACGGTGCTGTGCAAGGACCCGTTCAAGGCCGAAGACGAACGAGTCGACAAGTTGATCGCATCGCTGTGACAGGACGGGGTACCTGATGGACAAGCTCGAACGGCTGTTGAACCTCACTGCCGCACTGCTCCACGCCGAGATCCCGCTCACTGCCGAAGAGCTTCGTGATCGAGTCGGCGGC
Source organism: Acidimicrobiales bacterium (assembly GCA_022425325.1). GTDB lineage: Bacteria > Actinomycetota > Acidimicrobiia > Acidimicrobiales > Aldehydirespiratoraceae > UBA11606. The sequence goes on along the minus strand of JAKMFW010000081.1, from coordinate 12,778 downwards.
TACCCCGACACCAAAGCGACCTTCCGACGCGCTTTCGAGCGCGACAAGGACGATCTGCGTTCCATGGGCATGCCCTTACGAGTCGAGCCCGTGCCAGGGGTCGACCCACCCGTTGACGGCTACCGACTCGACCGTGACGAGTACGCCGGCACAGAACTCGCCTTCGAAGCCGACGAACTCGCTGCGCTCCATCTCGCCACCAGCCTCGTCCAACTCGACGGCGACGACACCGCACTCGTGAAACTCGGTGCAGGCAGTGGAGACGCACCGGCGGACAGTGTTGGCAGGGTCCCCTTCAACGACACCCTCGCCACCATGATCGGTGCCGCTGTCGACAGGAATGCCCTGTCGTTCACGTACAACGACGTCGAGCGGATCGTCGAGCCGTGGAAACTGTCGTTCACACGAGGCCACTGGTATCTGAGTGGCTTCGACCGCCTCCGCGAGGATCAGCGGCTCTACCGCGTCGACCGCATCAAGGACGGTGTCTTGCTCAGCGGTCTGGCGAAGGCGCCGGTCGGCGACGTGAACGAGCCAATCGATCTTCGCGGCTGGGAGCTCGGCGACGGGACTGTCATCAAGGCGACGATTCTGGTCGACGCCGATCAGGCCGCCTACGCCCGCCACATTCTCGGCGAGGTCGTCGACCGACCCGACGGATCGGTCACGGCCACGCTCGATGTCCGCAACATCGACGCGTTCCGCTCGTTCGTGCTCTCGTTCCTCGAACATGCGGAGATTCTCGAACCCGCTGAACTCCGAACCGACTTCGTCGAGTGGCTGGAGGCCCAGCGATGAGTGCACGTCTCAACGCGCGCGACCGGCTGGCCCGGCTCTTGTCGGTGATCCCCTGGGTGGCCGACCACCGCGACGGGGTGCCGATCGACGACATCGTCGCTCGCTTCGCCTACCCCCGAACACAACTCCTCGAGGATCTTCAGGAGATCGTGTTCTTCGTCGGGGTGCATCCGTTCACACCTGACTCCCTCATCGAGGTCGACGTCTCCGACGACCAGGTCAGCATCCGATACGCCGACTGGTTCTCGCGGCCCCTGCGCCTGTCGCCGGGAGATGGTGCCCGCCTCCTCACCGCCGGCCGCTCGGTTCTCGCCATCGGCGCCACCGACGACACCGACGACACCGACGACGAAGATGACAACGAGGGCGAGACGGGCGCGCCCTCACCGCTGCTGCGGGCGCTCACCAAGCTCGGCACGGCACTCGGAGAGGGCGCAGAGCGGGCGGTCGACGTACGCCTCGGCACGGCCCCTGCCGACACGCTCGGCGTGCTACGCGATGCCCTCGACCGAGGGGTGCAGGTCGAGTTGGAGTACTACTCCTATGGCCGAGATGAGCTCAGCGAGCGACGAGTTGAGCCGGCCAAGGTCTTCAGCGATCAGGGCAACTGGTACCTCAGCGGTTGGTGTCGTCGCGCCGAGGGAGATCGGGTCTTCCGACTCGACCGAATCCGCACCGCCGTCGTCACTGACATTCCCGTCGAACACAACGCTGCAGGCGTCGACGGTGCCTTCACGCCATCGAACGATGATCCACGTGTCACGTTGCAGCTCGCACCGACCGCTCGCTGGGTCGTGGAGCAGTACCCCGTCGAGTCGATCGACGACGTCGGCGAGCATCTCATCGTGACCATGGCGGTCTCTGCTCGCGCCTGGCTCGAACGACTCTTGTTGCGGCTCGGGCCCGAGGCCACCGTCCTGCAGGCCGACCCATCGCTGGGAACCGGGCTCGCCAGCTCTGCGGCCGACCGCATTCTGGCCCGGTACAGCTGACGACACCGCCTGGGCCGGCGCACGCCGACCGGCGGGGGACGAACCGATAGGGTGCCCCTGTGAGCGACTCCGACTTCCGCCCTCCGACCGGCTCCGGGCCCACGCAGGAGCCTGAATCCACTGAGGGTGAGGCGTCGTTCCCTGGCGAACGGGAGCCGGCAGACGAAACCTCGTTCTGGGGCTCCGACACCGACACCACGCCCGTTGGCACAGGCAGGCCACGACGTTCGAGCCGTCGTATCGAGTCCTCATTGCGATCGCTGATCGAATGGGTGGCGGTTGCGGTCGGTGCGCTCGCCGTCGCCCTCCTGATCAAGGCCTTCCTCCTCCAGGCGTTCTACATCCCGTCGGAATCGATGACCGACACGCTCAACGTCGACGACCGCGTGCTGGTCAACAAGCTCAGCTACCGAATCGGCGACATCGAGCGAGGCGACATCGTCGTGTTCGAGAAGCCGCCCGATGCGCCCGGCAGCATCACGGACTTCATCAAGCGGGTCGCCGCACTGCCCGGGGAGACGATCACCTTCGTCGACGGTGCCGTCTTCATCGACGGTCAACTCCTGAACGAGCCATACCTCGATGGGGAGACGCGCCCGAACTCGGAGGCGATCGTGAGCGAGGGCTGCACCAACACGCCGGCCGCCGATCGTTGCACGCTGGCCGAAGGCTGGTACTTCGTGCTCGGCGACAACCGGGACAACTCCACCGACAGCCGCTCCTTCGGTCCGGTCGAGGAGGATGCGATCGTCGGTCGGGCGTTCCTGAAGGTGTGGCCGCTCGGCGACCTCGGATTCCTCTAGCCCGAGGGTGCGTCAGTCGCCGTCGTCGCCGGCCGCCGGACGGGAATCACCCTCGAAGGTCGCGGCCACGGCAACCATGCGGTCCACGAAGTCGCTGTAGACGGCGTCGATGCCCATGTCGATGAGACGAGCGATCTGCCGCTCGTGCTGGGCGTCCCAGCCGAAACACAGCACGTCGAAGCGGTGGAAGAGCGTGGTGAGCCCACCCGTCCAGTACTGCTGACGAAGGTTGACGGCATCGATCCGGGCAGCAGCGAGTTCCGCGGCCCGACGTTCAGGGCCGTGGGGGAGCGCATCGAGCGAGGTCGAGTTCACCAGGTGCACCTCGGGCGAGAGGTCGCGCCACTGTTGGAGGAGCTCGAGATCGGGATGACAGACCCAGAGGCGGTCGAGAGCGTCGTGGTGGCGGGCCACCTCGATCATCGGTTCAAAGGTCGCCGGGTCCTTCACATCGACGCTGAGCGGGATGTCGGTACCCACCGTTGCGTAGAGCTCACCAAGGGTCGGGATATGGGATTTCAGGTCATCGCGCTCGACCTCGACGATCGCCTTTCGCGGGAACAGGCGATGCCGGCCGTCGTGATCGAGCACGACCTCACCGTCGCGGGTGCACCACGCATCGGTCTCGAGGCCGGTCGCGCCAAGTTTGACCGCCAGTTCGAACGCCTCGAGGGTGTTGTCGGGGGCGTGGGCCTTTGCGCCACGATGCGCAAAGAGCACAGGTGGGGACCATCGGGCGCGAATTCGGGTCGTCATCACGGCGTATCGTGGCACTTCTCCTGCTGCTCGACACACCCGGAGCGGTACCGGCCGACCACGCGATCGGGACGCGCCGAACCGGAGCGCACGTCGGCTCGGCGGCTACGGTGCCTCCGTGCCTCTCTCGCTCCTGCTGCCGGCTCTTGCCGTGGTCCTCGCCCTCGGCAGCCTCACGGTCGGATTACGCGCGGTCGAACGCGAACTCGGCGCCCTCCGATCGTCATTGCGCCGGTCGGCCGCCACGGCCGTCGCCACCGATGACCTCGTACGCGCGTCCGATCGGCTCGGTGAACGTGCGCTTGCGCAGATCGACGACGCCCGTCTGCGCCTGGGTCGGCGCCCTCAGTCGTGGTCCCAGGACCCGAACGGACGTCGGTAGCATCGACGCATGGGAAATCTCGGCAGCGGCGAATTGCTCGTCATCTTCTTCGTTGCCCTTCTCGTCCTGGGGCCGAACAAGTTGCCCGATGCCGCCCGGCAGGTCGGCCGAGCCGTCAACGAAATCCGGCGTGTGTCCGGTGGGTTTCAGCGTGAGATGCGCGAGGCGATGCAAGAGCCCATGCGGGCTGCCGAGCAGGCCAAGGCCGACCTCCTCGATCCGTTTAACCAGGCGGCCTCGGCCGCAACAGGCGCCACCACGACCCCGCTCGGCGACACCGACCCGCCCCTCCCGTCGGCCACTGATGGCCGCGACGGCGACAGCGACGATCCGCCGGCCCCCGACGCATGAGCGACGAGGAAACGCCGAGCGGCGACGAGAGCCGCATGACGATGATCGAACACCTGACGGAGTTGCGTCGGCGTCTGATCATCGCCTTCGCCTCGGTCGGGATCGGCGCAATCGTCGCCTGGATCTTCTACCCGCAGATCATCGAGTTCCTGCTGGAGCCGTACTGCCGGACATTGGAAGCGGGGGAGGAGTGTCAGCTCTATGTCCGCAATCCGCTCGAGCCCTTCAGCGTTCGGCTCACGGTCGCCGGGTACGGCGGCATCATGGTTGCGATGCCGATGATCCTCTGGCAGTTCTGGGCCTTCGTCGCTCCCGGTCTGTACAGCCACGAAAAGCGCTACGCCCTGCCCTTCGTCTGGGGTGGCGTAGCGCTCTTCTTTGCGGGTGCCGGCCTGGCCTACTGGAGCATCGAGCGGGCGCTCGACTTTCTCAGCCAGGTCGGCGGCGAGGACTTCACGAGCCTGTTCGCTCCGGGCGACTACCTCGGCTTCGTGATCAAGATGATCGTTGCGTTCGGCATAGCGTTCGAGTTCCCGATCGTCCTGATCTTCCTGCAGATTCTGGGCATCCTCGACTACCGCACGCTCGTCAGCGGCCGCCAGTACGCCATCGTCGGCATCGTGGTCCTAGTGGCATTCATCACGCCGTCAGGTGATCCGTTCACGCTGATGATCCTGTCGGTCCCGATGTGGTTGTTCTACGAGATCTCGATCGCGTTCGGATACCTGCGGAAACGACGATCTCGGAAAGCGGCAAAGGCTTCGTGACCTCATCCGGCCGCGACTTCACCCTTGACCGCTTTCAGCTGGAGGCCATCGAGCACCTCGATGCCGGACGATCCGTCCTCGTCGCCGCCCCAACCGGAAGCGGCAAGACGGTCGTCGCCGAACATGCGATCGACCGGGCGCTGAGCGAACGCCGACGCGCGTTCTACACGGCCCCGATCAAGGCGCTCTCCAACCAGAAGTATCGCGATCTGAGCGAACGGATCGGCTCGTCGCGGGTCGGCTTGCTCACAGGCGACAACGCGATCAACGCCGACGCCGACATCGTCGTGATGACCACCGAAGTCCTGCGCAACATGCTCTACGAGGGGCGTGCCCTCGACGATCTGGCGTTCGTCATCATGGACGAGGTGCACTACCTCGAGGACACCTTTCGAGGACCGGTCTGGGAAGAGGTCATGCTCCACCTGCCGGCCCAGGTGAAGCTGGTGTGCCTGTCAGCCACCGTGTCGAACACCGATGAACTCGCCGGCTGGATCGAATCGATCCGAGGTGCGACCGGCTGCGTCGTCGAGCGGAAGCGGCCGGTCGAGCTCACCAACCTGTACGCAGTGGGCGACCGACGCGGGCATCGACTTCACGTCATCTCCACCCTCCTCGACGGGGAGCCCAACAGCGAAGGCCATCGCTTCGACCCCGATCTGCGCCGCGGGCGCCGCCACGATCGCGGCAAGCGGGAGAAAAGTCCGTACACGACACCGACACGCCTCGACGTACTCGATCATCTCGAGGACCACGACCTGCTACCGGTGATCTGGTTCGTCTTCAGTCGGCGCGGGTGCGACGAGGCCGCCGAGCAGCTCGAGCGAGCGGGCGCCCGCTTCACCAACACCGACGAGGCCGACCGGATCCGGGCGATCGCCGACGAACGTCTGGGGGGCCTACCGGCAGCCGACCTTGCCGTGCTCGAAACGAGCGCATGGCGTAACCGACTCGAGCGCGGCATTGCGAGCCACCACGCAGGTCTCGTCCCGGCGTTCAAGGAGACGGTGGAGCAGTGCTTCGCAGAAGGGCTCGTACGGGTCGTCTTCGCCACCGAGACACTCGCGCTGGGTGTGAATCTTCCTGCTCGCAGCGTGGTGATCGACAAGCTCACCAAGTTCACCGGCGAGACCCACGAACAGCTCACACCAGCGCAATTCACACAGCTCACGGGTCGCGCCGGGCGGCGGGGACTCGACGCGACCGGGCATGCGATCGTTCCGTGGTCGCCGTTCGTCCGCTTCGAACAGGTCGCCGGCCTCGCCGGCAGCAAGAGCTTCCGGCTGCGGTCGGCATTTCGGCCTACGTACAACATGGCCGCCAACCTGCTACAGCGACTCGACGCCGAAGCCGCCCGAGCGCTGCTGGCCCGATCGTTCGCGCAGTACCAAGCCGACACCGGTGTGGCCCGACTCGAACAACGCCTCGCCCGAGAACGCGACCGCGAGCGAGACCTGGCGGCAACGGTCGCGGAACTGCCGCCCCTCGACGAAGCGCGGGTCGACAGCCCCGATGCGATCAGCGACGCGGTCAGCCGGCTGCGGCCGGGCGACCTCGTCGTCGATGACGACGGGCTCCGTCTCGCTGTTCTGGGCGTGAGTTGGCGCAAGGGTGGCCGAGCTCGGATCCGCCTCGTCAACGAGAGCAGCCGCGAGGTCCGATGGCGACTCGAGGAGCTGGAGGCGGCCCCGCACACGATCGGCCAGATCGATCTGCCGTTCCCCATGGCTCCCGAGCGGATCGACTACCGACAAGATGTCGCCAGTCGGATCCGTCGGTCCGGCGCCGGGCACTCCGCACGGTCCCGGCGTCGACGAACGCGTCGAGATGATCCCCGGATTGCGCTGGAACGCACCCGGAACGAAATCACGCAGCTCGAACGACGCGCTCGGCGAGACCAAGCCTCGATCGCCCGCCGCTTCGACGCGGTCACCGACGTCCTCCGCACCCGCGGCCATCTCGACGGCTGGACCGTCACCGAATCAGGCCTGACCCTCGCAGGCACCTATCACGAAGCGGATCTCCTCGTTACCGAAGCGCTCACGGACGGCCTCTTCGACGGCCTCACGGCACCAGAACTTGCGTCGGTCGCTTCCTGCTTCACCTACGAACACCGCAGCCCCACGCCACCACCCGATCCGTGGTTCCCTTCACCGACCGCCATGCAGCGCTTCCGACAACTGGAAGTGCTGTCGCAGTCGATCAACGCGGCCGAACGACGTGGCGGCGTGGACGAGACTCGATCACCCGACCCGGGGTTCGCTCCCGTGGCCCACAGTTGGGCGGCGGGGGAGTCGCTCGGCGTGTTGCTCGGTCGCAACGACGAGATGACCGCCGGCGACTTCGTGCGCAACATCAAGCAGCTCACCGACCTGCTCGGGCAACTCGCGGCGAACGCCACCGATCCGGCCACGGCCGCCGCGGCCCGCCACGCCGGCGATGCCATCCATCGCGGCGTCGTGGCCCTCTCGGGTTCGGTGCAGGCACCGTGAGTGTCGAGAAGGGGGCCGACTGGGGCGAGCGGGCCCGACCGCCCGCCGACCTCATCGTCGTCGATGACAGCGCCGCAGCGGTCGAGATGCTCGCGGCCGAACGGCGGGCGAACCGTCCGCTCCCGGCCGTCGGTCTTCGGGGTGGTGATCTCGTACGGACCCTCGGTGGCCCCACCGCTGCGGATCTGGCCTCGGCCGAGGAGGCGTTGCACGTCACGGTCGACCTCGGTGCCGTCCTTGTTGATGGCGCCCTGCACTGGTTCCTCGACCATCTCATCGCTCGGCGATCATGGCTGCGGGGACAGGTGCTCGTCGTTGCCAACGCTGCGTTCGTCGACGACTGGAATATCGCGCCACGTGCCCATCCCGGCGACGGCCGCTTCGACACGCTCGAGACCTCCACGATGGGCCTCGGGGATCGCTGGCAGGCCCGCTCGCGACTCAAGCTCGGCACCCACGTACCCCACCCCGCCATCACGACCCGACGAGTCGACGCGGTCCAATACGACTTCGAACGACCCATGCCGATTCGGCTCGACGGGCGCTCGATCGGCGAGGCCCGCCACCTCAGTGTCCGGCTCGAACCAGACGCGGTCAACATCTGGATCTGAGACAACCCACGGCAGCCAACCGGTAGATTCGGCTCCATGGACGTCGTCGAGGCCAAGGAGATCGTGCGAGCAGAGATCGATCGGCTGACGCCGACGTTGCTTGAGGTCTCGCACTCGATCCACGCCAATCCCGAACTGAACTTCGAAGAGCACCACGCCCACGACACCCTCACCGGCGTGCTCGAAGACCAGGGTCTGGCCGTCGAACGGGGCGCGTACGACATGGCGACCGCCTTCGAGAGCAGGGTGGGCGCCGACGACGGCCCAACGGTCGCCGTGCTGTGCGAGTACGACGCGCTTCCCGGTATCGGCCACGCCTGCGGGCACAACATCATCGGCGCCGCCGGTCTTGGTGCCGGGCTGGCCGTCGCCAAGGTCGCCGAGGCGCTCGGTGGTCGTGTCGCAATCCTCGGCACACCCGCCGAAGAGGGGGGTGGCGGGAAGGAGTTCATGATCCGCCGGGGCGCCTTCGACGACATCGACTTGGCGATGATGGTCCATCCGGCCGACCGCGACCTTCGCACCATGCACACGATCGCCATTCAGCAACTCGACGTGCGGTACACCGGGCGAGCCGCCCACGCCGCCGCCTCGCCCCACACGGGCCTGAACGCCCTCGACGCGGCCGTGCTCGGCTACAACGCCGTTGCGGCGCTTCGTCAGCACATTCGACCGGAGGAGCGGATCCACGGGATCTTTGCCGACGGCGGCGACAAGCCCAACATCGTCCCGTCGAAGGCCGCCACTGAGTGGTACGTCCGAAGCGGCAACATGGACTCCCTCGAAGCCCTCAAGACTCGGGTACTGGGCTGTCTCCACGGCGGAGCGCTCAGCGCCGGCTGTGAGATGCACCATGAGTGGATCGACCCTCCCTTCTACGACATGCTCGACAACCACCCGCTGCTCGACCTCTACGTCCAGAACGCGATGGAGGTCGGCCGTCATCCGCTTCCGGAGACGGAGGGTGCGATGGTCGTCGGATCGACCGACATGGGAAATGTCAGCTACTCGGTCCCTGCGATTCATCCCATGATCAAGGTGGCGCCAGAGGGCACACCGATCCACACGCCCGAGTTCGAAGTACACGCAGGACGCGAGGAAGGCGATCGGGGTGTCATCGACGGTGCGCTGACCATGGCGCTCACGCTCGTCGACTGTCTGGCCAGCGACGAGACCCGCGACGCGATCCGCGGCGCGTTCCCGGGCACCACCTAAAGTCTCGCCCCAATGACGGTCTACATCGCCGAAGAGTTCACCGCCGAAGAAGCCGATGTCCTCCGTCGGTACTTCACGAATCTCGACCAGCCCGTCTTTGCCCTCGTCAACCTGCCCGAGGTCGTGAAAGGCGCCCTGTTCGCGCGTTACTCACGAACTGCGCTGAGCCTGCGTCGACTCTTCCTGAAGGAGTTCGTGGGAGAACTCGACATCGAGGGTGATCAATCCATCGACGCAACGATCGGGCTTCGACGCGCCGAGGAACTCTACGACAAGGTGTTCTTCGAATACGGCGACGACTCTGTCGCCCAGCTCGGCGGCGTCCACCTCGCGTGCGAACAGGCCTCCAACGTGCTCACCAAGGTGCTCGAGTGGGGTCGACTGATGTCGTACCTCGAGCAGTCGACCCGCTACATCGCCTACGACCAACGCCTCGGCGGCCGCTACCGGTACTACCGCGATCCGGAGTTGCTGAGCTCGGAGTTCGGCGCCCGGTACATCGCCGACATGGACCGCATGTTCGACGCGTACTCGGCATTGATCCCGCAGCTGCAGGAGTTCTTCCGCGGCACCCAGCCCAAGGACCCCAACGACTCCGACTTCGCGTACCGTTCGGCGATCAAGGCCCGGGCTCTCGACGCAATCCGCGGCATGCTTCCCGCCGCCTCGCTGTCGAATGTCGGCATCTACGGCACCGGGCAGGCGTATGAGGCGCTGCTGTTGCGCATGCGGGCCCATCCACTGCCCGAGGCCCGCGCCTACGCCGATCTGATGCTCACCGAACTCCGCAAGGTCGTGCCATCGTTCCTGAAGCGCGTCGACCTCCCTGAGCGTGGGGTTCGCACGTCGGCGTACATGGACGACACCCGAGCCTCGGTGGAGGCGCTGAGCGAGCAGATCTTCGGCGACGAGATCGGGGGACCGGTGGCCGACGACGTTGTCGACCTGGTCGATTTCGACCCGGACGGCGAGATCAAGATGGTCACCGCCATGCTCTATCCGCACTCATCGTTGTCCGAGCGGACGATCGAAGCTCGTGTGCGCAACATGACCGTTGAGGAACGCGTCGAGGTGATCAAGGCGTACGTCGGCACCAGAGGCAACCGACGCCAGCGTCCCGGGCGAGCGTTCGAACGCACCGACTACCGCTTCGATATGTTGTCCGATTACGGCGCGTTCCGGGATCTTCAACGCCACCGCATGCTCACGATCGACTGGCAGCCACTGTCGCCCCGTCACGGCTTCGTGCGTCCACCGGCGGTCGATGCCGCCGGGCTCGTCGGCGAGTTCGATGCGGTGATGGAACGCTCCGCTGCCCTGCACGACCTGCTTCACGACGACTTTCCGGACCAGGCCTCCTATGCGGTTTCGCTGGCCTACCGAGTGCGCTACTCGATGCAATTCAACGCCCGCGAGGCGATCCACATGCTCGAACTCCGCACAAGCCCCCAAGGCCACGAGGCGTACCGGCGGGTGTGTCAGCGCATGCACACGGCCATCGCCGAGGTCGCCGGCCATCATGCCGTGGCGGAGGCGATGACGTTCGTCGACCACTCGGCCGAACCGACGCTCGGACGGCTCGACGCCGAACGCCGCGCCGAGGAAAAGCGTCGGGGCCAGACAGGCGCCTGACCACCCCACTGGCCTCAGCGGCCATCCGCCAGGGGCCACCCAGACTCGGGGAGTATCCCCGGTACCGGTGAACCCGTGGCACCCGTCACCGTCGGTTTTGCCGGCCATAACGTTGCGCAACCCGGCCGAGTGTCTATGATCCGCCGCAACCCCCCGAATCCAGGTACGACATGTCTGACGACGAAACCATCGAAGAAGAGGAACTCGACGAGGAGGAACTCGACGAGGACGGACTTGACGAGGACGATCTCGACGAGGACGGACTTGACGAGGACGGCGAGTTCGGCGACGACGGCAAAGAAGATGACGACAAGGACGACGAGGACGAGGACGACGTCGCCACGCCCGCCCGTCCCTCCGACGACGATGACGAAGACGACGACGAGGTCGAGGCCGACCTCGATGCGATTCTGAAGGACCGCATCGCTGCCGGCGACGACGAAGACGAGGACGAGGACGACGAGCAGGCGCCGGCGAAGAAGCCGACGGTCGCACCCGGCGACGCTGAGCCGGTCCAGGCACGACAGGAGAACGAGTTCTCCTGTCCGCACTGCTTCTTGTTGGTCAACTCGACCTCGGTGGTCGATGGTGAGTGCCCACACTGCGGTGGGCTGGTCTGAGTCGACGATGACGGACGACGACGACGTCACCGAGAAGCTGCTCGACGCCCTCGTGTACGCACCCCTCGGGCTTGCGCTCGAGGCCAAGGACCTCCTGCCCAAGCTGGCCGAACGTGGTCGAGGCCAGGTAGCCCTCACTCGCTTGGCCGGCACGGTCGCGGCGCGCCGAGGGCAGTCCGAGGCGGTCAAACTCGTCGACGAACTCCGCACTGGGGTCGAGGCCTTCTTCACGGCGAACTCCGATGAAGCGACCCCCGACACCGCCGAGAGCGAGCCCCGTACCGACACCGAGCTGCCGATCGAGGGGTACGCCACACTCACTGCCGTCGAGGTGATCCCATTGCTCTCCGACCTCGACGACGATCAACTCGACACCATCGAGGCGTTCGAGAAGGCCAACCGCAACCGCTCGACGGTGCTCAATCGCATCCGGCAACGCCGGAGCTGATGCAGGTCGCCGCCCGGATCGCCATCGCCGACGACGTCGGTGTCGTGGGCGCCATGGTCGAAGCGGCGATCGACGAACTCACGCCACAGCGTGGGGGAGCGGTGTGGTCACAAACCGCGGCCCGAGTGGCGCCTCTCGATGCAGGACTCCGACACGAACTCGAGGATCCGGACGCCCTCGTGATCGTGGGAACGATCGACACAACGATCGTCGGCTACGCGGCCTGCCACGTCGAACCGCTGCACGACGGACGGGCGATTGCCCGCATCACTGATCTCTATGTGTTGCCTGATGCCCGAAAGGTCGGCGTCGGCGAGGCGATGATGGTCACCCTGGAGGAATGGGCGCGCAAGCGATCACTCGTCGGGCTCGATGCCGTCGCCCTTCCCGGCGATCGCGACACCAAGAACTTCTTCGAGACGTTCGGGTTGGTGGCTCGGGCCATTCAGGTTCATCGCAGCCTGGAGACGTGACCCGACGAGTCGAGCTCGCCGTCGGTGCGGTGGTCCTGCACCACGACCACGTGTTGCTGGTCCGTCGGTCCACTCCGCCCGAGGCCGGGCGTTGGTCGTTCCCGGGCGGGCGAGTCGAGCCGGGGGAGCGCATGGCCGATGCGGCAGCTCGAGAGGTACGGGAGGAGACCGGGCTCGATGTCGAGATCGACCGTCCGCTCGACTGGGTGGAGCGCATCGGCCCGGATCATCACTTCGTCATCGTCGACTTCGCCGCGACGGTGCCCGAACGCCAGGAACCGACACCCGGCGACGATGCCGCCGACGCGCGTTGGGTCCACCTCGACGAGATCTCGACGCTTGCGTTGGTCGACGGCCTGCTCGACTTCCTCCGAGCAAACCGGGTAGTGGACTGACGACACCGATCACCGGGATCGGTGGTCGGTCACTCCTCCTCGT
>JAKMFW010000063.1 GCA_022425325.1 Acidimicrobiales bacterium | reverse complement strand
GGAAATTCGAGGCCGCGGACTGCGATCGTGATCTCTTCCATCGAACTGACCGTACTTCGTCGTTCGTAATGCCCCGAAAACCAACAAACCCCAGGCCGAGGGGCCCGGGATTGCTGTGTCGGAGGGGGGACTTGAACCCCCACGCCCTAACGGGCACTGGCACCTTAAGCCAGCGCGTCTGCCAATTCCGCCACTCCGACGTGGCCACCCGGGAGACCCGGATGCGGAGACGAAGCGTAGCGCGACGGCGTGCTTGCGCCACCCTCCAATCGCGGCGGGGATAACGCCCCCGAAACGAGGGTCTAGAAGATCAGGCCGTAGGCGATCGAGGTGAAACCGAACACCAGTGCAGCAAGCACGGTGATGCGATCGAGATTGCGCTCAACGACGGTCGAGCCGGCGGCTGCCGCCCCTGCACCGCCACCGAACATGTCGGAAAGCCCGCCACCTTTGCCGCTGTGCAGAAGCACAAGAAAGACCAAGGCGAGCGCAGAGAGGATGTGCAGTGGGGCGACGAACCAGATCACGGCAAGCAGGATACCGAAACAACCGGCCCGATCGGCATTCCTGACCAAGCGGGCTCAGGATTAGGCCTGGTAGATCCGGTACTTGACGATCCGGGCGAAGTCCTCGGCGTTGAGACTCGCGCCGCCGACCAACGCGCCGTCGATATCGGGCTGGGCCATGAGTTCGGGCGCGTTCCCGGGCTTTACCGAACCGCCGTATTGAATACGCACCGACTCCGCCGCTTTCGCGCCGAAGGTCTCAGCGATCCGAGATCGGATGTGGGCACACATCTCCTGCGCGTCGCCCGGAGTGGCCGTCTCCCCGGTGCCGATCGCCCAGATCGGCTCGTACGCGATGACGATGTCCTCGACGGTCTCGGGCTTGAGTCCTGCCAGCGAACCACCGAGTTGCTCGGTGACGCGGGCCTGGGCCCTGCCCTCCGTGCGCTCCTCGAGCGTTTCTCCCACACACACGATCGGGGTCATACCTGTGTGGAGCACCGCAGTGGCTTTCGCGTTGACGACCTCATCGGTCTCGCCGAACAGCTCACGCCGTTCGCTGTGGCCAACGATCACGTACTCCACGTCGAGTTTGTCGAGCATCCCCGCTGACACCTCGCCGGTGAATGCCCCTTTCTCCGCCTCGTGCACATTCTGCGCGCCGAGCGACACCGGGATCTTGTCGGCCTGCAGAACGGTCTGTACCGAACGTAGGTCGGTGAACGGCGGATGCACCGAGACATCACAGGCCTCGTAGTCGTCCTTCTCGATCGCATAGGCCAGCTTCTGGACCGTCTGGATGGACTCGAAGTGGTTGTGGTTCATCTTCCAATTCCCGCTGATGAGCGGCTTGCGGTCACCGGACATTCGGTGCTCCTCTCAGGGCCTCGAGACCGGGCAGATCGCCCTTCTCGATCAACTCCAATGATGCGCCGCCGCCCGTGGACACATGGTCCATGTCGCGGTCGACCTTGAACTGTTTGGCAGCGGCAGCGCTGTCGCCGCCGCCGACAATCGTGAACGCCTTCGTGTCGGCCATCGCCTGTGCGACGGCACCGGTGCCGCCAGCGAATCGGGGATCCTCGAAGACGCCCATCGGACCGTTCCAGAGGACGGTGCCAGCCTGATGGATGACATCGCCGAACTGGGCTGCGGAACCAGGACCGATGTCGACCCCCATCCAACCGTCAGGGATCTCCACACCGATCTGGCGGACATCGCCGCCCGCTTCCGGTTCGAACAGCATCCCGTCAGGACCCATAGCGGTGATGTCGTAAGGAAGATGAATTGTCTTCGGGCCGTCAAGGAGCGCCTTGCAGATCTCGACCATGTCGTCCTCGCACAGCGACGAGCCGATATTGTGTCCCTTCGCCTTCAGGAAGGTGAAGCACATACCGCCACCGACGATCAAGGAATCGACCTGATCGAGCAGGGCCTCGATGACCGCAAGCTTGTCGCTGACCTTCGACCCGCCCATGACCGCCACGAACGGACGGCGCGGTCGGTCGTTCATCCCGCCGAGTACCTCGACTTCGCGGTGCAGGAGACGTCCGGCGGCTGATGGGAGGAACTGCGGGGGCCCGACGATCGACGCATGCGCACGGTGGGACGCTCCGAAGGCGTCGTTGACGTAGGCGTCGTGACCTTCGATGAGCGCCTGGACGAAGGCGGGATCATTCGCCGTCTCGCCAGGATCGAACCGGAGGTTGTCGAGCAGGATCACCTCGGGAAGCCACTCGGCGAGCTTCGCCCGCACCGGTTCGACGCTATAGGCCGGGTCGGGCTCGCCTTTCGGGCGGCCGAGGTGGGTGCAGGCAGTGACGCTGGCCCCGGCCGCCAACAGGTAGCGCAGCGTCGGGACCGCCGCTCGAATCCGGAGATCGTCAGTGATGCGCCCATCTCTGATGGGCACATTGAAATCGGCCCGGACCAGGACGGACTTGCCGCTGAGATCGCCCAGATCTTCCAGGCGAGGAACGTCGATCATTCCTTACTTGCTAGCAGCCTTCGTGGCCCGCTTGGCGGCCTTCTTCACCGGAGCCTTCTTCTTCCCGACCGTCACGGCGAGATCGACGAGACGGTGGCTGTACCCGGTCTCGTTGTCGTACCAGCCGAACACCTTGAAGAGGTTGCCGCTGCCCTGAGTGAGCGGAGCGTCGAACACACACGAGGCACGGCTCCCGACGATGTCCGATGACACGATGGGCGCCTCGCTGAACTCGAGAACCTTGCGAAGCGGGCCGGACCTGGCGGCCGCCTTGAACGCTGCATTGATGGCGTCGACGTCGGTCTTTTTCTTGGTCACGACTGTGAGATCAGTGAGTGAACCAGCGGGGATCGGCACCCGGATCGCCGAGCCATCAAGCTTGCCGTCGAGCTTCTTCACGACAAGACCGATGGCCGAGGCAGCACCCGTCGACGTCGGGACGACGTTGACCGCAGCCGCTCGGGCCCGCCGAGCATCACTGTGCGGGCCGTCAACCAACTGCTGATCACCGGTGTAGGCATGGATGGTGGTCATCAAGCCCTGCTCGAGCCCGAACGCTTCCTCGAGAACCTTCACCATCGGTGCCAGGCAATTCGTCGTGCACGAAGCGTTCGAGATGATGTGCTGGCGGGCCGGGTTGTACGTGTCGTCGTTGACACCCACGACGAACGTTCCGTCGGCGTCGCCGGACGGAGCGGAGATGATGACCTTCTTGGCGCCGGCCCCCAGATGGGCCGAGGCGCCGTCCTTTCCGGTGAAGAAGCCGGTCGATTCGATGACGACATCGACACCAAGCTCCTCCCACGGGAGATCCGCTGGGTCGCGTTCGGAAAGCACCGAGAGGCGCTGACCGTCGACGGTGATCGATGACTTCGTCGCCTTGACGGTGCCCGGGTAGGGCCCGGCGACACTGTCGTGCATGAGCAGGTGCGCCATGGTCTCGATGGAGCCAAGGTCATTGACGGCGACGATGTCGATGTCAGCGCCCTGCTCCTTGGCAGCACGGAAGAAGTTTCGGCCGATACGACCGAAACCATTGATGGCGACGCGAACAGTCACGAGGACTCCTCTATGGATGGCAAACGAGGTGTCGTCCGACGACGTTGGCGAACGGCGGGGGGTTACGAGACGAGGTCGAAGAGCGCCGCCGCGAGCCGATGAGGATCGTGGGTGGATTGGAGCGCTCCAACGAGCTCGTCGGTCCGGATTCTATCCTGATACCGGCCCGGTATGTAAGCGTTTGTATCCACGAGCACCACATCCGGGCTGATGCCGTGTCGTTCCACCGCGTCGACGTGGTCGTCGAGGTCGTAACCGTCGGTCTCGCCAGGCTCGGCAGAGAGGTTTGCAACATAGGCAAGCACGCCCGAGCGACGGTGAAGCGCAGCGGCCACACCTGGCACAACCGGAGCGAGCACACTCGAGTAGAGCGAACCAGGACCCAGAACGATCAGATCGGCCTCAACGATTGCCTCGCTCACCGCAGCCGGCACCTCGGGATCTGTCGGCGAGAACCGCAGGCTGCGGATCGCTCCGCTCTCGCTGATTGCGACCTGGCCTTTTACGGTGCCCCGCTCGGTGGTGGCGACGAGGTCGACGGCTACCGATGTCGCAGGCAGCACTCGCCCACGAGCGCCGACCATCTCGACCAGGGAGTCCATGACCACGACGGGGTCGGATTCCAGTTCCAGCATCGCCGCCAAGACGACATTGCCGGCGGGATGGCCGGCGAGCACCCCGCTCTCGAACCGGTGCTCCAACGCATCCCGCATCAACCCCTCGGGGGTCAACGCGGCCAGACAGCGGCGCATGTCCCCAGGAGCGACGATGTCGAGGTCTCGGCGGATCCGGCCCGACGAACCACCGTCATCGGCGACGGAGACCACGCCGACCAGCGACGAAGCGCGGTCGACCATCGCCTCGAGCACGGTCGACAGGCCGTGCCCACCCCCGATCGCGACGACCGACGGAGCCGTCACTTGTCGATGTCCCGGTGAACGATCGCCGGCGCATGCCCGAGCTTGTCGAGCGCCTCCGCCACCTTTTCCGCGATTGCGACCGACCGATGACGACCACCAGTGCAACCGAATGCAACGGTCAGGTACGACTTCCCCTCCTGCACATAGAACGGAAGGATCAGTGCCAGCAATCGTTCGAGGCGCGCCAGGAACGCACCCGTGACCGGTTGCTCCAACACATAGTCGGCAACGGCCTCGTCGAGCCCCGTCTGCGGCTGCAACTCCTCGACCCAATGCGGGTTCGGCAAAAAGCGGCAATCGAAAACCAGGTCAACATCAAGCGGGATGCCGTGCTTGTAGCCGAACGAGGTCACCGTCGTTCGCATCGCCGTCTCCGACCCGCCAGCGGAGAACGCCTCCTCCATTCGAGAGCGCAACTGATGGACGTTGAGATCCGTGGTGTCGATGACAAGGTCGGCCTCGGCTCGCAGGGGCTCGAGCGCCTGGCGTTCCGCCTCGATCACCTCCGTGAGGGTGCCGGACATGACGTCCTCGAACGGGTGACGACGCCGGCTCGATTCGTAGCGACGCACGAGAATTTCGGTCGACGCATCGAGGAAAACCAGCTGAAGGCGTTCGACCTGCTGACGCAGATCACCGATCAGCGGAACGACGACCTCGTGCTGCCGGCCCGTGCCGACGACCAACGCCAAGCGATCACCGGTCGTCCCGGATCCATCGGCGAGTTCAGCAACCTTCGGGATGAGCGCCGGCGGAAGGTTGTCCATGACGAACCAGCCGAGATCCTCGAGGTTGTTTCCGGCCGTCGAGCGACCGGCACCGGACATCCCGGCGACAACGACGACTTCGCTCACGTCCCCTCCGATCCAGTCTCAGGCTTGTCGGCGACGAGAGTCAACAGCCGAGGTGTGGTGCGGACCACCTCATGCTCGTACTCCCCCGCCTTGGCGATGAAACCCGGCGGCGGGGCCGGCTCGCGCATCTCCCGCAGCACGAGACCAGCGTCGATCAGACCGTTCACGTAGTGGCTGAGCGGCCGGTGGACAAAGCGCACGAACACGTCTTTTTGTACCTCCTCGACCGTGACCGCCTCTCGCAGATACGGCCCGATCCGCCAATACGTCTCGGGGGGTTCGATCATATGGTCGACGATCATCCCACTGTCGGGTGTCTGCAACAGCGGGTGATTGAGAAAGAACACAAAGCGGCCACCGGGACGCAAAACTCGAGCGATCTCGGCAAACGCCGACGCCACGTCATCGACGTGTTCGAAGACGAGACACACCACGACGGCGTCGACACTGCCATCGGCAATCGGCAAGGCCTCGCACCCCGACTGCGCGTACACCGGCCCGCCAGCCCGGTCACGCCCGACCTCGACCTGGCTCCACGTCGGGTCGAGGCCGACCGCAAACCCGCCGCCTGCTCCCATCACCGCCCGGGCGAGCTGCCCTTCTCCCGTGCCAACGTCGAGCACCCGCTCGAAGCCATCGGTGAACTCGAGCGCAAGCGGAATGATCTGTTCGACATATTCGGGATCGACGCCGTCGGTGAACTCGCGTTGCCACCAGTCGGCGTGTTGGTCCCAGAGCGGCTGGTTCATCAAGCAAAGCATGCCTGACTCAGCCCGCTGAGGGTGTCACCCGCCCGGGCGATGGAGCGCCCGAAAAACGTTCTCCGCCACCTCATCAGGAAGCCAGGACAGCGCTTTGAGCGTCTCCAGATCGGCCCGCTTCACCGCATTGACGCCGCCGAGCTCCTTGGTAAGGCGCTTCTTGCGAGTCGGACCAAGCCCAGGGATCCCGTCGAGTGCCGACTTCGTCATCCGTTTGTCGCGCAGCTGACGATGGAAGGTAATGGCGAATCGGTGGCTCTCATCGCGGATCCGCTGAAGCATGAAGAGCGCCTCTGACTGGCGAGGAAGCCGGATCGATTCGCTCTGCCCGGGAACGAACACCTCCTCGAACTGCTTTGCCAGCGAGATCACGGGGATCTCCTCGCGAAGCCCCAGCTCATCGAGAACCCGCGCTGCCGATGTGAGCTGCCCCTTGCCGCCATCGACCACCAAAAGCTGCGGCGGATAGGCGAACTTGCCATCACGCTCCTCGACCGGCCGTTCACGATCGGCGAGATAGGCCGTGAATCGGCGGGTGAGTACCTCTTCCATCGCAGCGAAGTCATCGTTGCCGTCGACCGTCTTGATCTTGAAGCGCCGGTACTCCGATTTCTTGGGGAGACCGTCCTCTACCACCACCATCGAGCCGACATAGTCGGTGCCCTGGATATGGCTCATGTCGTAGCACTCGATCCGCAGCGGGGCATGGGGAAGGTCGAGATACTCCTGCAACTCGTTGAGCGCACGAGCACGACTGTTGTGATCGCTGCTGCGCTTGAGCCGATGCCGAGTGAAGCTCTCCTCCGCATTCTGCGTGACCGTCGCATGGAGCTTGCGCTTGTCGCCTCGCTGCGGAACCCGGATGGTGACCTTGCTCTCCCGCAGCTCCGTCAACCACTCCTCGTACAGCGCAGGATCCGCCGGTAGTTCGGGGACGAGCACCTCCTTCGGCCAACCGATGGGGTTGTCGTCGAAGTACAGCCGCTCGAGCACCCGACTCACGAGCTCCGGCCGATCGAGTTCCTCAGCCTTGTCGACGACGAAACCGCGACGTCCCATGACCCGGCCCTTTCGGACGAAGAACACCTGCACGGCCGCTTCGAGTTCATCGTCGTGGATCCCGATGACATCGGCGTCCTCGTTCTTCGGGAACACCATCTGCTGCTTCTCGATGGCCTTGCGGACGGCCGACAGACGATCGCGGAGATGAGCGGCGAGCTCGAACTCGAGGTCCTCTGAGGCCTGCTCCATCTGTCGCTCGAGTTCGGCGACAACCTCATCGGTGTCGCCTTCGAGGAAGCGCACCAGCTCTGCGACCAGCTCGTCGTAGGCGTCCTTCTGGATCTCACCGACGCACGGGCCTGCGCACTTCTCGATGTGGAACAGCAGGCACGGCTTTCCCAGCCGCTCGTGATCCCGGAACTTGTTGTCGGTGCAGGTTCGAATCGGGAACGTGCGCAGCAGCAGATCGAGGGTGTCGCGGATGGCGTACGCCTGGCCGTAGGGGCCGAAATAGCGATTGCCCTTCTTGCGCTTGCCCCGCATCACCATCGCCCGGGGCCAGTCGTCGAGGGTGGTGACGGCCAGGAACGGATACGACTTATCGTCCATGTAGCGGACGTTGAATCGCGGCTTATGACGCTGGATGAGGGTGTACTCCAGCATCAACGCCTCGACCTCGTTGCCGACCTGCATCCACTCCACCGTCTCGGCGGTCTCGACCATCTGCCGGGTGCGGGTATGGAGGTTGCGCGGATTCTGGAAGTAGTTGGAGAGGCGCGACCGCAGGCTCTTCGCCTTGCCGACGTAGATCACTCGCCCCTCGGCGTCTTTGAATTGATACGAGCCAGGGGTATCGGGGATCGTCCCGGCCGGCGGTCGCTGCACCATCACCTCCGAGACTAGAGCGAGGGTGCCCCGACCAGCCCGACGGGGACCGCCTCCTCACCGACGGGGTCAGTCGAGCAACGGTGCCAGGAAGCGGCCGGTGTAGCTCTCGGAGATCTGCGCCACGGCCTCGGGCGTGCCCTCGGCGACGATCGTCCCGCCTCCGGAACCACCCTCGGGGCCGAGATCGATCAACCAGTCGGCCGTCTTGATCACGTCGAGGTTGTGCTCGATCACCAGCACCGAATTGCCCTGATCGACCAGACGCCCGAGCACGCCGAGCAGCTTGCGAATGTCCTCGAAATGCAGGCCTGTGGTGGGCTCGTCGAGGATGTAGATCGTGTGGCCGGTGGAACGCTTCGCCAGCTCGGATGCCAGCTTCACCCGCTGGGCCTCGCCACCCGACAGTGTCGGAGCCGACTGACCGAGGCGGACATACCCGAGGCCGACATCGACCAGCGTCTGCATATGGCGGGCAATGGGTGGCTGGTTGGAGAAGAACTCAAGTGCTTCCTCGATCGGCATGGCCAGCACTTCGGCGATGTTCTTGCCCTTGAAGGTGATTTCGAGCGTGTCGCGGTTGTACCGCTTGCCCTTGCACACCTCGCACGGAACATAGACATCCGGGAGGAAGTGCATCTCGATCTTGATCGTGCCATCGCCCTGGCAGGCCTCGCAGCGCCCGCCCTTCACGTTGAAGCTGAACCGACCCGGCTGGTAGCCGCGAATGTTGGCCTCGTTGGTCTGGGCGAACAGCTTGCGGATGTGGTCGAAGACCCCCGTGTAGGTGGCAGGGTTCGAACGAGGGGTCCGCCCAATCGGCGACTGGTCGATGGCGATGACCTTGTCGAGTTGCTCCATGCCCTCGATGCGCTTGTGGAGGCCGGGTGGCACCTTCGAGGTGTAGATGCGCTGCATCAGCGAGCGCAGCAGGATCTCGTTGACAAGGGTCGACTTTCCGGAACCGGACACGCCCGTGACACAGACGAACTTCCCGAGCGGGAACTCGACGCTGACGTCCTGCAGATTGTTCTCCTCGGCACCCACAACCGTGACGACGTCGCCGTTCCCGGGACGACGAGTACCGGGTACCGGGATGGAGCGTTTCCCGGACAGGTACTGGCCAGTGATGGATTCCTTGTTCTTGAGCAGCTGCTTGTAGGTGCCGCTGTGCACGATGGTTCCGCCGTGCTCGCCGGCGCCCGGGCCGATGTCGACGATGTGATCGGCGACCTTCATCGTGTCCTCGTCGTGCTCGACGACCAGCACGGTGTTGCCGAGATCACGCATTCGCACGAGCGTCTCGATGAGCCGCTGGTTGTCGCGCTGATGCAGGCCGATCGAGGGCTCGTCGAGGACGTACAGCACGCCGACCAGACCAGAACCCACCTGCGACGCAAGCCGGATGCGCTGGGCTTCACCGCCGGCGAGGGTCGCGGCGTTGCGCGACATCGACAGATAATCGAGCCCGACATCGAGGAGAAAGCCGAGGCGGGCGTTGATCTCCTTGAGGACCTGTTCAGCGATGATCGCATCGCGGTCGTTGAGTTCGAGCTCGCCGAGCGTCTTTGCCGCATCGGCGATCGACATCGAACAGAGATCGCTGATGTTGTGCCCGTCGATCGTGACCGCAAGCGAGAGCGGGTTGAGCCGAGCACCGCTGCAGACCTGACACGGCACCTGACGCATGTAGCCCTCGATCTGCTCTCGGGTGGCGTCGCTCTCGGCCTCGTCGTGGCGCCGCATCAGATACGGGATCACGCCCTCGTAACGCGCCTGGTAGGTGCGCGTGCGGCCGTACCGATTCTTGTAGCGGACCTGCACGCGTCCCTTCACGCCCTTGCCGTGCAGAAGGAGCTCGCGTTGCTTCTTGGAGAGGTCCTCCCACGGCAGATCCTGGGGAATCTCGTAGAGCTCGCAGATCGATTCGACCAGCCGCGAGAAGTAGCGGCTACGACCACCAGCCCACGGCTGGATCGCGCCACCCGCAATGGTCTGCTCCTGGTCGGGGATCACGAGTCGAGCATCGACCTCGAACACGGTACCGAGGCCATCGCAATGCGAGCAGGCGCCGTAGGGCGAATTGAACGAGAAATTCCTGGGGGCGAGCTCGTCGAACGACTTGCCGTCGCTCGGGCGCGACAGGTGTTGACTGAAGACGATCGTCTCGGACTCACCCTCCTTCGGGACGATCTGGAGTTCGGCGATGCCACCCGTGAGGTTGAGCGCCGTCTCGATCGAGTCGGTGAGCCGGCGCTCGATCCCTTCGCGCAGGACGAGACGGTCGACGACAACGGAAATGTCGTGCGTCTCATAGCGCTCGAGCTCGAGTTCGTACTCCTCGTTGAGATCGATGAGCTCCCCGTCGACGATGGCTCGGACGAACCCCTGGCCGGCGAAGTCGGCAAGCAGAGTGTCGTAGGTTCCCTTTCGGCCCTTCACGACCGGAGCGAGGACCTGGAATCTCAGCCCTTCCTCCATCGCCAAGATCTTGTCGACGATCTGCTGAGGTGTCTGGCGCACCAGCGCTTCACCCGTCTCGGGATCGTGCGGGATACCGATGCGAGCGAACAGGAGGCGCAGATAGTCGTAGACCTCGGTGACGGTGCCGACCGTCGACCGAGGGTTGCGGCTTGCGGACTTCTGGTCGATCGAGATCGCCGGGGAAAGCCCTTCGATGAAATCGACATCGGGCTTGTCCATCTGCCCCAGGAACTGGCGGGCGTAGGCGCTCAATGACTCGACGTACCGACGCTGCCCCTCGGCATAGATCGTGTCGAACGCAAGGCTCGACTTGCCCGACCCGGACAGACCGGTGAACACGATGAGCTTGTCGCGCGGCAAGTCAAGATCGACCTCGCGGAGATTGTGTTCACGGGCGCCTTGGATGACGAGACGATCGGCCACCGCCGCACTCTAGCGGTGCAGCGGCTGCCGAACGCTTGTTCGGCGGGGCAGAAATCCGACGATCCGGATCAGCCCGAGATGCCACGGGCGAAGGAGCTAGCGCATCTCCCGAAGCTCTCGCTTCAAGTCCTTCACCTCATCGCGGAGGCGGGCGGCGTATTCGAAACGAAGGTCGACTGCGGCGTCGCGCATCTCCTGCTCGAGATTGCGGATCAAACGCTCCAACTCGTCCTCGGGCAGGTCGCTGAGATCGTCGGTCGCGCGACGACGATCACTGAGCTCGGACAATTTCTCGGGAACCGGCGCCCGCTCCTCGGCCGGCCGGATCATCGACAGGATGTCGGTGATCTCCTTTCGGACCGACTGCGGGTTGATGCCGTGCTCTTCGTTGTACCGCTGTTGCAGCCCACGGCGCCGCATCGTCTCACTGATCGCCCGCTGCATGGAATCGGTCATCTGGTCGGCATACATCACGACCTCGCCGGCCACGTTTCGGGCAGCACGACCGATCATCTGGATCAGCGACGTCTCGCTGCGGAGGAACCCTTCCTTGTCGGCGTCGAGGATGGCGACGAGCGACACCTCGGGAAGGTCGAGGCCCTCGCGAAGGAGATTGATGCCGACGAGCACGTCGAACTCGCCGAGCCGCAGATCGCGGAGGATCTCGATGCGTTGGATCGTGTCGACCTCGCTGTGGAGATACCGCACTCGAATGCCGAGTTCGAGGAGGTACTCAGTGAGGTCCTCGGCCATCTTCTTCGTGAGGGTGGTGACGAGAACCCGTTCGTCCTTCTCGACGCGACCCTTGATGAGTTCGTGCAGGTCGTCGATCTGACCCTTCGTCGGCTTCACGACGACCTCGGGGTCGATGAGCCCGGTGGGGCGCACGATCTGCTCGACGACCTGGCTCGAGACCTGTAGCTCGTAATCTCCCGGTGTCGCCGAAAGGAAGACGACCTGGTTGAGGCGCTCCATGACCTCCTCGAAGGTCAGCGGGCGGTTGTCGGCCGCCGACGGCAGCCGGAACCCATGCTCGATCAGTGTCGACTTTCGGGACCGGTCGCCCTCGTACTGGCCGTGCAACTGCGGCACGGCGACATGGCTCTCGTCGATCACAAGAAGCCAATCCTCAGGGAAGTAGTCGAGCAGGGTATACGGCGGCTCGCCGTAGGCGCGTCCGTCGATTGGACCCGAGTAGTTCTCGATGCCGTTGCAGTAACCGACCTCCTGCATCATCTCGAGGTCGTACTCGGTGCGCATGCGAAGGCGTTGAGCCTCAAGCAGCTTGCCGTCTTTCTCGAAGGCAGCCAGCTGTGTCTGCAGCTCCGATTGGATCCGCTCGATCGCGGCCTGCATCCGCTGTTCGCTCGTGGCGTAGTGCGTCGCAGGAAAGATCACGAGCTCCTCGAGCGTTTCGAGCCGCTCCCCCGTCAAGGGGTCGACCACGGTGATCTGCTCGATTTCGTCGCCGAATAGTTCGATGCGGACGGCCGTCTCGTCGTAGGCGGGGTGAACCTCGATCGTGTCGCCTCGCACCCGGAACTTGCCGCGTACGAGATTCATGTCGTTGCGCTCGTACTGGAGCTCGACGAGGCGTTTGAGGATCGAACGTTGGTCGTGCTCTTCGCCGGTGCGCACCACGAGCAGCTGGGTCTCGTATTCCTCCGGCGAGCCGAGGCCGTAGATCGCCGACACCGACGCGACCACGATCGTGTCGCGGCGGGTGAGCAGCGATGAGGTGGCCGAGTGGCGAAGCCGGTCGATCTCGTCGTTCACCGACGAGTCCTTCTCGATGTAGGTGTCGCTCGAGGGCATGTACGCCTCGGGCTGGTAGTAGTCGTAATAGGAGACGAAGTACTCGACTCGATTGTCGGAGAA
Source organism: Acidimicrobiales bacterium (assembly GCA_022425325.1). Classification (GTDB taxonomy): domain Bacteria; phylum Actinomycetota; class Acidimicrobiia; order Acidimicrobiales; family Aldehydirespiratoraceae; genus UBA11606. Next base: position 22,205 of record JAKMFW010000063.1, on the reverse strand, counting down.
GAACTCCTTGAGCTCGTTGGCGAGCTGCGCAGCAAGCGATTTGTTGGGCGCGAGCACGAGGGTTGGTCGCTGCACCTGCTCGATGGTCCAGGCGATCGTGGCGCTCTTGCCCGAGCCGGTGATGCCCAACAGCGTCTGAAAACGATCGCCCGCATCGATGCCCGACGAGAGTGCCTCGATCGCAGCCGGCTGATCGCCGGCCGGCACGAACTCAGCATCGACCCGAAACGGGTTCTTCGCCGAGGGAACCGTCACTGGAGGCATATGCCCAACCTAGCCAAGGGGCACGACACGCTCATCGCCGAGCGCCGCGCCAGCAGCGTGACGTCCGCCGCTCAGTCGGCGGACTCGCCGCCATCGTCGCTCGTCACCTCGGCCTCAGGAGCCGGGTGCGGCAGGGACCGCATCCACGCCCAAGCGTCGTCGACTTGGGCGTCGAGGTCGCCGAGGGGGCCGGAGTTGTCGATCACCACATCAGCGACGGCACGTCGATCCTCGCGACTGGCCTGGTTGGCCATCCGCGCCCGAGCGTCGTCCTCCGAGAAGCCACGGAACTCGACGAGCCGCTCAACGGCGATCTCCGTGTCGACGTCGACCACCACGATCCCGGACAGGTTCGCATACCGATCCTTATCGGAGGTGCCGTCGGCCCGCACGAGCAGGGGGATGTCGAGCACGACGATCGCCTCGGTGCCGAGCACCGCTTCGCGCTGGGCCTTCATCTCCTCCCCGACCGCAGGGTGGACGAGATCATTGAGTGCCTTCAGTTCGTCCTCATCGTTGAACACGATCTCCGCGACGGCTTGGCGGTCGAGGCTGCCGTCGGCGGACACGATCGCCTCGCCCCAGCGTTCCACCATGCCAGCGAAGACCGAACCACCGGGAGCCTGCAGTTCTCGAACGATGCGGTCGGCGTCGATCAACACGGCGCCCCGTTCCACGAGAAGGTCGGCAACGGTCGACTTGCCGGATCCGATACCGCCAGTGAGTCCGATCTCGATCACGCTGGCGAGCGTAGTGATCACGCAGTGGTGTCCACCACACGGTGACGTTCCGCGCGTCGTCAAAACGGCAAAGCGGCGGCACCCCCGCCGGGCACCGCCGCTTCGACCTTCGACATCAGATGGTCGAATCGATCGATCGGGCCGATCGGCCCGGGTGGATCACTCCTCTTCGGAGACCTCCACCTCGACCTCTTCCTCAACCTCGACGTACTCGTACTCGACGCCCGCGTCGCCTTCGGGGGCTTCCTCACCGTGCTCGGCGTAGTACTCCTCCCAGGCGGCCTGACCTTCGGAGGCGGTGTCGCCCCCGATGTAGTTGCCGTCGGAGTCGTAGGCGTGCTCGCCGAACGCTTCCTGGTACTCGGCGGCGACCTCGCCACCCTCGGCGGCCTGCTTGATCGACAGGCTGATACGACGACGCTGCAGGTCGAGATCGATGATCTTCACCCAGAGCTCTTCGCCCGGGGTGACGACCTGCTCAGGCAGATCGACGTGGTGCGCCGACATTTCCGAGATGTGAACGAGACCCTCGATCCCTTCGCCGACCTGGACGAATGAACCGAACGGCACGAGCTTGGTGACCCGGCCGTAGACGAGCTCACCAACGCGGTGGCTCGAGGCGAACTCCTGCCACGGATCCTGCTGGGTGGCCTTCAGCGACAGGCTGATGCGTTCGCGATCGAGATCGACCTCGAGGACCTCGACATCGATCTCGTCGCCGACGGTGACAATCGACGACGGATGATCGACGTGCTTCCACGACAGCTCCGAGACGTGCACGAGGCCGTCCATGCCACCGAGGTCAACGAAGGCGCCGAAGTTGACGACGCTGGACACCACGCCCTTGCGACGCTCGCCGGGCTTGAGGTTGTCGAGGAACGCGCCACGCTGTTCCTTCTGGGTCTCTTCGAGCCAGCTACGACGGCTGAGCACCACGTTGTTGCGGTTCTTGTCGAGCTCGATGATCTTGGCCTCGATCTCGTTGCCGATGTACGGCTGGAGATCGCGGACTCGGCGGAGCTCGACGAGTGACGCCGGGAGGAAGCCTCGCAGGCCGATGTCCACGATCAGGCCGCCCTTGACGACTTCGATGACCTGGCCCTTGACCACGCCGTCGGCTTCCTTGAGTTCTTCGATCTTGCCCCAGGCACGCTCGTACTGGGCGCGCTTCTTCGACAGGACGAGGCGGCCTTCCTTGTCTTCCTTGGTGACGACAAGGGCTTCGATGCGCTCGCCCATCGACACGACCTCGTTGGGGTCGACGTCGTTGCGGATGCTCAGCTCACGGCTCGGGATGACACCCTCGCTCTTGTAGCCGATGTCGAGAAGCACTTCGTCCTGGTCGACTCGGACGACGGTGCCCTCGACGAGCTGTCCGTCCTCGACGAGGACCATGGTGGAGGTGTAGGCCTCTTCGATGTCGACGCCACCGAGGTCGGCGTCGATGATCTGGCGGGGGATGTAGTTGCCCTCGGAATCGAAGGTTCCGAATTCGGGGGCGCTGGTATCGGTCATGGGATTTTTCTCGGCGAATCGAGGTACCCGGGCGGTATCGGACCGCGCAGGTCTGTCAGGAAGACAGCCTCTTCACGCTATCGGCCCCGAGGTGAGACTGCGCCGGGCCGACCCGTCCGAACGATCAGGCGATCTCCGCTGTGCCGATCTCGGTCTTGCGTCGAGCGACGTAGTCGGCGAGTTCGGCGCGAATCGCGTCATCGATCGGTGGAGGTTCATACGCCTCCAGGAGTTCCTTCCACGCGCGGGTGGCTCGATCGATCACGCGGGTACGGCCCTGTTCCTCCCACAGTTCGTAGTTGCTCCAGTCGGAGAGCTCAGGGGTGTGGAACTCGGTCTGGTAGCGGCTCATCGTGTGCGATGAGCCGAGGAAATGCCCGCCGGCCCCGACCTCGGCGATCGCGTCGATCACTTCGTCAGCGTCGCTGAAATCGATCGTCGGCTTGATGGCGTCGTACATCTGAATCAGATCGGCATCGAGCATCGCCTTTTCGAAGCTCGTGGTGAGTCCACCCTGCATCCAGCCGTGCCCGTGGTGCACGAAATGGGCGCCCCCCATGTGCGCCGACATGATCGACATCATCGACTCGTATGCGGCCTGCGAATCGACCGTGTTCGACGTGCTGCCGAGCCAGGTGCGGTACGGCATGTCGTAGAAGCGAGCCATCTCTCCGGCCGCGATCGCTCCGGTGACGACCTCCGGCACACCCATCGCCGGGGCGCCGGATTTCATGTCGACGGCGGCGATCAACGACCCATAGAACAGTGGCGCACCCGGCACCTCCATCTGCAGATACGCCGAGACGCCGACCGTTTCGGCGTTGTGCTGGATGAGGCTGCCCGACGCCGTGATCGGCGACATGGCCCCGGACATTGCGACCGGTGACACGATCGTCGCCTGCCCTCGACGGGCGAGTGCGATCGAGCCGAGGAGCAACGGTTCGTCGACCAGCAGCGGCGAGTTGACATTCAGCACCGACATCGTGTGCGGCACGGCGTTCAGTTCGGCCTCGTCGATGCCGTACCCGATCTTGATCATCTCGAGACCGTCCTCGACACGGGTCGTGCCGATGCCGTAGACCCGCAAGACCTTGTCGGACAGCGTCAGCCAGTCGAACATCGAGTCGAGGTGACGGGTGTTCGGTGGGCGGTCGATCGGTTCGACCGGGTGGCCGCCCATCACGTGGAGGCTCGGGATCATGTGCCCGAGGCGCAGCAACTCCTGGAAGTCGGCGCCGGTGCCGGGGCGGCGACCACGTTCCTGGTCGAGCACGTTGGGGGCGCTTGACGCCGATCCCCACACGATCGAGTCGCCGCCGAAGTGCACCGTCTTGGCGGGGTCGCGTGCCGCCATGTCGAACGCCCCGGGCGCCATTGCGACGAAGTGTTCGACAACCGCCGGATCGAACCGGACATTGCCGGTCTCCCGGTCGACCGCGCAACCGTTGGCCTCAAGGGTGTCCCACGCCGACTGGGCGTGGAAGGTCAGCCCGATCTCCGACAGGATCCGCATCGAGAGGCGGTGCACCTCGTGGGTCTGTTCTTCGCCGAGCACGGTCGACGGCGCGAACTTGCGCTGCATCGGCCGGAAGAGCTCGCGGGGCGCCGCCGCCAGTTGCGCCGCCGCTCCCCTACGCCGTTCGCCTCTCCGGACCATGCCCGCGCACCGTACCCCTAGCGCGACGCGATGACCAGGAACTCCGGTGACTCGGTGTTCGGTGGCCGCAATGACCAGTCGCCGGGTTCTGCGGCACCGAGCGACTCGACCGTGAGTCCTACCGCCGAACACAACAGCCGCAACTCTCTCGGTGTGAAACAGGTGGTCCAGAGATCGACGCCGGCCGCCGCTCCCCCGCTGTCGCGCACCTCAGTGGCCTCGCGGTGGACACCGCGTTCTGCGTCGAAGTCGTTGCCGTCGAGCAGGTTGGCCGCCTGGAGGTAGGCGTTGAATGCCGTGAACACGACCAGCCCGCCCGGTCGAACGGCCCGAGCCATGCCGTCGAGGATCTCCGCGTCGGGATCAAGGGACGGCCCCGCCGCCGGCCCACCGCTCATGCCGAACGCACCCTGACAGACCGACAACACGAGGTCGAACTCTGCGTTGAATGTCATCGCTCGTGCGTCGAGTCGCTCGAAGGTCACACCCGGCGGGGCATCGGCGAGCGCAACGTCGATGAACGTCTGACTGATGTCGACGCCGTGAACGACGAACCCCCGCCGACCGAGTTCGTGGGCGTGCCTGCCTGGACCACAGCCGACGTCGAGAATGCGCGCCCCCGGCTCGAGCGGCGCCCGTCGGAGGAGTTCGTCGACTTCCTTGACCGTGCCCTTCGTGAACGAATAGCGGAGGTACGCCGCCCCCATATGGTCGGCGAGTTCCTCGAACCAGTGATCTGGGCCTTGGGGTTCCACGACCGCCATCATGGCGGCTGTGACTGCGCCAGGCCGACGTCGACGTCTCGAGTTGATCCTCGACCGCGATGGGCCCACCTGTGTGTGGTGCGGCTGCGAGGTCGACACGCCGCTCGTCCAGGCCACGACCGAGCACGTCGTGCCCCGGCTCAAAGGCGGACCGTCGTGGCTGGAGAACGAGGTCGCCGCCTGCAAGCGCTGCAATGGCCGGCGTGGTCACCGCAACCTGGTCGACTGGGCCGACGAGTGCGATGGCAGCGGCTGGAACGTCGATCGACATCGGCTCGTCCGCGTGCTCGAATCGCTCGATGCGCGCATCGCCGAGCAGGGCGGCCAACGCAAGGCCCGGCCGTACATCCGGAGTCAACTCCGGCGGCTGCGCCGCCAGATCAGCTGAACCGACTTAGCCCTTGGCGTCGGCCCAGGTGTCGGCGACCTGAAGATCGATCTCGAGCGGCACTCGCAATTCGTAGGCCTCGCGCATCGTCGAAGTCATCAACTCGCTGGCTTTCTCGACCTCGGCCTCGGGCGCCTCGACGATGATCTCGTCGTGGACCTGGAGCACGATCGCGCTCTCGAGCCCTTCATCCTCGAGCGCTTTGTCGAGGTTGACGATGGCGACCTTGAAGATGTCGGCAGCGAGGCCTTGGATCCCGGCGTTCATCGCCTGGCGTTCGCCGGCCTGCCGGATCTGCCGATTGTTCGACGAGAGTTCGGGGATCTGCCGGCGCCGCCCGAAAAGGGTCTCGGTGTAGCCCCGTTCACGGGCCAGTTCGACCGTGTCCTCCATGTACTGCTTCACGGCCGGGAACGCTGCAAAGTAACTCTCGAGGATCTCGGACGCCTCGGGCACCGGGATGTTGAGGCGCTGCGCAAGCCCGTAGGCCTCCATGCCGTAGGCAAGACCGTACGAAACCATCTTCGCCTTCGACCGCTCTTCGACATGGACATCCTCGGGAGCGATGTCGAACACAGCCGCGGCCGTCGCGGTGTGGATGTCGTCGCCGGCCTCGAACGCCCCGATCAGGCCCGGATCCTCCGCAAGGTGGGCGATGCACCGCAACTCGATCTGGTCATAGTCGGCGATGAGGAGCTTGTGCCCCTCAGGGGCAACGAAAGCCGTCCGGAAAACCCGCCCCCGCTCGGAGCGGACGGGAATGTTGTGCAGGTTCGGCTGGTCCGACGAGAGGCGGCCGGTTCGGGCCACGGTCTGCTGGAATGTGGCGCGGATCCGGTTTCCCGCGCCGACCTCGGCGAGCAGACCCTCGCCATAGGTCGAACGCAGCTTCTCGACTTCGCGGTACTGCAGGAGATCCTCGACGATCGGATGCTCGGAGCGCATCTTCTCGAGCGACTGGGCATCGGTCGAATAGCCGGTCTTCGTCTTCTTCTGTGGGGTGAGCCCCAGCTCGTCGAACAACACTTCGCGCAGCTGCTTGGTGGAGTTGACGTTGAAGTCGTGCCCGGCATGCTCGATCACGGCAGCCCGCTTGGCCTCCGTCTCGGCGACGAGTTCATCGCGGATCGCCTGCAGTACGTCCGGATCGACACCGATGCCCCGGTACTCCATCTTCGCGAGTACCCGCACGAGCGGAACCTCAAGGTCATCGTGGAGGACGAGCAGCCCCTGCGCGGCCATCGCCTCGCGGAGCGGCATCACGAGGTGGTGCACGGCGAGCGCCGCGAGGCTCGGCTCCTCGGCGGCATCCGCCGTGGCGCCGCCGTCAAGATCGAGTTGCCCTTCGGGCGGGCCCGACGCCGGGAGTTCCATGCCACAGTGTCGGAACAGCAGCGCGCCGAGGTCATAGACATTGTCGGCCGGATCGAGCAGGTAGGCAGCGAGGCGGGTATCGACCGCAAGGTCACGGACATCGACACCATGATCGTAGAGCCGTCGCATCGCAGCCTTGGCTCCGTGCATCGCCACGGGCCGGCCGTCGGGGCCGAAGAGCGCCCGCAGGGCGTCGAGCACCGACGGGTCGTCGAAAAAGGCGCCCTTCACGAAACCGACATCGCACGCACCACCGTCGACCACGAAGGCGAGCCCACCGTCGACGCCGGATTCCGGCACACCGAGAGCGAGCACATCGGAACCAGTGCCGGCAAGGGCAAGCGCAGCGGCTGCAGCGGCGGGCGAGTCGTACACCGTGATGTCGGCGGTCAGCGCCTCAGCGGGCTCACTGCCCGCCTCGCCGAGAACCGGAGCGAGACGATCCCAGAGCGTGCGGAACTCGAGGAAGTCGAAAAGCTTCTTGATGACGTCGGTATCGGGTGCACCCTGGGTCAACTCGTCGAGGCGAAAGTCGAGCTCGACGTCGCGAACGAGCACCATCATCTCGACGTTGTTGCGGACGTTGGCCTCATTGCCTGCGAGGTTCTCTCGCAGCTTCGGCGTGAGCTCGTCGAGGGCGGCGTAGATGCCGTCGATACCGCCACGCTCGTTGATCAGCTTCGCGGCCGTCTTCTCGCCCACGCCGGGGACGCCGGGGAGGTTGTCGGAGTTGTCGCCGCGCAGGGCTGCGTACTGGACATAGTCGACCGGCTTCACGCCGGTGCGTTCAAAGATGCCTGCCTCGTCGTAGAGGGCGTAATCGCTGACGCCGCGCTTGTTGTAGAGCACCTTGACGTGCGGGTCCTCGACCAGCTGATAGCTGTCGCGATCGCCGGTCACGATGATGACATCATCGCCACGATCTCGGCCCTGGGTAGCCAGTGTCGCGATGATGTCATCGGCTTCGAAGCCGACCTTTTCCAGCGTCGGGATCGCCATCGCATCGAGCACCTCGCGCACGACACCCATCTGCTGCCGAAGAATGTCCGGCGCTGCTTCCCGCTGCGCCTTGTAGGTGGGAGTCATCTCGTGCCGAAAGGTCGGCTCGGGCCGATCGAACGCGACGGCGATGTGGTCGGGTTCGTGATCCTTCATCAGGTTGATGAGCATCGACGTGAAGCCGAACACAGCGTTGGTCACCTGTCCCGACGCGGTGGCCATGTCGGTGGGCAAGGCAAAGAAGGCTCGATAGGTGAGCGAGTTTCCATCGATGAGCATCACGGTCGCCATTGCGGGCGACCCTAACGCGCCCCTCAGAGGGTCGCGTCGCCTGCCAGCACCTCGTGGGCGACATCGATCATGCGGCGCCGAGTCGACATGGCGGAGCGCTGCAGAAACGTGAACGCATCACGCTCGCTGAGGCCATGCTCGTCGATCAGCTTGCCCTTTGCCCGGTCGATCGTCTTGCGCTCCTCGAACCGTTGCTCTGCTGCGTCGAGTTCGCTGCGCAACGCCGCCGCCTCACGGCGACGAGCGATCGCCAGCTCAACCGCCGGCACGAGTTCCTCTCGCTGATAGGGCTTCACCAGATACGCCATCGCGCCTGCGTCACTCGCTTCGTGAATCAGCTCTCGCTGACTGAACGCCGTCAGCATCACGACCGCCGTATCGGTCGACGACGTTATCTCGCGGGCAGCTTCGATCCCCGTCATTCCCGGCATCTTCACGTCGAGGAGCGCAAGATCAGGCCCGTGCTCCATGACGAGCGCAACGGCATCATCGCCGCGACCGGTGTCGGCCACCACGTCGTAGCCCTCCTCACGCAGCACTTCGACAAGATCCATACGGATGATCGCATCGTCTTCAGCAACGACAACACGGATGTTGCTCATGTGGCTCCGAACCGGTCGAGCAGCTCGTCTTGTTCGGCGTCGAGCGCTGCGATCTTCGCCGAAAGGGTGTCACGGTGCTTCCGGAGGCGATCGGCGTGGCGGCTGGCATTGCGGTGCTCCCGCTCGGCAAGCGGGGTCTCCGACACGAGTGCACGCAGACGCGCGTCATCGGCTTCGTCGGCCAGCTGGATTAGCTGCTCCTCGGTGACGGCAAGGTCGTCGCGCGCGGACCGAAGCTGCTTGCTGATGGTGCGGAGGCGGCGCTCGATCTGGGCCTGGGACATGCGTCGATCATACGGCGCCGTCCTCGCGTGGCCGTGTCCGGCGATTTCTGGGGCACGATGTGTCGATGCGTCTCGTCGCCTGGGCCTGTGCCCTCTCGTTGCTTGTCGTCGGGTGCGGTGGCAACGACGCCGCTGCGACCTGTGTCGAGCTGCGCGAACCCGAGGATCAGGCATCAGACCGGCACGTACTCGGCGAGGGCACGGTCGAGTACCAGACCAGCCCACCGACAAGCGGGCCCCACATCGCCGGCCCCACGCCCGAGGGGGTGCTCGACGCCGGTGTGCCGCCGGAAATCCAGGTGCGGGTTCTCGAATCTGGCGGTGTCATGGTGCAGTACGACGACGCTGTCGTCGGTGTGGAACTCGAGCAGCTCAGGTCGATCGGTTCACCGTCGATCGTGGTCGCTCCTGCGGCCTCGCCGTTGCCGGCGAGAATCGTCGCCACCGCCTGGACCTGGAAGCTCTCGTGTTCGGCCGTCGACCTCCGCACACTCGAGGCGTTTGCGGCCGAACGCCCGGCCGACGCCCCTGGTCTCGACTGACGCTTCGCGTCGGTCAGGCCTGACGCCTGGCAACGACCTCTTCGAGTCGTTCGAGGGTCTTCTGCAGATTGGCCTTGTGCCGCTCCGGATAGCCGACCATCTCGATGAAGCGGGGCGCGCGCGACGTCGACCAGTCGAACGACTCGGTGACCCTGGTACCGCCGTCGACCTCTTCGAGTTCGTACCGCCACCGATGACCACCGACGTGGGCCCAGGCGATGCGTCGATTCTCCTCGAACTCCCTGACCGTCGACGACATCTGATACGGGACCCCGAGCTTCATCTTCATCCTGAACCGGGCTCCGTCGCGGAGCCGCTCGGGCCCACTGGCGACGCCTCTCACCGTGCCGGACCCGTCCATTTCGACATGGCCGGCCGGGCTGGCGAGCACGTCGAAGATGGCATCGGCAGGGAAGGGCAGGACGCTGCTGTCGGAGATGATCTTGGCGTTCATGGGGGGACTCCAATCGTTGGCGAAAAGCTACTGCCGACGGTATGTCTGCGGTCAGTCGGCGGTCGGGCCGAGTCGGCCACCGGCGTTGGTGCGGATGAGCCAGAGCCCGGCGACGAGCATCACGGCCCATCCGATCATCACCGAGGTGATGAACGCATTCCGTGCCGTGCCTGCGACCAGCAGGATCATCGGCACGAAGCCACCGGCAAAGCCGACGGCAAGACGCATTCGCTGCGGCGGCTGCACCCAAGCAATCGCGAGCATTGAACACGCGACGATCGCCGGCGGCAAGGCAAGCACCGGCCCGACGAACCCGGCCCCGGGAAGCGCACCGATCGAGAACGCCGCAAGGCGTCCGGCCAGCCCAACTCGTGCTCGTGACTCGAAGGCCGATGACTCGGCGCCGTTCTGTTCTTCTTCGAGCGCCTTCGTGACGGCGGCGACGAACACACCGCCCACGGGCAACCAGACTGCAAAGGCGACACCGGTGGCCACCACCAGACGCATCTGCCACAGCACCACCAGGGCGATCCACGCAACCGGGAACGAGATCAGCAGCCAACGACGAGCACGATGGAGCGATTCGAGGACCTGGGGGTCAGCCACGCCTCGACCGTAGGCGGCTCGGGAGTCCTACCGGAACCTGGAAGCAGCCCTGCTGGCCGACGTCCGTGCGTTCATTGCGTACCCGGGGCGGGACTTGAACCCGCACGCTCTAGGAGCAGCGGATTTTGAGTCCGCCGTGTCTGCCAATTCCACCACCCGGGCGGGTGCGCCACCCAGGCGGGGTGACGATGTCTGGGCGGCAGCGTAGCCTCTCCGAGATGTCCTCCAGCACCCGATCGCGGCGTCTCGCGCTCCTTGCGATCGTCGCTGTGATCCTGGTGTGGCGCGAGGTCGAGATCCGCCGCCACGCGGACGACCTCGACAACTGGCCCCGGCACGACAGTCCCTGAATCCTGCGCCGCTTTTCGGCGCAAAACTTCTGTCGAAGTTACTCGCCGGTAATGAAACGCTCGGCAAGCCTGGAGGGTCTGATCGTTTGTGTCGCCCCTGCCCTTCGGGCGACCGACCGCTGGAGGGCAGGATTTCATGATCGTCTTCACCTACCCGGGGCAAGGGTCCCAGACGCCGGGCATGGGCTCCGCCTGGGTCGACCACCCCTCGTGGGAGCTCGTCGAGGAGGCATCCGACGCGACCGGCCGCAACATCGCCGACCTCTTGCTCGACACCGACACCGACGAGCTCACGATGACCCGCAATGCGCAGCTGTCGACCTTCGTGACCTCGATGGTCGTACTCGACGCCGTCAGCCGAACTGGCGCCGAAGCCGCCGCTCACGCCGGCCATTCACTCGGCGAGTACAGCGCCCTGTGCGCCGCAGGCGTGCTCGACTTCGCCGACGCCGCCAAGCTCGTCAACGAACGCGGCAACGCCATGCAGGCCGCCGCCGATGAGCAGGACGGCACCATGGCCGCCATCCTCGGGCTCGACGACGACCAGGTCGATGTCGCCTGCCAGAAGACGGCGGGTAACGCCTGGATCGCCAACTACAACGCACCCGGCCAAGTCGTGATCGCCGGATCGCCCGACGACCTCGACCGGGCCTGTGCTACCGCCAAGGAACTCGGCGCCAAGCGCGCGATGCGAATCCCTGTCGGCGGCGCCTTCCACTCGCCGCTCATGGCACCCGCTCGTGATCGGCTTCGCAAGGCAATCGACCAGGTCGAGTTCCGCAACGCCGAACAAACCGTCTACTGCAACGTCGATGCCATGGCGCACACCGAGGCCGGCGACTTCGCCGACCTTCTCGGCGCTCAACTCACCTCGCCCGTCCGCTGGCGCCAGACACTCCGGGCGCTCGAGAGCGACGGCTTCACGACCTTCGTCGAACTCGGCCCCGGCACCGTCCTCACTGGCCTGGTCAAGCGGGCGGTCAAGACCGCCGGACGGGTCAGTGTGTCGACACCCGCCGACGTCGATGGCCTCCTGGAGACGCTCCAGGGCAGCAAGACCAGCGACGCGGCCACGGCCACCGTCCTCGAGGGAGAGCATCTCTTCGCCACCGAACGCATGGTGGTCTCCCCCGGCGCCGGCATCTTCGCCCCGAACGAATCCTGCGTCGACGGCAGCGTCATCGAGGTCGGGCAATTGCTCGGTACGGTCGGCTCCGCCGAGGTTCGCAGTTCGTTCGCCGGTGAAATCAAGGGCGTGCTCGCCTACGACGGCGAGCGGGTCACCTCCCGCCAGCCGATCGCCTGGCTGCGGACAACGGCATGAGTGTTCGCGTCGCCGGGATCGGCACCGCCCTTCCCGAAAAGGTCGTCACCAACGACGACCTTGCCCAGCACATGGACACCTCCGACGCCTGGATCCGAGAACGGTCCGGCATCGGCGAGCGCCGGGTCGGCGGTTCCACGGTCGACATGGCAGTCGAGGCCGCCACAGCCGCCATCGCCGCTGCGGATCTCACGCCGGATGACATCGGCTTCCTCGTGTTGTGCACGACCACGCCCGAAAAGACGTTTCCCGCATCCAGCGCCATGGTTGCCGCCGGTTTGGGCATCACGTGTGGCGCAATGGACCTCAACGTCGTGTGTGCCGGCTTTCCGTACGGCTATGTGGCCGCCTACGGAATGATGACCACGCCCGGCGGGCCCGATCGCGTGCTCGTCATCGGGAGCGACGCCATGTCGACCATCGTCGACTGGACCGATCGGGGTACCGCCATCCTCTTCGGTGACGGAGCCGGTGCCGTCGTACTCGAAAAGAGTCCGCAAGGCGAACTCCTCGGCCAGGACTTCGGTGTCAACGGCGATCTGGAATCCATCCTCTACTGCGATCTAGGTGACACGATCGTCATGGAAGGCCGCCAGGTCTTCAAGCGGGCCGTTCGGGCCGTCACCGGCTCCGTCGAGAACGCACTCGCCCAGGCAGGGATCAGCGCCGAGGACATCGACGTCGTCCTTCCCCACCAGGCCAACATTCGCATCATCGAGGCCGTGACCCAACGTCTCGGCATCCCCATGGAGAAAACCTTCAACGTGCTTGAACACACCGGCAATACATCCGGCGCCAGCATCCCGATGGCGATGGCTGCCGCCGACGAGGCGGGGGTGCTGGAACCTGGCGCCGTGGTTCTCATGAGCGGCTTCGGGGCCGGCATGGCCTGGGGCAGCGTGGTGGTGACATGGTGAGCGCCCGCGTCGTCCTCGTCACCGGCGGCAACCGAGGGATCGGCCACGCCATCGCCAAGCGGTTCGCTGCAGCCGGCCACCAGGTCGCTATCACATCGCGCTCCGGACACGCCGATGACAGCGACGATCTCCTTGTCGTCACTGCGGATGTCACCGACTCCGCATCGGTCGACGCCGCCGTGTCCGAGGTCGAAGACAAGCTCGGCCCCGTCGAGATCCTCGTCTCCAATGCCGGCATCACCAAAGACGGACTCGTCCTGCGCATGAGCGACGACGACTTCATGGACGTCATCGACGCCAACCTCAACGGCGGCTTCCGGGTCGCCAAACGGGTGTCGAAGGGGATGATGAAGGGGCGTTGGGGCCGCATGATCTTCATCTCCTCGATCGTCGGTCTCGGTGGCCAGGCCGGTCAGGCCAACTACGCCGCGAGCAAGGCGGGCCTCATCGGCATGGCGAAGTCCTTTGCCAAGGAATTCGCCAGCCGCGGCATCACCGCCAACGTCGTCTGCCCGGGGCCGATCGAGACTGACATGCTTGCGGCACTCACCGATGCGCAGCGCGATGCGATGCTCGGCGTGGTGCCGGTCGGCCGACTCGGCCAGGGCGACGAGATCGCCGCCGCCGTCGAGTTCCTGGCGTCCGACTCGGCCGCCTACATCACCGGTACGGTATTGCCGGTTGATGGCGGGTACTCGATGGGCTGACTAGCCTCTCGGTGCCTTTCACAACGATCTTTCGACCAGGCAGCACTATGGCGTGGTCACCAACCAATGGAGCAATGCAGTGAGTGACAACTTCGAGCGATTCAAGAAGTGCGCCGTCGACGTTCTGTCCGTCGACGAGAGCGCCGTCGTGCCGGAGGCCAGCTTCGAGTCCCTCGACGCCGACAGCCTCGACCTGGTCGAGCTGGTCATGGCGCTTGAGGAAGAGTTCGACGTCAACGTCGAAGAGGAAGAGTTGGAAGGCGTGAACACGATCCAGGCCGCCTTCGACCTGGTCACCTCCAAGCTCTGATGCTCGGCCGCCGCGTCGCTGTCACCGGCATCGGAGTCGTCGCACCGGCCGGCATCGGCAAGGAGGCATTCTGGAGCGGACTGCTCTCGCCTGCGCCCAACGGCTTCCGGCAGATCGAGGACTGGGATCCCTCCCCGTACTTCGACAACCCGAAGGAAGCTCGCCGCAGCGACCGAGTGTCCCAGTTCACGCTGGCGGCCGCCGCCGAGGCGCTCGAACAGGCCGGGGAGATCTCGGCCGACCCAGCCCGACGGGGCACCTTCGTCGGCACGGGCGTCGGGGGCATCGGCACACTCGAAGAACAGATCGAGGTCCGTCTTTCGAAGGGCGAGCGTCGGGTTTCCCCGTTCCTCGTTCCGATGATGATGGCCAACGCGCCGGCCGCCACGATCTCGATGCGTTACGGCTGGCAGGGCCCATGTGAGAACACCGTGACCGCGTGCGCAGCGGGCACCCATGCGATCGGCAATGCCGCTCGCATGGTCGCCGACGGCCGCTGCGACGTCGTCATGGCCGGAGGCGCTGAGGCGCCGTTCACGCCCACGGCAGTCGCTGGCTTCGGCAACATGACCGCCCTCTCGAACAGCGGCGACAGCCGCCCGTTCGACGCGAACCGCGACGGGTTCGTCATGGCCGAGGGAGCCGGCATTCTGGTCCTCGAGGCCTGGGAACTCGCCAAGGCGCGCGGCGCCACGATCCTTGGCGAGGTGCTCGGCTCCGCCTCCACCGCTGACGCCCACCACATCACGGCCCCGTTGCCGGGTGGCGTTGGTGCCGTCACGTGCATGCAGTTGGCCATGGACGACGCCGGTATCACGCCCGATCAGGTCCGGCACATCAACGCGCACGGCACGTCGACCGACAAGAACGACGCTGCCGAAGCCGAGGCCGTCGCCAAGGTGTTCGGCACCGACGACTCGGGCCCGTTGGTCACCTCCACCAAGGGCATCACCGGCCATGCGCTCGGAGCTGCCGGTGCGCTCGAGGCCGTGGCAGTGCTCCTCGCCATGCAGCACGGCAAGGTGCCGCCCACGGCGGGCCTCACCGAACGCGATCCCGAGCTGCCGGCGATCAACATCGTCGAGGGCGGTCCCGCCGACTGGGAGCCCGGGCCTGCACTGTCGAACAGCTTCGGCTTCGGTGGGCACAACGGCACCCTGGTGCTCGGCCCAGCCTGACTTGCACCGATCCCGACGCCAGCGCCTCGGCTCCGGCCGGGGCGTTCGTCGTTTTCGTCACCGACGCCGGATCAGGCGCCGACCGGCGACCCGTGATGGTTGACCATGAGCCAGCCCCCGCCTGGGTCCCGAACGAAGACGTTGGTGGCCGCCACCGTGAACGTCGAGCCGGGAGCGACGAGGTTTTCGTCGCAGGTCACCCACGCCACATCACCGACTACCTCGACAGTGTCGTTCGTGATGATGAATTGATTTCGCCCCGGCCCCTCGAGAATCCGGCGCCACGACGTCTCGACCTGGGACCAGCCGCGCAGGATCGGCCAACCCGGGTGCGTACACGCCACCCGATCGGAGTGCTCCCAGACTGCCTGCATGGCGGCGACGTCTCGGGACTCGTGGGCCTCGTAGAACGACGCATTGGCTGCCAGCACTGCGTGCGTGTCGCTCACCGGTTCAGCCGGCGGTCTCGGCATCGACGATCACGAACATGAGATCGCAGCTCACGGCGAGCTCGCCGTTGACGGTCGCCGTGCCGCTCCCCTTGCCTGCTCGTGCCGACAGCCGACCCATCTCGACCGTGAGTTCGAGCGTGTCCCCAGGTCCCACCTGGCGGCGGAACCGAGCCGAATCGAGTCCTCCGAACAGCGGAAGCTTGCCGGCGAAGCGCTCATCGGAAAGCAGCGCGAACGCGCCCACCTGGGCGATTGCCTCGCACATCAGGACACCGGGCAGTGTCGGTCGTCCCGGGAAATGACCCGAGAAGAAGGCTTCGTCACCGGACAGCGTCCAGGTTCCGACGGCCTTCGTACCGGGCTCGAGCTCGGTGATTTCGTCGACGAAGAGGAACGGAGGCCGGTGCGGCAGGACCTCGTCGGGAGACGGAATGCTCATGCGTCCTCCAGTGCGGCGAGCAGCTTCTCCGGGGTCGCCTTGGGACTGATCTTGTACCACGCGTGCTCGACCTTGCCGTTCGCGCCGATCAGGAAGGCGGAGCGGATAATCCCCTCGTACTCCTTGCCGTAGAGCTTCTTGGGGCCCCACGTACCGTACGAGTCGGCGGTGGCGTGATCCGGGTCGGAGAGCAACGGAAAGCCGAAGTCGTGCCTGGCATCCCACGCAGCCTGGGCCTTCGGGAGATCGGGAGAAACGCCGAGAATGACGGTGTCGCCGATCTCGCCGGCAACGTCGCGGAGCCCGCACGCCTGGGTCGTGCAGCCCCCGGTGTTGGCCTTCGGGTAGAAGAAGAGCAGCACCCGACGCCCCTTGTAGGCGCTCAGGCGGTGCTTGGCGCCGCCTTGGTCGGCGAGATGAAACGCCGGCGCACGGTCACCGGCAGCGAGACGAACGGGATCGGTCATCGCTGCAACCTAGACCGGAAAGGTCGCCCGGACGCGCAACGGGGACGGCCTGTAGGCCGTCCCCATCTGCGATTTCGCGGAAGCGAGGCTCAGCTCTTGCCAGCGGCCTTGAGCTTCGAGCCGGCGGTCACCTTGGCACGGGTGCCGGCCGGGACCTGGATCGCTTCGCCGGTCTGCGGGTTGCGGCCGGTGCGAGCGGAGGTCTTGGCCTTCTCGACCTTGAGCCAGCCGGTGATCGACACCTGGTTGCCCTTGCCGATTTCGGCCGCGATGGTCTCGAACATCGCGTCGAGCGCCGCACCGGCATCCTTCTGGGAAATGCCGGCCGAGTCGGCCATCGCTGCGACGAGTTCGCCCTTGTTCATGATTGGTACTCCTTGCTTTGTTCCACGGCAATCGCGGAGATTGGGTTACACGCGAGTCGAAATCGCGCCGTGAGTCAAGCATTTCCGCCTGTCCCTGCATCTACTTTGCCGGAGAATGACGCGGAAGTCATGGATCCCTGACCCCATTGGGGCCAAATGACAACCGATCGGGCGAGGCCGGACAGGGCGCTCACACGCCGCCGTCGGACTCCTCGGTGTTGCGCATGAAGTCGGCTGAGCGCACGAAGTACTCGATCATCGCGGAGCGCATCGGCTCGGCCGGCGGATCCGCTTCGAGCGCAGTGATCATGCAGCGCAGCCATGCGTCGCGGGCCGCGAGGTCGACTCGATAGGGGTTGTGGCGCATCCGCAACCGAGGATGCCCACGCTCGTCCGAGTAGGTCGTAGGCCCGCCCCAGTACTGCATCAAGAAAAGCCGGAGCCGTTCCTCGGCGCCGGACAGATCGCGCGGATACATCGGCCGGAGCAAGTCATCGGCGGCGACCTCGCCGTAGAACCGCTCGACGAGGGCGGAGAAGTAGGGCTCACCGCCGACGGCTTCGTACAGGGTCACCTCTTCACGCACCCGGACGACGCTAGTCCGATGCCCCTGGTTGGCGGACAACACCGTTCGCTACGCTCCCGTTCGTGCCTGACCTCTCGACGAGCAACCCGCTGCGGCTGCGAAGAAACCGTCGCTGATGTCCGCATCGGTCGGCCGGGCCCGGGCCCGGATCGGGCTTCTCGGTAACCCTGGTGACCTCTACGGCGGGAACGTCCTCGCCGCCACGATCGACACGTTCGAGACGGTCGCGACGGTGACCGACACCGTCTTCTACGCCCCGGCGTCGTTCCAGCCCGACGTTGCGGACCTGCAGCGACTCGCAATCGCCCGAGTCGCCCCCTCGAAAGGGGCGATCGCGCTCGGACTGACGACCGACGTGCCCGTGCAGTCGGGCCTCAGCGGTTCGAGCGCCATCCTGCTGGCGACACTGCGGGCGCTCGACACCCACCTCGACCTCGGCCTCCAGCCGCTCGAGATGGCACAGATCGCCTGGGACATCGAACGCGAGGAACTCGGCATCGTCGCCGGCCCCCAGGATCGCGTCATCCAGGCCCTGGGAGGCCTCCAGCACATGGACTTCTCCGGCCCCGACGAAATCGGCACCCACGAGTCGCTCGATCCCGATCTCCTCCCGCCGCTGCTCCTCGCCTGGCCCGAGGAACCCGGCACGCCCTCAGGCGACGTGCATCGAGCGGTCTGGGAGCGCTGGAGCGCCGGCGACTCGCCAGTGCGGCAGTCGATCGCCGGATTTGCCGAGATCGCCGACACCGGCCGTCAGGCACTTCTCGACGGCGACACAACGGCGTTTTGCGATGCGGTCGATGCCAACTTCGATCTGCGCCGCATGATCTTCACGCTCGACGACGACCAAGCGGCCCTCGTCACGGCCGCACGAGCAGCGGGCGCGGCGGCGAAATTCTGCGGCTCCGGCGGCGCGATTGTTGCGGTTCCGAGACCGGGGACCGACCTCGACGCCGTCGCCGACGCGCTCGAACCAGTGGCGTCAGTCTGCCGCCGAGTTCGCGTCTCGCTCGCCCTGTAAGAACGCGTCGCGGGCTTCGTCGCCGTGACCCTGCAGGTTGAGTTCATAGGTGAACCCCTGCTCGAACCGGTACGAGTTCATCGGAGCGTGATCGATGCCGAGCAGTGATGCCTTTGCCGCTCGGATCACCGGGGCGGCCTTCGAGGCGATTACGCCGGCGATCTCACGAGCGCGATCCATCAATTCGCCGGCCGGAACGACATCGAGCACGGTGCCCCACTCCTGCAGTTGCTCGGCCGAGACCGGCTCACAGCTGTAGAGCATCCACCGAAGATGCTTCTCCGGCACCAGGCGACCGAGGTGTGTGGCGGCGCCCAAGGCCCCGTTGTCGACTTCGGGCAGCCCGAACTTCACGCCTTCGGCGGCGAGCACGATGTCGGCGGAGCCCGCCAACCCGATGCCGGTGCCGAGACAGAAGTCGTTGACGGCACACACGACCGGGACGGCGCATTCGTAGACGGCCCGAAAAGCCTCGGCGCACGCCCGGTTGACTCCCAGGATCCCCTCGTGGCCCGGCATCGATTGCATTTCCTTGATGTCGACGCCGGCGCAGAAGCCGCGACCAGTGGCGGTGAGAATCACGGCGGTGATCTCCGGGCGATGCTTCACCCCGTCGAGCAGCTCGGCGATCGCCTGGGTGTCAGCGATCGGGAGCGCGTTGACCTTCGGGTTGTCCATGACCAGCTCGAGGACTCCCTCGGCGGTGACCGACTGGTGGATCGTCATCGGCGCACCAACACCGACGAACCGTGCCCGAACAGGCCCTGGTTGGCGGAGATGCCGACGCGGGCGCCCTCGACCTGGCGTTTCCCGGCCTCGCCCCGAAGCTGCCAGGTGAGCTCGCATACTTGGGCGATCGCCTGGGCGGGCACGGCCTCACCGAACGCACCAAGGCCACCCGACGGATTGACGGGAAGGCGGCCGCCGATCTCGGTGACACCGTCGCGCAGGAGCTTCTCCGCCTCGCCCTCGGCACAGAAGCCGAGTTGCTCGTACCAGTCGAGCTCGAGGCTGGATGACAGGTCGTAGACCTCGGCGACATCGACGTCGTCAGGGCCGAGACCGGACTCCTCGTACACCTTGTCGCCGATCGATTGCTTGAAGCCTCGCAACGGTTCGGGCGTGGCGCCCGCCGAGTCGGTGGCCATGTAGGGCAGGTCGATCACGGTGTCGGGATAGACGGGTGTGACCGTGGACAGACCTGCGATTCGCACGGGATCGGCGTGGCCGTGGGCCTTGGCGTACTCCATCGAGCAGACCACGAGGGCGGCGCCGCCGTCGGAGGTCGCACAGATGTCGAGCAACCGGAGCGGATCGGAGACGACCGGCGAGTTCATCACATCCTCGATGTCGTACTCCTTGGTGAAGCGCGCCAGTTCGTTGTGCACGGCGTGACGCGAGTTCTTGACCTTCACCCGGGCAAAATCCTCCTGGGTGGCGCCGAAGAGATCCATGCGGCGACGGGCATTGAGGCCGAAGTACACCGGGTTGGTGGCGCCGACGAGTTTGAAGCGCAGCCAGTCGGTGTCGTCCGGGCGGTCACCCTCATTGGGCTTCAGGAAGCCCTTCGGTGTGGTGTCGGCGCCGATGATCAGCGCAACGTCGGTGGCACCGGACAAGATCTGGCCGCGAGCGACCTGCAGGGCGGTGACGCCCGAGGCGCACGCTGCGTAGCTCGACGCCACCTGCGCCCCGTTGAACCCGAGCGCTCGCGCGAACGTGGCACCGGCGACATAGCCGGGGTACCCGTTTCGCACCGTGATCGCGCCGGAGATGTAGCCGACGTCGTTCCAGTCGACTCGGGCTTCGTCGAGCGCCTTGCGAGCAGCAACCGTGCCGTACTCGACGAAGTTGCGCCCCCACTTCCCCCAGGGGTGCATCCCGACACCGATGATCGCGAGTTCGTCCATGATCAGTTCCCCTCAGCTGCGGTGTCGGTCGTGCCGGCGGTGCCTCGAGGGCGCCATTTCCACACGGTGTACTCGTGCTCGTCGTCTTCGTTGAGCACGTCGATGTAGAGCTCCATCTCCATGCCGATCTTGAGATCGTCGGGCGTGATGCCCTGCGGGCACTGTCCCAGCACCACCATCTGCTCCCGCTCGAGCTTCACGGCAGCGATGGTGATCGGCTCGTAGGGGTCGGTGGTGGCGACGAACGGAGGCGGCGGCGCATAGGAGCTCGTCGTGTAGCTCCAGACCGTGCCGGTGTTCGACAGCAGCACCTCTTCGAGTTCGGCGCCGACCGCGGCTGGGTCACCGCCCGCCATGCCGGGCAGGTGGGCAGGAAAAAAGTAGGACTCCCGGTCGGGGGTCTTCGCCCCGATCAGGTGGGCGACGCCGTCGACCTCGGTGAAGAGGCCGTCGACGGCGGGTACACGGGTCTTCGTCACGCATGAGACGGTACCGCGAGCATTGGGTCCACCGTGAACCAGCGGGTTACCGTCCTCTCATGACTGCAGAACGTTCGGTATCCGGTTGGGACGACTACCCCGTCCATCAGACCTCGGAGTTCATCCGCCACGTCGCCACCTCCGACCGGAACTTCTACGACCGCTACTACTTCAACCTGCACCCGTCATCCGACGAGTACTTCGCGATCTTCGGGCTCGGGCAGTACCCCAACCTGGGCACGACCGACGCCTTTCTGGCGGTCACCAAGAACGGCACCCAGCGCATCATGCGGACCTCGAAGCCGCTCGAGGACCGCATGGATATCTCGGTCGGCCCGATGCGGGTGGAGATCATCGAACCGCTCGAGAAGCTCCGGGTGATCGTCGAGCCGAACGACGCCGACATCGCCATGGACGTCACCTGGACGGCATCGATCCCTGCCTTCGAGGAACCACGCCAGTATCTGCGCAGCAGGGGCACGGTCGTCTTCGACACCCAGCGGTTCGCGCAGATGGGCCGCTGGGAGGGCACGCTCACCGTCGCCGGTGAGGACATCGCCGTCACGCCCGATCGCTGCGGTGGCAGCCGCGATCGTTCCTGGGGCGTCCGTCCTGTCGGCGAGAAGCAGCCTGACGGCATCCGGCAGTCGATCTCGGTCATGCCGGGCATGTGGAACTACATGCCGATCGATTTCGGCGACCACTCGATCGTCTACATGTGCCACCAGCGCCCCGACGGGGTTCGTCCCCTCGAAGAGGCCGTCCGGGTTTGGACCGACCCAGAACGGCCAGTCGAGTGGCTCGGAACTCCCGAGTGGGATCACGACATGATCTCCGGCACCCGTCTGCTTTCGGGAAGCCGCATCACGATGCCCGATGCGCCCGAGGGTCCGATCACGATCGCCGCCAAGCCGCTCGTCACCAACTTCATCTCGATCGGCACCGGCTACGGCTTCGAAGAGGACTGGCGCCACGGTATGTGGCAAGGCGACGACGAGGTTGTGCAAGCGCTGACCTACCAGGTCGACGAGATCCGAGGCCTCGCCCAGTACGGGGTCGTCGATTCCGTCGGCGAGTTCACGTACGGGGATCAGGTCGGGTACGGCCTCTACGAGCACGGCTTCTTCGGGCCGTTCCCGGCGATGAACCTGCACGACCGCGGTGACCTGCACCCCTGAGTGACAACTACCCTCGCCGCTCGATGGCCGAGTCGTCACTCC
>JAKMFW010000060.1 GCA_022425325.1 Acidimicrobiales bacterium | reverse complement strand
GCCTGATCGGCGACTTCACGGGCAGCATCTCCACGGCGATCATCGTGTGCGTCGTCATCGGTTCGATCGTGTTGGCCCCAGCAATCGTGGTCTCCTACGCCGTGAAGGCCGCAGTGCGCGACGACCTCGAGCACGGACGTGAGGTCGGCTGATGGCAACCCGTCTCCCCGCCGCCGAGCGTCGAGCCGGTCTCGTCGAGGCCGCCCTGACGGTGTTCTCGGCCGAAGGGTTCAAGGTCGCCACGATGGACGCCGTTGCGGCCGAGGCCGGTGTCACCAAACCGGTGCTCTACCAGCACTTCCCCTCGAAGCGGGAGCTCTTCCACGAACTCATCCGCAACGTGGCTCGGAGTCTCCGCAGCGACGTCACCGACGCCGTTGGCGCCGCCACCAGCCCCCACGACATGGTCCGGCGCGGCATGCGGGCCGTCTTCACGTTCGTCGACGAACGCCCTGAGGAGTTCCGTCTGCTCTACGGCGAAGGCGTCCGTTCCGACGAGGAATTCGCCGTCGAGGTCCGCGGGTTTGAGCGATCGATGGCCGACGCCATCGCCGAACTGATCGACATCGACGGCATCGAACCGGCCGGACGCCTCGCCCTCGCCTTCGGCATCGTCGGTCTCGCCGAGGCGAGTGCTCGACACTGGTCGCTCGGTGGAAGCGGCCTGAGCCTCGACGAGGTCGTCGAGCATGTGTCCGACCTGGCCTGGCACGGCCTGCGGGCCCCGCAGCGCAAGCCCGACTGAGCCGACACGCAGTCAGCTGCTCGGGCGACGGCCGCCGTGCTCGGGGGGCGGTGTGATGTCGATCGGCTCGGCAGGCAGATCACCGGCGATCAGCGCCGGAAGGTACTCGCGCAGGAGGTACGGCACGGTCGGCATGTCGCTCGCCATGAGTTCGTCGAGGGTCCACCACCGGGCCCCCATGAAGGCGGCGGCCTCCAGTGCCTCGAGGCCCTTGGGGTCGTACTCGCCACCGTCGCACCAGGCGACATGGATGCGATCGTCGGACTCGAAGTGGTAGCCGGCGAAGTCGTACTCGGTCTGCTGCACCCACACGCACGGACCCATGTCGACGTTGGGGATACCGGTCTCCTCGTGGAGTTCGCGGAGTGCAGCCGTACCTGAGTCCTCGTTCCATCCCATGCCGCCACCGGGGATCTCCAGCCAGTCGGGCTTGCGGGGATCGATCGGATCCTCGGCTTCGATGAGAAAGATCCGAGCCTCACGATCGAGGAGAACGACGCGAGCCGCTGGTCGCCGCAGGGTGAAGGTCATGGCGGAGGAACCTAGCGGGCGACCCGCAGGAGGACTTCCTGGGTGACCGTGGCGACATGGGTGCCGTCGGGATTCCACAGCTCACCGGTGGCGTGGCCCCGACCGCGCCGAACGCCACTCGACCGGAAATCATGGAGGGTCCAGTCGGTAGCCGGACGAAGGTTGTGGAACCACACGGCGTGATCGAGGCTTGCCCCGAAGAACGGTCGCACCACGTCGGGGGCGTCATAGTCGGGCGACTCGATCGGGTGGGCGTACTCGACTGCCTCGGTGGGGAGATCGTCGCTGGTGTAGGCGTGGGCGACAGCGTGCATCAGCGGCGTGTCGGGGTAGGGCTCGGTGATCCGGATCCAGGCGCGAGCGTCGGGCGGGACGGCGGCGGTACCGCTCCGTTCGATCATCGGTTCGATCCAGGAATCCATCTCGATCGTGCCCGGCGCGGCGACGTCGGGGATCTCGACACGCTGCGCCTCGGGCTCGTCCTCGACCCGTTGGAACGACGCCGAGAGATTCAGGATCACGCCGTGGGACTGTCGGGCCAGGACGCGCCGGGTGACGAACGACGAGCCATCACGAACGCGGTCGACCTCGAACTCGATCGGCTCGTCGTGGTTCCCGATACGCACGAAGTACGCGTGCAGGGAATGCGGCTCGTAGACGTGCCCCGTCGTGAGCCCGGCGGCGAGCAGCCCCTGGGCTGCGACCTGACCGCCGTAGACCTGCCCCCACGGGTACTCGGCGCTGATGGCCCGGAAGGTGTCGTCGCCGGCCGGTTCGAGGGTGAAGAGTTCGTCGAAGGTGACCGGCGCCGCCATGGCGGCTGACC
>JAKMFW010000042.1 GCA_022425325.1 Acidimicrobiales bacterium | reverse complement strand
ATCGTTCTCGCCGAACTCAATCGTCGACACGGCACTCATCGCCTCATAGACGATGACCCCATCGGACTCTGCGCCCTCAATGACATCGAGGAGACCCTCTTCGAAAGAACCGCCATTCACGATGAGCACATCGGCGGTGCGCATGGCGGCAGCCTGCTGCGCCGAGGCCTGGAAATCGTGTGGGTCGGCGCCGACCGGCATGATCGTGACGACCTCGACCGTCCCACCCGCCAGTTGGGTAACAACGTCGCCGAGGATGTTCGTCGTGACGACCACGGTGGGAACACCCCCCGATGCGGCCGTGCCATCGTCGTCGCCGCACGCCGAGGCGAGCATGGAAAGGGCCAGCACGGCGGCCAGAAGCTTCATGATTCGGGACATCGTCCCCTCCGGAAATGAGAATGACAATCGATCTTGCTTTCGAGACCCTACCGATGCGCGACAACGAACACAATCGGAATGAGAATCGTTTCCGTCTAGCCTGCTTCCGTGGCCGCGACGCTTACGATCCAGGGACTTGAAGTCCGCTACGGCGACACCGTCGCCTTGACCGGTGTCGATCTCGAACTGCCCGCCGGAAGTTCGCTCGCCGTGATCGGCCCGAACGGCTCCGGAAAATCCACCCTCCTGAACGCCATCGCCGGGATCAATCCGCCCTTCGCCGGAACGATCTCCTGGGGCGGCGAGGCGCCAGCGCTCGTGCTGCAATCAACCTCCGTTGATCGGAGTCTCCCCATCACGGTGCGCGACACGATCGGACTCGGCCGCTACCCCCGACTCGGGCTCCTCCGGCGTTTCAACGGCAACGACGGCGGAGCGGTCGCTCAGGCGATGGCACAACTCGACATCACAGATCTCGCCGGCGAACAACTCCACGACCTCTCTGGCGGACAACGCCAACGAGTCCTCGTCGCTCAGGGCCTCGCTCAGCAAAGCGACCTGTTGTTGCTCGACGAGCCAGTCACCGGGCTCGATGTCACCTCACGCGGCCTCATCCTCGACGTCATCCACGACGAGGTCACCCGCGGCAACTCGGTCATCGTCACCACCCACGATCTCGACGACGCCCGCATCTGCGACCAGGTGCTCTTGGTCGATCGTCACGCCATCGCCGTCGGCCCACCGGATCACGTCCTCACCGAAGATCATCTTGTCCACGCCTTCGGTGGCCGCTTCATCAAGGTCGGAGATCGCTTGATCCTCGACGACCCCCACCACCATCATGAGCACTGACGCATCATGAGCACCGAACCCCTGGCGACCATCGACACCGAACTCGACGAGCAGATCACCGACCTGCTTCGGCGGAGCGACCAGCGATTCACCAAAGGCCGCCGGGCACTCGTTGAGGCACTCCTCGCAGGCGGCCAGCCCATGACCATCCACCAGGTGCTTGAGACCGACACTCGACTTGCGCAGTCGAGTGCGTACCGCAACCTCGTCGTGCTCGAGGCAGCCGGGGTGGTGACCCGCATCGTCACCAATGACGATTTCGCCCGCTATGAACTCGCCGAGCATCTCACCCACCACCACCATCACCTGATCTGCTCATCGTGCGGCGATGTCACCGACTTCGCACTCGACGACCAGGCAGAGGCCGGGCTCGACGCGGCGCTGCACAAAATCGCTGCGGCGACCGGCTTCACCGTCGAGGCCCATCGCCTCGACCTCGTCGGTGTCTGTTCCGACTGCGACTGAACGTTCCGGCTAGGCCGGTTCGATGTCCCGCCGGAAGACCGGGGTGTGGTCAGCGGGAAGCGGCTCACTCCCGAGGATGATGTCGGCGGCCTTCTCGGCGATCATCATCGTCGGCGCGTAGATGTTGCCGTTCGACACGATCGGCATCACCGACGCATCGACGACCCGCAGACCTTCAGTGCCGTGCACCTTCATCGTGAAGGGATCGACGACTGCCATCGGATCCGCCTCAAGCCCCATCTTGCAGGTGCAGGACGGGTGCAGTGCCGTCTCCGCGTCGCGAACGACCCAGTCCATGATCTCCTGATCGGTCTCCACCGACGGACCGGGTGAGATCTCACCGCCATTGAACCGGTCGAACGCCGGCTGGTTGAGGATCTTGCGGGCCGTGCGCACCGCTTCGGGCCACTCGCGCAGATCCTGCTCGGTCGTGAGGTAGTTGAACTGCACGGCCGGCTTCTGGCGCGGATCGGTCGACGTGATCTTCACCGTGCCCTTGGCATCGGAATACATCGGCCCGACATGGACCTGGTACCCGTGGCCGCCCTCCGGCGCCGAGCCGTCATAACGGATCGCGATCGGCAGGAAATGGAACATCAGGTTCGGGTAGGCCTCGTTCTCGTTCGAACGCACGAACGCACCGGCCTCGAAATGGTTCGACGACGCCGGACCTCTGCGGAAGAGCCATTCGAGTCCGATGAACGGCCGCTTCCAGAACTTCAGGTGAGGTTGGATCGACACGGGTTCCTTGCAGGCGTACTGGATGTAGACCTCGAGGTGATCCTGCATGTTCTCGCCGACGCCAGGGAGGTGCGACACGACCTCGATACCGAGCCCTTCCAGGTGCTCACGGTCACCGACCCCCGACAGTTGCAGCAGTTGGGGCGAGTTGAAGGCGCCGCCACAAGAGATGACTTCCTTGGCCGTGACCGTCTTCGTCGAGGCGCCCTTCATGCCGAGGCCGAATCGGCCCTGGCGGTACTGGACGCCGACCGCTTTGTTGCCCTCGAACAGGATCTTGTCGGCCTGGGCCCGGGTCTTGAGCGTCAGATTGCGCCGCTGCTTGAGCACGGGGTGCAGGTAGGCACGGGCAGCCGACAGGCGCCGGGCGCGGTGCACGTTCTTGTCGAAAGCAGCAAAGCCCTCCTGCTGGAAGCCATTGACGTCGTCGGTCCGGCCGTAGCCGGCCTCCTCGCCGGCCTTCAACCAGGCGTCGAACAGTGGTGTCTCGGCCGGGCCACGTTCCATCGCGAGCGGGCCGTCGTTACCCCGCAGTTCGGCGCCCTCGTA
Source organism: Acidimicrobiales bacterium (assembly GCA_022425325.1). Classification (GTDB taxonomy): domain Bacteria; phylum Actinomycetota; class Acidimicrobiia; order Acidimicrobiales; family Aldehydirespiratoraceae; genus UBA11606. The sequence goes on along the minus strand of JAKMFW010000042.1, from coordinate 21,539 downwards.
GGCGTCGAGGTCGGGGCCCGCGCCGAGGCAGGTCTCCATGCGCTTGAAGTACGGGAGGCAGTGCTCGTAGCTCCACGTCTCCATGCCGGGGATACGGCCCCACTTGTCGTAATCCATCGGGTTGCCCCGCTGGAAAATCATGCCGTTGATGCTCGACGAGCCGCCGAGCACCTTGCCGCGGGCGTGGTACACCCGGCGGCCGCTCATGCCGGGTTCGGGCTCGGACTCGTACTTCCAGTCGTAGAGGCGGTTGCCAATGGCGAACATCAACGCCGCCGGCATGTGGATGTAGACGTCCCACTTGTAGTCGGGGCGGCCGGCCTCGAGCACGAGGACTTCGTTGTTCGGATCGGCGCTCAGGCGGTTGGCCAGTGCACAGCCCGCAGACCCGCCCCCAACGATCACATAGTCGTAGACCTTGGTGTCGCTGCTCATGCGGACTGCTCCCGGCGAAAGGACGGCAGAAAACCGTCTGAATGGACGGTTACTTTACCTGGGAGTCGAGAAGCCGCGCCACCACATCGATCACTGCAGCTCGATCCTCGGCGGACGGACGGGCCAGACCGAAGAGGTCGATCAGCCAGAGCCCGTCACCGACGATGCGGGCGAGGAGGCCGAGGGCCGGGTCGAGACCGTCTTCGTGCATCAGGCGCTGCTGCCACGCCTCGAACACATCGGCAGCCGGACCAAGTTCGCCATCACCGGCCGCAGCAGCGGCGAACACCGCCGTGGCCGCGTCGGCCTGGTGTTCGTCGGGGCGGCGCACATATTCGAGGTACGCCTTGGCAAAGGCGCCTCGCTCTCTGCCGGCCGTCAACTCGTCAAGGCCGGACGCCGCGTCGGAGAGCGTTTGCTCGAGCAAGCCGGTGACGAGCTCCTCCTTCGAGCCGAAGTGATGAAGCAGGCCACCCTTCGACACGCCCGCTTCCTCAGCCACCCGTGCGAGCGTCATCGCCTGGATGCCGTCGCGACGCACGACCGTTGCAGCCGCATCGAGCAGCTTCACACGGGTCTTCGCCGCTCGGGCCTGCTGGGGGGCGGGACGCTCGCTCACTGGGGATCGACCCTAGCCCTGACGTAGCCTCGGCTCATGAGCCCCACGCCCGATGCCAGCTCGCTCGTCCCCACCGTCGACCTTTCAGCGCCGACGGCCACCGAACTCACCGCCGTCGATGCCGCGTGTCGAGACCACGGCTTCTTCTTGCTGGTCGGGCACGGCGCTGAGCAACTCATCGCCGACATGTGGCGGATCACGGAAACGTTCTTCGCACAGGACGAAACGGTCAAAGGGCCTGTTCGCCGCACCGTGGACAACCCGTTCGGCTACTGGGATCGCGAGCTCACCAAGCGCAAGCGCGATCACAAAGAAGTCTTCGACTACGCCGACCCGTCCGGACCGACGGGCCACCTCAACCGTTGGCCTGCCGGGTACGACGAGTTCCGAACGACACTCACCGAGTTCTACGACACGTTCTCGCAACTCGCGACCGACACGCTCGGCGTGATCCGCGATGCGCTCGGCCTCGGCGACGAACACTCCGCCGAGGAACTCGGCTTCCTGAATGAGCGCACGTCGTCTGCCGTTCGTCTCAACCACTACCCCGTCGGCGATCCGGTGCCAGCCGAACAGCGCGAGGGGCTCGCCGAACTCGGACCGACCGCCCTCGGCTACCACACCGATCCGGGTGTACTCACCCTGCTTTTGCAGGACGACACCGGCGGGCTCCAGGCGGAATCCACCACCCACGGATGGATCGACGTGCCACCCCTGACCGACGCCATCGTCGTCAACCTCGGCGACACCATGCAGGTGTGGACCAATGACCAGTACAAGGCCGCTGTACATCGGGTCGTGCCGATGACCGAGCGCAGCCGCTATTCGATCCCCTATTTCTCCAACCCGCCTCGTCACACGGTCCTCAAGCCACTCACCGCCGTGATGGCTGCCGAGGGTGCTGACGCCCGGTACCGCTCGTTCGGGTGGAAGGAGTACATCGCCGGCCGAATGGCGGACAACTTCGCCGACTACGGCGTCGAGGACATCCAGATCTCGGATTACCTCGTCGAAGCTTGATCGTTCCCGAGCGCCCGCCGCTCGCGTTTGCCTCAGCCCGGAAGGACGACCTCGAGGAGTTCGACGGATTCGGCCACCAGCCGATGCGCATGGCCAGCCGGAACCACGATCGAATCACCCGAGCCCAACTCGCGCTCGCCGGATGCATCGACGAAGCGCAACTCGCCTGAACGCACGAAGAGCAGGTCGAACTCGTCATCGTGGGTGAGGAGTTCGCCCGGCTCACGGGTCTCAACCGCCTGCGTGCGCACGAGGCGGCCCTCGGCGAGGCCACCGGTGGCAGCCGCGATGCCGAACGGCTGAGCGATCCAGCCGTTCTGGCGCCAGGGCTCCCAGTCGCCATCGCCATCGACATGGCGAACGAACCGCTGCCCGTCCCACGCTCGGTCGACCGGGCCGACGCCGTTCGGCAATTCCAGATCATGGTCACGATGGGTGTCGTGATCGGCCGGACAGCCGATCTCCACGACCTCGAGTTCATCGCTTGACGCCAACACCCGGTGGCGGATGTGCGGGGGCTGGATCACACAGTCGCCGGGATGCATGACGAACGGTTCGCCCTGATCCTCGTAGACCACCTTGACCCAGCCCGCATTGCAGAAGATGAGCTGGAAACGGACCGCATGGTGGTGGACATAGTCGGGGACGGGGCCGCCCTCCGGGATCACGATGTGTGACGCGATGAACCGCCCACCGAGGCGGCTGGGGATCAGGTCGCGGTACTGCATGCCCGCCCGGCCGACACTGGGATCAGCATCGGCAGCCCGGGAGATCACGAGCTCTGGGACGAGATCCGGGACGGGGAGCGGTCGTGGTTCGACCGTGATGACGGCAGCCTCCGTTGCGGTGGCGTCGAGCCGGACCAACCGGTCGGGGCCGTCGAGATCGGCGATCCGGGGGGCGTCGGCCGGCGAGATGGTCACGAGCCGGTACCCCTCGGCCTCGAACCGCTCGATCGCTGCGCCGAGATCGTCGACCGGGATCACCGCCCGTTCGACTCCCACGGCTACGTCCCCTGGCGCTTCTGGATGTTGGCCCACTCGTCGCGCAGGCCGACCGTGCGATGGAACATCGTCGGCACCGACGACGGATCGTCGTCGAGATCGCGGGCGAAGTAGCCGAGTCGCTCGAACTGCACGACGTCGCCTGGTGCGATATCGGCGATGGCCGGTTCGGCCTTCGCCCGCTTCATCGTCTTCGCGTCGGGATTGAGCGATGCCAAGGGATCCTCGCCATCAGCGCCGGGATGCGGGTCGGTGAAGAGGCGTTCGTAAAGCGCAACGTCGAGGTCGACGGCGTGATCGGCGGACACCCAGTGGATCGTCGCCTTGACCTTGCGGCCGTCGGGGGCCTGCCCGCCGGCGGTCTCGGGGTCATAGGTGCACAGCAGGCGGGTGACCTCACCGTCCGGGCCGGTCTCGACCTCGGTGCAGGTGATGAAGTAGCCGGCTCGAAGGCGGACCTCCCGCCCCGGTGCGAGACGGAAGAACTTTTTCGGGGGGTCGAGCATGAAGTCGTCGCGCTCGATGAACAGTCGGCCCGAGAAGGGCACCTCACGGGTGCCGGCCGCGGCATCCTCCGGGTTGTTGATCGCCTCACGGACATCGGCCCGGCTCATTCCGTCATCGTCGACAGGCCAGTTGGTGATCACGACCTCGATCGGGTCGAGCACGACCATGCGGCGGAGGGCGTTCGCGTTGTGGTGCGTGCGCACAAACGACTCGAGCAGTTCGATCTCGTGGGTGCCGTTGACCTTGGCGATGCCGATATGGCCGGCGAAATCACGGATCGCCTTCGCCGGATAGCCCCGACGTCGGAGCCCGCGGATGGTGGGCATGCGGGCGTCGTCCCAACCGTCGACGTGACCCTCCTCGACGAGTTGCAGCAGTTTGCGCTTGCTCATCACTGTGTGGGTGAGGTTGAGGCGAGCGAACTCGGTCTGGCGTGGACGATCCGGACCCTGCCCCAACTGCTCGAGATACCAGTCGTAGAGCGGGCGATGGCTGTCGAATTCGAGCGTGCAGAGCGAATGGGTGGTGCCCTCGATCGCATCGGACTGCCCGTGGGCCCAGTCGTAGGTGGGGTACACCTTCCAGCGGTCACCGGTACGGAAGTGGTGCTGGTTGCGAATGCGGTACATCACGGGATCACGCATCTGCATGTTCTCGTGGTTCATGTCGATCTTCGCCCGCAGCACACGGGAGCCTTCGTCGAACTCGCCGGCGGTCATCCGAGCGAAGAGGTCGAGGTTCTCTTCCACGCTGCGATCACGCCAGGGTGAATCGACACCTGGCGTGGTGAAGCCGCCCCGGTTCTCCGAGATCGTCTCCGCGTCCTGGTCGTCAACGTACGCGAGGCCCTTTTCGATCAATTCGACCGCCCAGGCATGGAGCTGATCGAAATAGTCGGACGCATAGACGACCTGTTCCGGCTCGAAGCCGAGCCAGCGCACATCCTCCTGGATCGCCTCGACGAACCGCTCGTCCTCAGTCTCGGGGTTCGTGTCATCGAAGCGCAGCATCGTCGTGCCACCGAACTCGTCGGCCGCACCGAAGTTGAGGCAGATCGACTTGGCGTGCCCAATGTGCAGAAAGCCATTCGGCTCCGGTGGGAAACGTGTCTGGACGCGACCGCCGTAGGGGCCCGACGAGCTGTGCTGCTTGAGCATCTCGCGGATGAAGTCGGTGCCCGAGTTGGAGGTCGGGCCCTCGCGGTCGTCGCCAGAGGTCGCGTTCACCTGACCAATCCAACCGGCAACCGCGGCGAGCGGCAACCGCACCCGTGACGTTGCTGCCAAACTGCAGGCCATGACGAAGACGCGGCCGCTCGACGGCATTCGGGTCATCGATTTCTCCCGAGTCCTCGCTGGGCCACTGGTCGGGCAGATCCTCGGCGATCTCGGCGCCGACGTGATCAAGATCGAACGCCCCGGCCACGGCGACGACACCCGCACCTGGGGTCCCCCGTGGAAGAACTATGCGGCCGACGATGAGCCCGAGGATCTCGAAGCCACGTATTACATGGCCATCAATCGCAATAAGCGGTCGATCGTGCTCGACCTCAAGGACGCCGACGACATTGCGTTCGCCCGCCGACTCGCCCTCACGGGCGACATCGTGCTCGACAACTTCAAGCCCGGCTTCATGGCACAACTCGGGCTCGACCGAGCGTCGCTTGCGGCGGACAAGCCCGACATCATCACTGCGACCGTCACCGCGTTCGGTGGCGACACCGATGCTGCCCACCTGCCGGGTTACGACCTGGCCGTTCAGGGCATGAGCGGCATCATGCACCTCACCGGCGAGGTCGGCGGACGCGCCCTCCGCGTCGGCATTCCCGTCGTCGACATGCTCACCGGCTACAACACGACCGTCGGTGTACTCGCTGCGCTCCACGAACGAGAGCAGACCGGCGTCGGTCGCCACGTCGAGGTTTCGCTGATGGACGCCGGCCTGGCGGCGCTCCTCAACCACCAAACCGGCGTCTTGATGGGTGGACAGAACCCCGGTCGCGGCGGCAATCGCCACTACTCGATCGCGCCCTACGAGAGCTACACCTGCGCCGACGGTGACATCATCGTCGCCGCCGCCAACGACAAGCTCTACGCCGGCGTCTGCCGAGTCATCGGTCGACCCGAGCTCATCGACGATCCGCGTTTCGTCACCAACACGATCCGGCGCCAGAACCTGGAAGAACTCAACGAGATCCTCGAACCCGCGTTCGCGGCGAACACGCGGGCGCATTGGATCGCGAAGCTCCGCGACGAAGACGTCCCGTGCGGTCCGATCAACTCGCTCCGCGAAGCGCTGGATTGGGCGATCGACATGGGCATGGAGCCGATCTTCACCGGGAGCGACGACTATCAGGCCGTCCGGAACCCGGTTCGCATCGACGGCGCCGTCATCACCGAGGGGCAACGCCCGCCTCGTCTCGGTGAACACACCGACGAGATCCGGGCGGAGGTCGACACCTGGGGTGACCGTTCCTGATTCGTGACGTCGCGCCCGGTGCCTGATTACGCCGAGGCCAGCACCGCCTCGGCAGCGGCCCACCCTGATAAGAACGCACCTTCGACCTTCGGACCGGCAAACGCCTCACCGGCGAGGGCGATGACGGGGGCCGATCCCCACACGACCGTCGGTTCGGGCCAGCACTCGACCGGGCCCGCGTAGCGCCATCGCTGGATCTGCACACCGTGCAGACCATTCCGATCGGCCGCCGGGCCGAGATGGGTGGCCGCTGCGGTCAAGGCCCGCTCCAGCACGACCTCGTCCGGACTCGACCACAGTTCGGCGCTGGTGGCATTCGACAGGTGGATCGTCACCGCCGGGATCGGCGAGATGCCCTTGGCCTGGTTGTCGGTGACGAAGGCGAGATCGGGATGGTTCGGGTCGTCGTTGTGTTGGGAACCGCCATGATCGGCCAAACCGATCGGGGCGACCGCCGGGGCGACCATGACGGCGATCGTCGGCTTGTAGTGGATACCGGACAACTGCTGGGCGAGTTCGATGTCGGGCAGCAATCCGCCGAACGCCATCGTGGCGAGCGCCTGCGGCACCGGAGCGGTGTGGATCACGGCATCGACAGGCCTCGCTGCCAGTTCGTCACCAAGGTCGAGAATCCGGGTTCCGAGTTCGGGAACGATGCCGGCGTCTGCAGCGAGCCACTTACACAGCGAGGTCATGCCCTCGCTCCCCCGCCAACGCGGAAACCCGTCGGCGTCACCGAAGCCCTTCGTCCACTCGACCACCGCCCCACCCTCGACAGCCGATGCGACCGTCGACGAAAAACGGTCGCTGCGGGTCGTGAAGAACTGGGCGCCGTGATCGAACCGGGCCTGGCCCGCGGGCGTGTCCATCCGCCGAGACGCCATCCGGCCACCAACGCCGCGACCCTTGTCGACAACCCGAAGGTCATCGCGCGCCACTCCCTGCTTGAGCAGGCAACGGGCAGCGGAGAGCCCGGCGATACCGGCGCCGATCACGAGAACACGCATGGCCGCAGTCTCGCGGACCCGCTCAGAGAACGCGTCAGCGCGCCGCTCAGCCGATCTGGCTGCCCAAGAGGACGACGAGGCGGTCGACTCCGGCGGTGGGACGCCGACCTACTCCGGCCAGGGAACCCCGTAGTCCTCGAACCACCAACGGGCTTCGCGGATGGCGTTGGGATCGGTGCGCAGCGCCGGATCCTGGTTGAGTTGCTCGGGCGTGGGACCGACCTCGTCGGCAATCTCCCGAAGGGCTGGTTCGTCGAGGTCGTAGCACTTCACCGCGTTGAGGCCGAGCAGGAGACGGGTCTCCTCGATCGGGATCTGCTGGAAGTCGGTCTCCAGACGAGGCTTGGTGTTCGGCCATGAGCCCTCCGGATGTGGGTAGTCGGTGCCCCACATGAGGGCGTCGATGCCGTTGACGTAGCGCCGACGCAACTCGACCTTGCTCATCGTCGATGCACCGATGAAGACGTTCTCGCCGACGTACTCCGACGGCAGCCGCTCGATGAGGCCCATGGTGCGGGAACTCATCTTCTTCACCTTCCAGTTGGTGCCACCGAACATCACGTCGGTTTTCCAGAGGAGGTCGCCAAGCCACCACGACCCACACTCGACCGGCACGTACTTGAAGTTCGGGTACTTGTCGAACTTCCCAGAGAGCAGGAACTGCCACAGCGGACGGTGGGTCCAGAACGCGACCTCGAGCATGTACTGGGCCATGTTCTCGTTGTACGCCTCGGCGTCGGCCTCACCCGAATGGGTGTGCACGACAAGACCGGTCTCGTGGCAGGCCTGCCAGATCGGGTCGTACTTCTCGTGACCGTACGACTCGGCGTCGTGCCACATCGTCGGGATCATGATCCCCTTGATGCCGGGCTTGTCGGCGAGGGCGTAGACCTCCTTCACCGACTCCTCGACACCGTGGGTGATCGGCACGAGGGCGACGCCTGCGCGGCGAGGTGGGTTCGACGCGCAGAACTCCTCGAGCCAGCGGTTGTGGGCTCGGGCGCCGGCCCAGGCCAGCTTCGGGTCGGTGATGGCACCGGCGTGCAGGCCGGCACCGAACGGCGGCGCCTCCATGCCGGTCACGGCGTCGCCGTCGGCGAAGATCACCTCGCCGGCGATGCCGTCAGCATCGAGTGCCTTGTCGCGGATCTCGGGGTCGTAGGCGCCCTGAAGGCCCCATTCGTTCTCCCGCTCCCACTGCTCGACATACTCGCCGTTCATCTCCTCGACCATCGCCCGGTGTTCGTGGCGGGTCTGGAGCCACTCGTCGAACTCTGCGTGTACAGAGCTTTCGAGGTAGGCGCGGTAGTCCTCGACGTAGAGGCCGGCGTGGGTGTCGGAACTGACGATGATGTACGGGTCGTTCGACTGGTCGACGCCTTCGAGCGGGTTCGGCATGTCTTTCCCTTCGGATCACCGTTGCCGGGACTTGCACGGTGTTCTAGTCTGACGCCCGAAGTGTTCCAGAACGACGAACTCCACGCAAGGCGGGGCCACGACCGGAATCGGCACGACGTCCGATGACCGATACCACGACCAACACCGGTCGACGGACCGGCCTCGACCGGACCGACATGGTCGCCACCGCCCTTGCCCTCGTCGAGAGCGAGGGGCCAGGAGCACTCACGATGCGGCGACTCGCCGCCGAACTCGACGTCACCACCAACACCGTCTACTGGCACGTCGGGAGTCGCGACGCGTTGATCACCGAGATCATCCGTACCTCCGCAACCCGTCTCGCCGATCGGGCGATCACCGGGACCACGCCGCGTGAGCGGGTCACCGCCGCTGCCCGCCACATCTGGGACAGCGCCCTCGAGAATCGCGCCATCACCTCGCTCGCCCACCAGACCGGCACGACACCCCTGCTCGAGCACCATCTCGAGCTCGCACTCGTCCACGAGATCGAAGCCGCAGGCCTCCGAGGCGACGCCGCCGCCCTCGCTCTGCGCTCGATTCTCTCCACCGTCGGTGGCTTCCTCGTGGGCGCCCTGCGGGACGAATCGTCGTCGCCGGCAGAACTCCGACCTGCCGCACTCTGGAGCACCACGAGCGGCGATATCTGCGACGAGACGATCGAGGCCCTGTCACTCCCGACCGACCACGAGGCCGTCTTCACCACCACCCTCGACGCGGTTGTCGCCGTCCACATCCCCGCCTGACGTTTTCGTCACCCTCACCACAACATGGGAGCATCCACACCATGACCGAAAGCACCGCACCACAGGCCCGCCGCGGCGAGATCGCCGGCTGGCCCAAGCTCGTCATCACCTACCCGACCGAATCGGGCCGGATCGCCAACCTGCTCCCACCCGGACTCGAACCGACCGGTGACGACACGGTGCAGATCGGGATCTACTGCGTCCCGATCAACTCCGAACCCGAATACGGCGTATCGATCAAGGTCCCGGCGAGCTGGAAGGGCGTGGAAGGTCAGTACAACCTCGGCATGGGCATCGACCAGGAGGCGGCGGTCCACATCAGCGCCGAGCGCAACGGTCAGCCCAAGTTCCTCTGCCACATCGATTACTTCCGACTCGGCACACTCGTCGGTGCTCGGGCCACCCACCAGGGCTACACCTTCGTCGAGTTCGAAGGTCAGGTCACCGGTGAGGGTCAGCCGTCACCCGAGTACACCGAGCACGAGTGGTGGACGAAATACGCCCGAGAGATCGGCGGCGGCGAGGGATTCGACTTCGGCCCGGTCGTCGTCGACGTGGCCACCACCATGGAGCCGATCCATGTCGAGACCGTCGAGGGCGAACTCACGCTGAAGGATTCACCTTGGGATCCGGTCGCCCGCTACCTGCCGATGGTGGGCGATGCCTCCGCCATGCTCGTCACCCACCAGATGAAGTCCCGGGAGATCACCAACGCCGGGGCGCTCGATGCCGATAGCTTCTGGCCCCACGCCGATGTCATCGGCGGAAGTCGCTGGCCCGGCACGAACGGTGGGCCCAAGAAGGACTGACCCGCCGGGTCAGTCCACAACCAAAGGGACCCTCGCGTGAGCACACTCGACTGGTGGCGCACCGGCACGATCTACCAGGTGTACATCCGCTCCTTCGCCGACGGCAACGGCGACGGCACCGGCGACATCAACGGCTTGCGCTCCAAGCTGCCGTACCTCGCCGATCTCGGCATCGACGGGATCTGGATCAACCCCTGGTACCCGTCACCCCTGCTCGACGGCGGCTACGACGTAGCCGACTACCGCGACATCCACCCGTCGTTCGGCACGCTCGAGGACGCCGACGCGATGATCGAGGAGGCCCACGAGCTCGGGATCCGCATCCTGGTCGATCTGGTGCCCAACCACTGCAGCTGGGATCACGTCTGGTTCAAGGCCGCGCTTCAGGCCGCTCCCGGCTCGCCTGAGCGGGCTCGCTTCCACTTCACCGAGGGCTCGGTCGCCGACGACGGCACGGTCGGCCCGCCGAACAACTGGAAATCGGTCTTCGGTGGTCCAGCGTGGACGCAGGTCGACGACGGCCAGTGGTACCTCCACCTGTTCGACCCGAGTCAACCCGACCTCGACTGGACCCACCCCGAGGTTCGCGAGGAGTTCCGTTCGATCCTGCGTTTCTGGCTTGACCGCGGCGCCGACGGTTTCCGTGTCGATGTCGCTCACGGTCTCGCCAAGGACATGGATTTCCCCGATCTCTCCGACCATGTCCAGATCCTGAGCAGCGCCAAACAGCCCAACCACGCGCACTGGGACCGCGACGAACTCCATGAGATCGTCCGCGAATGGCGCGCCGTGCTCGACGAATACGACGGCCGGATGATGGTCGCCGAGGCATGGGTCTCGGAGGAGTCGCTGCCCAAGTACCTGCGTCCCGACGAATACCACCAGTCGTTCAGCTTCGACCTGCTGATGGCCGCGTGGAACGCCGACGCCTACCGCTCGACGATCACCAGCGTCTACGAACCCGCCAAGGCGCTCGGTGCTGCCAGCACCTGGGTGCTCTCGAACCACGACGTCATGCGGCACACAACCCGCTTCGGGCTGCCCGCCGACGAAAGCTGGCGCACCTGGCCGGTCACCGGCCCAGCCGATGCGCTCGACACCGAACTCGGCGAGCGTCGAGCACGGGTCGCAGCACTGATCACACTCGGCCTGCCCGGGGCGTCCTACCTCTACCAGGGCGAAGAACTCGGCCTTCCTGAGGTCTGGGAACTGCCCTGGGACGTGCTCGACGACCCGGTCGCCCGACGCAGCGAAGGAACCCAAAAAGGCCGCGACGGATGCCGGGTCCCGATTCCGTGGACCGCCGCCGGCGAGTCGTTCGGCTTCGGTGGGCCGGCGTGGATGCCGCAGCCCGAACGGTTCGCCGCCTATGCCACCGATCAACAGATCGGCGTCGACGGCTCGTTCCACTCGCTCTACAAGGACGCGCTCCGCATCCGCCGCGAGCACTTTGTCGACGACGCCGAACTGACGTGGATCGATGCCGGTGACGGCGTCCTCGCCTACTCCCGTGCGAGCGGCGTGCGCTGTGTGGCCAACATGGGCGCCGAGCCCGTGCCGATGCCCGCCGGCGAGATCCTGCTCACCTCGATGCCGGGACTCACCGACGAACTGCCGTCCGATACCGCCGTCTGGTTGCGGCCGACCTGAGGAACTTCCGTGGAGACACCGGCTGTTCTCACTGCCTTCGTCGACACCTGCAGACAAGCCGTGCAGGGAGATGACGCCCGCGCCACGATCCACGCCGCGATGACGGAATTGTTCGCCGATCCGGCCTCCTTGGCCGCCGGTGTTCCGGCGTTCACCGCTGACGACATCGCCACGAGTCCGCGCGGGTTCCGGCTCGGTGGTGAGACCTTGCTCCACCAGGCCGCCGACCTGAGCGTGATGGTGCTCGGCACCCTGCCGGGCGTGATCCAACCACCACACGACCATGAGATGGTCGCGATGATCGGCGTCTTCGAGGGCTGCGAGGAGCAACGGTTCTGGGCCCGAACCGACGACGGCATCGAACCCGTAGCCGGACGCCTGCTCGAAGCCGGCGAGGTCATGGTCCTGGGCGAGCGGGCAATCCATGCGATCAGTGCACCCGAGCACCAGGACGCACGAGCGATCCACGTCTACCTCGGGAACATCTCCGATGTGGATCGCTCGGTGTTCGATCCAGAGACGCTCGAGGAGCACCCCTTCGAATCCGACCGGTACGACGCATTCTGTCGCCCCGCCTGACGGCACCTAGGGTCGCAGGATGGCGATCTCGTTCCAGGTCAAACGTTCCTCCATCCGCGAGACACAGTTTGTCGACCACGGGCACCGAGACCTGGCGCCCGGTGAGGTGCGCTTCGATATCGACTTCGTCGCGCTGACGTCGAACAACGTCACCTATGCGGTGGCAGGCGATCTGCTCGACTACTGGGGTTTCTTTCCGGTGGGCCTGCCATGGGGCTACGTGCCCGCGATGGGCTACGGCACCGTCGTCGAATCGGCGAACGGCGACGTCGAGGAAGGTGCCCGCCACTTCGGATTCTTCCCGATGGCGGAGCAACACATCGCGCTCGTCAACGGCACCGACACCGGCCTGTTCGACATCGGTGCGCACCGGGCTCCGCACGCACCCGCGTACCGGCAGTTCGCCGATGTGGCGAAGGATCCGTCGTGGGACCCCGACCGGGAAGCACACGTCACGCTGCTCCGGGGACTCTTCCTCACGTCGTGGCTGGCCGAGGATCTGCTGTTCGACAACGACAACTTTGGTGCCGACGTCTCCATCATCACGAGCGCCTCGTCGAAAACGAGCATTGCGATGGGCTGGTCGGTTCAACAGCGAGGTGGGGTGAGCGTCGGGCTCACCTCCGAAGGCAACCGAGCGTTCGTCGAACGTCTCGGCTGCTACACCGAGGTCGTCACCTACGACGAGATCAGGGAGCTCGACGCCGACCGCCGATCCGTCGTGGTCGACATGGCCGGCAACGGCGCGATCCTCGCCGAGGTCCACAACCACTTCGGTGGAAGGCTGGCCCACTCGATGGCGATCGGCGGCAGTCATTGGGAGTCGTTCGGTCAACAGCACGAAATGGCCGGTCCGGCGCCGCAGTTCTTCTTCGCCCCCGGCCAGATCGAGAAACGCACTCGCGACTGGGGCGCCGGTGAACCGATGCGGCGGATCGGTGAAGCGTTCGCCGACTATGTGACGTTCACCGACGCATGGCTCGAGCTCGACCACGCCACCGGCCGAGACGCCTTCGCCGGAGCCTGGACCGCCCTGGTCGACGGCGACGTAGCACCACACATCGGACTCATCCGTTCGATGAGCAGCTGATCACCCACCCGTCAGTGGGCGAGTCGGACGATCGCTTCGTGCTCGACTGCGCAGACGGGCCGACCATCGACAGTCATGCGAAGGTCGACGACAGCTCGTTCGCCGGCACGAGTCGAGAAACGGTCGACCTCCCACGATTCGATCACCACCACGTCACCTGGGGCAGCGACACCGAGATGCCGAACGCGGCTGCGCGTGTGCACCCACGCGCCGTCGACGAGTTGGGCGGCGAACACCCGATTCGCGAGTGACGGCCACACCACCGGGTGAACCAACTGCTGCTCGGCGTAGAGCTCGAGATCCTCGCCGGCACGGGCGGCATAGCCGACCCAGCGATCGTCGAGTTCGACGACAAGCGGCTCCAGCCGCTTCCCGCTCGCCTCCGACGGCGTCTCAGCGGCGCGCTCGGGAACCAGACGGGCACACACGCGTTCGCCGACCGACGCCACGACCTTGTCGGACCCACCGGCCACCACGACCCGCTCGTCGGCCAGCACGGGCCCCTGGAACCAGACCTCGTAGCCGCCACCCACGACCCACGCTCGTCCCCACGCTGCCGCGACCGGGCGGGTGAGATAGGCGAACACCGTGGTGCCGGCGACAACGGCACCGTCGTATCCGGCGGCGAGACCACCCTCGACCGTGTGTACCGGGTTGTCGGCGTGCTCGGGAAGGTTGACCGCCGCGATCGACCAGCGGGAGAACGTCTCCATGGCCAAATCATCGCCGATCCGAGACGCCGACGCATCCGGCTCTCACCCTCGTAGGGTCCCGGCGATGGCTGATTTCTCGTTCGACCGACACGCTTTCTGGGCCGGTTTCCGCGACATCGTTCCGCTCGCCGTGCCCGGTATCCCGTTCGGTTTCGTTCTCGGTGTCGTGATCGCCGAATCAGGCCTCGACCGGTTCGTTGCCTGGCTGTCATCGCCGATCGTTCTTGCCGGCGCGTCCCAGTTGGCCGCCATCGAACTCCTCGCCGAGTCCACTGGCGCCGCCGTCGTCCTCGTGACCGTCGCGTTCATCAATTCCCGCCACCTCATGTACTCCGCGGTGCTGCGGCCGACGTTCTCCAACTTCCCAACATGGTTCAAGATCCTCGGTCCCTATCTTTTGATCGACCAGGCCTTCGCCCTTGCCATCACCCAACCCGACGACACCGATGACCGGGCCCGCATGTGGCACTTTCTCGGCTCTGGCGCTCTCGTCTGGCTGGTCTGGATGATCTCCACGGGTATGGGCGTCGTTGTCGGCGACATCACCGAGCCGGAGTGGCAACTCGGCTTCGCCGTCCCGCTGCTCTTCGGTGGTCTCATGATCATCTCGATCACCAACCGAGCCGGCATCGTCGCCGCCGTCGTCGGCGCAGTCGTGGCGGTCCTCGGCGCCGACCTGCCGCAGGGTTCCGGGGTTTTGCTCGCCATCGTCCTGGGCGTCGTTGCCGGCGGGATCGCCGACACTCGCCTCGGAGCCACGCCGGAGGCGACCCCGTGAGCCTCTTTCTGACCGTCCTCGCTGCGGGTGTCATCACCTACCTCACCCGTGCTTCGCTCATCGTCGCCGGCGACCGGGTCACACTTCCGGATCAGGTCGAGCGGGCACTGAAGTACGTCGCCCCGGCTGCGTTCGCGGCGATCGCCGCACCGGCACTTCTCGGCGGTGATCAGTTCGCCGCGTTTGGCGACGACATCCCGCGGATCATCGCCGTGGTGCTCGCTGGCGTCGTGATCACCAAGACGCGGAGCGTCCCACTCAGCCTCTTCGCCGGTATGACGGCACTCTGGCTGATCCTCTGGGTCAGCTGAACTCGCCCATCTTGAGATGCAAGCCCTCGATCGAGGTGGCCGGATGCATCTCCTCGAACGTGCGGGAGTACCCGGTGTGGGTGATCTTCCAGCCGCGCTCGGTCTTGACGTAGCGGTCCTCGTAGAAGGCCGCACCGCGGAGGTTCACACCGAAATCGGTGATGATGACCTGATCCTCGAGCTTCCAGATGCCGGTGGCGGTGCCGTCGTCGTAGATGTCGATCTCCGGATGATGGCAGGCATGGCTCGACAAGAACTGGTCACGACCCATGTTCTCGTGCAGGAACGCGATGATGCCGGCGAGGTCATCGAAGCTGTACTCGCCGTCGGAATATGCCGCAGTGCAGTCGTCGGTCATGACCTCGTGAAGGTCGTCGAACCGGTGTTGGTCGACCATGCGCAAGTAGGCGTACTTGGCACGTTTGATGAGTTCGAGCTCGACGAGCAGGTCGGGTGTGACGGGCAACTTCTCAGCCATGGCTCCATGGTCTCCTATGTCGTGAACGGAAGCGATTCGTAGCGGCGGACAAAACCGCCCGGGGCGAAACGGCCCGCAGGCGCATCGACCTCAAAATCAGGGAAGCGGTCGAGTAATCGGTCGATCGCGACCCGCGCCTGCAGGCGCGCCGCCGACGCTCCGAGACAGTGGTGGGCGCCGTATCCGAGGCTCAACATCTTGTCGATGTTGCGCCGCGCATCGAACTCGTCGGCATCATCACCGAACGCTCGCTCGTCGCGGTTGGCCGAGCCGTACAGCAACAACACCTTCTCCCCGGCAGGAACGGTGACACCTCGGATCTCGACGTCGCGGGTCGTTGTGCGGGCCAGGTTCTGCACCGGTGAGGTGAGCCGCAGCAGTTCTTCGACTGCATCGGTCAGCAGTTCAGGGTGATCGAGGAGAAGCCGTCGCTGATCTCGATGGTCGGTGAGCAGTTCGGCAGAACCGCCGAGCATGCCGGTCATCGTGTCGTTGCCCCCGGTGACCATCGTGAACACGAAGCCGACGATCCAGCCGGCCGACACGACGTCCTCGCCGACCTCAACGAGGTCGGTCACGAGATCCTCACCTGGCTCGACCTTCTTGCGTTCGATCAGTTCACCGGCGAAGCCGAGCAGCGCCATCGTGGCGTCCATCGCCGACTCGAACGAGCCCTCGGCGTTGGCCGCGACGATCGCGTTCGTCCACTCGTCGAAGTTCGCCCGCGTCTCGGTCGGCACACCGAGGTAGTGCGCGACGATGAACGACGGCAACGGCTTGAAGAGCACCTCGACGATGTCGACCGGCGAACCACCCGCATCGGCCACCCGATCAAGGCACGTATCGACGAACGCCCCCACCGCACCCTCGATCTGGCTCACACGGCGCGGTGTCATCTGCTTGCCGACCAGCCGTCGCATCGCCGTGTGGTCGGGTGGATCCATCATCACGATGGGTTCCTGACCGGCGTCGAACATCGTCATCGCATCGGCGTTCGGGGTGAGGCCCTGGGCCGACGAGAACGTCTCCGTATCGCGCACGGCGCGGAACACATCAGCGAAACGCGACAGCACGTGAAAATCGGTGTTCTCGCCCGCTGCCGGGACGAAGTGGACCGGCGACTCGTCACGAAGCCGGCGGTAGTCGGCCCATGGCGACCGCCATGCCTCGCCACCGCGCAACGCGAACGTGATGTCCCCCATCTCTCGACCCTACGAGACTCGAAGAATCACGACGAAAAGGAGACGAGCCGGCCCCGCAGGGCCGGCTCGTCTCACGAGAGGGTGCCGACAGCGGCTAGCTCAGCAACTCGCCCAACTGCTCGGCGATCGCCTCAGGCGCGACGCCAGGAGAGAACCGAGCGACCACGTCGCCGTCGGCATTCACGAGGAACTTCTCGAAGTTCCAGGTGATGTCCGAGCTCTCACCCTCGCCGGGCTGCTCGGACTTGAGCCACTGGTACAACTCGGCAGCGTCGTCGCCGTTCACGTCGACCTTGGCGAACACCGGGAAATCGATGTCGTAGTTGTCGGTGATGAAGGCACGGATTTCTTCGGCGGAGCCGGGCTCCTGCTGGCCGAACTGGTTGCACGGGAAGCCGAGGACACGGACCCCGTTGTCGTCATGATGAAGCGCACGCAGACCTGCGTACTGAGGCGTGATGCCTCAAGTGGAGGCGACGTTGACGATGAGGCAGGCCTGATCGGCGAAGTCCGAGAAAGACACCTGCTCACCCTCAAGCGACGCCAGGGTGAAGTCGTGGAATCGGCTCATGGGGCTGAAGGCTACCCGTCACACGGAGCGGTGAGCGGGGTCACGCCTTGGTGCGCTTGGCCGACCAGTGCGCCGTTGCCCCGGCCGCTTGGAACCGGTCCGGTCGATCCTCGGGACCAAGGATCTCGGTTGCGAGCCACAGCCGTTTGAGCCAACGGATTCGACCGGATTCCGTGTCGTCGACGTACTCCCGACGACCATGCAGCACGTGGTAGTTGTTTACGAACTGCATATCGCCTGCGTCGAAGCTCATCTCGACCCAATGGTCGGGATCGTCGACCAGCGCCGAGTAGGCCTTCATCGCTGCCTTCTGCGTCGCGGTGAGCCGAGGCGCAGACTCGTGACGCTGCGACGCCAGGATGAATTGCGGGATGTAGCGAACGAACAGACGCCCGCCCTGCCGACTGAACGCAGGCACGCGGTAAAAGGGCTTGCCGTCCACAGCCTGCTCCCCCCGGAAGTCGTAGGGAAGCCCCTCGTAGAGGGCGCCTGCGAGTTCGGGATCCGATGCTGCCAGCAGGTTGTGACACAGCAAGGCGTTCGAGATCAGGCTTTCACCCCCTGACACGCCCGGATCGAGACACAGCAGCCCGACAAGATCCGAGCCGTCGGAATGGAACCCGAGCGCACTCCCGCCGATCTCGTTGCCGCGAGCGGTGGGGTCGTCGAGCGCCTTCCCTTGTTCCTTCACATCGCCGAGCAGATGGCCCTTGGCGTTCTGTGCCCACGGCACGCCGAGGTGCATGCCGATGCCCCAGTAGATCCACGATGCATCATCGGCACCGAGCCGATCGACGGGCAGGCCCGAGATCCGCTGGAAACCACGGCCGTTGATCAACTGCTCGGCGATCTCATCGAGCACCGGCACGAGTATGTCGAGCGGGAAGAGCGCTTTGGTGACGTCGAGCACGTCGTCGACATGGGAACGAGCGTGCGCCAACGCCGCTTCAAGTTCGGCGATCTCGTCGGCGGTCAGGCGATGGGTCCAGACCTCAGGATCGGCGACATCGGCCGCTCGCCATTCTGCGTGGCGTTCAAGCGGCTGGACCTCGTCGGCGGTGAGTGCCATTGCCATGGTGTCCTCCCTCGGATCAGGCCGTCGGCCCACGCTGGGCACCGCGAACGAGTCGGCCGGGGAGCTCCCCGGTCGCCTCACCCTCGGTGTAGGTCTCGACACCGGCGACGATCGTGTGACGGTAACCATCGGCGCGCTGCACGACCCGGCGGCCACCGGCCGGCAAGTCGTAGAGGAGTTCGGGTTGATGCACCCGCAGTCGGTCGAAGTCGATCACGTTGAGATCGGCGCGGTAGCCGGGGGCCAGCACACCACGATCGTGAAGTCCCACGAGACGAGCGGTGTCACGGGCCTGACGCTGGATCAAGAACTCGACATCGAGACGAGCACCGTCTCGATCTCGGCCCCAGTGCTGCAGCAGCGTCGTCGGGAACGAACCGTCACAGATGGTGCCGACATGGGCGCCACCATCGGAGAGCGCCGGGACCGTGTACGGATGCGAGAGCAGTTCGTGCGTGCCGTCGAGGTTGCCCTGGCCGAAGTTCGAGAACGGCACCCACAACATCGCAGTGCCGTCGTTCTCAAGAAGCGCATCGAGCGCCACCGCGGCCGGTAGACGCCCTTCCCGAGCAGCGATGCCCGCCATCGAATTCGCCCGGTGCGGCTCGTAGTTCGGCGACTCGCCGAGGGCGAACATGATGTCGAACTTCTCGATCAGACGGCCGCCAACAGCCTGCATGTCCTTCCCTCCGGCCGCCGCGAGCAGCCGCTCGCGAAATGCGGGATCGTGCAGTGCGGCGGTGCGTTCCGCCGTCGGGAGGCCGGCGACTTCGCGGTACACCGGGTTGGCGAGGAACGGATTGAGCGTGCACTCAAAGCCGAGGAGCACACCGATCGGCCGCACAGCCGTCTGGCCGGTCACAGCAAGGCCGTCGGCTCGGGCGGTCTCAATGTGGTTGAGGATCGCCCGGTGGTACTCGTAGCCACGGGGTGATTCGACGAGCGTGAAACTGATCGGCCGACCCGATGATTCGGTCATCGCCCGCACGATCGCGAACTCGCCGTCGATGTCGGTGAAGTCGCTCACCAGTTGCAACACCCCGGTGCCGGTCGTGCCGATGGCCTCGGCGATCCCCACGAGTTCCTCACGCGCCGCCGTGAGGGTCGGGGTCGGCTCGCCCAGCGAGGTCTTGTGATTCTGCGTGCGACTGGTGGTGAAGCCGAGGAAGCCGGCGGTCACGCCTTCGGCGGCGAGTTGCCCCATCTCCGCGATGTCGGACGGTGTGGCGTCCTCACCCTTGGCACCCCGCTCCCCCATCACGTGCAGACGCAGCGCCGCATGAGGAACCTGGGCGGCGATATCCATATCCTTCGCGCCCTCGAGCGCAGCGAGATACTCCGGGAGCGAATTCCAGTTCCACGACAGGCCCTCGTGCAGCGCTGTGCCGGGGATGTCCTCGACCCCTTCCATCAACTGCACGAGACGCTCGTGGTCGGTGTCGTGCACGGGAGCGAACCCGACACCACAGTTACCGAACACCACCGTGGTGACGCCGTGCCACGACGACGGCTGCATCGTGGCCTCCCAGGTCGCCTGACCGTCGTAGTGGGTGTGCACATCGACAAAGCCCGGTGCAACGAGTGCGCCCTCGGCGTCGATCTCTCGCCGGCCGGTCCCATCCACCGCCCCGACCTCGACCACCACGCCATCGGAGACCGCGACGTCGGCGGTCCGTCGAGGCGCGCTGGTTCCATCGATGACGGTGCCGCCGCGAACCACCAGATCGTGCTCAGCCATCCGCCAATGATGGTCGGAACCTGTGGCTCACGTCACATTCGTGGCAGGCTGGGAAACGGATGCCTGGGCCTTCCATCCTTCGCCTCGCCACCGAGGTCGCTGCCGTCGGTGAACTCGGCGCCTTCACGATGTCGGCGCCGCTGGTGAAGCGGTGGCTTCCCGGCGGCGACCGGCCTGTGTTCGTCATGCCGGGATTCCTCGCCGGCGACGGCTCCACCCGACCGTTACGACGCACCCTCGATCGACTCGGCCACACCACCTACGGCTGGGATCTCGGTCGCAACCTCGGCCCCACACCGGAGATCCTCGACGGCATCGTCGAACGCATCGACGAACTCCACCAGAAGCACGGCCCGATCGATGTCGTCGGGTGGAGTCTCGGTGGCATCTTCGCTCGCGAACTGGCTCGGGTTGCGCCGCACACGATCCGGCAGGTGATCACGATGGGCAGCCCGTTCCAGATCGAGACGCCCGCCGACTCCAACGCAAGCCTGCCCTACCGGGCGCTCCGGCACCTCCACGCCCCACACCTCGAGATGCGGGTGCCGGCCTATGTGCGCGACGACCTTCCGGTGCCGACCACCACGATCTACACCCGCGCCGATGGTGTCGTGCGCTGGGCCGACTGTCTCAATCACGACACCGAGACGAGCGAGAACGTCGAGGTCTATGGGAGCCACTGCGGACTCGGCTTCAACCTCGCCGCACTTATCGTGGTGGCCGACCGACTCGCCCAGCCGCTCGATCGATGGCAGCCGTTCCAGGTGCACCGATCACTGCGCGGCCTCTTCCCGGCCGCACCGACCTTCCGGGTTCCCGCCGAACACGCCACCGGCTGAGACGGCGGCCCGGTTCATCTGGCGTGGCACCCGGGCGTCCTCGACGATTCCCGGCACCTCATCAGGCCAACTCGGCGCGATCGCGGAACTGCGCAAGCGCCTCGGGGTTTGCGAGCGCCTCCACATTGGCGATCGGACGACCGACGATGACATCGCGCACGGCAAGTTCGGTGATCTTGCCGCTGCGAGTGCGGGGGATGTCGGTGACCGTCGCGATGACCGCCGGAACATGGCGAGGTGTCACCTCGCTGCGGATCTTGCTGCGAATGCGATCACGCAACTGGTCGTCGAGGTCATGGCCCACCGCCATCTTCACGAACAACACGATGCGCGTGTCGTTTTCCCATGGCTGACCGACGACCACGCTCTCTTCGATCTCGGCCATCGTGTCGACCCGCCGGTAGATCTCGGCCGTCCCGATCCGCACACCGCCCGGGTTGAGGGTCGCATCGGAACGGCCCGAAATCACGTACC
>JAKMFW010000019.1 GCA_022425325.1 Acidimicrobiales bacterium | reverse complement strand
CGAACTCGAGGACGTCGTCGCCGATCAGGCCGAGGGTGTGGCCGAGGGTGACCGACTCCGAGAACCAGGGGACATTCTGGTTGCGGACTTCTTTGTCGACATAGGTCGCCAGCATGCGGGCGGCGAGCTTGGAGTAGTTGGGCTCCTCGACGATGAGGCCGGCTGCGGTGCGGATCGACAGCTCGTCAAGCTCTTGGGTGGTGGAGCCATCGGCGAGCGCGGAGATCGTGCGGGTGGAGACGACCATCGGGTCGACACCCATCAGGCCCTCGGCGGCACGGGCGATGGCGTTGACGATCTTGTTGAGATCGACGGGTTCGAGCGAGCCGTTGCGCTTCTTCACGCGCATGGTGGTGGACGCTTCGACCGTCGTGCCGTTGTCGCCGACTGCGGACAGCCGGTCCTCCGTGATCGCCATGAGTGCCCTCTGAATTTCTCGCCGAGATCACCAAGTCGGTCTGTAGAAGGCTCTCAGCATCACCTTCGTCCCGCCCCGGACAGGTGCTGACCGGGTTGAACATTACACCCCCGTAATTACGTCTCCGTCAAGGGGGGCGCCCAGGTTTTCCAGAAATCCCCATGTTTCCAACCAAAATTGGGGTTATCCCCAAATTACGCACAGTGACAAAACCCGTCGTGGGGGTGATTTTGGGGTGCTGTCCACAGCCTGTGTGTCGGCACGGCACAACTTCAACGTTGAAACGAAAACCGCTAGGTTGCACGGCATGGCATCCACCGCCCGCACGGCAACACACATCGACGCCGAAAACGCCGATGTTCGCTGGCTTTCCGAGGCCGAACAGCTCGCCTGGCGGGGTTGGATCGACGCCAGCCGCCGCGTGCTCGCGGCCACCGATCGCCAGCTCAAGCGTGATGCCGGCCTCACCACCGACGATTACGAGGTGTTCGTGCGGCTGAGCGAAGCCGACGGGCACCGGCTGCGCATGTCCGACCTCGCGAGTTCGGTCACCAACTCGCCGAGTCGGCTATCGCAGCGGGTCGACCGTCTCAGCCGGGACGGCTATGTGGCCCGGGTCCGGTGCGACACCGACGCCCGGGTCTGGTGGGTCGAACTCACCGCCGCCGGGCGCGAGAAGTTGGAGGCCACGGCACCAGGCCATGTCGAGGCCGTGCGGGAGGCGTTCATCGACCGACTCGGAGCCGATGAGATCGAGGTCCTCGCCAGCGTCTTACCGCGCCTGGTTGCGTCTCTCGAGAACGACTGAGCCCGTCGGCGTCGTGCCTCTGGTGCGCCCTCAGTGGGGGGTCAGTCGAAAGATTCGGAACTGGCGATCGGTGATGCCCGTGTAGCCCTGCCAGCCGCCGAAATGGGCGAGGGCCTCTTGCCACCCCTCCTCGCGGGCGTCGCCCTCGAGCAGCGTGGCCGTCGCCGGTGTTGTCTTGCCCCGGACCAGGATCTCGCATTCGGGGAGGGCGATCAGGTTTCCGGTCCACGCCGGGTGGGACTCGCGTGCGAAGTTCGACCCAACCACCACCCACGAGCCGTTCGAGCTCGGCACCGCTTCGAGCGGTGTCTCGCGACGCTTTCCCGACTTCGCGCCGGTGGTGTAGAGCACGAGTCCGGCGCCCGGAACGAAGCGGCCCCGGGTGAGCTTGTTCATCGCCTTGTGCATCGGCGGAATGATCTTGGGGGCGACCGCTCGGAACCAGTCTTTGGTGACGATCTTGGCGAGGGCGTCGTCGGCTCCTGCGCGCGGTTTCGGTGTCTTCGACATGGCGCCAGCGTCACACGGATACGGCTCCGGGCGCCAACGTCGCCGGCGGTAGAGTGACGTGATGGAGATCCTTGACGTCGATCTACTCGCCTTCGAGACCGGAAGCGCCGAACAGCGCCGCTCGGTCGTCGACGGTGTGCTTCGCAGCCTCGTGACCGGCTTCGTCTATGTGGAACACGACCTGTCGGTCGATCTCATCGATGAGGCGTATGCGCAGCTCGAGGCGTTCTTCACCCTTCCCCAGGAGCGCAAGGACACCTATGTCGTGCCGGGCTCCAACGGGCAGAGCGGCTACACAGGCCTGCTGGTCGAGACGGCGGCGGTCGCCGACGTGCCCGACTGGAAGGAGATGCTCAACTGGGGAGCACCGCTCGGCGATGGTCACCCGCTGCGGGCGAAGTATCCCCACCGCTATGGCATGCCGACCCTTCCCGAGCACGACCTGCCGGGGGTCCGCGACCTACTGATGCACTTCCATCACAGCGTTGCCGACCTGCAGCGTCGTGTTCTGCGGATCATCGCCGAAGGGCTTGGGGCTCACGAGACCTTCTTCGACGAGATGCTCACCGATGGCGCCACCCTCACCCGGGCGATCCACTACCCGGCCATGGGGCAGGCACCCGGTGAACAACACGTCTGGGCCGGCGAACACGCCGACATCAACCTCATCACGGCGTTGCCCCGCGCGACGGCGGCTGGCCTGCAGCTCAAGACCCCCGACGGCGAGTGGTCCGATGTCGCCCCGCCGGAGGGCTCTGCGATCATCAACACCGGTCTGATGCTCGAGCGATTGAGCAACGGCATGATCCCGCCCGGGATTCATCGTGTCGTGTCGGGTGAGGGCCAGCAGGGCGATCGCTATTCGGTCGTACAGTTCGCCCACCCGACACCATGGACGGTTCTGGCGCCGATGCCGAGCACCGTCACTGCGGAGAATCCGCTGCGGTACAGCGCGATCGCTGCGAGCGATGCGCTCGACAAGGTGCTCTACGAGATCAACCTGGTGGAGGACGGCCGCCGGGTCGACGCCGACGACTGACACCGCCGCCCACAGGGACCCGGACCTGACATCAGGCCATCGTGAGGCCGCCGCTGACCGAAAGGGTCTGGCCGGTGATGAAGAGGGCGTCATCGTGGGTGAAGACGGTGGCGCCGTATGCGATTTCGTCGGGCTGGGCCATCCGGCCGATCGGCATGGCACGGTCGAGCCCGCCGACGATCTTGGCCGGAAGCTCGCCTTGCTCACCCATCTCCCGGATGAGCGTCGTGTCGGTCGGGCCGGGACACACGACGTTGCACGTGACGCCCTTCTTGACCGTCTCCCGAGCGATCGTCTTGGTGAAACCGATCACGCCGGCCTTTGCGCCGGCGTAGACCGATTCGAGTGAGCTGCCGACCCGAGCCGCATCCGAGGCGAAGTTCACGATGCGGCCCCAGCCGCGTTCGGTCATGCCCGGAAGGACGGCGTGACAGGTGCGCAAGGTGCCCTTGTAATTGATGTCGATGATCGTGTCCCAGAAGTCCTCGTCGGTGTCGACGAAGCGCACGAATCGATCGAACCCGGCGCAGTTGACGAGCACGTCGACTGGGCCGAGGTCGGTCTCGATCGCCGAGACCATGTCGCGTACGCCATCGGAGTCGGTGACGTCGCAGCGGTAGGCGCGGCCGTCGAGTTCGTCGGCCAACGCCTCGGCCTCGGTGGTGAGCAGGTCGGCCAGCACGACTCGGCGGCCCTGGGCGTGGAGCCGGTGGGCGACGGCGGCACCGATGCCGCGAGCGCCGCCGGTGA
Source organism: Acidimicrobiales bacterium (assembly GCA_022425325.1). Lineage (GTDB taxonomy): Bacteria > Actinomycetota > Acidimicrobiia > Acidimicrobiales > Aldehydirespiratoraceae > UBA11606. The sequence goes on along the minus strand of JAKMFW010000019.1, from coordinate 39,617 downwards.
CGAGCGCGACTCGAGGTTCAGTCATGGTGCGACCCTCCCACAGGCCATCGGTGACGATGCGGACCGGCATCCGCAGCGCGTCGAGCCGAAGGCACGCGGCGACAGGGGTGGCCTACGATCGCCGCATGGAGATCCAACTGCGACACAACCCTTCGTTCTCGGTGGCGCGCGCCATCCTCGGCCCCTCTGAGGCGATCCGAGCCGAATCGGGCGCCATGATGGCGATGGCCGCCGACCTCAATCTCGACGCGAAGATCGAGGGCGGCCTGATGAAGGGCCTCAAACGCAGTGTCCTCGGCGGCGAGTCGTTGTTCATGACGACGGCGACGGCTGCGCCCCACGGCGGCTGGATCGACTTCGCTCCCTCGTTGCCGGGCGACGTCACCGTCTTCGACGTCACCCCCGAGACGCCGTTGCTCATCCAGAAGGGCTCGTTCTTGTGCGCCGAGATGGGTGTCGAGATCGACACCCAGTGGGGTGGGATGCGCAACCTCATCGGTGGCGAGGGCGGGTTCCTCCTGCGTGCGAGCGGGCAGGGGAAGGTCGTGCTGTCGTGTTACGGCGCGCTCGACCGCTTCGAGTTGCAGGCCGGCCAGCAGGTGGTCGTCGACACGAACCACATGGTCGCCTTCGCCGAGAGCGTCCAGATGGAACTCACGCGGGCCAGCGACTCGTTCATGAAGTCGGCCAAGACCGGCGAGGGCTTTGTCTTCGTGTTCACCGGCCCGGGCGAGCTGATGATGCAGTCACGCAACCCCGACGAAATCGTGCAGTACATCTACCGGAACATGCCGGCCAGTCGTAACTGACCGTCGCCTCTGGCCGATCGCCGATCAGCTGACCTTCAGCGAAAAGCGCAGGGGCTCGCCACCGACGGTGGCCTCGTGCGCCGACACCTCGTCGGGGCCGGCGCCCATGGTGATCGACGTACCGAGCACCTGTTCGGCGATGTAGGCCTCGTGGGTGCCGATCGCAGCGGCGACGGTGTCCGAGGCGGCGTCGATCCAGAGGTCGATGCGGTCGGTGACGACGAGATCCTCGGCCTTGCGGGCGTTCTGGATCTCACGCACGACATCGCGGGCCAGGCCCTCGGCTTCGAGCTCGGGCGTGACGTCGGTGTCGAGCGTGACGACAGCGTCGTTGGAGCGCAGCGCAGCAGCGACCACACCCTCGGGCGACTCAAGCGCCAGTTCGTACTCGTGGGGCTGGAGCAGGTGGCCGCCGACATCGACGGTGCCGTCATCGTTGGCGGTCCAGTCGCCGGATCGGGCGGCGCCGAACACGGCCTGCACGTCCTTGCCGAGGCGGGGTCCCAGTGCCTTGCCGTCGGGGCGAAGGATGAAGGTGGCGAGGTCACCGATCTCCTCGGTGACGTAAACGTCCTTAACGTTGAGTTCGTCGCGGAGCAGGTCGGCGAAGGCCTCGAGGGTCGACGCGTCGCGACCGGCGATCGTGACCGACGCGAGCGGGAGACGGACGCGAAGACCTTGATCCTCACGAAGGCGAAGGCCGGTGGAGGCGACGTCGCGCAAACGGTCCATCGCAGCGACGAGGCCGGGGTCGTCGCAGTAGGTCGCGGCGGCGGGCCATGTCGACAGGTGTACCGACGAGGGCATGGTGTCGTCGCCGTCGCACAGTCCTGACCAGATCTCCTCGGTGATCATCGGAAGGAACGGCGCTGCGACCTGGGTCAGCGTCACGAGCACGGTGAAGAGCGTGTCGAGTCCGGCGAGATCGGCGCCGCCCTCGCCCGTGCCCCAGAAGCGGTCGCGGCTGCGGCGGATGTACCAGTTGTTCAGGGCGTCGATGAACGCCTGGATCTCCATGGCGGCGCCGGGGAGGTCGTAGTCGTCCATGTTCGCCTCGACCGCGGCGACGAGGTCGCGGGTCTTGGCGAGGATGTAGCGGTCGAGCAGATCGGCGTCGGGTCCCGGGTCGGGCGTGAATGTCGCTCGGTGGCCTTCAACGTTCGCGTACAGCGTGAAGAACGAGTAGGCGTTCCAGATCGGCAGGATCACCTGGCGCACGACATCGTCGATCGCCTGATCGGAGATTCGCGTGTCGCCGCCACGGACGATGTTGGTGGACATGAAGTACCACCGCAGGGCGTCGGAGCCCTGGTTCTCGAAGATCAGCTCGGGCTCGGTGTAGTTGCGGAGCTTCTTGGAGAGCTTGGCGCCGTCGTCGGCGAGCAGGATCCCGTGACAGATGACGTTCTGGAACGCAGGACGGTCGAACAGCGCCGTGGCGAGCACATGGAGCGTGTAGAACCAGCCACGCGACTGGTTGATGTACTCGACGATGAAGTCGGCCGGGAAGTGTTCGTCGAACCAGTCCTTGTTCTCGAACGGGTAGTGGACCTGGGCGAACGGCATCGAGCCCGACTCGAACCAGCAGTCGAGGACCTCGGGCACGCGGCGCATCATCGACGTGCCGGTCGGGTCGTCGGGGTTGGGGCGCACGAGTTCGTCGATGTAGGGACGGTGCAGGTTGGTCGGACGGACGCCGAAGTCGGCCTCAAGCTCGTCGAGGCTGCCGTAGCAGTCCATGCGCGGGTAGTCGGGGTTGTCGCTGACCCACACGGGGATCGGTGAGCCCCAGAACCGGTTGCGGCTGATCGACCAGTCGCGGGCGCCTTCGAGCCATTGGCCGAAGCGGCCGTTCTGGATGTGGCTGGGTACCCAGTTGATCGCCTGGTTGGTCTCGAGCATCCGGTCGCGGATGTCGGTGACCTTCACGTACCAGGAGGGCATCGCCTTGTAGATGATCGGCGTGTCGGTGCGCCAGCAGTGCGGGTAGTTGTGGGTGTAGCTGTCGTGGCGGACCAGCTGACCCGTTTCGCGCAGGCGCTTGATGATGCCGCTGTTGGCCTCGAGCACGTTCTGGCCGGCCCACTCGACGACGTCGTCGGTGAAGCGACCCGAGTCGTCGACCGGCACGACCATGCCGATGCCGGCTTCGCCGACCACTCGCTGGTCGTCCTCGCCGAAACCGGGGGCCATGTGCACGACGCCGGTGCCCTCGGAGGTGTCGATGAAGTCGCCGGCGAGGATCTGGAATGCCCGTTCGGTGCCGTGGTGCGGCTTGGTCGGGTCGACCTCGGCCATGTCGGCGAAGTACGGGAAGATCGGTGTGTAGGTGCGGCCGACGAGGTCGGAACCCTTGAGGGTGCCGACCTGGGTGGCGTTCTCGAGCTGCTTTTCGTAGCTGCCGATGACGGCTTCGCCGAGCAGGTAGCGCGAGCCGTCGTCGTCAAGCATCACGGCGTAGTCGAGTTCGGGGCCGACGGCGAGTGCGAGGTTCGAGGGCAGGGTCCACGGCGTGGTGGTCCAGGCGAGGATCTTGGCGGGCGTGTCGGCATCGCCGGGGATGCCCGAAGGGTCGTCGAGCTCGAACGCGACGGTGACGGCCGGGTCCTGACGGGGGCGCGTGGCATCGTCGAGACGAATCTCGTGGTTCGACAGCGGGGTCTCCGCCCCCCAGCTGTACGGCAGCACGCGGTTGGACTGGTAGATCAGCCCCTTGTCCCACAGCTGCTTGAACGCCCACATGACCGACTCCATGTAGTCGAGGTCCATGGTCTTGTAGTCGTTCTCGAAATCGACCCAGCGGGCCTGACGGGTGACCGTCTTCTCCCACTCTTGGGTGTACTTCAGCACCGAGGTGCGGCAGTACTCGTTGAAACGCTCGATGCCGTAGTCGATGATTGAGGCTCGGCCGCTGACGGGGAGGTCCTTCTCGGCTTCCATTTCCGCCGGGAGGCCATGGCAGTCCCAGCCGAAGCGGCGCTCGACCCGCTTGCCCTTCATGGTCTGGTACCGGGGCACCACGTCCTTCACATAGCCGGTGAGCAGGTGACCGTGGTGAGGGAGGCCATTGGCGAACGGCGGGCCGTCGTAGAAGACGTATTCGTCGTCCTCGGGCCGGCTCTCCACGCTCTTGTCGAAGGTCTCGTCGGTGCTCCACCGCGCAAGAATTCGCCGCTCGATGCCCGGGAGGTCCGGGCTCTCGACATGCGGGTACGGCGCCTTCGCTGCGTCACTCATAGCGACGCAGGTTATCGGCGCAGTCCGATCCGCCGGTCGCTGTCTCACCGCCGACATTAGGGTGCGGCCATGCGACGTTTTCTCATCGACACTGACACCGCCAGCGACGACGCCGTTGCGATCGTCATGGCCCTGCAGCACCCCGACGTGCATGTCGAGGCGCTTACGGTTGTCGCCGGCAATGTTGGGCTCGACCAAGCGGTGCAGAACGCGCTCTACACGGTGGAACTGTGTGGCAAGGAGACGCCGGTGTACGCCGGCCGGGCCCAGCCCATCATGCGCACCCTCGAGACCGCCCAGAGCATTCACGGTCAGGACGGCATGGGCGATTGTGGTCTGCCGCTTCACGGCCGCACGCCGGCTGCGGGGCGTGGGGTCGACGTCATCGTCGACACGATCCTCGGCTCGCCGGGTGAGGTGACCCTTGTGTGCCTCGGTCCGCTCTCGAACATCGCCGCGGCCGTCCTCCGTGCTCCGGAGATCGCCGAGGCGGTCGAGCGAGTGGTGATCATGGGCGGCACGGGTGTGCACGGCCCCGGCAATGTGAGCGCGATGGCGGAGTTCAACTTCTGGGCCGATCCCGAGGCTGCGGCGATCGTCACGGCATCCGGGATGCCGTTGGAGTTCGTCGGCTGGGACATCTCCATCACGTCGGCGATCGTCACCCAGGAACGCCACGATGCGATGCTCGCCATCGGCACCCCGCTTGCGAGGTTCGGTGTCGACATCGCGCAAGCCGTGCGTCGATTCGCCCTCGAGCACGGCATGGAAGGCGACGATCTGCCCGACCCGATCGCGATGGCCCACGCCATCGATCCATCGGTCGCTGAGATCAGCCGACTGAACGTCAAGGTCATGTTCGGCGACGGTGGCCAGCGCGGGGTGATGGAGGTCGATCGCATGGGCTTTGTCGGCGGTGAGCCCAACGTCGACATCGTCACCCACTACCCGAGCGATCACTTCTTCGAGTTGCTCTTCAACGCGTACCGAACGTGAACGACGTTCCAGGCTACGAACACATTCCGGGGCGCTACGGCGTCGAAATCGAACGCACCGACAGCGGGACATCGACCTTCGTCCCGCTGCGTCCGGATCTCGCCGCCCCCGACGGCAGCCTTCGCATCGCTGCGGTCCTGATGGGGATCGACATGGGCGCCGGAATCACGGCCGGACAGGCGGTGCTGCCCGGATGGACCGTCACCGCCGACATCGAGACCCGCCTTGTGGGTCGCTGCGCCATCGGGCCACTTCGGGTCGACGCTCGGGCGGTCAAGCCGGGGCGCAGCATGTCCGTCGTGGAGTGCCGTGTCGTCGACGCTGGCGCCGACGACCAACTCGTCGCCCTTGCCACGGCGAATCACGGCGTACTGGAGCCCACGTTCAACGACGACCTTCGCGGCATGACGGTCGGTGGCCGTCGGGTGTTCACGCCGCCAACCGATCCTGGCGACTCGCTCGAGTCCTACTTCGGGGTCGATGTGAGCGCCGAGGAGCTTCGAATCGACCTCTCCGAACGCACCCGCAACCCGTGGGGAATCCTGCACGGCGGCCTCACCGGGCTACTCATCGAGCAGGCGGCGTTTTGTGCGGGAATCGCGGCACCGACCGACTTCGTCACTCGTTATCTGCGGGCGGTGAAGGAGGGGCCGGGAGAGATCCGGGTCGTGGAGACGATCGACCGCGGCGAGACCCGACTCGTTCGGGTCGAACTCGTCGATGCCGGCACCGGTCGGGTGGCCGTCGTCTCGACGGTCGGTGGGCGGCGGGCCTGATCGAGCGGCCGACGATCAGAGGTCGAACGCCACCTTGATCGTGCCCGAGGAACGATCGGCCGCCGTTGCGAACGCCTCGACGCAGCCGTCGAGTGGAAAGCGATGGGTGATGATCGTCGGGCCGATGTCGGGCGCCGCCGCGAGGGCGGCCGCCGCCTCGTCGAAGTCGCGGCCGGGGACGCGGCACCGGTACGTCATCGCCGGGAGGATCTCGATCTCCTTCATGCAGGCGGCGATACCGAGCTCGGCCGGCTGCCATGTCGTGCCGACCAACCCGACCCGGCCCATCGGGCGGGCGCGATGGACGGCCTCGCCGATCGAGGCGCTGGTGGCGACGGCGTCGATCACGACGTCGTACCCGTCGCCGACATCGAGAGCGGCACCCAACCGTTCCGCTGCGGCCTGCTGGTGGGGGTGACGGGCGCTGACCGTGGCGGGGATCCCCCGGTGGCGGAGCATCGCGGCAGCGGCCAAGCCGATGGGACCTGCACCGATGACCAGCACCCGGTCGGTCTCGGTGACTCGGGCGCGGTCCAGTGCGTGGGTGGCGACCGCAAGTGGCTCGACCAGACAGGCGTGTTCGAGTGCCAGTCCCGCTGGCAGGGCGACGAGTGCGTCGGGGTGCACGATGATCTCGTCGGCCATGCCGCCCGGCAGGCCGATGCCGTAGAAGATCGCGCCGTTCGAGCAGAAGCTCAGGTGGCCCTCGTCGCATGCCCAGCAACTGCCACATCCCGCCATCGGTTCGACCGCGACCGGGGTGCCGTCGGGGGCGATGCCGCAGAACTCGTGGCCGAGGATCATGCCCTCGGCGATCCCACCGTCGAGCAGGTGCAGGTCGCTCCCGCAGATCGACGAACTCACGACCTTCACGCGAACGCCGTCGCCCTCCGGCCCGGCGAGGGTCTCCAGGGTCGGGGTGCCGTCGACGATTCGTACTGCGCGCATCGGCTCAGTTGACCACGCTCGCGAACGTGACTGCCACTACGCCGGGTTCGGCGTGGCGGTGGCGTCGGGGGGACTACTGCTCTTCGTCTGCGGCCGGCGCTTCGTCGTCGGCGGCGTCCTCGGCGTCGTCGTCGGTGCGATCGGTGGCCATCGCCGGTTCGTCGGCGGGAGCCGCTTCGGCGGCGGCGTCCTCGGCAGGGGCGGCTTCGGTGCCGGTCTCGTCGGCCGGAGCCTCATCAGCCGCAGGTTCGTCGGCTGCGACCTCGGCGGTCGGCGCCTCTTCGGGTTCCTCGCCGTCGCGGATCTTCTTGAACGCGTCTTGCGCTTCGCGGTAGGCGGCCTCAGCCGTAGCCTTGTCCTCGGCGGAGCCGGATTCGTTGGCCTTGCGCACGGCGGCGGCGGCTTCGTCCTTGGCCCGTTCGGCCTTCTTCACCCGCTTCTCGCGGCGAGTGCGCTCACGATCAGCGTCGACGTACTCGTTGAAGAGCGTGAGCGCTGCGGTCGTCTCGTCGTCGAGCGACGGGGCGGTATCGGTTTCGGCCATGGCCGTATTCTGGCTGGTCCTCGCCGCGATCACGACTCGATGGGCGGCGAAATCCTTGTCAGGTGTCGCCGGTGCCTCGACGTTTTTCGTCTCGCATGTCGAAGGCGACCTTCACCCCGCCTCGAGTCCCCGACTCGGCCGCATGGGCGATTGCGTCGACATAGCGGGCCAAGGGGTAGGTGGCCGACAGCATCTTGTCGAAGGGCACCTTGCCGGCGAGTTCGAATGCGAGCTCGAAACTGCTCGTGCGGCGGCCGTCGTCGGTGGTCTCGGATCCGTAGGTGTACGTACCGATGAGTTCGGTCTCGCGATGCCACAGGGCGGTGAGATCGAGCTCGACCACGCTCGGCATGCCGAGCAGCACCACCCGGCCCCGCGGGCGACACATCCCGATCGCTGCTTCGATCGACTGCTGGGAGCCGACGGCATCGATCACGATGTCGGCACCCCCGGAGAGTCGGCCGTCGATCATGAACGAGCCGGTCGCTCGTCGGACTGCCCGGCTGAGCTCGTCGGGTGCGCACACGACGTCGGCGCCAAACTCTTCTGCGAGCTGCCGTTGGATCGGGTACTTGGCCCCGATCAGGATCGAGCCGGGGGAGGTCAGATGACGCAGGGCGGCGACGGTGACCAGCCCCATCGTGCCTGCACCGATCACTGCGACGGTGTCGTCGTTGGCGACCTTCGCCCGGAGTGCGGCGTGGACACCGCCAGCGGCCGGCTCCATCAGGACGGCGAGTTCATCGCTCATCCAGTCGGGAACCTCGTGAAGCTGGCTGGGGTGGGCGACGAACTCGGTCGACCACGCGCCGCCGGTCGTCTCACAGAAGCCGGTCTGGATGCCGGGCTCGAGATCACCGGTGGTGAGATGGCGGTAGTCGTCGCCGTCGCCGGGCTGCGCACCGTCGAACGGAGGTTCGAAGCCGCGGGCGGCATGGCCGAGCACCGGGTCGAGGACGACCCGGCGGCCGTCGTCGGTGTCGCCGACGACCTCGTGGCCGGGAACGAACGGGAAGCTGACGAAATGTTCGAAGTAGCGCGACGCGTGGCCGTCGACCGTCGATAGGTCAGAACCGCAGATGCCGGCGAGCCGGGGATAGACGCGAACCCAGTCCGGGGTCGGGAGTTCGGGGGCGTCGTCGTCGATCAGTGAAAGGGGCCCGACTGCGGCGCCGGCGCCGGGGCGGAGCCGAGATGCCGCCATCGCAGCGGCGTAGCGACCTTCTTTGCGGGAGAAGCGGAGAGCCTTCACGCCGCGGAGGTTACCGCTTCGGGCCGGCTCCGCACGAGGTGCCGGGCAGCCGGGATGGTCGTCACCGCGGCAACTGCCGCCACCGCAATGGCGAAGAGGAAGCCGGCGCCGAGGGCATCGGCGACCGGCCGGCTCACCGTCTCGACGTCGCCACCGAGGAGGTCGCGCACCGCTTCCACGTCGCCGGTGCGGCGGTCGACGGTTGTCAGGATCACTGCGCCGGCGATGCCGACGCCGTAGGTGACCGACATCGAGCGGGTGAATTGGTGGGCCCCGTTGACCCGACCCATCTCGGAAAGCGGTGTGCGTTCCTGCAGGACGTTGATGCCGGTGGTGGAGATCGCGCCTGTTCCGAGTCCGGAGATGAACAGGCCGATCGCGAGCACGGCGACCGGCGCCTCGGCCCAGACGAGCACCGTTGAGAGGAGGATGCCGATCGACAAGACGACTGATCCAATCAACACGACCTGCTCGCGCAGGATGCGGTCCTGGAGTCGGCTGCTGCTGACGGCGCCGGTCGTCCACCCGGCTGACAGGTAGGCGACCGAGAAGGCGGCGGCAGTGGTCGAGAGGCCGCGGGCACCGTTGAGGTACACCGGCAAGAACGAGTGAAAGCCGAGCGCTCCGCCGACGGCGAGCAGCGAGGTGGTGTGCACGCTGCGGAACCGGGTGGCGAACAGATGCCGGGGCCGCACGACAGGGTCGGGCACCGAACGGGCGTGACGGGCGTACCCGAACACGCCGAGCGCCGCGACGAGCGTGCCGCCGGCGATCGCCGTCAACGAACCCTGAGCGACGGCGAGGCCGGCAGCAGCGATGACAGCGACGATGCCGATACCGCGAACGTCGGCGGTGGAGGCCCGGGCCTCGCTTGTCGGGCCGGGAAGGTTGTTCCAGGCAAGCGCCCCGGCGACGAGGCCAACCGGAACACTGAAGAAGAAGACACCACGCCAGTTGAGGGTGGCAACCATGACCGCAGCGATCGAGGGCCCGGCGACGCTCATCACGCCCCAGACAGTGGAGTTCATGGCGAATACCCGGGCGCGCTGGTGCACGGGATAGGAGAGACCGATTGCCGCCATCGCCGAGGTGAGCAGCACACCGATCGTGATGCCCTGGAGTGCTCGTCCGATCACGAGCAGCAGCATCGTCGGAGCCAGCCCGCACAACGCCGACGTGATCACGAAGCCGACGACGGACCAGCGAAAGACTCTGCGGGTGCCGAGGCCGTCGACGACGGGACCGGCGGCGAGGACGGCGACGCCGGACATGAGCAACTCGACCGTGATCGTCCACGGCAGGAGCGCGACGTCGCCGAGGTCGTTGCCGATGTCCGGAAGGGCGGCGGTGAGGCCGAGGTTGGAGTAGGCGATGATCCCGATCGAGGCCATCACCGCGATCGTCAGCCCTCGTTTCTCACCACTGAAGATGGTGTCTGGAGGTGCGGTCTCGGCCATGCTGGAACGCTACCGGCGACGGTTCGGCTCCACGGTCGTGCAACGGACCGTCGGTGCCGCTCCGCGGCGGTCGCCGGGGGCCGCCAGGGGTGTTGGACGCATGATCGTTCCGTGCCAATACTGGCGGGATGGGCATCGCTGTTCCGTTCCCCGACACGCAGCCTCCCGGCTATGAGTGGTTCGCCGACGAGCCGGTCTTCGACCCGGCCCGGCATCTCCAACTTGAGGCACCGGCCGACATCGTGCTGCTGGCCGATCTCGGCTACTCGGAGGAGGAGATCGCCACGAAAGCCACGCCGGTGGCGGCGTCGTCACCGTTCCGGATGCTCAGCGACGAGGGTGCCGAGATCATGTTGACGGTCGCCCGGCGGCTTCGTGCGTTCGCCATGCCGGCTGGCGATCGGATCGAGTCGATGACCCGTGGGGGTTGCTACCGCTCGATGTGGCTGCGCGATCTCTGCGTGAGCCCCGAGGTCACGGCCCATCTCGAGCGGATCTATGGGATCGAGATCGCCCCGCACGCCATGCCGTTGCATCTGGGCCACATCAACTTCGAGCCGAGCCGCATCGATGCCGCGATCGACAAGTGGCACCACGACACCTTGCCGCTCGACTTCGTCATGACGGTCACCGACCCGGCCCTCGTCGCCGGTGGCCGCTTCGAGTACTTCCTCGGCACCAAGCACGAGGCCGCAGCGCTCTCGGCGCAGGGTGAGACCCCGCCGCCCGATCGCACCGTCGCGCCCGACTTCCCGGGGCCGGGCTACGCCATCGCCCTTCACGGCGACATGGTCGTGCATCGGGCCGGGCCTCTCACGGAGCTGACGGAACGCATCTCGATGGTCAACGGCTATGTGGCGGTCGACACCAGTCGTGACGAACAGAGCCGGTCGGCCGACCTGATCGTCGTCGACGATCCCAATGCGCTCTACACGGAGTGGGCGAAGTTCGCCGCATGGCGCTCCCACGGCCGACTCGGAGCCCTCCTCGACGAACTCGAGTTCTCCGCCGATCCCGAAGCGGTCGCTGCACAACTCGATTCCGCCATCGCCGAGGTCGCGCAGGCCGCCGCCGAGATGCGTGCCGGTGCGCCGTCCGGGATCGAGCACTACGGCGGTTGAGTGATCGATGCCGTCAGTTCGGGTTGCGGTCGTCGAAGTCGGCGAGGAGCAGTTCGGGCTGGTCGGTGAAGTCGCGAGCCGTTCCCACGAGTCGCACGCCGCGCTCATTGTTCTCGGGGGTGAACGCGTGGCAGATGCCGGTCATGAACCCGGCGAGTTCTGCGTTGCTGCGGTAGTCGTCGAGATCCTGCATCCGGCCTCGGCTGATATCGACGGCTCGGCGCAGCACGATCGCCGCCTCGGCGGTCGCGTCGTCGAGTTCGGCGAGCGCCCACCCCATGAAGCCGCTCCAGAGGGGCGCTCCCGTCCAGCGGTCCGGTCCGACGATGTCGCGTTGGCGCATCGCCCATTCGATTCTGAGATCACCATCGACCCAGAGACGTGCCGTCCGGTCGCCGTGCTCGTCGGGGTCGGTGACCTCGGCTTCGAACCGTCGCTCGGTGGTCGACCGGGCGGCGTGGGCGACGACGAGGCCGGTGAGATCGAAGAGGTGGGTGCAGTTGGCTCGGGCGTCGTGTTCACCGAGCACGCTCGGGTGATCGCGCAGGGTTGTGCCGATGATCATCTGGATCGGTCGGTCGGCTTCGGCACAGATGTCCCAGGGATGTCGCTCCGCGTCGGCGGCGATCGCCGTGATCTCGGTGTTGTCGTGGTCGATCTGCACACCGAAGTGATGGAAGTCGTCTTCGAGTTCGCCGACGACGGTGTTCGGCCCCGTGCGGCGCACGGTGATTCGCCGCCGGTAGATGCCCTCGCCCCAGGGCCGGTCACCCGCTCGCTGGGTCTCGTTCCGCCGGTCGAATCGGACACGGCGGTCCTGGGGCGGTGGACTCGACGACACGCGAGGGACGCTATCGGGGACAGTCGACGTGATCGAGATGTCGGCCGCCTTCCGTCGGAGTTCGGGCTCGGCCCGACTGCCGTCCTAGCATCGGCGCCGTGAAACTCGGACTCGGCTTGGAGCTCTATCGGGCGAAGCACCTCGATGTGCCGCTTGATCTCGTCACGGCCGCCGATCGTCTCGGCTTCCACTCCGTGTGGACCGCAGAGGCCTATGGCGCCGATGCGTTGAGCCCGCTCGCCTTCTTTGCCGCGCACACCTCCCAGATCAAGCTGGCCACGGGTGTCGTCCAGGTGTCGGCCCGCACGCCGGCGGCGACGGCGATGCACGCACTAACGATCGACCAGCTCGCCGGCGGTGATCGTGTGATCATCGGCCTCGGGGTGAGCGGCCCACAGATCGTCGAGGGGTGGTACGGCCAGCCGTGGGGGAGCCCCAATCGGCGCCTGCGTGACTATGTCTCGATCATGCGGCAGGTCGTCGATCGGGAAGCGCCGGTCGAACACCGAGGGGCTGAACTCTCGTTGCCGTTCGATGGTCCGGGCGCGATCGGCGAGGGCAAGGCGCTGAAGTCGATCCTGCACCCGGCCGGCCGGGTCGAGATCTGGATCGCGTCGGGTGGACCGATGAACACCGCCCTTGCAGCCGAGGTCGCCGACGGCTGGTTGCCGATGGGGTACGGCTCCGATGGGTGGTCCATCCATGGCGCCAACCTCGAACAGGGTTGGGCTCGGCGCGGCGGCCGGCCCGACAACTTCGAGATCATGGGCAACCTCACCATCGAGGTCACCGACGACGTCCAGGCGGCGATCGACGCAAAGAAGCCACTCACTGGCATGTATGTGGGGGGCATGGGCAGCGAGGACAACAACTTCCACCGTGATGCGATGGCCCGGCGCGGGTGGCCCGAGGCCGCAGCTCGGATTCAGGAACTCTGGCTCGCGGGCCGCAAAGACGAGGCGATCGCCGCCGTGCCAGACGACTACATCGATGCCGGTGCCCTCTTCGGTCCGGCGTCGAGGATCGCCAACCGTTGGGACGAGGTCGTGCCCGACGGGTTGACCGGGGTGATCCTCCGCACCGAGGATCTCGAGGCGCTGGAGATCGCTGCGTCGATCACCGGAGCGTCCGAGCTCGCCGAGGAGGTCTGAGATGACGGAACTGATCACGATCACCGACGCCGCCGACGGGGTGCGGTACGTCACGCTCAACCGGCCCGAGAAGAAGAACGCGATTTCGACCGCGATGCGGGCCGAGTTGTTCGCCACCCTCCAAGCTCACGATCACGACGACGCCGTCCGGGTTTCGGTGATCCGTGGTGCCGGTGACTGCTTCTCGTCGGGGTATGACCTCTCGTCGGGGTTGATGGACGATCCGCCGTACCACTCGGCGCCAGGCGACGGTGCGTGGAGTCGTCAAGCCACCGACGGCTGGTTCTCGATCTGGGACCTCGCCAAGCCGGTCATCGCGCAGGTGCACGGCTACGCAATGGCGGGTGCGACCGAACTCGCGTCGGCCTGCGACCTCGTCTATGTCGCCGAGGATGCGCAGATCTCCTACCCGGTGGTCCGTGTCGCCTCGCCGCCCGACTGGCAGTACCACGAGCCGTTGCTCGGCCTGCGCCACGCCATGGAGGCCCTGCTCACCGGCGATGCCGTCGACGGGATCGAAGCGGCTCGTATCGGGTGGGCGAACCGGGCCTACCCGGCCGACCGTTTGGCCGACGAGGTGCTCGCCGTTGCGGCGCGTATCGCGGGTGTCGCCACGGATCTCACCCAGATCAAGAAGCGGCTGGTGCACCGCCAATTCGATGTGCGCGGCGGACGGGCTGCAATCCGGTCGGGACAGGAGTTCCAGGCCCTCGCCGGCCACCAGGCTTCGGTCCAGGCCTTCCGAGCCGATCCTCTCGGCGCCATGAAGCGCGAGAACGTCGCCGGCACCGACCGGTCCGAGTAGGGCCGAACGTTTCGCCGTTCGAGCCCCGGGCGGCCGATGAGGGGCTGGCGTGGGGCATGATGCCGACATGGCCAGCGCGCAGTCCTATCCCCGCCGCAATGCCGTCACGAGGCGCTTCACCCTCGGCGCTCCCCGCGACATCGTCGTCGGGGCCGATGGTGCCCGGGTCGCGTTCCTTCGCTCGTCCGGGCCCGAGGATCCGGTCAACGGCCTCTGGGTGTTCGACGTCGACTCCGCAACGGAGCGCCGTGTTGTCGATCCGGCGGCGCTCGGTGCCGACGACGCCGATCTGCCGCCGGAGGAACAGGCTCGTCGCGAACGGGCGCGGGAGAGCGGGGGCGGCATCGTTGCGTTCGACGCCGACCGTGATCTGACCACCGCCTGCTTCGCGCTCGGTGGTCAGATCGGACGGGCTGACCTCATCGCGGGCACGGCCGAACTTCTCGCCACCGCGCCGGGGGGCTTCGACCCTCGCCTGGCGCCCGACGGGTCGGCGGTTGCGTATATCGCTGACGACGGTCTTCGGGTCGTCGATGCCCGAGGGGATCGCAGCGTGATCCACGAGGACGGTGACACGATCTCGTGGGGGGCGGCGGAGTTCATCGCCGGCGAGGAGATGGGCCGTACTCGTGGCTTCTGGTGGGCGCCCGACTCACAGCGACTGCTCGTCGAACGAGTCGATGTCGCGCCGATCGACACGTGGTGGATTGCCGCACCCGTCACGCCGGCTCAGGCTCCGCGTCCGATCCGGTATCCCGGCGCCGGCACCCCCAATGCCGAGGTTGCGCTCGCCATCATCGGACTCGATGGCGAGCGACGCTCCGTTGAGTGGAATCCGACGGGGCAGTGGGAGTACCTCGCGGATGCCTTGTGGTCGAGCGAGGGTCTCATCCTCACCGTGCAGACCCGCGACCAGCGCACGCTTGCCGTTCTCGATGTCGATCCCGACACCGGTGTGTGCGCCGAGCGTCATCGGGTGACCGACGAGCACTGGGTCGACCTCATCCCCGGCTCGCCTCGCCTACACGGCGGCAAGCTCGTCACCGTCGAGGACCGCAGTGCGGCCCGTCGCCTCTGTGTCGACGGCGAAGCCGTGACCGGCGACGATCTGCAGGTCCGCAAGGTGATCGACGTGAGCGATGACGGGGTGCTCGTCGCCGGTTCGCACGACCCGACCGAGATGACGTTGGTGCACGTCGACTGGGATGGCACCGAGCACGGGCGAAGCCCGGCCCTCGAGTTCCACGGCGCAGTCGTCGGTGGGTCGACCATGGTGCGCTCCGTTCGTTCGATGCACCCTGCAGAGCGTCGCAGCACGGTCGTGTCGAACAACGAGCCGATCGGCGATCTCGTCGACCTCAGCGAGATCCCGGCGATGGATCTCAACGTCAGGTTCCATGCGGTCGGCGAGCGAGACCTCACAACGGCACTCATCCTTCCGAGCGGTCACGACGGGGTGACGCCGCTTCCCGTGCTCATGGACCCGTACGGCGGCCCCCACGCCCAGCGGGTGCAACGAGTGGCCGGCCTCTTCTCTGCGTCGCAGTGGTTCGCCGATCAGGGTTTCGCCGTGATCGTGACCGACGGGCGCGGCACCCCCGGCCGCGGTCCGGCGTTCGAACGCGCGGTCCGAGGCGACCTTGCCGCACCGGTGCTCGACGATCAGGTCGATGCGCTTCACGCCATGGCGGCCGAGCATCCGTTCCTCGATCTGTCTCGAGTGGCGATCAAGGGCTGGTCGTTCGGTGGCTATCTGGCGGCTCTTGCGGTTTTGCGGCGTCCAGACGTCTTCCACGCCGCGATTGCCGGCGCGCCGGTCACCAACTGGCGGCTCTACGACACGCATTACACCGAGCGCTATCTCGGGAACCCGAACGACGAACCGGCCAACTATGCGCGCACCGATCTCTGCGCCGATGCGGCCGCGCTCGGCGACCGGGAACTTCCGCCGCTGATGTTGATCCACGGCCTCGCGGACGACAACGTCGTCGCCGCTCACACGCTGCAGTTGAGCCGGGCGCTGCTCGAGGCGGGCAAGCCCCACACGGTGCTGCCCCTCTCCGGCGTCACCCACATGACGCCGCAGGAGGAGGTCGCCGAGAACCTCTTGTTGGTGCAGTCGGCGTTCCTCCGCGAGGCTTTGGGCATCGACACCTGACACAGCGATTGGTGTCGGAGCAGGAGGGGGGATGATGAGCGTTGACGAGGCACGCCGCGCCCGGCTGATGAGCGGCGAGGCGTGGGACGATTTCTGTGATCAGTTGAAGGCTGCAGGCCAGATCGTGGCCCGTGAGACCGCCGGCGGCGATCCGCAGGATGCGGTCGAGGGCTACCGCTATCTCACCCGCATGCTCATGATGGGCAACTTCCGCGTGATCGAGCGCCGCACCCCGGGCACCAAGCCTCGCTTCATCGGGCTGATCCCGCCGCCGCTCAAGGGTGGTATCGGGGTGCAGTCGCCCAATCAGGACCACATTGTGCAACCGGTCGACGCGCGGTATCGCTACCGCATCACGGGCACGGCCGGCGACGTCTACACCCACCTGTCGGCGTGGAGTCCGCCGATTCCCAACGATGTCGGTGCGGTTCCCGTCGGCCTCGACGCCGAGGATCATCTCGAGACGTTCAATCCGAACATGGCGCTCACGCCGCACACGCTCGTGCTCGGCGACATCGCCAACGCCGATGGCACGGTCGACTTCATCTTGTCGGTCGACCCGCCCGAGGACGGTTCTGTTTGGATGTCGATGGCGCCGACCACCCGAGAGCTCATGGGTCGAGTCGTCTGGGATGACCGCAACGAACAGACGCCGCCGCGTCTGGTGATCGAGTGCCTCGACGAACACGAGCAGCCGGAGACGCCATCGCCGGAGGACATGGCCGAACGACTTGCCGTCGCCGGCCAGCTGATCCTCGGCCAGAAGGCCGACTACGAGGGTTGGACCAACGATCTGCTCGCTCGGGAGAACGACACGCATTTCACCCGCGAGTGGTACGAACGCATCGGTGGCTCGCCCGACGACCGCCACTTCGAATTCGGGTACTGGCGGGTGCCCGAGGGCATGGCGCTCGTCGTCGAGTTCGAGGAGATGCCGACACAGCACTGGAATTTCCAGCTGTGCAACCACTGGATGGAGAACCTCGCGAACTACTCGACCGGCGAGGGCTACATCGACAAGGAGAACGCGGTGCGCGATGGCTCGCACCTGCGCATCGTCGTCGCCCACGAAGATCCGGGCGTGCCGAATTGGATCCAGCCCGACACCCACGATCACGGGGTCATGGGGATCCGTTTCGTGCGGCCCAGCCGCGAGCCTCAGGTCTCGTGCCGACTGATTCCGGTCTCGGATCTCACATCCTGAGACGATCCGTCAGATTTTGCACACGAACGGTCGTGAAGCCTTGACGCCCGAGGTGTGACGGACGCAACATGTCGACCGCTTCACCACTGCGGGAGACCGAGTGGCGACGACGGAGCTACGGCTCCGGATTGCGGGGCGATGGTGCGCACCCTTTGGGGGAGGAGGTGCGTTCCGTCGCCGCCGCGATGGGCTTCCCGATCTCGGGGTGCGTTCAGGTGGCGGTCCAGCCGCCGCTGACCTGGAGCACGTGACCGGTCACGAAGCTCGAGGCGTCGCTCGCGAGGTACAGCATCGCCCCGTCGAGTTCGCCCTCGATGCCGGGTCGACCCATTGCCGCGCCCGCTTCCATGTACGCCTGGCCCCCGCCGTCGCCGAACATGGCGTCGTTCATCTCGGTCTCGAACCAGCCCGGTGCGATGGCGTTCACGCGCACGCCCTTGCGGCCCCACTGCGACGCCAGTTCGCGTGTGAGGTTGTGCAGGCCGCCTTTGGCTGCGGCGTAGCCCGGCACCCGGAGCTTGCCGCCTCCGACCTCGCCGAGGATCGAGCCGATGTTGATGATCGATGCCGGGCGACCGTTGGTGATCGCGTCGCGGGCGACGTCACGGGCAAGGGCAAAGGGCGCGACGAGGTCGATCTCGATCTCGTGACGGAAGTCCTCGGTGCTGAAGTCGAGTGCCGGTGCCACCTGCGAGATCCCGGCGTTGTTGATGAGGACATCGATTCGGCCTGCGAGTTCGATCGATCGGGCGACGCACGCTTCTGGCCCTCCGGTCGCCGTGAGATCGACCTCGACGGCATGGGCGTCATCGAGTTCGTCGGCGAGTTCGGCCAGCCGTTCAGCGCGCCGGGCGGCCACGACGACCGTCGCGCCAGCGGCTGAGGCGACCCGGGCGAACCTTGCACCGAGGCCGCTACTCGCGCCGGTGATCAGGACGACCTTGTCGTCGAGACGGAAGGCGGCGGTGGGGTCGGTGCTGGTCATCTAGGTTGCAGTCTGGCGCACGACACCGTCTCGGATCGACACGACGACGTCGGCGTCGCCGGCGTCGGCCGGATCGTGGGTGACCCAGACGATGCGGCGGGTGTCGAGCGATCGGAGAAGGGAGCCGACCTCGGCGCGACCGGCTTCGTCGATCGCAGCGAGCGGCTCGTCGAGCAGCAGGGTCGGGGCGTCGACGGCGAGGGCGCGGGCGAGGGCGACCCGTTGCGCCTGTCCGCCCGACAACCGAGTGGGTCGAAGGTCGGCGAGGGCGCCAGCCCCGACCCGCTCGAGTTGAACACGCGCCTCGTCGAGGGGTCGGCCGGCGCGTCGGAGCGGATAGGCGACATTGTCGATCACCCGCAGGTGGGCGAAGAGACGCGGTTCCTGGAACGACATCGCGATCGGTCGCTCGTGCGGCGGAACGAAGATCTCGGGGCGGTGATCGAGGAGCATGCCGTCGAGGGTCAGGTGGCCGTCATCGAGCGCTTCGAGTCCGGCGATCAGGCGCAGCAGACTCGACTTGCCGCTGCCGTTGGGGCCGACGACGGCGATGCGGCCGGCGGGGAGTGACAGGTCGAGGTCGAAATCGACGTCGCCGCGTCGGAAGCGGCCGGAGATGGACAGCTGCTCAGCCACGAGAGAACCACCGTCCCCGCAGGACGATCAGGACGGCGAAGCTGACCGAGAGGAGGAGCACGCTCACGGCGACAGCGGATTCCGGGTCCGATTCGAGCGCCAAGAAGATCTCGAGCGGCAGCGTGCGAGTGCGGCCGGCGAGGTTGCCGGCGAAGGTGATGGTTGCGCCGAACTCGCCGAGGGCCCGGGCCCACGCCAGCGCGAGCCCGGCGAGGATCGCATCGCGTGAGGCGGGCACGGTCACGGTGACGAAGGCGGTGAGCGGCCCGGCGCCGGTGACGGCCGCTGCTTCCTCGAGGTCGGTGCCAGCCTGCCGAAGTGCTGCCTCGACCGTCGTGACGAAGAACGGCAGCGCGACGAAGCTGGCGGCGACGACTGCCCCGGCGGTGGTGAACGGCAGCGAGATGCCGAACCAGGAGTCGAGCCACTGGCCGACGAGGCCGCGTCGCCCGAGCGCGAACAGCAAGGCGGTGCCGCCGACGACCGGAGGTAACACCATCGGCACCAGCACGGCCGCCCGGACGAGTGTCGCCAGCCGACCGTCGTGCCGGGCGAGCAGCCAGGCGAGCGGCAGGCCGAGCACGGTGGCGATGATCGCCGCCGCGACGCTGACCGTGACCGAGACCTGGATCGCGTCGAGCACGGTGTCGCTCGTGAGACGGTCGAGCAGCGACGACCACGGCGCTCGTTGCAGTAGGCCGATCACCGGAACGGCCACGAGGAGGAGGCCGGCGCCGGCAGGAATCAGCAGGAGTGCTGACGGGCGTGCGGTCGGCGGCTTCATGTCGTCACGTCGAGGAAGCCGGCCTCGAGGAGCACGGCATGGGCTGCGCCGTTGCGGAACGACGCAAGCACTGCGGCACCGTCGGGGTTCGCGCTGCCCCGGTAGGCGGTGGTCGCCTGGCGGAGCGTGTCGTCGGCGATGGTCTCCAGACCCGCGGCTCGGGCATCGGTGCGGTACACGAGCCCGACATCGAGCTCGCCCGCCGCGAGCTTCGTGGTCAACGCCCGGACGTTCGTCTCCTCGGTATCGGCGTCGATCGTGACTCGGCCGTCTGTCGCTGTCACGGCCAGGCGGCCGCATGGGACCTCGGGGGCGCAGACACCGACGAGCAGGCCACTGCGGCCCAGATCATCGAGCGACGTGACACCTCCGGGATTCCCGGGCGCCACCGCCAGGGCGAGGCGGTTGGCGACGAGGTCGCGACCGTCGTCCCAGGTCACGCCGGCGGCGTTCGCCCGGGCGAAGGTGGCGGCATCGGCGGTGATCAACACGTCGGCCGGTGCGCCGTCGATCAGTTGGGCGACGAGCGATTGGCTTCCGGCGAACACCCACTCGACCGGGCCGACGCCCGACTCGGTCAGCGCCGCGTCGAGTTCGGCTTCGAACGGTGCGAGCGACGATGGCGCGAGGACGAGCGCCGTGTCGGCGTCACCCCTCACACCGAGGACGGCGAGCGCGACGACGGCTGCCGCAACGGCGCCGGTCAGCGCCATGATCCGTCCGCTCACGTGGCCCGTTCGATGACGACGTTCGTCGATTTGATGGAGGCGACGGCTGGGACTCCTGGTTCGAGCCCGAGCGCATCGACCGCTTCGGCCGAGATGAGCGACACCACCCGGTGGGGTCCGGCCTGGATCTCGACCTGGGCCATCACCGTGTCGCGGATCACTCGGGTGACGAGTCCGGGAAAGCGGTTGCGCGCCGACACCGAGTCGGCGTCGTCGAGTGGCTGGTCGCCGAGTTCGAGTGCGAGGCGGGCGAGTTCGGGTCCTTCGATCTCGCGCTGGCCGCCGTCGGTGCGCACGGTTGCGACGCGGCCCTGATCGGCCCAGCGTCGGACCGTGTCAGGGCTGACTCCCAGCAGTTGCGCTGCTTTTCCAATGCGAAACCGGTGCATGCAAAGAAAAACTATCGAAAAGACGGTACATGCAGCAAGACGGCTGATCCACCAGACGCTCGGCGACGCGGCGTACCGTCTCGGCCATGACAAGCGTGTTGGGCCAAGAAGCGACCGATCCGTTGACCGATGCGTGCGGTCTCGAACCCACGTTCACCTGTAAGCGGGTCTTCGAGTGGACCGACAGCGAGTTCTGGGCGGTCGCTGCGGAGTGGATCCTGGACCGACCGATCCGCATCGCGCTCATCCTGCTGGCGGCCTGGCTCGTCACGCGGCTGTTGCAGCGAACTGTGATCCGCTTCACCCGGGCGATCGCCAATCCGTCCGACAGCAACGCACTCAGCCAGTTGCGTGAGCGCGGTCCTGGTCGACACCTCATCGAGGAGACCGCCCGAAAGCGTGCTGAGGCCCGCGCCGAGACCATCGGTCTTGTTCTCCGCAGCGTCGTCGGCGCAGCGGTCTGGGGTGTTGCCACCCTGCTGGTGCTCGGGCAGCTCAACATCGATCTCGCACCACTGATCGCCGGCGCCGGTATCGGTGGTCTGGCGCTTGGCTTCGGCGCTCAGTCGGTCGTGAAGGACTTCCTGTCCGGACTGTTCATGTTGATCGAGGATCAGTACGGCGTGGGCGACGTCATCGATATCGGGCCCGCCACCGGCACGGTCGAAGAGGTGTCGCTTCGGTCCACGACTCTGCGTGATGTCCACGGCACCGTGTGGCACATCCCCAACGGTGAGATCAGTCGGGTCGGCAACTACAGCCAGCTGTGGTCCCGGGCCGTGATCGATGTGGAGGTCGCCTACGACGTCGATCTCCGCTACGCCCAGGGCATCATCCAGCGGGTCGCCGACGGCTTGTGGGAGGACCCCGAATGGGGCGGCGACGAACTGATGGAGCGTCCCGAGGTGTGGGGCATCCAGAGCCTCGGCGCCAGCGGCGTCGCGATCCGGCTTGCGGTGAAGACCGAGCCTTCGATGCAGTGGTCGGTCGAGCGTGAGATTCGTCTGCGGGTCAAGGAAGCGCTGGATGAGGCCGGCATCGAGATCCCGTTCCCCCAGCAGACCGTATGGTTCCGCCATCAGGGCGATCATCCGCTCGACCCGCCGCCTGCGCCCGTCACCATCGAGACGCACGATCCGGCCCCGGTCACCGACGACCAAGCGAGCGACTGACCGCCTGCTCGGCGGCGACTGCTGCCGACCTAGGAGGTCGTGCCGCTGTCGCTGCGCTCGATTGCCCGGACGTCGGTGCCCAGATAGCTGGCCACCACGGCTGGGTTGTTGCGAACCTCGGTCGGTTCGCCCGACGCGATCACTGCGCCGGACTCGAGGCAGTACACCCGGTCCGAGATGCTCATGATCAGCGGCATGTCGTGCTCGATGATCAACATGGATGCTCCGAGCTCGCGCCGGATCTCCTGGATCAGTGGGCCGAATGCCTCGGTTTCTCGCTGGGCGACGCCTGCCGTCGGCTCGTCGAGACATAGAACCTTGGCGTCGACCGCCAACAGGCCGGCGAGCTCGACGATGCGGCGGGTACCGGTCGACAGATCACTGATGAACGAGTCGGCGTAGCGGCCCAGGCCGAGGAACGAGATCAACTCGTCGGCCTCGGCTCGTTGACGGCGTTCGGCTCGGCCATCGAGGAAGAGCGCCGACCGCACGAACGATGACCGTCTGCGGGCCTCCAGCGCGACCTGGATCGTCTCGCGAACGGTCAGCTCCGGGAAGAGGGTGGCCGCCTGGAACGTGCGGCCGAGCCCGAGCGGGGCGCGCTGCGAGGGGCTCTTCGAACTGATGTCACGGCCGAGGAGCTCGACCGTGCCGGTCGACGAGACGTAGCCGCCGATGGCGTTCATCAAGGTGGACTTGCCGGCGCCGTTGGTGCCGATCAGGCCGACGATCTCATCGCGACGCACCTCGAGGTCGACGCCGGCGACCGCCACGTTGCCACCGAAGGTGACCTTGACGTCCGTGACCTTGAGGGTGATGTCGGGGAGCGGCTCGTCGCTGCTGCGGCGGCTGATCGATGCCGGTGCGGCCGTGCTCGATGCCGGTGTGGCCTCGAGGCCCATGCGGCGTTCGGCGAACGACACGATGCCGTTGCGGGCACTGTTGGCGATCTGGATGAACCCGCCCGGGAAGTACATCAACATGATGAGCAGGCCGACCGACGAGGTGAACTGCGGGACGAGTTCGTTGTCGGGGAAGAAGGCCGGCAGACCGATCACCCACAGCGCACCGAGGATGGCGCCGGTGATCGAGCCGAGTCCGCCGATCACGGCGATACCGACGACCTCGAGCGATTCGCCGATCAGGAAATGGGCGTCGCCGTAGCGGACGGCGGGCAGCAGGTTGGCGAAGAGGCCACCGGCGAGGCCGGCGACCCAGCCGGCGAGCCCGAACGCCAGCAGCTTCGTGCGGGTGGGGCTGACCGTGTAGGCGGCGGCGGTGTCGGGGTTGTCGCGAACGGCGTAGATCCGACGGCCGATCGCCGAGCCGCGTAGATGGTTGAGGATCAGCAGGACGATGAGCGCACTGCCTGCCGTGAAGTAGAAGAAGTTGCGCTGGTCGAACATGTCGACCCCGAAGAAGGTGCCGCGTTCAACCGACGGCGTGCGCTGGCCACCGTTGAAGAACGGACGGTTGTAGAGGTAGCCGAGGGCGGCGTTGGCGAAGGCGAACGTGACGACGGCCAGCATCAGGCCTCGAACCCGAAGCGCGGTGAGGCCGGTGAGCACGGCGATGCCGGCGGTGACGAAGGCGGCGACGATGACCGCCCAGCCCTGGGTGACGCCGACCAGTTCGAATTTCAGCAGCCGCGTCGAGCCGAACCCGACGTCCATCGAGAAGCCGTTGTGGAGGTGGACGGCCAACAGGCCGCCGATGCCGGCGTACGCCATCTGGGCGAGCGACAACTGGCCCGACCATCCGGTGATGACGGTGACCGACGACGCCACGAGGGCGAAGACGATGATCGTCGAGTAGAGGAAGAAGCGCGACGGCGGGAAGTCCACGTACAGCAGTCGCTCGTGGTACCAGGTCAGGACGAACGCGATCACCAACAGGGCGCCGACCGTGAGCTTCGCCATGTTGCGGATCCACCAGATCTCGCGCAGGTGGGCAGGGATCGGCCGGACCTTCGGGGTGAAGGCCGAACTTTCATTGCCGGCCGGTCGGCGTTGCCAATAGATGGCGATCAGGACGGCGACGAAGAAGATGAAGCTGTTGAGGCCGACCTCGCGGGAGTAGTACCACTGCAAGATGTTGGTGAGGATGCCGATCACGACACCGCCGACCATCGCCCGGGTGAACGAGCGCATCCCGCCGAGCACGGCGGCGACGAGCGCCAGGTTGAGGGTGGTGATGCCGAGGTTGCTGACACCGGTGCTGGGTCCGCCGCTGCTCAGCAGGATCATCGAGAACGTGGCGAGGAAGCCGCCGACCGTCCACACGATGGTCGAGACGGTGCGGGGGCTGATGCCGGCGAGGCGGGACAGGCTCGGGTTGTCGGCTGATGCGGTGACGGCCTTGCCGAAGGTCGTGCGGTTGAGCCAGTAGGCGAGGGCGAGGGCCACCGCCGGCACGGCGATCAGGATCTGGACCTGGGGGCCGGTGGGGGTGAGGCCGACGATGTCGTCCCACGACCGCCCGATCGCAGCGGGGAAGCGGATCTGGGCGGCGTCGGTGTCGACGTCGGGCAGGGCGAGGTTGGCGCCCAGCATGAGCTGGCTGAGGCCGACGGTGGCGACCAGCAACATGACGCGCGGGCGGTCGAAGAGTCGCCAGATGACTGTCAGGTCGATGACGGCGCCGATCAGTGCCCCCATGAGCAGGCAGGTGATAAGGGCGAGCCAGAACGGCCATCCCCAGTTGATGACGAGCAGTGCGAAGAGGGTGGCGCCGGGTAGGCCCATGTTGCCGACGGCGAAGTTGATGACCTTCGTCGACCGGTAGATGAGGATGACCCCCATCGCCAGCAGGCCGATGACGAGGCCGAAGACGACGCCGTCGAACCAGACATTGCGGGTCGGGGCCGGCCCTTCGAAGAGCCCGAGGACGGCGAGCAGTTGGTTCGACATCAGCCACCCTCCTTTCCGAGGAACACGGCTCGGGCGAGGTCGTCACGCTCGGCGAGTTCCTGGGCGTCGCCCTCGAACCGGACCTGGCCCTTCTCGAGGAAGACGGCCCGGTCGGCGATCGCGAGTGCGACGTTGAGTGACTGCTCGACGATGATCATCGTCTGTCCCGCGGCGCGCAGGGTGTCGATGTGGCTCAGCAAATCCTGCACGACGGTCGGTGCGAGGCCGAGGCTGAGTTCGTCGATGATCAACACGTCGGGTTCGTGCAGCATCACCCGGGCGAGGGCGAGCATCTGCTGCTGACCGCCCGACAGATCACCAGCCCGCTTGGTGGGGTGGTCGTTGAGCGACGGGTACAGCTCCTTGACCCGGGCGATGCGACGCTTCACGTCGGCTGGGTCGCGCCGGTACCGGAAGGCGCCCATCTCGAGGTTGTCGGCGACGGTCATGGCCTGCCAGGTGCCCTGTCCGCCGGGGAGCATCTCGATGCCGAGCCCACCGCGGATCTCTGGGGTGGCGAATGTGATGGTCTGCCCGTTGAGTCGGACGACGCCCCGTTCGGGCGTGCCGAGCCCGGTGATGACCTTGAGGATGGTCGATTTGCCGGCGCCGTTGGTGCCGAGCAGGGCGAGCGACTCGCCCTTCTTCACCTCGAACGAGACGTCGAAGAGCACTTGGACCTGGCCGTAGCTGAAGTCGATCTGGTTGACCTGGATTGCCGGGATCTCGTCGGGGTCGGCGGCTTGGCGACGCTCTTCTTCCTGCTCCTCCTGGAGTTCGGCGACGACGAGGCTGAGGTCGCGACGCAGACGGCCCGAACCGCGGATGACGAAGAAGCCGCCCACCGGCATGAAGAGCATCGTGAGGATGATGATCGTCTGTCGTTCGCCGATCGCGTCCTGCAGGAAGGCGGAGAGCATGCCGCCGCCGATGCCGCCGATGGCGAACATGAAGAAGGTGATGATCGCCGTGCCCATTCCTCGCAGGCGATACGGCACCACGCTCTGGATCGATGGCTGGATCATCGCGAACGCGGCGCCGAGGAAGGTCGTGTTGAGGGCGCCGACGGCGGCGAACAGCCACACGTTGGGCATGAAGTACTGGATGGGTACCAGCAGGGTGGCGGGGAGAAGCAGCAGGCCGAGGATGCGGAGTGCGCCGTCGGGGTTCTTGCGGAAGGTCTGGTCGAACTTGCGGCCGACCCAGGGCAAGAAGAGGATCAGCAGCACGCCGGCCGGTGCGACGGCGAGGCCGCGTTCGAGTGCGTCGAGACCGAATTCTTCTTCGAGGAAGAAGCTCTGAATCGATTGGGCGGGGAAGAGCGCGAAGCCGATCGCCGCCATTGCGAGGGTCATGTAGCGGATCGTGTCGATTCGCCAGATGCGGGCGAAGGCGGCCTCGACGGAGATCGGGGCCTCTTCCTTGCGTTCGAGGCCGGTGCCGAGAACGTCCTGCTTCTCCCATTGGCCGCGTTCGGGTTCGGGGATGAAGAAGGCGAGGATGCCGAGGATGGCGACGGGGATGCCGAGGATGAAGTAGGCCCAGCGCCAGCCAGCGACGCCGCCGGCGATGGCGGCGACGCCGCCGACGAGGATCGGTGAGGCGGCGCCGAAGATGCGGCCGACGCCGGCGTTGGTGGCGTACATGCGGCCGCGGGTGGCGATCGGATAGGTGTCGGCCAGCAGGGTCGAGTGGACGGTGATCGTGTTGGCCTTGGAGATGCCGGCGAAGAAGCGGGCGACGAACAACATGAAGGCGTTGACTGCGGCGCCGGACAGGAACACGAAGAACCCGAAGGCGAGGCTGGCGACGCCGACGATCGGGCCTCGACGGATCCGGTCGGCGAGCCAGCCCATGGGGCCGGCGCCGAGCACGAAGAACGCCACCGATGCCGTCGAGATGAAGGTGATCGTGCCGTCGGAGACGCCGAAGGTCTCGGCGATGTCGGGGCCGAGGATATTGATCGCGGCCTGCTCGAGTTCGTCGAGGGAGTTGAGCAGCAACAACACGACGAAGGTGAAGAAGCCGCCTTTGCGGAGCCCTTCCTTGAGCGGCATCTCTTCGCTACCGACTCCGGGCAGCAAGTCGTCGGCGAAGATGACGTCGGCTGACCGTTCGGCCTGACTCGCCTGGCGGGCGGCCTCTTCGTCGAGCACTGCGGCGGTGAGCGACGACGCGCTTGTCGAGTCCTCGATGTCGCTCACGCGTCCCCCAACGGTGTCTGCAGCGGCCTGGTCCCGCAGGACCCTAGGCGACCGCTCGAAGCGGAACCAGACAAACCTGACGATCCGTCAGGCCACCGGCCGTGATGGCGGTGCGGGGTCAGCGACGGGGTGGGCCGGCGCTGGTGTGGCGGGTGCCGGGTGGGTCGATCGCCCATGTCGGGGTCTGGCCCCACACGCCGTCGTAGACGAAGTGGTCGAGCGGGCGGCGACGGACGGGTCCGTGGTTGCCGGCGGGTTTGCCGAGGGTGACGGTCGCGGCGAGGAAGACGTCGTCGGGGATCTGCAGCAGGGCCCGCAGTTGGGGTTCGACGGCGGCGTGCCACATCGTCACGACCCCGCCGTAGCCGAGGCCGCGGGCGGCGAGCAGCAGATTCTGCATCGCGGGGTAGACCGAGGCGCCCTCGGTCGAGGTCGGCTCTCGGTGGCGGATGAGCGTGGGGAGGATGAGGGCGGGTACGTCGCTGAGGCCGTCGACGTAGGTCTCCATGCTGCGGGCCATGCGCGCTTTGGGCGAGTCGTCGGTGATGCCGCTGCCTTCGTCGTACCCGTCGTTGCGCCGTTTGGCCGACCAGAGGCGTTGGGCGCCCTCGGCGATCAGGTGTTTCGCCTGCTGCGCGATGTCGCCGTCGGTCAACACGATCATGCGGAACTGTTGGCGGTTGCTGCCCGTCGGGGCTCGTGATGCGGCGAAGCAGATGTCGCGCAGCACTGATTCCGGCACGGGTTCGTCGGCGTAGCGCCGGATCGATCGTGTGGTCGCGATGCCCTCGAGGAGGCCGATCGAATCGTCGGGGGTCGGGATCTGGTCGAGGCTGTCGGGGGTCGCCATACCCCGACCCTAGGGGGCGCCGTGCCCGGCATGAATTTCGGAGCGCTCGGCGATCGAGGGCTAATGTCCGCATCGATGCCGAAGCCGAAGGACACGTTCATCCCGAACACCCCCGACGAACTCACTGCCGCCTGGGTGGGTGAGGCGCTTCGCGGGGCCGGGGAGACGTGCACGGTCGACGACGTCCGCGTCGAACCGCTCGGCGGTGGCGTGGGCATGACCGGCCAGACCGTCCGGGTGCGGATCGAGGGTGATGGTGCGCCGGCCACGGCCGTCGCCAAGTTCGCGGCGTCGCAGGCCCAGACCCGGGGCATCACGGAGTCCTACGACTCCTATGCCCGCGAGATCCGCTTCTACGAGCGGTATGCCGAGCGGGTCCCCGTTCGTACCCCGAAGTACCTCGGCGCCGACTACGACCCCGGCACGCACGGACAGCCCGGCCCGGTTGTCGTGCGGATCATCGAGTCGCTGCCGGTCGGGGTGAAGCGGTGGATCTCGCGCAACACCGTCAAGTACCTGCGCCCGACCAAGCGCCGCTACGCCCTCCTCATCGAGGACATGGGCGATGCCGGGGCGGTCTACGGTCTCGGTGAACCACCCGGTGACGACGAGTTGCGTGCGGCGCTCACGGCGCTCGCCGGTGTGCACGCGTCGTTCTGGAAGTCACCGGAGCTCGATCAGGATGACGAGACCTTCGTCCAGATGGTCACCTCCACCCCGACCTTGCTCAGCGATGTCGCCCGCACGGCCGCGTTGTCGGTCGCCGAGGCGCGTTACGACTGGTGCGGCCCGGCTGAGCGTGCGGCGCTCGAGGCCGCAACGCATCGCTTCCCGGAGAACATCGCCCGAGCCAACGAACGCTGGGCGCTCGTGCACGGCGACAGTCGCAGCGACAACTTCATGTTCTCGCCCGACGGTGAGGCGATCATCCTCGACTGGGCGATGGTGTCGCGTGGCCATCCGGGCTTCGATGTCGGTTACCTGCTCAGCAGCTGCCTCGATGCCGACCGCATCGACTCGCTCGGCTCGCTCGTCGAGCACTACCACGGCACGCTCGCCGGCCTCGGGGTCGATTTCGACCCGGCCGAACTCCGGCGTGGGGTCGACGCGGCGTACGAGATCAACGCCGTCCTTCAGCTGTTGACCCTCACGGTCTTCGAGGGGCAGGGCGACAACACCGGCTCGGAGATGGCCGATCTGTGGTTGCCTCGCGTCGCGGCCGGGCTCACCCACTCCTGGTAGCCCGACCCGACCTCAGGTCATCTTGGGCATGCCGTGGTGCGGTGGCACCTCGAGCCGGCCGATGGCGTCGGCTCGGCGGTGCAGCAGATCGACGGTGTCGCGCAGGTCGTTGGTGATGATGTAGGTGCGGGCGACGGTGTTGTTGACGACCATGTCGCCCTGGGCGTCGAGGTTGGCTTCCTTCACGTCGCGACCCGACCGCTCAAGGAGGGCCTTCATCTCGTCGAACGACATGCTCTTGCGTCCGGTGCCCTCACCGACCCGCTGAAGGTGTTCGGGACGGTTGCGTTGGGCGGTGAAGAGGCCCGTGCGCTGGAGGCCGCCGGCAGGGTAGAAGACCGATGCTCGCAGCTGGGTGCCCTCGGATTCGAGGTTGTGGTGCAGGGCCTCGGTGAAGCAGCTGACGGCCGCTTTCGACGCGGCGTAGACCGATGCCGTGGGCACCGGGGCGAAGCCGCCGTCGCCCGATGATGTGTTGACGACCTGGCCGGGATGGCCGCCCTCGATCATGCGGGGCACGAATTCCGAGGTGCAGATGGCTGTGCCGAAGACGTTCACGCCGAAGCACCAGCGCCAGTCGTTGGGTTCTTGCTGCCACGGCTTGCCACCGCCGCCGGAGGTGACGCCAGCGTTGTTGTAGAGGAGGTTGACCTTGCCATGGCGTTCGTAGACGGCGTCGGCGAGGGCCTTGACCGAGGCCTCGTCGGTGATGTCGGTGCGGATGCCGGTGACGTCGCCGTGTGCGCTCATCTCCGCGACGGTCTCGTCGATCGCCGACTGTTCGATGTCGGCGATGACGACCTTTGCGCCATGGCGCAGCAGTGCACCGACGATGCCCTTGCCGATGCCCGATGCGCCGCCGGTGACGACGGCGACCGAGTCGCTGATGACGATGTCCTGAAGGACGGTGGTCTGGTCCTGGGTCGGTTCGCTCATGCGACGACCTCCTCACGTTGGTTGAGTGGGTTCATGCCCGGGCAGCCCTTGGCCCGCTCCGGGATCTCCGAGTAGTCGATCGGGTTGGCGACCTGCGCCTTGGTGGGGCAGAACTGTTCGGCGAGTGGGAGGAGCGCCTCGAGATCGAAGCCGTAGACCTTTGCCGCATTGGTGGTGAGCATCTGTGTCGCCTCCTCCACTTTGTAGTTGGCGAAGGTGAGACGCAGGTGTTCCTTCGTGTGGGGGTGGCTGCCTTCGATGTGGGGGTAGTCGCTGCCCCACATCACCTTGTGGGTGCCGACCGATCTGGCGACGTCGGTCTCGGACGGCCGCAGGAACGAAGCGCCGATGTGGCACTGGCGGTCGAAGTATTCGCTCGGTGTCAACGACATCTCGGCGACGGCCTGGCCGCCGAAGATCGACTCGGAGCCGTACCGGCTGTACTTCATGCGGTGGTGGAAGCTGTCGAGCTTCGCGAGCGTGTCGGGCACCCAGGCGGTGCCGGTTTCGGTGATGACGTAGTCGAGCTCGGGGTGGCGTTCGAACACGCCGGAGAACATCAGGTGCCACAGCGCTCGCTGGGTCCACCACTGGACCTCGAGCATGAACATGGCGAGCGAGGCGGGGAAGTGGTTGCCGAAGTTCGGTGACGCACCGCCGGCGTGGTGGTTGAGCGGCATGCCGTGGGCGGCGGCTGCGGCCCAGATGGGCTCGTAGCTGGCCGAGTAGAGCGGTTCGAACGGTGAGTCGGGTGGTGCGCCCGGCACCAGTACGCCGCCGGTGAGGCCCTGCTCGGCGGCCCATTCGATCTCGGCGACCGAGCCGTCGACGTCGCCGAGGAAGATCTGGAAGACTCCGGCTCGGCGGGTGGGGGCCTCGCTCACGAAGTCGGCGAGCCAGCGGTTGTGGGCCCGCAGCCCGGCCCAGCGGTACTCGAAGTTGTCGGCGTAGGCCGGTGCCTCGAAGCTGCTGGCGGGCGGCGGGGCGAAGGGCGGCTGGGTGTTCGGGAACAGCACGGTGGCGACGACGCCGTCTTGTTCCTGCTCACGGAGGCGGCGCTCACTGGACCAGTTGCGGTCACCGAACTCGTCGGGGTCGCCATCGACGCCGACCTCGAGCGGCGAGCGTTCCATGTCCTTGTACATCGCCTTTTGGCGGGCGACACCGGCTTCGATGTCGTCGGCCCAGGCGTCGAAGTCGGCGTGGTATTTCGCCTCGAGGTACTGCTTGTAGTCACGCACGCCGGCGCCGCAGTGGGCGTCGGCTGAGACGACGATGTGGTGATCGGTTTCGGGAAGTACGGGATTCGTCACCCCGGCATGGTCCCCGGATCGTCAGGACGCGGTCAAAACCGCGGAGTCGCGTCGGTCGAGTTCACCTGCGGCGGGAGCGCCTGCGGTGTCGTCGGTGGGGGCGAGTCGGGCGGCCTTCACGATGGTGATCGCGTCACGGTCGCCGCGCTCGATGCAGGCGGCGAGGCACTGGATCCGCTCGCTTGCGGTCGTCTGGTGGAACATCGGGAAGATGGCATGCACGAGGGCGCACAGGCCGGCACCGATGGTCTGTCGTGCGAACCCGATCGCGACCCGCATGTGCTGGAAGTAGCTCTCGCCAGCGCTGTGCGGGTGATGGGTGAACGGGTTCGTGACAGCCATGTCGTCACCCTACGAGATGCTGCCTGCACGTTCTGTGCGGATTTTCGCAGTATCGACGCGTTGTGTGAAAGAATCATCTACAGGCACGATGTTCGAGGAGAAATTCGTTGAATCTGGATGAGATCGATCGGGAAATCGTGCGTCTTCTGCAGGGGGATGCGTCGCTGACGGCCCGGGAACTCGCGGAGCATGTCGGGCTCACGGCCACGCCCGTTTGGCGGCGGGTGCAGATCCTCGAGAACGCCGGTGTGATCACCGCCCGGGTCGCGCTGGTCGATCCCGAGGCGCTCGGCCTGGGTGTGACCGTGATGGTGCACGTGCGCACGAACGATCACAGTGCGGCGTGGCTCGACCGTTTCGCGGCGGCGATCGAGGACCTGCCCGAGATCATCGAGGCGTACCGGATCTCCGGTGAGATCGACTACACGCTCAAGGTCGTGGTGCCGTCGATCGATGCCTACGACGACTTCTACCGGCGCCTGATCGGCAAGGTCGAGTTGTACGACGTGCGTTCGGTCTTCGTCATGGAGGAGATCAAACGCACCACCGCCCTGCCCCTGCATTTTCTTCCCGGAACCGGCTCCTGATCTAGGTTCGGGCCATGTCGAACAGGCCGCCGAGGAGGTCGCTGTGAGTGCGTTGACAAAGCCGGGGGAGTGGACGTACGGAATCCAGCTCCCGATCCAGACCTTGACCCGCACCCTCGTCGACGAGTGGGAGGACGCAGCGACCGTCGACGATCTCGTCGCGATCACCAAGGCTGCCGACCAGCACGGCTACGACTTCGTCGGCGTGTGCGACCACGTCGCCATCCCCGACAACGACTACGCGTCGAAGATGACCACGACGTGGTACGACACGATCTCGACCCTGTCGTACCTGGCAGCTCACACGCAGCACACGCATCTGTTATCCGTCGTGTGGATCGCGGCGTATCGGCATCCGCTGCAGACGGCGAAGGCGTTCGGCACCCTCGATCATCTCTCGGGTGGTCGGGCGATTCTGGGGGTCGGTGCCGGGCACGTGGAGGCGGAGTTCGATGCCCTCGGTGTCGACTTCCGCACTCGAGGGAAGCGGCTCGACGAGACGCTTGAGGCCGTGCGGGGTGCGTTCACCGACACCTATGTCAGCCATGAGGGCGAGTTCTTCTCCTACGCCGATGTCGGTGTGTCGCCGCAGCCCCAGAGCGAGCTGCCGATCTGGATCGGCGGGGCGGGCAAGGCGGCGTGGAAGCGCACGGGCCGTCTCGGCGACGGCTACATCCCGATGGGTCTGCCGAAGGAGCAGTACCCCGAGGCCATCGGGATCATGCGAGAGGCGGCGGTCGCGGCGGGGCGTCCCGAGGATGTTCCGCTCGATGTCGGCTACATGACCCCGTGGGGGTACATCCTCGGTGACCCGCCGGAGGGCATCGGGATGCACTGGCTGCAGGGCGGTCCCGAAGGGCTCGCCGAGGACATCCGGGCCGCTCGTGAGCTCGGCTGCAATGTGGTGCACCTCAAGTTCCGGGCCCGCGACGCGCAGGAGTACGCCGACAGCCTTGCGGCGTTCAGCGAAGTCGTCGTGCCGATGGTGAACGAGGGCTGAGAGCCGACACCCTGCTCGCCTGATCGTCGGGGTCGTCGCAGGTCAGTCCGTGAAGTTGGGAGCCCGGCCTTCGGCGCGGGCCCGGGTCGCTTCCTGGAAGTTCTGGGTGGTAAGCCGCACATAGAGCTGGGTGTGGCTTTCGAGTTCGATCGCGGCGGCGAGGCTTGCCGTCTCGAGTCCGGACCACATCATCTTCTTGGTGAGCGCCACGCCTTGGGTGCTCCAGCCGTTGATCTGATCGGCGAGATCGAGCGCCGCGTCGAGGAGTTCCTCGTCAGGCACGACCCGGGAGACCAGCCCGATGCGGGCGGCTTCCTCGGCGTCAAGGTCGCGGCCCGACAGCATGAACTCGAAGGCGTGTGTCGAGCCGACGGCCCGGGGGAGAAGGAACGACAGGCCGAGTTCGGTTGCGGTGAGACCGTTGTTGATGCCGGCGGCCCGGAAGTAGGCGGATTCGCCGGCGAGACGGATGTCGGCCCCGAGCGTGAGGCACATGCCGCCACCGATGGCGGCGCCGTTGATCGCGGCGATGATCGGTTTGTTCATGCGGCGCATGCGAGGCACGAGATCGGCGAGGGTCGCCATCGCTTTGGTGGCGATGCCGCTCAGGCCGAGCCCGTCGATGTTGGGCGGCGGCATGGTGTCGCGGGTGTCGGCGCCGGAGCAGAAGCCGCTGCCGGTCCCGGTGAGCACGACGCAGGTGATGTCGTTGTCGGCATCGATCTCGTCGAACACGGCGGCGAGCGGCACCATCAACTCGAACGCCATCGAGTTCATCCGCTCGGGTCGGTTCATCCGGATGACGGCCGTGCCGGGGCGGGGGCGTTCAACGAGCACGACCGGTTCGCCGGCCTCGTTGGTCTGGGAATGGACGTCGGGATCGCTCATCCACGTAGTGTCACGCACATGGCCGGGCTGGAGGGAATCTCGATCGTCGACACGATGATCGGATTCGCGGCGCCGTCGGGGGTCGATCGGGAGATTCCGCAGGTCAAGGCGGCGCATCGCGGCTCCGCGCACACGGCCGATTACATGTTCACCGACGTGCCCGACGACGATCCCGACGATCCGATCACGGCGACGCTGACAGAGATGAATCGCCACGGTGTCGGTGTCGGACTGGTCAACACGGGTCGGCCGGAGGCGATCGAAGCGGCCCGCCGCCACCCGGACCGATTCGTGCTCGAGACGCACGTCGGTCAGATGGGGCGGCCCGTCGACATCGTGGGCGAGGTCCGGCGGATCCGGGCCGAGCATGCCGAGTTCGGCACTCGCGCGGTGTCGTTCTTTCCGGTCGGTCCGGTGCCGCAGGTGCCGGTCGATGCGGCGACGTGGTACCCGATCTATGCGACGTGCGTGGAGCTCGGCCTTCCCGTCTTCGTCAACGCCGGGGTGCCGGGCCCGCGGGTGCCGATGGCGGCGCAGCGGGTCGAGGGTTTCGATCGGGTCTGTTACGACTTCCCCGAACTCGTCATCGTCATGCGGCACGGCGCCGAGCCGTGGACCGATCTGGCGGTGAAGCTCATGCTGAAGTGGCCGGGGCTCCACTACTCGACCTCGGCCTTCGCGCCTCGGCACTACCCGTCGGCCATCGTCGACTACGCCAACACTCGTGGGGTCGAGAAGATCCTGTACGGCGGGTATTTCCCGATGGCGTTGAGTCTCGAACGCATCGTCGCCGAGCTTCGCGATCTGCCGTTGCGTGACCAGGTGTGGGAGCCGTTCCTGGCCGGCAATGCCCGACGCATCCTCGGTCTCGCGTCGCCACTTTCCTGACCGACGCGGCGGCAGTACGGTCGCTGAGCGTGACCGGGCAGCGCATCATCGATCCTCACGTCCATCTCTGGGATCCGCGGACCACGCCGCGGCAGATCACCCCGCTGGTGAAGCTGCTCGGCCGGTTCCCGAACGTGCTCGAACGGGTCGGTCGGGCGTTGACCCCGACCCCGCTCGTCGAGTTCGTCGGCGACACGCAGTACGTCATGAACGCGCACCTGCCGGCGGATTTCCGGGCAGATGTCGGTCATCATCAGGTGGAGGGGATCGTGCACGTCGAGGCCGGTTGGACGGCCCGAGGCACGCTCGGCCCGGTCGGTGAGACCCAGTGGCTCGATCGTCTCAACGAGCCGCCGCTCGGGATCGTCGCCCATGCGGTCGTCGACGATCCGACAGCGCTCGAGGCGCAACTCGATGGCCATTCGATCGCCAGCGGCCGCCTGCGTGGCGTGCGCGACATTCTTTCTGCCCACCCCGACAAGCGAGTGCACACCTGGACCGATCCGAGCCGGATCGGTAGCGATGCGCTTCGTGTCGGGCTCGGCACGCTCGCCGAGCGGGGACTCACCTTCGAGGCGTGGTGCTACTCGAACCAGCTCGGTGAACTCGCCCGCCTTGCCGACGATGTGCCGATGACCACCATGGTGCTCGACCACATGGGCACACCGGTCGGCCTCGCCGGCCCGCACGGGGGACAGGGTGAGACGGAGGCCGACCGGGCGCGGATCCTCGATGACTGGCACGCCGGCCTTGTTGCGGTCGCCGAGCATCGGAACGTGCACTGCAAGCTGTCGGGGCTGCTGATGCCGATCTGCGGTTTCGGGTTCCACCAACGCGACACCAAGCCCTCGGTCGGCGAGGTCGTCGACGCGCTCGGCCCGCATGTGCTGTTCGGAATCGAGACGTTCGGTGTCGAACGCTGCATGTTCGCCAGCAACTTCCCGATGGACAAAGTGTCCGTCGACTACGAGGTGCTCTGGGACGCGTTCCTGCAGATCATCGCCAACG
Organism: Acidimicrobiales bacterium; assembly: GCA_022425325.1. Lineage (GTDB taxonomy): Bacteria > Actinomycetota > Acidimicrobiia > Acidimicrobiales > Aldehydirespiratoraceae > UBA11606. The sequence goes on along the minus strand of JAKMFW010000019.1, from coordinate 3,457 downwards.
CCGGTCTCGACGCCACCCAGCAGGCGGCACTGCTCGCCGGCAACGCCGCCGCGTTCTACCGCCTCGAGGAGCGCTGAGCGGGCCAGCGGCCGCGCCGCTGTTGCTCAGCCGGCTTTGAGTTCGTCCATCACGGAGCGGTACGCCGTGATGTCGCCCTGGCCGGGTGCGTAGAACGAGATGCGGTCGACGACATCGCCGTACCGGGCCTTGAGCCCTGGCGCGATCTCGTGCGGTTCGCCGACCACGGCGAAGGCGTCGAGCACTTCGTCGTTGATCAGGTCGCCCATGCCGACCCAGTCGCCCTGCTTTGACAAGGTGTTGAGCCGGGGCTGGAGATCTTCCCAGCCGTGGCACTCGAAGACCTTGGCGTAGGCGGGGGTCGAGCCGTAGAAGGCGATCTGTTGCTTGGTGGCCGCCATTGCGGCGTCGAACTCCTGCTCGGTGTTGCCGGACACGACGAAGAACGGGCCGGAGATCATGAAGTCGTCCATCGACTTGCCCGCTCGTTCACGGCCTTCGGCGAGGTTCGGCAGGGTGACTTCACGCAGGTACTTCTCGGTGGTGAAGCCGTGGCAGATGAAGCCGTCGCAGACCTCGCCGGCGGTGCGAGTCATGAGTTCACCGACGCCGGCGAGCCAGATGTTCGGGCGGCCGAAGTCGCCAAGGTCGCTCTTATCGGGCGTGAAGAACGGGGTCATCAGGGTGTGGGTGTAGAACTCGCCGCGGAACTGCAGCGGTTCGCCGTGCTCCCACGTGTCCCAGATGGCGCTGATGGCCGAGATCATCTCTTTCGCCCGGGCTGCGGGCTTGCTCCATTCCATGGAGAACCGCTTGGTGATGTGTGGCTTGATCTGGGTGCCGAGGCCGAGGTTGAAGCGGCCCTTGCTGAGCGCCTGAAGATCCCAGCCGAGGTTCGCGAGCAGCATCGGGTTTCGGGCGAAAGCGACCGCGATCGACGTGCCGAGTTCGAGCGTTTCGGTGTGTTCGGCAGCGAGCACCAAGGGCAGGAACGGGTCGTGACTCGTCTCGGCTGTCCAGACGCCGTCGTAGCCGGCCGCTTCCTGGGCTTTGGCGTTGGCGACGATCTTGTCGATGTCGGGGCTGAGTCCGAGACCTCCGTCGACCTTCATGGTGCCTGCTCGCTTTCTGCCGGTTGGGCGGTGGGGCGTGGTGATCGGGGCCTGCCCGATGGTGCGGGTTTAGCACTTGGAACGGGGCTGTTCCCAGCCGTCAGGCAGCGTTCACCTGCTCGTCTCCTCGATGCCATCGAGACGGAACGAGGCCTCGTTAGGTTCGTCCGTGCAGGTCGACACCAAGCGGGCTGCGCATACAACAGAACCCCCCACCCCGCCGCCCGGCAAGGTCACCGCTGCTACCGGTCCCTTCGCCGGGCGGTGACGCGTTGGGGTTCGGGGGCGTGGTCGCGGTGGCGGTTGGATCGCCAGAAATCCTTTGCCAGCCACATGCCGGCGGCGACGAACACGATCATGACGATGGCGGCGACCGTGTAGGAGGTGGTGCGTCCCGAGCCTTCGTAGATGGCGCCGATGGCGCCGGCGGTGAGGCCGGCGGCGAGGGCCTGAGCTGCGCCGATGAGGCCTTGGGCGCCGGCCTGGCGTTCTTCGGGCACCGCCATGGCGACGGCGACACCTGAGGCGGAGATGGAGAGGGCGTCGGTCAGGGCGTGGCCCATGGTGAAGGCGAAGATCCAGTTGCCGTCGGGCAGCTGGCCGTACATGAACATGAAGCACGCGCCGGCGAGCAGGCCGGCGCCGCCGATCCGGAACGGTCCGTAGTTCTGGGCGAGGCGTCCGCTGGTCGGTCCGAGGATGATCAGCGGGATCGCGAACAGGGTGATGCCGAGGTTGGCGATCCAGTCGGCGGTGCCGAGGTCGTCGTGGACGACATCCCACAGGGCGTCGAAGGCGCCGATCATCAAGAACGCGCCGGCGGCGAGGACGACAGCGCCGGCGACGACCCGGCTGGTGAGCAGATCGACGGCAAGGCGTTGGGGTGTGTTGGTGCTGGCCACCGTTTCCTCGACGGGCACGGTCCGGCTGATCACCAGCAGGATCGCGGTCGCTGCCGAGACGACCAGGAACGGCGAGGCGAGTCCGTAGGGGCCGACAAGCACGGCGGAGATCGCGGGACCCATGGCGAACCCGAACACGTCGGCGCTCAGGAGGCGGCCGAGGTTGGTGCCGAGGTTCTCGTTGTCGGTGAGGATGACGACGCGGCGGATTGCCGGTAGCGATCCGCCGATGCCGATGCCGGAGATGATGCGGCCGAGCATCAGGATCGAGAGGCTTTCGCCGAAGGCCATCAGCAGGAGCCCGGCGATGTTGATCGCGACGCCGGCGACGATGACGCGCCGGGCGTAGCCACGGTCGGCGATCGGTGCGACCAGGGTCTGGGAGAAGAAGGCGGCGATGAAGCCGACACCGATCAGCCATCCGATCGCGGTCTCGCTGATGCCGTAGGTTTCGCGGTAGTCGGCGACGATCGTGAAGAGCACGCCGTAGCCGGACGCAAGCGCCGCCGACAGGCCGGCGAAGATCCAGAGAGCGGCGGAGCGTGAACGCATCGTCGGGAGCGTACGGTCTCGGGTCCTTGAAGCGTTAGGCCTCGGAGGCCAGAAGGGGACCATCGGCCCTGTTTACGCATCGGGCGGCTCGTTACCGTGCTGCCCCGTGAGCGGGCTGAGCGGAAGGAAGGTGCTTGGCCTGATGGCCGGGTTCGGCCTGATGGTCGGTGCCGTTGTGGGTGGTCTCGGCCCCGTGAGCATCGGCACGCTCGAACCAGCGGCCGGCCTCGGCGAGTGGGCGGAATCCGATGGGCGGATCGCGTGGGTGACGGCGGCGTACCGGCCGACGATCACCTACACGCCGGATCCGTCGCCGTCACCAGGCCCGCAGCTGGGCTGCGAGTTCTTCTCCGACCTTGGTCCGTTGCTCGGTGAGTCGCTGTCGTTCGGGTGGGCCGACGCGGTCGAGCATGCCGAGTTGCTCGGCCTGGGCGAGTGGTACTCCGTGCAGATCCGGTGCTGGGTCGCCGGGTCACCCACCCTGCTTCCGGGCTTCCCTCGGTTCTTCGATCCGCCGCAGCCGCCGTTCCCGCCGGCGCCCGACGTCGTCGAGGAACCCCGTCTCGAGATCTACGCCCACCGGGCACTCCAGTTCGAGCAACCCGTCGCCGGGCTGTCCCCGCCGGTCGAGCAGTTCGTGGGGGTGCCGACCTGGCTCGCGGTGACGAGCGAGCGCGACTACGCACCGATCACGGCGAATGCCGGCCCGCTCTGGGCGACGGTGCGGCCCGAGTTCCGCAACGTTCGCTGGGACATGGGGGACGGCTCCCCGCCGATCGTGTGCGAAGGCGAGGACGTGGCCGTCGTGTTCGACCCCGACGTTCCGGCCGACGAACAGTCACCTGGGTGCGTTCACGTCTACGAGGCCAACGG
>JAKMFW010000009.1 GCA_022425325.1 Acidimicrobiales bacterium | reverse complement strand
GCCGTCGGGGCTTGCGTCGTCGACGACCAGCACCGAGGCCTCGGGAACGACGGCGCGCAACTTTTGGAGGACCTCGACGATGTTGTCGGCCTCGTTGAAGGTCGGGAGGACGATCAGGGTGCGCACGAAGTCAGCACTCTAGGACCTCGCCGACACGGTTCAGCCCAACGTGCCCTCGGTAGGCTGTCGAGCAATGGCCTTGTCATCCGCTTCCTCCGACGCCGGCGCTGCGTCCACTGCGGCGCCACCGCTGTTCGCCCGCATCATCGCTGTGTTCGCCATCGTGCTCGCTGGCCTGTGCGGCGGGCTCATCGGCTATGCCGTGATGGATCTCCAGTGCACCGATGGATGCACGACCTACGCCGGCCTCGTCGGCATCGGGGCTGCGATCCTTGCTGCAGGCGGCGTTGCGATCGTTGCGGTACTCACGCTCCGGGCGATGGGTGAGTGGGAGGCCATCGAGGCCGCTCGCGCCGACGACGCGTGAGTATCGACCTCACCGAACTGTTGGCGCTGGCCCAGGCGGCGGTCGATGCGGTCGCTCCTGGTCTCGCCGCCCCCGACGCTCGTCGTGATCTGGGCATCGACACGAAGTCGAGTCCGACCGACATGGTCACCGCCATGGATCGTTGGGCGGAGGAAACCATCGTCGGCGTTCTGCTCGACGCCCGCCCCGGCGACGGACTCCTCGGCGAGGAAGGCGCCGACAAGGCGTCGGAGACCGGCGTCGTCTGGGTCATCGACCCGATCGACGGCACCACGAACTTCATCCGCGATCTGCCGGGCTTCTCGGTGTCGATCGCGGCGCGGGTCGACGGCGTCGATTCCGTCGGCGTGGTCGACGACCTGGTCCGCAGTGAGCGCTTCACCGCCACGCTCGGCTCTGGGGCCCTTTGCAACGGCGAGGCGATCCACGTGAGCGAGCCGGTCGATCTCGCCCGAGCGGTGCTCGGCACTGGCTTCAACTACCAGCCCACCGTTCGGGCGCAACAGGCCCGACTCATTGCGGACCTCCTGCCCGACATCGCCGATATCCGCCGTTTCGGCGGCGCTGCGATCGACTGCTGCAGCGTCGCTTCCGGCCGCCTGGACGCCTACTACGAGGTCGGCGTCCAGGACTGGGATATCGCTGCAGGCGGGCTTCTCGTGCGCGAAGCAGGTGGGCGCACACTCGACCATCGCCCCGACGGCCCATTCGTTTGTGGCTCCGTCACCATCTTCGAGGAATTGGTCGGTCGGCTGGGTCTCGCCGATTGATTTCTGCCGCTGGTCCCCTCACCGGGCGCGAATCTGCAAGCATCAAGAGCCATGGGTACCAGGATCCTCACCGTTGAAGACGACGAGCGCATCAGGACATCGGTCCGGCTCGCGCTCGAAGACGAGGGCTGGACCGTGGAGGAGGCTGCGAGCGGTGAGGACGCACTCAACGCGTTCACCCGCGAAGCCGCCGACGTCGTCCTGATCGACATCATGCTCCCCGGTATCGACGGCTTCGACGTCTGCCGCGCGATCCGACGGGCGAGCGACGTACCGATCGTCATGGTCACCGCTCGCGCCGACACGCACGACGTCGTCGCCGGACTCGAAGCCGGTGCCGACGACTACCTCACGAAGCCGTTCGCTCCCAAGGAACTCTCGGCTCGTATCCGGGCGCTGCTCCGCCGCGCCCGAAGCGCCGACCCCGGTGCACCCCAGATGGTCTTCGGTGATCTCGAGATCATCCCCGAGGAGGGCGTCGTTCGCCTCGCAGGCGCCGACGTGCACCTCACGAAGACCGAGTTCCGTCTCCTGGTCGAACTCGCCACCAACCCGGGGCGGGTGCTGAGTCGCGAAGTCCTCCTTGAGCGGGTGTGGGGCTACGGCTATTTCGGCGACGGTCGCCTCGTCGACGTCCACATCCGTCGCCTGCGGACCAAGATCGAGCCTGACCCCGCCAACCCCCGCTATGTCGTCACCATCCGGGGTCTGGGCTACAAGCTCCAGTCCTGATCCGTCATGATCCGGCGGCTGTGGGGGCGACTGGGGCTTCGAGCCCGCATCACCGGCCTCTATGCGCTCGGTGGGCTGCTGCTGTCGCTCACCATTGCACTGTCGACCCTCACCCTGGCCCGCCAGAATCTCGTCGAGGACCGCGAGGAGCGAGCGTTCTCGGTCGCCGTCCGCAACGCCCAACGCGTCGAGAACGGGCTCGGGGCCGAAACCGAGATCGAGGATGTCGGCGTCCTGCTCGACAACCTGACGATCACCGAGGGGTCGTTCCCCTTGCTCCAGGTCGGTGATGCCACCCGAGCGCTCGACCAGGCCTTCGATGCCGACGCCGTGCCCTCGTCGCTGCGAGAACTCGTTCAGGCTGGCAATGCGGGCCGCATGCGTGTGCGGGTCAACGGCCGTCCCTTGATCGTCACCGGTATTCCGATCCCCGATACCGCCGCGGCCTACTACGAGGCGGCAGCGACCGACGATGTCGAGGACGTGCTCAACACGCTCGGCATCATCGTGCTCGGCGTGAGCGCGGCCGCGACCCTGCTCTCCGCTGCGCTCGGTTCATGGGCGTCACGACGAGCCCTCACCCCGCTCGGCGAGGTGCGACTCGCCGCCGAGTCGTTGGCCGCAGGCGAACTCGACACCCGGCTCGACCCGCCGGCCGATGCCGACCTCGCATCGCTGACGGCGAGCTTCAACGGCATGGCCCGATCGTTGGAGGACCGCATCGAAAGCGACGCGCGCTTCGCGTCCGAGGTCTCTCACGAGCTGCGATCGCCGCTGATGACCCTCAATGCCTCGGTCGAGGTGCTCAACAACAACCGCGACAGCATGACCGAGCGCAACCAGACCGCCCTCGACCTGCTGACCGACGACGTCACCCGCTTCACCGCCTTGGTTGAGGATCTCCTCGAAATCAGTCGCTACGACGTCGGCACGGCGTCACTGCGAGCCGAACCGATCGATCTCGTCGAGTTCGTTCGGCAATCGGTGGATCACTCCCCCTACGACGTCGTCATCGACGTCG
>JAKMFW010000008.1 GCA_022425325.1 Acidimicrobiales bacterium | reverse complement strand
GGACAAACGGGTGGATTTCGTCGTGTCCGAGGCACGCTGACCCCATGAGTGGCGCACCCGGCTGGTTCACCCGAGCAATCGACACAACACCCGAGTCGCATCGGATCGACGTCGGCGGTACCTCGATCCACTACCTCGCGTGGGGTGAACGCGACCTTCCCGGCATCGTGCTCGTCCACGGCGGGGCCGCCCACGCTCACTGGTGGGACCACATCGGTCCGAGCTTCCTGCCGGATTATCGCGTCGTGGCACTCGATTTGAGCGGGCACGGCGACAGCGACCGTCGCACGGATTACACGCTGCGAGCCTGGACCGAGGAAGTCGCGGCCGTCATCGACGACGCCGGCTTCGCGTCACCGCCGGTGGTCGTCGGCCACTCGATGGGTGGCTTCGTCACCATCGCCACCGCCGCCTGGCAGACCGACCACATCGGCGGAGCCGTGATCATCGACTCACCCGTGCAGGCCGAGGACCCCGAGGTCGCCCGAGCGCGGCGCACCGACGAGTTCAAGAAGGCGAAGACCTACGACGATCCGGACATCCCGATCGCGCGCTTCCGCACGATCCCGGAGCAGCGGCACTACCTGCCCTTCGTCAAGGAGCACGTCGCCCGGAACTCCCTCACCCTGCTCGACGACGGCCGCTGGGGCTGGAAGTTCGACCCGACGATCTTTATCCCGCGTCGAGCCGAACCCGCACAACTACTCGCCGAGGTCACCTGCCGGGTGGCGTTGCTGCGCTGCGAGTACGGGCTCGTCACTCCCGACATCGGCGACTACATGTACGAACAACTCGGTCGGGTCGCGCCGGTGATCGAACTCCCGACCGCCGGCCATCACCCGATGCTCGACGTGCCACTGATCCTGATCACAGCGCTGCGTTCCTTGCTTGCGGACTGGGATCACTCCCGTCCGCTGCGCCGTCCGGCGAACTGACGGAGCGTCAGTCGACGAACGGGGCGATCTTCTCACCCATCGCAGCGATCGACTCCTCGGGGCTCCGGAAGAACATAAACGAGGGCACGACCAGACGGTCGAGGCCCCAAGCGGCGGCTTCTTCTACTGCTCCTGCCATGTCCTCGCCGAAGAGTCCGGGATGGATACCGGTGATGTCGAGGGCGGCGCCATCTCGGCCGTGCTCCTCGGCGGCGGTGCGGGCGATCTCGGCGAGTTCGGCCATGTCGCCCTTCGCCGGGAAGAAGCCGTTGCCCATGCGGCCGGCCCGCTCGGCGGCGGCACGGCTGTGGCCGCCGATCGTGATCGGCACGCTGCCGTTGGCCGGCTTGGGGTTGGAACTCATGCCGTCGAAAGTGACGAACTCGCCGTCGAAACTGGCGTTGTCGGCCGCCCAGAGCGCCCGCATCACCTCGACGTACTCCTCGGTGCGAGCAGCTCGCCGCTCCCACGGCACGCCGAGCACCTCGAACTCCTCCTTGAGCCAGCCGATACCGATGCCGAGTTGCAGGCGACCACCCGAGAGGTTGTCCAGGGTGGCGACTTCCTTCGCATACGTCACGGGGTGGCGTTCGGGAAGCAGGGAGATACCGGTCGCGAGGCCGAGTTCGGTCGTGGTGGCGGCGACAAAGGCCAGCCAAACCAGCGGATCGGGGATCGGGTTGTCGCCCGACCCGGGCATCTTGCCGTCGGGGGCGTACGGGTAGGTCGACTCGTAGCCCTCCGGGTACACGACATGCTCGACCGTCCACACCGAGTCGAAGCCAGCTGCCTCGGCAGCCTGGCCGAGCATGGCGGCGCCGGGTCCACCGGCGAACGGTCCGGTGTTGGCGAATCCGATACCGAACTTCATGGGGGCTCCTTGTCTGGGGTGGGCGCTTATGTTGGCCTGCGGAGGCGGCGGACACGAAAACGGCCATCACCCAACCGTCAAGCGCGAGACTGACGACGATGTCCGAGTGCCCCACGCTTGAAACCGAACGGCTCCGCCTGCGGCCCTTCGTCGACGACGATGTCGAGGCGTACTTCATGCTCTACGACACGCCCGAGGTCCGCCGGTCGCTCCACGTCCCGGACTCGTTCTCACGCGACGACGCCTGGACCCACCTTGCCCTCTGGCGAGGCCAATGGGCGCTGCGCGGCACTGGCCAGTGGGCACTCGAGCGTCGAGACACCGGGGCGTTCATCGGACGAGCAGGCTCACACCTTCCCGAACGAGTCGGCTGGCCGGGTCTGGAGATCGGCTGGACGCTCCACCCCGACCACTGGGGCCACGGTTACGCCACCGAGGCCGGCCGGGCCGCGGTCGACTGGTGTTTCGCGAACCACGACGTCGATGAGCTCGTGAGCGTGATCCTGCCCGAGAACACGGCGAGCCAGGCCGTGGCTCGCCGCCTCGGCTTCGTCTTGTCCGAGGAGCGGGCCCTGCCGCACTTCCCCCAGCAACCCCACGGGATCTGGCGGCTGGCGAGGCCGGAGACGGGCGATGACCCCTCAGCCTTCGGCCAGTAGGCGATTTCGCACGCCGTTGAGGGTCATGATGCAGGTGAACTGCCGGATGCGCTCGCGATCGAAGGGCATCTTCAGAAAGTGCGCCTCGGCCACGCCATCGATGCAGGTGGCGAACCAGACATCGCCCGGGTCGTTGCCCTCGAGCGGGGCCGGCCCGGCGACGCCCGTGACCGCGATACCGACGTCGGCACCGAGGACGACACAGACCCGCTCGGCCATCGCCAGCGCCATCTCCTCGCTGACCGCCGGCACGTCGGGGCACCCGAGGAGCGAGAGCTTGAGCGCACGGTCATAGGGTGTGACCCCACCGCGGAACACGTCGCTCGAGCCGGCGATACCGGTGAGGCGAGCCCCGATGAGGCCGCCCGTGAGCGACTCCGCCACCGCAAGGGTCTTGCCCCGATCCCGGAGCAATTGCAGCACGACCGACTCCATGGTGTCGTCGTCGGTGCCGAAAACGATCTCGTCGCCGACGATCTCGCGGACGATGCGCTCCTCGTCGGCAAGGATCTCGGCGACCTGCTCCTCGGTGTCGGCCTTGGCGGTGATCCGGACCTTCAGACCCTCCCAGCCCGAGGCAAGAAAGGCGATGGTGGCGCCACCGACCTCGTCGAGCCGACGAATCTCCTCGTCGAGTTGCTCGGCCAGGCCGGACTCGCTCTGGCCCCACGTCCGCAAGGTCCGGCTCTGGATCACGCCGGTGAAGCCGGCCCGTCGCTGAAGATCCGGAAGGATCCCCTCGGCGAGCATCTGCTTCATCTCCCACGGCACCCCGGGGACGGCGTAGATGACCTTCCCGTCGTACTCACCCTGAAGCGGGCAGATGAGCCCAGGAGCAGTACCGGGCATCGCCGGGTTGATCGAGGCACCCTCGGGGACATCGGCCTGCAGCAGGTTGTTCTCCGGCATCGACCGGCCACGGCTGCCGAACATGGTCCTGATCCGTTCGACGATCGCCTCGTCGCGCAACAGCTCGACTCCCATGACCTCGGCGATCGCCGCCCGGGTGATGTCGTCCTGGGTCGGACCGAGCCCGCCACAGCAGATCACGGCGTCGCTGCGATCCAGCGCCTGCCGCAGCACCGCGACCATGCGATCGTGATTGTCACCGACCTTGGTCTGATGATGGGAATCGATGCCCACCATGGCCAGCTGCTCGCCGATGTAGGACGAGTTGGTGTCGACGATCTGGCCGAGCAGCAACTCGGTGCCGATCGCCACGACTTCACATTTCACTTGCAGCCTCCGCCAGATCGTTCACGTGCGTTCCTCCGAGCGGATCGTCGGAGGCTTCCGGCGTCAGTCGCCGGTGGTGCTCAGGGCATTTTGCCCATCGAGGAGATACTGCACCCCGCTGTAGATCGTCCAACCGACGGCAACCCACAACGACACGGCGATCACGGTGTCGTGATCCTCGAGCGTCGGCATCACCGCCAGGATGAGCGCGAGCGCCTGCACGAAGGTCTTGTACTTGGCCGAGGTGCGGGCCGGCAGCGCCAGCCCCTCCCGCGCCCAGCGGCTGCGGTAGGCCGTGATGCCGAGTTCGCGTAGCGCGATGATCGTGACCGGTACCCACCAGTACCGCTCGACGTAGACCAGGCAGTAGGCGCCGCCGATCACGACGATCTTGTCGGCCAGCGGATCGAGGAAGGCGCCGCTTCGGCTCACGACGTTCGAGCGGCGTGCGACCCGACCGTCGAAGAAGTCCGTGACGGCCAAGGCGATGCCGAGACCGAACGCCGCCCAGGACGCACCCCGGTTGGCATCGGCGTCGAGCACGAACCAGAAGAGCAAGGGGGCAAAGACGAGACGGGTGAGCGTGAGCAGGTTGGCCGGGTGAGTGATGCCGACCTCGCGGGGCTCGGTGGCGGGTTCGTTCATGATGCCTCCACGTCGGGGCCCATCGTGGCGGTGACGGTGAGGTCGTGGAACTCCCCGACCGCGAGGGTGTCGGGAACGACGATCACGCCGTCGATCTCGGGAGCTTCGCGGTGACTCCGACCGATTCCTGGCTCATCCACGAGCACTCTGACCTCCGAACCCACGAGAAGGTCACGTTTTGCGGCGGTGATGTCGTCTTGAAGCTCGCGGAGCTCGGCAAGTCGCTCATCGCGGAGGCCGGTATCGACCTCGCCGTCGAGTTCCATCGCATAGGTGCCGGCCTCGGGCGAGTAGGCGAAGAAGCCGCACCAGTCGAGTTGGGCCTGTTCGACGAAGTCGAGGAGCGCATCGTGATCGTTCTCGGTCTCTCCCGGGTAGCCGACGATGAAGTTCGATCGGAACGCCGCCTCGGGTTCGCGGGCCCGAATGTCGGCGATGCGGCGAAGGAACCGTTCGCCGTCGCCCCAACGACGCATACGGCGCATCAACGGCGGTGAGACGTGCTGGAGGCTGAGATCGAAGTACGGCACGCCGGTCTCGCAGATCGTGTCGATGAGCGCATCAGTGAGGTCCGACGGGTAGAGGTACAGCAGGCGAACCCGATCGACCCGGTCGGCGACCTGCCGGACGAGCGGGATGATCGAACGCTCCCCCACTCCCTGATCACGTCCGTAGGCCGCCAGGTCCTGGGCGACGAGCACGATCTCGCGAGCCTGGAGTTCGTCGACTTCGGTGAGGATCTGATCGATCGAGCGGCTGCGCTGCGGACCCCGGAAGGTCGGAATCGCGCAGAAGCCGCACGCTCGATCACACCCCTCGGCGATCTTGACGTAGGACCATGGCCGGGCCGACGCCGGGCGAGGCAGATTGAGCAGATCGAAGTCTGGAGCCCGACGGGTCGGGCCCAGGCTGACCGGCACCGCCGTGGATCCGGTGATGTCGATGCCGAACGGTGCAACCTGATCCACCTCGGGAAGCGACGCCGCAATCTCGTCGCCGTGGCGTTCGGCCATGCAGCCGGTGACCACCAGCTTGGCGCCCTCGCGACGCTGGTCGCTCAGGCTGAGGATCGTGTCGACCGACTCCTGGCGGGCCTCGTCGATGAAGGCACACGTGTTGACGACGACGATGTCGGCCTCGTCAGGCGAGTCGACCGGTGTCATGCCGTCGGCGGCGAAGCGACCCTCGAGCTTGTCGGAATCGACCTGGTTCTTGGGGCAGCCGAGCGTCTCGAGGAAGTAGGTCTGCGGCTCACCCATGGTCGGCCCAGCCTAGAGGTAGGCGCCCAGGCTCCCGAGGAGGGCGTACAGCGGGTCGTCATGGTCCCGGCGGCCGGCGACATGGTCGGCCGGCGCATCCCACCATCGATCAGCGGTGATCGGGAGTGACCAGGATGCGACACCCGTGCGTTCGGCGATCGCCCACGTGCCATCACGGCGCTCGAACCGGTCGAGGTAGCGGAAGCCCGTGACGAGGTTGCGGTGTGGCGATGGGTCGTCGCTGCGATGGACGGCAACCCCGTTGGACTCCGCTGCGGCCACGTCGCCGGCGAGATCGACCACGACACCGGCGATCAGGTGCTGCGTCATGCGATAGCGGGCGGTCAGCCGGTCGACCCACGCAACGAAGTCGTCGAGTGAGCGGGACTCGGCCCCGTGGCGATCGGTGGCGTCAGGGTGAAAGCACGCCCGCACGATGTCGAAATCACGTCGATCGATCCCTCGGCAGTACCGATGGACGACATCGGTGATCTCGGCTCGGTCAACCGAGGCAGCGAAGCGGGGATCCATTCCGAGGACCGTAGCCGTCGGCGCGAGGGCGAACCCGCACGCCCGTTGTGAGCGGATGCCAGCTGATGGCTAGCGAAGAACCGTAAGCGCCGCTTCGGCCGTGTCGCCGCCGGACAGCACCACGACCGAGACCACCCAGAGGAAGAACAGGACGCAGGCCTTGTTCCGACCGACCGATCCCCCGATGAGCATGAACACGGCGCTGGTGATCACGATCACCACCATCAGGACCGAGCCTGTCTCGGCCAGTGTCGTGTCGAGCACCGGCCCGGGGCCGACAAGGCCGATGATGCCGCCGACCGCAAGGCTGTTGAACACATTGGAACCGAGGAGGTTGCCGACGAGCAGCTCGGTTTCGCCCTGTCGGGCCGCCTGGACGCTCGTGACGAGTTCGGGCGCCGACGTGCCGAGGGCAACCAGGGTGAAGCCGACGAACCCGCCGGAGAGCTCGAGCGCGTTCGCAACCCGTTCGGCCCCGTTGACGATGAAGTACGACGACACGACGACGAACGCAAGGCCCACCAGGGCGCGGGTAGCCGCCTTCCCGACCACGACCGGCTCGTCACCGACGAATTCGCCGACGTCACCAGCGAACGACCCATCGGTCGATGACGAACTGCGCAGCACGAAGACGAGGAATGCCAGGATCAACCCAGCAAACACACCGCCCTTGAATCGGGTGATCTCGCCTTGCACCAGCAGGGCGAACACCAACACCGAGGCGACCGAGATCGGCACCTCTCGCCGCAGCATTGCCGAGTCGACCGGAATCGTCCGGACGACGGCTGCGGCCGCCAGTACGAGCGAGATATTGGCGACGTTCGAACCGATGATGTTGCCGACACCGATGTCGAGATCACCCTGGCCGGCGGCGATTCCGGACACCACCATCTCGGGAGCCGACGTACCGAACCCGATGAGCACCGCGCCGATGACCACCGGTGAGACGTTGTAGAACACCGCAAGACGGGCGGCGCCCGCCACAAAATGATCAGCAGCGAAGGCGAGGACGATCAGCCCAGCGACGGCGAAGATGAGACCAAGAATCAAGGGTGTGGGACTCCTCAGCCCTGGCCGCGGCGAGCAGCAAGCTCCTCCGGGGTGATCAACACCTCACGGGCCTTCGAACCGGTGGAGGGGCCGACCACCCCAGCCTCCTCCAACAGATCCATGATGCGGCCGGCGCGGGCGAAACCGACCCGGAGCTTCCGCTGGAGCATCGAGGTGGAACCGAGTTGTGTCTCGACGACAAGCTCCATCGCCTGTCCGAGCAGCTCGTCGCCATCCTCATCGGTCGCAGGCGGCGCTGCCGTGATGTCGAGGCTCGGCGGCGTGCTGGTGACCCCTCCAGCGCCCGGAATGGGGGCGCCGGCGGGGACCGTGGCCGCGGTGGCTTCGCCGGTGGCAGTGTCGGCGCCGACCGATTGATCGTCGGTGAAGTCGGGGGCCTGGTCGATCCAATGCTTCACGATCGAACGGACCTCGGCCTCCTCGACCCAGCAGCCCTGCACGCGGTGTGGTGACGAGGACGACGGGCCCAGCATGAGGAGGTCGCCCTTGCCGACCAAGCGCTCGGCGCCGGGTTGATCCAGGATCACGCGGGAGTCGGTGAGGCTCGAAACCGCAAAGGCGAGACGCGCCGGAACGTTGGCCTTGATCACGCCGGTGATGACATTGACCGACGGCCGCTGGGTGGCGATCACCAGGTGAATACCGACCGCACGGGCCATCTGGGCGATTCGGGCGATCGACTCTTCGACATCACGCGCTGCGATCATCATGAGGTCGGCGAGCTCGTCGACGACGACAAGCATGAACGGCAGGCGCTTGTACTCGAGTGGCTCGCCGTGCTCGTCGACCTCACCCAGTCCCGGCTGCACGGTGCCCTCGTCGACGGCCTTGTTGAAGCCCGTGATGTCGCGGAAGCCGACCTTGTGGAGCAGGTCGTAGCGGCGCTCCATCTCTCGCACCGCCCAGGCGAGCGCATTGGCGGCCTGGCGCGGATCGGTGACGGGCGCGGTGAGCAGGTGGGGCGCCTTGTCGTACTGGCCCATCTCGACTCGCTTCGGGTCGATCAGGATCATGCGGACCTGCTCCGGCGTGGTGCGCATCAGAATCGAGGTAAGCAGCGAGTTGAGACACGACGACTTGCCGGCACCGGTGGCGCCGGCGATCAGCACGTGGGGCATCGTGGCCAGGTTGACCATGACGTTCTTGCCGTTGATGTCGCGACCGATGGCCACCTCGAGCGGGTGGGTGGCCTGGCTGGCTTCTCGTGAGGAAAGGATGTCGCCGAGCGCGATGACCTGACGGTCGGAGTTCGGCACCTCGACGCCGATGGCTCGGCGGCCGGGGATCGGCGCCAGGATGCGAACATCGGGCGACGCCATCGCGTAGGCGATGTCTTTGCGGAGGCTCTCGAGCTTGGAGACCTTCACGCCCTCACCGAGCTCGAGCACATACCGGGTGACGGTCGGACCGACGATCGGTTCGAGCAGGGTGGTCGGCACGCCGAACTGATCGAGCGTGTATTGCAGGAGTTCGCCACGCTTGTCGACCTCTTGCTTGTCGACCTCTCGCTTCTCTGAGCGCGAAAGCAGGCTCATCGGCGGCAGTTTCCAGTTGCCGACCGCCTTCGGCACCGGCAACGACTGCTGCTCGGCCTCGGCGACCGGTTCGGCCTTTTTTGCCCGCTTCTTGGGCGCGGGTTCGGACTCGACCTCGGGCTCGGGTTCGACCTCAGGTTCGGGCTCGGGCACTACCGGCTCGGGACGCCGATCGGCGGCCTGTTCGCCCTGGGTCGGATCGTCGAAGAGACCCCGGAATGCTCGGCCGAACAGTGCCGGGATCATTCGAGCACTCTTGGCGACGAACTCCCCGACCGTACGGGCTGACGAACCCGTCACGATGATGACACCGATCACGCCGACGGCGAGCAGGATCACCGCCGCGCCGGCAGAATCGGCGAGGGCGTGCAAGACGCCCCCGACGGCCATCCCGAGGGCACCGCCGGCGGCGCCGACCTCAGCGATCGGATCGTCGAGGCCGGGCCGACCCCGGAAGACGTGAAGAAGGCCGGTTGCGGCGATCAGGGTGGCGAGGCTGCCCACGGCGACGCGGGCGAGGCGATCGAGATCGTTGTCGGTGTCGTCGTCCTTGCCGCCCATGACGAGGCCGATACCGATCCCGATGAGGGCGACGGGCACGATCGCCCGGGTGAGGCCCACCCCGAGGGCAAGGCTGTCGTCGAGGACTTCGCCGATGAACCCTGCGCTCCCAAGCCACACGGCGAAGGCGGCGAGCACGCCGACGAGGAAGGCGCCGACCCCCCAGACGTCGTTTCGATGGTCGGCCATGACCGACCCGAGGGCATCACGCGAGGCGGCGGTGCCACGACGCTGTGCAGTGGGCTTTTTCTTTGCGGATGCGGTCGACGACGACCTTTTCTTCGCCGGCTTCTTGGACGCGGGCTTCTTGCGCTGTTGAGTAGCCACAGTGCATCCGACGCTAACAGGCCCTCATGCCAGCACTAGGCACCCTGTGGACAACGCTGGAACCAGTACGTCAGTCCTCGCGGACGACTGGAACGATCATCGGGCGGCGACGGGTGCGATCGTTGACCGTGCGACCGGCGGCCCGACGAGCGATCTGACCGAGACGCTCAATGTCGTTGTCGGGATCTTTCAAGGCCGTCAACAGGTCTGACTCGACCGCATCGGCAACCGCAGCCTCGTGTCCGGCAAGCGCGGGTAGCTCGACCCAACCACGTGAGATCACATCGGGGCCGGCGACAATCTCGCCGCGTTCCATGTCGACGTGGACCACGACGGTGACGAAACCGTCGTCGCCGAGCGTGCGGCGCTCGGACAGCACCGTGTTGCCGAGGTCGCCGACCATGCCGTCGACATAGAGGTGGTCGCCGCCAATGGAGCCCTGATGCTCGACACCGTCATCAGAGAGCACGATCTGATCTCCGTCTTCGCAGAGCACCACTCGATCGGCCGGCATTCCCATGTCGCGAGCGAGATCTCGGTGAGCGACAAGATGCGCGTACTCGCCATGCACCGGCACGAACCACTCCGGCACCGCAACCGAGTGGAGCGTCTTCAGTTCCTGTTGCTTGCCGTGTCCCGAGGTGTGGACGTCGACCATCCCCGAGTGGAAGACCCGGACGCCGTGCCGAGCGAGCCCGTTGCGCACGGAGGCGACCGCCGCCTCGTTGCCCGGGATCGGGTGGGAACTGAAGACCACCGTGTCGTTGTCGTCGAGCTTGAGCCACTTGCTCTGGCCGATCGCCATCTGGGTGAGCGCAGCTCGAGGCTCGCCCTGCGACCCGGTGCACACGATCAAGGTCTGCTCGGGATCGAGATCGTCGAGGTCTTCGATGTCGCGCAGCGCCCAGTCGGGAATCCGCAGGATGCCGACGTCCCGGGCCAGCTTGACGTTGCGGCGCATCGAGAGCCCGAGCGTGACCACCACCCGATCGTTCTCGACCGCGGCATCAGCGAGTTGCTGAAGCCGATGGATATGACTGGCGAACGACGCCACGATGACCCGACGACCCTCCTGCCCGCGAATCAACGAGGCCAGATTGCGACCGACCTCCGTCTCGGAGCGGGAAGCGCCCGGCGAATCCGCATTGGTGGAGTCAGCCATCAACAGTCGGATGCCAGGATCGTGGGCGAGGGCGCCGATACGGCTGAGGTCGGTGCGGCGCCCATCGACCGGGGTGAGGTCGAGCTTGAAGTCGCTCGAGTGCAGGATCACGCCCTGCGAGGTGTGGAACGCCGTGATGTTGCCCGAGGGGATCGAGTGGGTGACCGGGAGGAATTCGCAGTCGAACGGACCGATGTCGATCCGGTCACCGTCGTGCACCGGCCGCAGTTCGGCGTGCTTTTGCAGACCCCGCTCGCGAAGTTTGTGGTCGATCATGCCGAGGGTGAACGGCGAGCCGTAGATCGGCAACGACATGTGGGTCAGCAGGTATGGCAGCGCCCCGATGTGGTCCTCATGGGCGTGTGTCGCGATGACGGCGTCGACCCGGTCGGCGTTCTCGATCAGATACGACAGATCGGGCAGGACAGCGTCGACCCCAGGGAGGTCGTCGCCACCGAACATCTGGCCGCAATCGAGGACGACGATGCGTCCTTCGGTTTCGATGGCCGCACAGTTCCGGCCAATCTGGCCGAGCCCGCCCAGGAACGTGATCGTGACCGGTGCGGCCATCCGGCGCTCAGCTCCGACCGAGGCCGGCAAGCACGGCCTTGGCTTCGATCTCGACGAACTCCGGCTCGGGCCCCATCGGCGGACGGGTCGGGCCAGCCGGCAGCCCCATGAGCCGCAGCATGGCCTTGGTCGGGATCGGGTTGGGAGCGAGATCGCCAGTCTCGAACGAGTAACTCGGGATCATGAGGCGGTTGAGTTCGATCGCCTTGGCCATGTCGCCGCCGAAAAACGCATCCATCATCTGCTGGGTCTCGTTGCCGATCCAGTGTGTGGCCACGCCGATCGTGCCGACGGCACCGGTGGCGAGCAGGGTGAGGGTGAGTGGGTCGTCACCGCTGTACACCTCGGTGTCGGGCGGGGCGAGCGACAAGAGCGTGGCAGTCTGGGCCGGGTCACCGTTGGCGTCCTTCACCCCGATGATGTTGTCGACGGTCTCGAACAGTTCGAGCATCGTCTCCATCGAGATCGGACGACCGGTGCGACCCTTGATGTCGTACAGCAGCACCGGCATGTCGGTCGCAGCGGCACAGGCTTTGAAGTGATCGAGCAGGCCGGCCTGCGATGGACGGTTGTAGTAGGGCGTCACGTGGAGGAGGCCGGCGGCGCCCGCTGCGGTTGCTCGTTCGGTGAGTTCGACGGCGGCCCGGGTGTCGTTGCTGCCGGCACCGGCGACGACCGGCCCGTCGATCGCCTCGGCCACGGCACCGATCAGCTCGATCTGCTCATCGTGGGTGAGGGTGGGGCTCTCGCCGGTGGTGCCCGCGATGATCAGACCGTCGTTCCCACCTTCCGTGGTGAGGTAGGTGGCCAGCTTCACGGCACCGTCGAGGTCGAGCGATCCGTCAGCGTCGAACGGCGTGACCATGGCGGTCAGCACCCGTCCGAAGGTGGCAATGGCAGTCGTCATGGCCCCAATGCTGCCACGGAGTCAGCCGAGAGCCGACCCAGTGCGCAAGATCGCCCGTACGATCGCCGCCATGCTCGCTGCGGAAGCCGTGTTCACCGAGGGCCGCCAAGCCGTGATCGATCGGGCGAGCGCTGTCATCGATGCCGACACGCTCGACGAACCGGTTGTCCGCTTTGCGCGGCGCCGACTGCTCCGTCGCCGCGCTGCGCCGGCAAACGCCAACCTGCCCAACACGAGAGCCGACGCGATCCGATTCGCCGCCGCCTTCGTCGCGGCCAACCACGCCGTGCTCGACGCCGTATCGGCCGCGGATTCCACGGCGCTCGATCCGGCCGCCGACGCGATCGAAGCCAAGATCGCCGAACTCGAACCGGCCACTGCGGCGCAACGCTTCGGCGACGACTCGGCGAGCCTGCTTGCTCGACTCCGGACCGATCCCGACCTCGACGTCGAGGCGATCTACCCGGTCGCCCGCACCGCCTCGGATCTCGCCACCTTCGTTGCGGTCGAGATGCACCTGATCGCCCGGATGCTCGACCCCACCTACGAACCGGACGATCCTCGGACGTTGATGCACACCCTCAACGAATCGCTGCGGTCGATGCTCGGCCACGGCGCCGAGGACTGGGTGTCGGAGCGCGTGAAGCCATGGCGAAACATGGTGATCCGGCGCGGCCTCGCCTGGCCCTAGCGGATCAGCGGGTCAGCCGTTCTGGTGCCCGGCGAGGGAACCACCCTCGGCGGCGAGCCGCTCGAGCAGCGGTGACAGATCCCAATGACGACCACCGAGGCGTTCGCCGTAGTCGGCAATCTTGGCTGCGATCTCGGCGAGGCCGACCGAGTCGGCCCAGTGCATCGGGCCGCCCCGGTAGACCGGCCAGCCGTACCCGTTGACCCACACCACGTCGATGTCGCTGCCACGAATGGCGATGCCCTCGTCGAGGATCTTCGCTCCTTCGTTGATCATCGGGTAGAGCAGCCGCTCCAGGATCTCCTGATCGGTGACCTCGCGCTGTTCATGGCCACGGTCGATGGCGAACTGCCGAATCATCTCCTCGACCTCGGGGTCGGGTGTGGCGGCCCGGGTCTCCGGGTCGTAGCGGTAATAGCCCATGCCGTTCTTTTGGCCGCGGCGCCCGCTTTCGCACATGAGTTCGCGCACCGTTGACGAGGTGCTCTTCTCTGCTTTCCAGCCGATATCGAGGCCGGCGAGATCACTCATCGAGAACGGGCCCATCGGGAAGCCGAACTCGAAGAGCACATTGTCAATCTGGGCGGGGGTAGCGCCCTCCATCAACATGCGGTCGGCTTCGGCGCCGCGCATGAACAGCATGCGGTTGCCGACGAAGCCGTTGCAGACTCCCACCATCACGCCGACCTTGCCGATCCGCTTGCCGATCGCCATCGCCGAGGCGACCACGGTGTCGGACGACGCATCCCCACGCACATTCTCGAGGAGTTTCATCACATTGGCCGGCGAGAAGAAGTGCATACCGATCACCGACTCGGGACGGCTGGTCACGGAGGCGATCTCGTTGACATCGAGGGCCGAGGTGTTCGACGCCATGATCGCCCCGGGCTTACAGATCTGGTCGAGTTCGGTGAAGATCGATTTCTTGAGCTCCATGTCCTCGAAGACGGCCTCGATGACGATGTCGCAGTCGGCGAAGTCGTTCTTATCGGTCGAGCCGGTGATCAGGCCCATGCGCTGCTCGACGGCCTCGGCCGGGATCGAGCCCCGGCTCGCCGACCGCTCGTAGTTCTTGCGCACGACACCGAGGCCCCGTTCGAGCGAGGCGTCATCGCGTTCGACGACCGTGACCGGGATGCCGGCGTTGGCGAAGTTCATCGCGATGCCACCGCCCATCGTGCCGGCACCGAGCACACCGGCTTTTTGGACGTCGACCGTGGGCGTGTCCTTGGCGATGTCGGGGATCTTGTTCGCCTGGCGTTCGGCGAAGAAGGCGTAGCGCTGCGCAGCGGACTGGGGGCCCGTCATGAGCTCCATGAAGAGCGTGGCCTCCACCCTGATGCCCTCATCGAACGGCAGGCTGGCCGCGGCCTCGATGCATCGGATGTTGTACTCCGGGGCGAGAAAGCCACGGGTCTTGCGGGCGATCTTCGCGCGGAAGTCGGCGAAGATCTGGGGGTCGACATCGGTGACCTGATCATCGCGATCACGCACCTTCACCAGCGGCAGCGATTCCGCGACGGCCCGCTCGGCGAACGAGATCGCCGCCGCTCGCAGCGCCTCCCAGTCCCCGTCCACGACCTCGTCGATCAGGCCGTCGGCCGCTGCTTCGGAGGCGGGAAGGTGACGACCGGAGGTCATTGTCTCAAGGGCCTTGGGCACGCCGATCAATCGAGGCAAACGCTGTGTCCCGCCGGCACCGGGCAAGAGACCGATGTTGACCTCGGGAAGGCCGTACTTCGACGAGGCGAGGCCGACCCGGTAGTGGGCGCACAGGGCAACCTCGAGACCACCGCCGAGGGCCGTTCCGTGGATCGCCGCCACGACCGGAATCGGTGAGTTCTCCATGACCTCCTGCATGTCGGCGAGGCTGGCCGCCTTCGGGGCCGTTCCCCCGAACTCGCTGATGTCGGCGCCGGCGATGAAGGTGCGGCCTGCGCAGATCAGCACGATGGCCGACGCGCCGTCGGCCAACGCCTGGATCAACCCGTCGAAGATCCCTTGACGGACATGCCAGCTGAGCGCGTTGACCGGTGGATTGTCGACGGTGAGGACGGCGACCGACGAGTCGGTGGTGTCGAGACTGACGGATTCGGAAAGCTGGGCCATGACGGCGATCTTCGCACCGCGGCCGCGACCGGGCCACTCCGTCACGTTCGGATGATCAGACGCATCCACGCGGGACGACCTCGTCGTAGCCACCTACGATGCCCGCCATGACCAACGCCCGCCGCAATGCCGTGATCGGCATCGTCGTCGCTGCTGTCCTCGGTTCGATCATCTCCACCCTTGGAGGCGACGGCGGCGAGGAACTCGGCGGCCTGCCCACGTTCGCCTGGTTGGTGATCATCGCCTTCGTGGTGAACATCGCCGTCTTCGTGCCGTCGTTCCTTGCCAAGACCGAGCATTACTACGACCTCACCGGGTCGCTGACGTACCTCACCGTCACGCTCGTCGCCCTCGCGACCACCACGGACCGCGACCTGCGCACCGTGCTGCTCACCGCCATGATCGTGCTCTGGGCGGCTCGGCTCGGCTCCTTCTTGTTCCGGCGGGTCACCCGAGATGGTGGCGACGGCCGCTTCGACAAGATCAAACTCGATGGTCTGCGCTTCTCGATGGCCTGGATGCTGCAGGCCCTCTGGGTCACGCTCACCGCCGGCGCCGCGCTCGCAGCGATGACCTCCGGCGCCAAGGCAGACCTCGGCCTGGTCGGGATCATCGGTCTCGTCGTATGGCTCATCGGCTTTGCGATCGAGGTCACCGCCGACCGACAGAAATCGGCCTTCCGCGCCGATCCGACCAATCGAGGTCGGTTCATCGACGTCGGGTTGTGGGCGTGGAGTCGCCACCCCAACTACTTCGGCGAGATCACCCTCTGGCTCGGGGTCGCCATCGTGGCGGCGCCCGTCCTGCAGGGTTGGCAGTACGCCACCCTCGTCTCCCCGGTCTTCGTGTTCGTGCTGCTCAACTTCGTGAGCGGCGTGCCCATGCTCGAACGTCGATCCGACCGGGAGTGGGGCGGCCAGGAGGCGTACGAGGCGTACAAGGCGAAGACCCCCGTTCTGATCCTGCGGCCACCGCGCTGACCCTTCGGCGTACTGCGAGATCGACGCTCAGCGCTCGTCGACGCGAGCACGGCCGAGGCTGGCGAGCAGGTGCTCGTGCAGTTCGAACCAGACGGTGTGGATCGAATCGAGCCCGGGGGCGTCGACCCATGCCGGGTCGTCGACGGCCTCACTGACCGCGCCCACCAACCGAGGTGCATACCCACCGAACCGAGCCCGGAGCCCGGTGAGCGAGTCGAGGATTGGTACCACCTCGTCGATCAACGCAAGGAAGGTCTCCAGCTCGACCAGCCCGTCCTGCCACCCCACTACGGACGCCAGGAACCGGCGGTTGATCGGCAGGAACGCTTCGTAGGCCGTGGCGGCATCCGCCCGATCCGGTCCGACGAGGTCGGCGGCGAGCAGGGCGTTCAGTTCGGCCTCGCCGGCGGGGGTCAACGAGTGACGGCCCTCCTCACCTCGTCGCCGCACCCTGCCATCGTCGACGGCGGCTGCCAGGATGCGATCGACGTGCGCCGAAAGGTCGGTGCCATCTCCGGCGTGGAGTTCGACGACCGTCTCGACGATCACTGCGGCCGTGCCTCGGCTGCGGAGCCGTACCGCCAACATTGTGAGGAGGCCGAGGTCGCTCACTGGTCGTTTCGTGGGATTGCCGCGTCGGCCCGTCGGCGCCGCAGGATCAATGCGTAGGCGATCACGGTCGACGCCGAGAAGAAGAACCACTGGAAGGCATAGGAAAGGTGTGGCCCTTCGTCGAGCGTGGGGCGTGGCACCGGGATCGGGATGACCCCACGACGCCAGTCCGGGTCCTCTGCTTGAACCCAGCGGTCGACGACCTCCAGCCCGATTGCATCCTGGGCGGTGTCGAGGTCGAGCCGACTCACCTGAGGCACACCGTTGACCGGCGACCCGAGCCGACCGCCATCCACGCTTGCGAACAGACGCCCGGTGACGGTCACGCGACCGTCGACGGCTTCGATCTGCTGTTGGCTCTGACCCGCCGCTACGTCGCGCGGGATCCAGCCTCGGCTCACCAGGAAGATGCGGCCGTCATCGAGCTCGAGCGGTGCCACGAACCAAAAGCCCGGCTCGGTGTCGAAGGTGCGGTTCGCGACCAACAGTCCCGGCTCGTCGAGGAACCGACCGGTGGCGGTGACTGCGGTCTGATCAAGGACGTCCTGACCGGCACCGACCTGCGCAAGGAGGTCTTCGACCGGCAGTGCCGGCGACTCCGAGGCCGTGCGGATCTCCTCGTTGGAGGCCTTGCGAGCATCAAGCCGATCCAACTGCCAGAACCCGGCCGCCAACATGACGACGAGCATCGTGGCCACGAAGGCATGCGATGCGAGCCACTTGGGCGTCAGGAACATCCGCATGCCGTCGGGTCAGAGGCCGAGATAGGTGTCGAGGCCGATGGTGACACCAGGAAACTCTGCAATCCGCTTCACGCCGACGAGAACTCCAGGCATGAAGGAGGTGCGATCGACGGTGTCATGACGGATCGTCAGGGTCTGCCCGGTGGTGCCGAGGATGACCTCCTGGTTGGCGACTGCGCCCACCATGCGCACCCCGTGCACCCGGATGCCGGCCGGCCCGATCCCGCCCCGAGCACCGGGATACACCTCGTGCGTCGTCGGGTCATCGGCCCACTCACCGGAGGCGGCCGCCATCCGTTCAGCGGTGTGGGTGGCGGTACCGGACGGGGCGTCGACTTTGGCGTTGTGGTGGAACTCGATGATCTCGGCCGTCTCGAAGTGCGGAGCGGCAAGCTCGGCCATGCGGATCATGAGCACCGCACCGATCGCGAAGTTCGGCGCGATCAGGGCGTTCGACGCCGTGAACGCAGCCCGAAACGACTCGAGATCCTCGTCGCTGAACCCGGTCGTGCCGACGACGGCGTGGATGCCGTTGGCGGCCGCGAAGTGCAGCGTCTCCCGTGCAGCATCGAGCACGGTGAAGTCGACGACAACGTCGGCTCGCTGCTCGGTCAACTGATCGAGGGAGTCGTCGAGGTCGATACGGGCCACCAGTTCGGTGCCCGGATCGGCGTTGATGGCGCGACAAACCTCCTCGCCCATCTTCCCTGCGGCTCCGACAACTCCTACACGGATCATGTCTGCAGGTTAGGCCCGAGACCGCCACCGTCGGTGGCGAGATCCAGTACGGTCCCCGGCATGTTCGCAGCGATCGGCGACACGCCGTACAACATCATGCTTCTCCTGCACGTCCTGACGGGCTTCGTGGCGTTCGCCCCAGCGATCGCGCATCCCGTCCTGTCGACCTCGATACGCAACGCCGGCGGCACCGAGCGGCCTGCAGTCTTCGGGTACATCGCCGAGAACACGATGCGGATCTATGGCAGTTCCCTGATCATCTCGGGCCTGCTCGGGTTCGGCGTCGCCGGCATGAGCGACGAGGTCTACAAGGTGCGGCAGGGCTGGCTGGTTGCTGCCGTCATCGTCTGGATCGCGATGAACGGCGTGCTTCACGCCCTGGTGCGCCCGGGCGAGAAGGGTGTGGCCGCCGGCGATGCCTCGGCGGAGCGCAAGCTGCAGGTGGGCGGCAACGTGCTGACGCTGCTGTTCGTCGTGCAGCTCGTCATCATGATCTGGAAGCCGGGCATCTGAGCCCGGAGCATCACGCGGCGCCGGCCTCGCGGGCCAGACGAGCCGCCCGGAACGACTGCACCGCTCGGTAGAGGAAGCCGCCGAGGATCACCACGGTGGCGAGCTGTGCGACCAGCGCCCAGCCCACACTTCCGCGTCCGACCGCCGACCCGAGGCTTCCGAGCACGCCCAGCAAGGCGAGGCCGGCGGCTGCGTGCATCACGTGGTGGTTGAGATCGGGCTTGGCGCGTGCGAGCAGGCCGAGCCCGACGAACACCGCCCCGACGAAGGCAGGGATCAGTGAGGTGACGCTCTCGGAGTCCGAGGCGATGGTGACGACGATGCCGACGATCACCAGGGTGGCGCCGGCAAGGATGGCGTTACGAGCCATGAAGAACTTCCTCTCGAGACGTTCGATCGTGACGCGACGGTACCGACCGTGGGTTGTTTGTGCCGAGTTCAGCCGGGGCCGACGATGCTCACCGCCAGTGCCCCATCGAGCACCTCGGCGAGTACCCGCTGCACGTCCGCAGCCGTGACCTCCCGAACCGCGTCGAGGTATTCGTCGACGCCGACGACTCGGTCGCGGAACAAGACATTGGTCGCAAGGCGGGCCATCCGGCTGCCGGTGTCCTCGAGCCCGAGCACCGTGGCGCCCTCGAACCCGCCGCGTGCCACGTCGAGTTCTCGCTGGCCCGGGCCATTGGTGGCGAGATCGTGGAGTTGGGCATCGATCACGGTTCGCAGTTCCGTGAGACGTTCGGGCGCCGTGGCGGCGTAGACCGACATCATGCCGCTGTCGGCGAACGAGCCGACCGAGGCGAAGACGCTGTAGCTCAGGCCCCGCTTCTCGCGAACCTCTTGGAACAGGCGACTCGACCAGCCACCACCCAACACTTGGGTGGCCACGGCGAGCGCATACCGATCAGGGCTGTGCAGGCCACCGGTGCGCCATCCCTGGGCGAGGTGCATCTGCTCGATCGAACGCGGCGTGACGACCTCAGGCACGATCTCGGGCGGCGGTGCTGCCCGAACCGGGCGCTCACCCTCGCCGACGACGGCGAGTGCGGTATCGACCCGGGCGACGATCTCGTCGTGGTCGACCGGGCCGACCACGGCGATCACCATGTTCGACCGCCGGTACCAGCGTTCGTGGAACGCCCGAACCTGCGCAGCGTCGATCGCCTGCACGGTGTCGGCGGTGCCGAGCACCTCCCAACCGAGCGGGTGGCCCGGGAACAAGCTCTCGGCGAGGACGCCGTGGACGACATCGTCGGGCGTATCGGTGCTCCATGCGAGCTCTTCGAGAATCACCTGACGTTCGGCGTCGAGTTCGGTCTCGGTGAACCCCGGATCGACGAGAACGTCGAGCAGGGTGTCGAGGCCGAAGTCGAGTTCCCAGGCAGGAACCCGGGCGTGGAACGCGGTGTACTCCTTCGACGTGAACGCGTTGAGATCACCGCCCACGGCATCGATGCCCTGAGCGATGTCCTGTGCGGATCGGGTCGACGACCCCTTGAACAGCAGGTGTTCGAGGAAGTGCGAGACGCCCGCCAACTCGGCGGGTTCGTCGCGGTTGCCGACTCCGATCCATGCCCCGACCGCGACGGATCGCGACCGGGGCATGGACTCGGTGACGACCCGAAGGCCGCCGTCGAGTCGAGAGATTCGGATCGCAGTGTCGTCCTCAGACGACGTTGCGAGTCCTCCCGTTTGGCCGACCGTCACCGGCGACCGCGACCACCACGGCCGCGGCCACGGCCACCACCATCACCGCCGGAGCGACGCTGGGCCTCGGGACCGAGATCACCGAACTCGTCAGCGAGGTCGGAGTCAAAGGCGGACTCGAACGAGACCGACTCACGGTCACCGGAAGCTTCAGCGGGGGCGTCGTCGGACGCTTCGGCGGCATCGCCACCGGTGGCCTCCGGACCGGCACCGAGCGGCTTGAGCGAGATCTTGCCGTTCGGGTCGACGTCTTCGACCACGACCTGGACTTCCTGACCGAGCTCGAGTACGTCCTCGACCTTGTCGATGCGCTTGCTGCCACCGATCTTGGAGATGTGCAGCAGGCCGTCGCGGCCGGGAAGGATGTTCACGAACGCGCCGAACTTGGTGATGTTCACGACACGGCCGGCGTACTCGGCCCCGACCTCGGCGGTCGGCGGATCGAGGATCAGCTCGATCTGACGCTTGGCCTCAGCGACCTTCGCGTTGTCGGTGCTCGCAATCGCCACGATGCCCACCATGCCGTCGTCGTCGACAGAGATATCCGCTCCGGTCTCTTGTTGGATGGTGTTGATGACCTTGCCCTTCGGGCCGATGACCTCACCGATCTTGTCGATCGGGATCTCAAAGCTCTCGATCTTTGGGGCGGTGTCTCGGACCTCGGGACGAGGCTCGGCGATGGCCTCGGCCATCACGTCGAGGATGTCAAGGCGGGCTTCCTTGGCCTGCGCCAGAGCGCTAGCGAGGACGTTGGCTGGGATACCAGAGATCTTCGTATCAAGCTGAAGAGCCGTGACGAAGTCGGTGGTACCGGCGACCTTGAAGTCCATGTCGCCGAACGCATCCTCGGCCCCGAGGATGTCGGTGAGGGTGACGTACTCGCCTTCGGCGTGCACGAGGCCCATGGCGATACCTGCAACGGGCGCCTTGATCGGCACACCAGCGTCCATTAGCGAAAGAGTTGAGCCACAGACCGAACCCATCGACGAGGAACCGTTCGAGGCCATGACCTCGGAGACGGTACGGACGGTGTAGGGCCACTCTTCGAAGCTCGGGACAACCGGGAACACCGCACGCTCGGCGAGGGCACCGTGGCCAATCTCGCGACGCTTCGGACCGCGCATAAAGCCGGTCTCACCGGTTGAGAACGGTGGGAAGTTGTAGTGATGGAAGTAGCGCTTCTTCTCGAGCGGCGACAGGTCGTCGATCATCATGTCGCTGCGGCCCATGCCGAGTGTCGTGAAGTTCAGAACCTGGGTTTCACCACGCTGGAAGAGGCCCGAGCCGTGCGCGGTCGGAATGACACCAACCTCACTCGACACGTGACGCAGCTCGTTGGCCTTGCGACCGTCGATACGGATGCCCTCTTCAACAATGCGCTTACGGACGACGGCCTTGGTTACCGAGCGGATCGCGTTCTTGATCTGCTTCTCGGCGTCTTCGGTGTCGGCGAACTGGCCTTGGAGTTCAGCCACAACCGCAGCACTCAGCTCAGACTCGGTGTCCTGGCGAGTCGTCTTGTCAGCGATCTTTTGGGTCTCGGCAATGCGGTCGGTGGCAGCTGACTGCACGGCGGCGAGGATCTCGTCGCTGTAGTCGGTGACCACGGGTGGGTTCATCTTCTCGATGGGGCCCGCCGCGTCGATCGCCTGCTGCTGCAGCTCAATCATCTCGCGGATCCAGACCTTGCAGGCCTCCAGGCCACCGGCGAGGACGTCCTCGTCGACCTTCGGTGTGCCGTTCTCGTAGAGGTTCCACGAGTTTCCGGTACCACCAGCCTCGACCATCATCACGGCGACATCGTCGTCGGCCATCCGACCGGCTACGACCATCTCGAAGGCCGACTCGTCGGACTCTTCGTAGGTCGGGAAGGGGATCCATTCACCTTCAGGCGACCAGCTCATACGAACCGCGCCGATAGGGCCATCGAACGGGACGGGCGACAGGCTCAGGGCGAGCGACGCTGCGTTGAGGGCGAGCACGTCGTAGGGGTTCTCCTGATCCGCGCCGAGCACGGTGCCGACGACGTGAACCTCGTTGCGGTACCCGTCGGGGAAGGCCGGACGCAGCGGACGGTCAATGAGACGACAGGTCAGGATCGCCTGCTCGCCGGCCCGAGCCTCGCGACGGAAGAACGAGCCGGGAATCTTGCCCGCGGCGTACATGCGCTCTTCGATATCGACAGTGAGCGGGAAAAAGTCGGCGCCGGGACGGGCTGACTTGGCGCCGGTGGCGGTGACGAGGACGACGGTGTCGCCCATCCGAGCGGTGATTGAACCGCCGGCGAGCGGCGCGAACTTGCCGACCTCGAAGGTGGCGTCCTTGCCCTCGCCGCGCGTGAACGCGCCGGTGACGGAAGTAGTTTCGGTCATGTGTTGTCTTTCCTTGAGACGAACACACGACTGCCAGTTCCCAGTCGAGAACCTCTGACCTTCACCGGACCCGTTTGGCCCGGAACCCCCACCCTCAGCGGGGTTACGAGATCAGAAACTCACGACTAGCACCAACTGCCATGTGTTCGGTTTGTTCGCAGGACATTCCTGCTACTGGGATTCGTCGGGCTTTCGCCGGGCACGTCCCGGCGGAAACCGAAAGGGCGGCCCAGGAGGACCGCCCCAACATCATTTCAGCGTCGCAGACCGAGGTGTGCGATCACCGCACGGTACCGCTCGATGTCGTTGTCCTTGACATAGTCGAGGAGACGACGGCGCCGACCGACGAGCATCAGCAGGCCTCGCCGGCTGTGATGATCCTTCTTGTGGGTCTTCAGATGCTCGGTGAGGTGGTTGATGCGCTCAGAGAGAAGCGCGATCTGGATCTCGGGAGATCCGGTGTCGTTCTCGCTGAGTTCGAACGCCTTCGCCATATCGGCGATGGTCTCAGACTTCGGGCGCAGATTGGTAGCCATGTGAAATCGTGTCTTTCGTTGGGTGTCGTACCCGGCCGCCCACGCCGCAGTGCGTACGGGGCAGCGGTTCCCGATTTCGGGACATCTTTAGGATAGCGGCGGGGAAATCCGATGCGGACGTGCGTCTCGACCGCAACGACGATGTCGAACGCAGTCAGCCGGTGAGCCAGAGAACAAATCCGAGCTGAGCGGCGTGATTGGTGACGTGCACGAGGACCCTCCCACCTGGGGCCCGCTCGACAAACCGATTCCATCCCAGCAAGGCATCCGAGGTGAGGAGCAGTGCCCCGGCGATCATCGCCGTCAGCGCCCCCGTGGCGGCCGCCAGCACCGCCGTCACGGCGATCACTGCAAGGGAGACCGTCACCCCCGTCTGGATGGCGGGACCGCGTGACCGGGCCCCGGCAATGATCTGCGGCACCGCTCCGAACCCGATCCCGATGATCAGCACGGCGGCGGCGACCCCAGCGCCGACGTCGAGTCCGCCGGTCTCGAGAAAGGCGGTGATGTACAGCACATGCGCGACGAGGAAGGCGAAAACACCTGCCTCGAACCGGGCGTCGGGAGTCATCAACACCACATCGCCGACCAGTGACGCACCGAGCGCGGCGACGACGAGCCCTCGCACCACACCGTCGCCGGTGTCCACGGCCAGCGCCGCACCGATCAGGCCGATGACGACGAGGGGCTTGGCGATGAACTCGACACCGAGACGTCCCCTGGCCACGCCCCACCAGTCGACGAGCGCAGCGACACCGGCCAAGGCGACGAGCACCGTTGCCGTGGTGCCCACCGGTTAGATCTCGGCGGCGACCGCGTCCTCGAACGACGCGCCGTTCTGGATCATGGTCTTGTACTGCATGACGTGACGGGGCCGGTTGAGGCCGAGCACACCGACCAGTCGCCCGTCGCGACCGTGAAGCTGGGCAAAACGTCGCTCCTCGAACGAACCGGTGGCGAGATGGATGTCGTCCGCCGGGCCGATCCGGCCTGCCATCTGCAACTTGCGGTCGTATTGATCGGACCAGAACCACGGAACTGGTTCGAACGGCAGCGCGTCGGCATCGTCGACCAGCAGTCGCTCGGCAGCGTGGACGCCCTGTTCGATCGCGTTGTCCCAGTGCTCGATGCGCATCACCTCGTCGAAGCGGCCATTGGGCCAACGGGCCACATCGCCTGCGGCTGTGATGCCGGGAGCCGCCAGCATCGTCGCATCGCAGACGACACCGTTGTCGATGGTGAGGCCCGATCCCTCGAGCCACTCGGTGTTGGGGATGACTCCGATGCCGATCACGACGACGTCGGCCTCGACGACCGCGCCGTCGGAGAGCACAACACGAGTGACATGGCCACCCTCGGCCTCGAGCCGATCGACACCGACGCCGGTGCGAAGGTCGACGCCATGCTCGAGATGGACATCGGCCATCAGCGAACCGATCTCCTCCCCCAGGACTCGACCGAGCGGCGTAGGCATGGGATCGATCATGGTGACGTCGAGACCACGCCCCCGACAGGTGGCGGCGACCTCTGCGCCGATGAAGCCTGCACCGACAACCGCGACTCGCGACGGACCGGCGTCGAGCTCTGCCCGCAGTGCGAGCGTGTGATCGAGGGTTCGAAGGACATGCACGCCCGCCATGTCGTCGGTACCGGGCAGGGTGCGGCAGCGGGCGCCGGTGGCGATCACCATCGCGTCGACGATGTCGTCACCGTCAGACGTCGAGAGGGTTCGGGTGGCGAGATCGAATCCCGTGGCTCGAACACCGAGCCGCAGCTCGAGATCGAGCGCGGCGAACTTCTCGGGTTTCGTCAGCTCGATGCGGTCGGCGTCCCAATCGCCGGCGAGCACCTGCTTCGACAGGGGTGGACGGTCGTAGGGCCGGTGGGGCTCATCGCCGATCAACACGATGCGGCCGTCGAACTCGCGGCGCCGCAGCGCCTCGGCCGCGCGGACGCCGGCGAGCGACGCGCCGACGATGTGGATCGATTGTGCAGCCATCCGGCTCGATCAGTCTTCGATCAAGATCGCCTGCTTCGGGCAGCGCTGGGCGCACTCCTCCATCCGCTCACGATCGCTCTCGTCGGGGTTCTCGTTGAGCAGGTAGAGGAAGTCGTCGTCGCGGACCTCGAACACGTCGGGTGCGATCTGCATGCAGACTGCGTTGCTCTCGCAGAGATCGAAATCGACCACGATCTTCATGGGTGTCCTCCCGGACGGTCGGGCGCTCGGCGCCGATGTGCAATCGTGACTCTAGAACATCGACGCCTCACTGCTGAATGTGAACGTCTCACCGGTACTGAAGATTGATGGACGACCGGTTCCGGTCAGGCGCGGATCGCCTCGTTGGTCGGGTCGTACGCAGGTTCGGGGATACCCGGCGGTTGCGTCGGCTGCGCTGGACTGCTGTGATCCAGCGATGGCCGCGCCCACCGATCCATTCGTCGACTCCGGCGATCGATCCTCCGTCGAAGCCATGTTCTGGAACACGCTGACCGGCGGCAACGAGACCCCACCCCTGGTGAGGAAGGATTGATCATGCGAGCCGTTGTCCTCCGACAGGCGGGTGCACCGCTCACGATCGAAGAGATCGACATCGACGACCCGGGTCCCGGCGAGGTCCGGATCCGCACGACGGCCGCCGGGGTCTGCCACTCCGATCTCCACTTCATCGAGGGGCTCTATCACACCCCGATGCCATGCGTGCCCGGCCATGAGTCGGCCGGCGTCGTCGAGGCAGTCGGTCCCGACGTCACCTATGTCGA
Source organism: Acidimicrobiales bacterium (assembly GCA_022425325.1). Lineage (GTDB taxonomy): Bacteria > Actinomycetota > Acidimicrobiia > Acidimicrobiales > Aldehydirespiratoraceae > UBA11606. The sequence goes on along the minus strand of JAKMFW010000008.1, from coordinate 15,961 downwards.
GCCCGGCGACCACGTCATCACCTGCATGTCGGCCTTCTGCGGGGTCTGCCGCAACTGCACGGCCGGACGACCAGTGCTGTGTGAGAGCACCGAGACCTGGCGCTCCCCCGGGCAACCTCCCCGCCTCTCACAAAAAGGCGAGCCGATCACGCAGCTCTACAACCTTGCTTCCTACGCCGAAGCGATGCTCGTGCACGAACGCGCCTGCGTGAAGGTCCGGCACGACATGCCGCTCGACCGCGGCGCCCTGATCGGCTGCGCCGTGATGACCGGCTTCGGCGCAGTCGTCAACACCGCACGGATTCCCGTGGGCGCATCGGTCGTCGTCATCGGGTGCGGCGGCATCGGCTTATCCGCACTGAACGGTGCAGCGATCGCCGGTGCGGGAACGATCATTGCCGTCGATGTCAGCAGTGAGAAACTCGCCGCTGCTCGCAACTTCGGTGCCACCCATGTCGTCGACGCCTCGGTCGAGGATCCCGTCGCAGCGGTGCGTGCGCTCACGAACCAGGGCGCCGACTTCGCCTTCGAGGCCGTCGGCCGCAAAGAGACCGCCGAACAGGCGTACGAGATGATCCGCTACGGAGGCACCGCAGTCGTGATCGGCATGGTGCCGCAGGGCCAGAAGCTCGAGATCGATGCCGAAGCGCTGCTGATGGAGAAGACGCTCACCGGGTCGAACATGGGATCGAATCGCTTTCGCGAGGACATGCCCCAACTCGTGGAGTTCTACCTCAGCGGCAAGCTCCATCTCGACGACATGGTCACCGCCCGTGTCGGTCTCGACGACATCAACGAGGCGTTTGCGGTGATGTCGGCCGGCGAGGTTGCCCGCTCGGTGATCGTCTTCGACTGAACGACCGTCGCCTCAAGCGGGCGGGACGGTGGCACCGTCGGGTTGAGGGGCGAAGAAGGCAACGTCCCCGTCACTGACACGCACCCGCTCGCCAGTGAGCGGGTGGACGTAAATCCCGGGAATTCCGGCTTCCACCGCTGCGTAGACGATCGCGTCGGCGTCGGGTGCCCAGATCCGCGGTGACTCGACGTACTGCCAGGAGAAGAAGAGGTAGTTGCGAAGAAAGGTCGCGGTTGCCTGCATCGTGCCGAGCTCGCGAAGCCCGAACTCGTCGGCGATCAGCCAGCGTGCGCCCTGACTCACGGGCTGCAGCACGGCGAGCGCCGAACCGTCAGGGGCCCACTCCGCCCAGATCGAGGGTTCGTCGCTGACGGCAGCGCGTTCGCCGGTCTCGAGCACGATCACCTCGCTCGCAGCGAGCGTCTCCTGCACCGGACGGCTCGCGCTGCCACTGGAGATCTCGATCTCGTTGCCACGGTCGGAATCGGGACCGCCGTGGGTCACGAAGAGGCGAGTCGCGTCGGGCGACACCGTCATCCCGACACCACCCCGGACCGGACCAAGATCCTGCGCACTGCGATCGTCGACGTCGAGTCGGGTCAGACGACCCTCGTCCGAGTCGTCGTCATCGTCGACGATGACGACGTGACGGGTTCCCGGAATCCACACCGGCGCAAGGAAGGACTGGCCGGGCGCGCCCAGCGATTCACGGATCTCCAGATCCTGCGGATCCCGAAGGAGGAAGAGCTCGTCGTCGAGATGGACGACGAGATCGTCGCCACCTGGCTCCCAGGCGAGATAGAAGCTCCCGGTATCGATGGTCGCGTCGGTCGCGAGTTCCCCCTCGGGGGTGAGGATGTCGAGGCTCGTACCTCGTGGGCCCGGCCCCAACGCGGCGACATAGGCCCCATCTCCGCTCCACGAGAAAAAGAAGTATGGCCGCCGAGCGCCGACTGCGAACGCGTCGTCGCCGGCGGAGACGACGACCGACCCTCCGGTCGCCGACGACACGAACGAGATCGCCCGGTCACCGGCGCGCGACCAGGTGGGCTGGGTTGCGACACCGCTCGGGAAGACCGATCGGACGACGGCGCCCGACGCATCGGCGACGACCATCCCCTCGAGTCCCCCGATCGCCAATTCCCCGGCGACCGCCGGCGTGTCGGGCGGTGAGTCGGACTCGGCCGTCGATTCTGATTCCTTCTCGGCCACAGGCGCCGGCTCCGAATCGACCGTGGTGGTCGGCAACGGCACGGAGAGTTCCTCGGGTGGAACGGAGGTACAGGCGGCCGCAACGAACCCCGCGATCAGTCCGATCGCTATCAGGGGAAGGCGGAGGGGGCGGCGCACCACGCCGACGGTACCGCTGCCTCCTTCGCTACCCGGAGCCGAGCGGACGATCTGCAGTCGGCGCCGCTCGCCACCGAGGATCTGCATACCTACACGGCGAGATGGGGGCGCTGATTCTGTGGGTCGTACCAGGAACGGATCGATGTCGACAACGGAACCAGCCGGCCACCGATGTTGACCTCCCACGTTGCCTCGTCGAGCCAGGCTGCGGCGATGCTCTCGCCGTCGGGATGCCTGACATATCCCATCGCGCAGCAGCGGTCCTGGGTCGCGGACCACATCGACGATGACGTGCTCCCGACGACGATGCCGTCGCGATAGATCGGCTCGTCGTGATACGTGAGCAGGTCGGGGTCTTCGATCCGGAACTGGATCAGTCGCTTCGAGCGGGGCGCATCCTTCTGGGCGAGCAGGGCATCACGGCCCAGGAACTCGCCCTTGTCCCAGTCGATGGCGAAACCGAGTCCGGCTTCGATTGGGGTGTCCTCGTCGGTGATGTCGTGACCCCAGTGACGCATGCCCGCCTCAAGGCGAAGCGAATTCATGGCGTGGAAGCCGGCATGCACGAGACCGTGTTCTGCACCGGCCTCGACGATCGCGTCGTAGACAGCACCGGCATCGTCGTTGGCGATGTACAGCTCCCAGCCGAGTTCGCCGACATAGCTCATGCGCAGCGCGAGCACGGGTCGACCGGCGATCTCGATCTGTCTGCTCCAACCGAACGGGAACCCGCCATCCTCGATGCCGGCGTTCGAGAGGTCGGCGTCGGTAATCTCTGAGAGGAGTGAGCGACTGTTGGGGCCCATCAGCCCGAGCATCGCGATGTCGTGGGTGACGTTGGTGATCGTGGCGTCCTTGCCGCTCGCCGCTCGCCGCAACCATGTGAAGTCCCGGTTCTCGGCGGCTGCCGCCGTGACGACGAAGAAGGTGTCGTGGCCCGTGCGGGTGACGGTGAGGTCGGCCTCAATTCCGCCCTTGTGATTGCACCACTGTGTGTAGACGGCCTTGTTGATCTGGGCGTCGATATTGGCAACCGAGAGGTGGTTGAGCACGGCAAGCGCGTCGGGGCCTTCGACACGGGCTTTGGCGAACGATGTCTGGTCGAACAGGCCGACGGCTTCACGGACCCCCCGGCACTCGCGGACCATGTTGTCGTGCCAGTTCTGCTTGCCGTAGGAGTACTCGTACTCGCGGGCCTGGCCCTCGTCGGCATACCAGTTGGGGCGTTCCCAACCGGCAGTCTCACCCCACACCGCGCCGGCAGCGTCGATCCGATCGTGCAACGGCGACAGGCGAATGCCTCGAGCCGACTCGTATTGCCGGAACGGCCAGTGCATCGCATACAGAAGCCCGAGACTCTCGGAGATCCGGTCCTGCAGGTACGCCTCGTCGGCCTGGAAGGGCTGCGCTCGGCGGATGTCGACAGAGTTGAGATCCATCGGCGGGTGCTTGTCGGCGATCCAGTCGGCGAGCGCCCAACCGACACCGCCTGCGGACTGGATCCCGACCGAGTTGAAACCGGCGGCGACATAGCAGTTGTCGACCTCGGGAGCCTCGCCCATGTAGAAGACGCCATCGGGAGTGAACGCCTCGGGGCCGTTGAAGAACAACTGGAGGCCGACCTCACCCAAGACCGGCACTCGGTGGATCGCTCGCTCGAAGATCGGCCCGACATGATCCCAGTCCTCGGGCAACGTGCCGAAGCTGAAATCACGGGCGATCTCGTCCATGCGCCAGACCTTGCCCCGAGGTTCGAAGAAGCCGGCCATGATCTTCCCGGTCTCCTCCTTGAAGTACGTGTAGTTGCCCGGGTCGCGCAGGGTCGGCGTGCCGATCTCCATTCCCTCGATCGGTTCGGTGACGATGTAGAAGTGCTCGCACGCCTGAAGCGGGACGTTCACACCGATCTGGGCTGCGAGGTGGCGGGTCCACATGCCGGTGGCGAGCACAACGATCTCCGCCTCGATCTCACCCTGCTCGGTGACGACACCGGCGATCTTGCCGTCCTTGGTCTTCAGTCGGGTGACGGCGACGTTCTCGATGACCGTTGCGCCTCGGGCCTTGGCGCCCCGTGCGAGCGCCATCGTGGTGTCGACCGGCGAGGTCTGGCCGTCGCGCGGGATGTACAGGGCGCCGACGAGATCGTCGGTGCGCATGTGCGGGAACCGTTCGGCGGCCTCGTCGATCGAGATCTCTCGGCATTCGACGCCGACCCCATCGGCCATCGTCGCGCCACGACGAATCTCTTCCCAGCGCTGCTCATTGTCGGCAACCTGGATCGAACCGGGCGTGCGGTAGCCGGTGGCCTGGCCGGTTTCGTCCTCGAGCTCTTCGAACAGGCGGGCCGAGTAGGCCGCCAACGTGGTGAGTGACTGTGTCGACTTGAGTTGGCTCACCAGGCCCGCCGCGTGCCACGTGGTACCGGCGGTGAGGGTGTTCTGCTCGAGCACCACAACATCGGTGATCTCGCGGCGGGTGAGGTGATAGGCGATGCTGGCACCGACGATGCCGCCGCCGACGATGACAACCTGGGCGCGGGCGGGAACGCTGGGCATGGCGGCGCAGACTAGTCCCTCGTCTGGGCGGCGGATACCGCCGAACAGGGCCTCCCGATCCCGACGGGCCCGGATGGACCCGCGGCGTCTCCGGACCGTCGGTCGAGCGCCTCCAGTGGGTCAGCCGTTGACGGCGGCGATGACCTCGGCCTGCTTGTCGAGCATCGGCAGCAGGGTTTCGGCATCGGCCGGCGGCAACCCGAAGATGAAGCGGGAGACGCCGCCCTCCTCGTGCTCCTTGGCCACGTCGGCGTTCACCGGCGCCATGTAGAGCGAAAGTTCGATCTCGGCGATGTCACGGCCGTTCTTCTCGCACTCCTCGGCCAGCACGGGAAGATCGTCCATGATCGTGCCGCCCCGGCCATTGATCGGCATCCAGCCGTCGCCGTAGCGGGCGGCCCGTCGCGGGCCCCAGGGTGAGGCGCCACCGACATGGATCGGCGGGTGGGGCGCTTGGACGGGCTTAGGCTTGGAGAAGATCGGGTCGAAGTCGACAAACTCACCGTGGTACTCGGCCGGGTCGTCGGCCCAGATCGTCTTCATCGCCTCGATGCGCTCGCGCATCAACTTCCAGCGCGTGTCGAACGCGGTGCCGTGGTTTTCCATCTCCTCGGCGTTCCAGCCACCGCCGACACCGAAGAGGAACCGACCGTTCGAAACATGATCGATCGAGGCGACCTCTTTCGCCGTGGTGATCGGATCGCGCTCTACGACAAGACAGATCCCGGTGCCGACTTTGAGGTTCTCGGTGGCGGTGGCCGCCGCGGTGAGCGCCACGAACGGATCCATCGTCTCGTAGTACATCTGCGGCAGGTCGGCACCCCCGGGCCACGGACTCCGTCGGCTGGCCGGGATGTGGGTGTGCTCGGCGACCCAGTACGACTCGAAGCCACGCTCCTCCAGCGCCCGAGCGAGTTCGGCCGGATGCATCGCATCAGCCGTTGGGAAAATGCAGACGCCGAAGTCCACGACCTAGGCCGCCGGTGCCGGCGTCGCTTCGAGGGTCTCTGCGACCTTCTCGCTGACGACCCGGCTCGAACCACCGGGCTTCATCGAGACACCGTAGAGACAGTCTGCGGCCTCCATCGTGCGCTTCTGGTGGCTCACGAGCAGCAGCTGGGCATCGGCCCGGAACTCCTCGACGAGCGAGAGGAAGCGGTGAAGGTTGACGTCGTCGAGCGCGGCCTCGACCTCGTCCATGACATAGAACGGCGACGGGCGGCTTCGGAACACGGCGAACAGGAACGCCAGGGCGACGAGGGTGCGCTCACCACCGGACAACAGCGAGAGCTTCTTGACGTTCTTGCCGGACGGCTTCGCCGAGATCTCGATGCCGGTGTTGAGCAAGTCGTCCGGCGTGGTGAGCGAGATCGAGCCCTGACCACCGGGAAAGAGTGTCTCGAACAGCTGGGTGAAGTTGACCGACACGTCGGCGAACGCCGAGGCAAAGACCGTGACGATCTCCTCGTCGATCGAGGCGATCACCTTCGACAGCTCCCGGCGGGTCGACCGGATGTCGTCGAGCTGGCCCTGCAGGAACGAGTGCCGCTCCTGCAACGCCTGATACTCCTCAAGGGCGAGCGGATTGACCGGACCCATGATGTCGAGCTCGCTCTCGAGCATGTCGACCCGACGACCCGGATCGATGCCGTCCGGCAGCTCCGGGCACGGCGCCGACACGGCAACGTCGGGAGCGAGATCATGGTCGGAACGAAGACGGTCGACGGTTGCCTGCAGGCGGGTCCTGAGCTCGGCCTCCTCGACCTCGGCCTTCGCCATCACCGATCGCAACCCCTCCAACTGCTTCTCGGCCTCGCCTCGACGTCGACGCAGGCCGTCGAGACGCTGTGTGATCTCCTGCGCGGCCTGTGACTGGCGGTGACGGCGCTCGCGCACGTCGGCGAGACGGAGATCGACGACGCCAGCCCGCCGCTCGACCGCAGCCATCAGGCGTTCGAGCACAGCCGCTCGTCGGTCGAGTGCGATTCGCTGCCCCTCCGCAGCGGCACGCTGCTCGGCGTCGCGCTCGAGGCGTTCGTCGAGTTCGGCGAGACGGGTGGTGAGCGACGTGCGTCGTTCGTCGAGACTGGCGGCCCGGACCCCGACCTCGGTGCGCAGCGAACCAACCATCGCAGCCCGCTCCTCGATCTCGGCGCGGGCGACGGCGAGTCGGCGACCGGCTTCGAGCGAGGCTTCCTCGGCCGTCACGAGCTCGGGCAACTGTGTCTCGAGTTCGTCGACCCGAACCGTCTCGCGTTCGAGCCGCGCGGCGAGTTCGTCGAAGCGAGCCTGCAGCGCGTCGGCCTCGGTGGTTACCTCACGTCGATCGGCATCGGTGCGCTGCAAGGTGTCGGCCGCCGCACTCAACCCCTCCTCGATGCCGGCGAGCCGCTGGGTGAGTTCATCGGCCCGGACCGAACGCTCGGCAAGCTCGCGTCGAGCCTCGGTGGTGGCATCGGCGGCAGCGGCACAGACAGCTCGAGTGCGCTCGACCTCCGCTTCGGCTTCGGCGAGCGCTGCACCCGTGGCACCAGGGCCGGCCGAACCGATGCGCCAACCGCGGGCACCGAACCGGTCGCCGGTGCGGGTCACGACGACCTGACCGGGGCGAGCGAGCGCCTGATCGAGCGCAGCCTGCCAGTCGCCGTCGACGGCGATCGCATCTGCGAGCAGCACGTCGAGCAGATCATCGACCGCAGGGGTCGTGCCCGAGACGTGGCTCCTCACGAACTCGGCGCCTTCAGCCCGAGTGCCAGTTCGGCTGCCGAGGGTGAGAACGGCACCGGTTGCGTCACCCGAGGCGAGTTCGGTGAGTGCGAGTCGGGCGGTGTCGGTGCCGTCGACGATCACGGCCGTGAGGGCTTCGCCGGCAGCGGCCTCGAAGGCGGCTTCCCAGCCCGCCTCGACCGCGACGAGGTCGAGAAGCGTGCCAAGGACACCCTCGACAGCGGCGAGGCGCTGAGCCCCACTGCGAGCGCGGGCCTCGTCGAGCGCAAGGGTCAGCGCCTCGGCGCGGGCGACCCAACGATGATGATCGGCCTCGGCGTCGATTTGTTCGGCCTGGCGGGCGGCGACGTGCTCCTCCGCGACCTGACGGGCGGAGGCGGCCGCCTCGTGGGACGCGACAAGCGGCTCCTCTTCGTCGTGGAGGGCGCCGAGGTCGGCTCGTCGCCGGGCTGCGTCCGCTTCGAGATCCTGACGCTTCTGATCGAGCTCGGTGAGCTTGGTCTGAAGGTGGGCTGATTCGCTCTCGCCACGCTCGATCGCGGCGCGACGGGCGCCCAGCTCGCCACGGACCTCGGATGCCTGGCCGGTCGGCACCGGAACGCCGTCTCCCCATTCCGTCTGGAACGCCTCACGGTCACGGGCAAGCGTGGCTTCCTCCTCGGCGAGCCGTTCGACATCGGGGCCGAGTTCGTCGAGCTCATTCGTGACCGCTTCGAGATCGGCACGGCATCGGGCCGCTTCGGCCTCCATGTTGGCGATGACCGCCCGATCGGCAAAGGCCGAACGGTCACGCTCGACGCCGCGGCGCCGTTCGGTGAGCACCGCCGAGAACCCTCGCCCGCGCTGGTTCATCGATTCCAGGCGCACGAGCGTGTCGCCGAGATCGTCGCCACCGTGGTCGGCGAGCGCTCGTTCGTCGGCTGACACCGAGGCGTGGAGGTCGTCGAGTTCGGCTCGGGTGGCCCGCTCCTGCTCAATCTTCGCAGTGCGGAGTTCGCTGTTGGCGGCGAGTCGTGTGCGCAGATCGGCGACATCGCGCCCGGCGAGATGGACTCGGAGCGCCGTGAGTTCCTCGATGAGATCGCCATGACGACGCGCTGCCTCGGCCTGCTTCTCCAGGGGGCGCAGACCGCGGCGCACCTCGCGCATGAGGTCCTTGACCCGGGTGAGGTCGCCGTCGGTGGCGGTGAGACGGCGTTCGGCTCGGTCCTTCCGCTTCCGGAACTTCAGGACGCCGGCGGCCTCCTCGATGATCGCCCGGCGGTCCTCGGGGCGGGCGTTGAGCACGGCGTCGATCTGGCCCTGGCTGACGATCACGTGCTGCTGACGGCCGACGCCACCGTCGGACAGCAATTCGGTGATGTCGAGCAGGCGGCACGGCACGCCGTTGAGGGCGTACTCGGAGTCACCGTTGCGGAAGAGCGTGCGGGTGATCTTCACCTCGCTGAACTCCACGGGGAGCGTGCGACTGTGGTTGTCGATGGTGAGCGACACCTCGGCGCGGCCGAGGGCGGACTTGTTCTGGCTGCCGGCGAAGATGACGTCGTCCATCTTCCCGGACCGCACGGCAGACGGCGCCTGTGCACCGAGAACCCACGCAATGGCATCGACGACATTCGACTTGCCCGAGCCGTTCGGACCGACCACAACCGTGACCCCTGGTTCAAGATCGATCGAGGCGGAGTCGGCGAACGACTTGAAGCCCTTCAGCGTGAGGTTCTTCAGATGCATCGAGACGAACTTAACAACCCAAATTACATCCGTGTAGTCCTCGGCCCTGGGGAAATTCGCTCTCCCCTGTGGATTCCCTGTGGAAATCCGCAAGGCCGATCATGCTGAGGCGGCCTGATGAGCGGGGGTCAGACCTGGGTATCGCAGAAGTAGGTCCAGACGCCGCCGAACTTCACCCGCTGGATCGGGAGGCGACTCCGGCTGCTCAGATCGCCGTGCTTTCCGAAGACCGCCAAGTGCTCGGCATAGTCACCAGGCACGCCGAACGGGTCGACGAACGGACGATCGGACAACGATGTCCCGCGGTACTTGATGGCGTCGTGGAGCGTGCCGACCAAGGCGCGATGGAGACGACGGATCTCCTGGCTCAACAGCGAGTTGCTCAGACGGTCGTAACGCAGACCGGCTTCGTAGAGGATCTCATCGGCGTAGAGATTGCCGATACCGACGACGAAGGTGTCGTCGAGCAGCAAGGTCTTGAGTTTGACGTTGCGCTGCAGGAGCGCCCGGCCGAACTCGGTCCACGACACTGGTTCGTCGACCGGATCAAGGCCGTGATCCTCGAGCTCGGGGATCTCGTCGGCAAGCGCGGCGGTGTCGACGACGAACATCTCGGCCGTGCCGTCGGGATCCACCAGGCGGAGCTGACCGTGCTGGGTGAAGGTGATGACCACCTCGGTGGAGTCCTCGACCTTGTTCTTGTTGGCGTTTCGTCGCAGCGAACCGGACGAGCCGAGGTTGACCACCAGGGTCGAGTCACCGTCGAGCACGATGAGGAGGTACAGCCCACGCCGACGGACGCCGGTGATCTTCATGTCGTCGAGCTGGCCGGTGAACGCCTTGCGATTCTTGTAGCGCTTGAGCACGGCCATGCTCGACGCCTCGACCGTCTTCACCTTCTTGCCCACCAGGTCGCGATCGAGTTCGCGGCGAACCGTCTCGACCTCGGGTAGCTCAAACATCATCACGGACTCCATCCTGTGCCGAACGCCGCTCGTAAGCGGCACGAGCCGCCTTCTGCTCGGCTTCTTTCTTCGAGGTGCCGGTACCGGCCCCCAAGCGTTCTCCACCGACCGCCACCGTTGCGTGGAATCGCTTGTGGTGGTCGGGCCCGCTCTCCGTCAACGCGTACACGGGGGGCGTGAACCCGTCGTGTGCTGCGACCTCCTGGAGGCGAGTCTTGTAGTCCTTGTCGCCAGGGCGCTCGGCGGCCTGGTCGATGCGTTCGCTGAGCTGCTCGAGGACGAGGCGACGGACCGGCTCAACGCCGCCGTCGAGGTACATCGCACCGAGCACGGCCTCGACCGCATCAGCCAGGATCGATGCCTTCTCTCGACCGCCGGAGGCATCCTCGCCTTTGCCGAGGCGCAGATCGAGCCCGACTCCGAGTTCGAGACCGACCTCGGCGAGCGTGGTCGACGAGACGACCGCAGCCCGTGCCTTGGCCAGTTGCCCCTCGGGCAGATCAGGGAAGGCCGAGAACAGGTGGTCGGTCACCACGACACCGAGCACGGCATCGCCCAGGAACTCGAGCCGTTCGTTCGACTCATCGCCGGGATGCTCAGCGCACCACGACCGGTGCGTGAGGGCATGAATCAGCAGGCCCGGCTCAACAAAGTGATAACCGAGTCGCTCCTCGAGGGTGGTGGACAGCGCCGCAGAGAACAGGGGTCAGCCCAACTTGGCGACCACGTAGTCGACCGCATCGCGAACGGTGCGGAGGTCCTCGAGGTCCTCGTCTTCGATCCGGAAGCCCGTGGTGCGCTCGGCGAGCTCCTCTTCGATCGCCTCGACCAGCTCGATCAGGGCGAGCGAGTCGGCATCGAGATCCTCGGCGAAGGCATCGCCTTCGTTGATCTCGGACGGCTCGATCTCCAGGATCTCGGCCAAGCGGTCCTTCACGAGTGTCACGACGTCGTTGCGTTCCATCGGCTCCCCCTCGACGTGGGTTTCGGCGGGCACGGTGTTCTCCCCCGGCGAATCGGCTTCACAGGCCCCATTTCGCAACGCATGCGATCCGAGGCAGGCGCACCCTACCGGTTTCGCGCCTTGCGCGCTTGTGAACGAGCGCAGGAATCCCGTGAGTGTGGGGCGTTGGACCGAGGTCAGTCGGCGGCGGAAGCGGCCGCTGTGGTCAGGTGATCGACCATCTCGACCTCGACCATCTCCGAGGCGACCCGGATGGCGTTCACCATGGCGTCGGGACTCGACGAGCCGTGGGAGATCACACATACGCCCTTCACGCCGAGCAGCAGCGCTCCACCGACGGAATCGGGGTGCAGTTCGCTGACCATCGTGTCGAGTGCGGGACCAAGCGCAGCGCCGGCAGCACGCGTGTCGTCGTCGGTGTCGAGCGCCATCAGGAGGCGACCCATGATCGCCCGCATCGCGCCCTCGAGCGTCTTGAGCGTGACGTTGCCGGTGAACCCGTCGGTGACGATGACATCGGCTTCGTTGGTCATGACGTCGCGGCCCTCGACGTTGCCGATCCACTCACAGTCGGTGGCGGCGGCCCAGGCCGGATCGCTCAGGAGCTCGAAGCACTCCTTGACAAAGGGGCTGCCCTTCCCTGCTTCTTCGCCGATCGACAACAGACCGACCTTGGGGCGCTCGATACCGAAGCGGTCGCGGGCGTAGACACCGCCCATCTGGGCGAACTCGACGAGCCACTCGGGCTTGCACTCGGCGTTGGCGCCGGCGTCGAGGAGGGTGGTCGGAGTGGAGCCGGGGACCGGGATCGGCGTGGCGATCGCCGGACGCTGAATGCCCTTGATGCGGCCCATCCGAAGCAGCGCGGACGCCATCGTGGCGCCGGTGTTGCCCGCAGAGACCATTGCGGAAGCATTGCCGTCTCGGACCGCCTCGGCGGCCCGAACGAGCGAGGAGTCCTTCATCTTGCGGACGCTCGAGCCGGGCTCGGCGTCCATGGCGATGACTTCGGAGGCCTCGATCACCGGCAGGTCGCCGGTATCACCCATCTCGCCGGGCTTGCCAACGAGCACGACGGACACGCCGAGTTCGTCGACTGCGCGCCTGGCTCCCTCGACAATGGCGTCGGGGGCGTTGTCGCCGCCCATGGCATCGACAGCGATGGGCAGCATGTGATCAGTCGACCTCGATCGCCTGACGGCCGGCGTACCAGCCGCAGTTGCCGCAGGCCCGGTGCGGGCGCTTCGAGGCGCCGCAGTTCGGGCAGGCGCTGCGAGCGGTGCGACCGACGCGCCATGCCGAGGCCTTGCGGCTCCGGCTCTTCGACTTGGACATCTTCCGCTTCGGGACAGCCATGATGCGTTCCTGCTGTGCGTTCTGAACGCCGACGCGACTCGTCGGCACGACCGTCAAAGGTTAGCGACCTCCGGGGCCGGTTCCCCACCCTCTTCGGTGGAGTCGTCGAAGTCGGTGGTCAGTCGTCGAAGGTCAGGTCGTCGAGCGCTGCCCATCGCTCGTCACGCGGCGGTGGGGCGTCGTCGACTGGTTCGACGTGTGCCATCGCTGGAAAGCGGTCGGGCTCGGGGCCGGCGCAGTCCTCACGGCACACCGGCGCGAGCGGCAAACCGAGCAACGCGAGCTCGCGTACGGCCGGGGTGAGATCGATGCGCTCGTCTTCGATCGGCCAGGTCTCGCCCTCGGTCGGGTGCCGCTCGAAGATCTCGCGCATCTCGACTTCGAGCGGCTCGATCACGTCGTCCAGGCAGCGGCGACACGGCACGCGGGACTCGCCACGCACTGCGCCGACGGCCACGATTCCTTCGGTCGCCGCCTCGACGACGAGGTCGACGTCGAGTCGGCCTTCGAGAACACAGCGCTCCCCCACCTCGAGGTCGGGCAGGACGAGCGAGGCGCGGACGTCCCGTCGTGTACCGGTCCGACGTTGCAGTTCGACGACGTCGATGACGAGACGATCGGCACCGCTGGTGGACGACCCCACCATCACTCGTCCTGATCGAAAAAGCCCTCGGGGGTTTCCGGCTCGACCGGCGCAGGAGCCGGCTCGGCCTCGCGGCGTTCCGCCCCCTGCAGTCGGGCTCGACCCGAGGCGACCGTCGTCATCGTGCGTTCGAGCACGACCTGCATGGCACCGAGTTTCTGGTCGCACCAGTCCTCGGTCTCGAGTTTGAGGTGTCGGGCCTGTTCCTCGGCGTCAGCGACGATCGAACGAGCCCGCTCCTCGGCCATCTTCACCAGCTCCGTGCGCTGCACCATCTGCTCAGCCTGCGAACGCGAGGTGGCGATGATCTGATCGCCCTCGGCCTGGACCCTGGCGAGGAAGTCTTGCCGTTCCTTCAGCAGCCAACGAGCGGCACGTAACTCCTCGGGGAGTGCCTGTGCCGCCGCCTGCAACACGGCGAGCACCTCGTCCTTGCTGATCATGGACGATGCCGACAGCGGCATCGGCCGCGCCTGCTCGATCAGTTCGATTGCCTGACGGAGCAGCGCCTCAGCCTGCGGCGAGCGGTAATCCGGCGGCAGTGCGCCCTGCTCCCCGCTCACCCGAAACGTTCCTTGATCCGACGGTTGACCGCCTCCGGCACCATCGACGACACATCGCCACCGAACTTGGCGATCTCTCGAATGAACTTCGATGCGAGGAACGACGATTTCGACGCCGACGGGATGAAGAGGGTGTGCACTCCGGAGACGGCGTTGTTCATCTGCGCCATCTGGAGTTCGTTCTCGAAGTCCGACACGGCGCGAAGGCCCTTGATGATGAAGTCGGCGTCGATCTCCTTGGCGAGGTCGACCACCAGCGACGAGAACATCGTGATGCTCACGTTGCCGAGATGGCCGACGGACTCCTGGATCATTTCCTCACGTTCGTCGAGGCTGAACGAACCGCCCCCCTTCTGCGGGTTGCGCATCGCAGCCACGACCACCTCGTCGAACAGTTCCGACGCTGTCGTGATGATCTCGATATGGCCGTTGTGGACCGGGTCGAACGAGCCCGGATACAGAACACGAGTCACGGTGTCTCTCCCTGAGCGCTCGCCGTCGCGAGCGTGACTACGGTACCCCCGTAGCGCTTCCGGCGGTGTACCTCCCACGAATCAGGCACGATGACCTCGCGATCGGACTCGATCACGACCCGTGCACCGACCGGGACTGCGGCCAGGAGTTCGTCCCATTGATCGAAGCCGTACGGCGGGTCGAGCAGGACCAGGTCATAGACCTCGCCCGCGGCTGCGGTCCGCTCGAGGTGCGCAAGTGCGTCACCAGGCACGACGCGACCCTGGGCACCGAGCTGCAGCGTCTCGATGTTCTCTCGCAGTGCCGCCAGTGCGTTGCGTCCGGTCTCGACGAACGTGGCGTGCAGCGCGCCGCGGGACAGCGCCTCGATCCCGAGTGCGCCGGAGCCGGCGAAGGCATCGAGGACGCGGGCGCCCTCGATGGCGTCGAGTGAGAACAAGGAGTTGAACATCGCCTCCCGCACCCGATCGGAGGTCGGGCGCGTGTCGCTCCCGTCAGGGGTGACGAGCTTTCGTCCACCGAGATCTCCTGAGACCACACGCATGTCGACAGTGTGCCCTTTCCGCGCCGGTTCGGCGTACGGTCGGGGTGTGGCGATTCCGACGACCATCACCTGTGTCGACTGCGGCGGTGTCTGCTCGTTGATCAGCTACGAGCCCGACGAGGGCTGGGAGCCGGGTGACATCGTCGCCTTCCGGTGCCGGGACTGTCTCGATCGTTGGGATGTCGAACTCACCGCCGAGGACATCTGCGACTGACCGGCATCGATGCTGGTCAACATCAGACCGACGTCGTAGCGTCGGGGGTATGGCTTCGGCACCGGATCTCCAGCGTCACCGAGCGTTCTTCACCGTCGACGATGTCGACGTCGACGATTTGCGGGCGTTGGTCGACACCGTCACCCCGGCCGAGCGATACCCGAACGCTGAGGCGATCGACCGCGAAGTCGTGGTCTACGACGCGGCGACTGAGCGAAGCCCCGAGCAATGTCGCGCGGTGATCGAGGAGCTGAGCGATGTGTTCGGCGCCGGCCCGGGTGTGGTCGTGATGCGCAACGCGGTCGCCCCCGACGTCATCGCACGAGCGACTGCCGCCTTCGAGTCCTTGATCGCACAGGAGAAAGCCGACGGCCTCGCTCGCGGCGATCACTTCGCAACCCCTGGGGCGAACGATCGGGTGTGGAATGCGATGGAGAAACTGGCCATCGCCGATCCCGAGACCTTCGTCGACTACTACGCGTTCGAGGCGCTCGAACTCGTCTCGACCGCCTGGCTCGGGCCGGCGTACCAGGTGACTTCCCAGCTCAACGTGGTCAACCCCGGCGGGGTGTCACAGTCGCCGCACCGCGACTACCACCTCGGCTTCATGACCGATGAGCAGGCAGAGCGTTACCCGGCGCACGTCCATGTGCTGTCACCCATGCTCACCCTGCAAGGCGCTGTGGCCCACGTCGATATGCCGATCGAGTCGGGGCCGACGATGCTGCTCCCCCATTCGCACAAGTACGGGCCGGGCTACCTGGCCTGGCGACGGCCCGAAGTGATCGAACTGTTCGCGGAGCGGCACGTGCAGACCGAGCTCCGCGCCGGGGACGCTGTGTTCTTCAATCCCGCCGTGCTGCACGGTGCCGGCACGAACCACACCGCCGGCGAGCACGGCATCAAGCGCATGGGCAACCTGTTGCAGATCTCGAGCGCGATGGGCATCGCGCTGGAAGCCGTTGATCGCGACCGCATGTGCCGAGCCGTGCTCCCGGCGCTGCACACACGCCATGCGG
>JAKMFW010000003.1 GCA_022425325.1 Acidimicrobiales bacterium | reverse complement strand
GACCCCGCCACCGGGCTCGGGAGGGACTCAGGCGGACCGCTTCTGGGCGGTGGCCTGCAGATGCACCGGGATCGGCACGACCGGCATCTGGTCCTCAGGACGGGCGACCTTCGGGGGTCGTCCCCGCCGGCGCTTCACCGTCAGCATCTTGCCGTTGATGAAGAGTTGCCCACCCCACACGCCGAACAGCTCGCGTCGGTCGAGCGCCCCTTCGAGGCACTCGGCCAGCACCGAACAGTCGGTGCACACGCGCTTGGCAGCGGCGATATCGCCGATGTCCTCGCTGAAGAAGAGATCCGCAGCGTTCGGCACGGCACGGCACGCCGCGATGTCCTCCCAGGGGAGGGCCCCGACGCTGATGGTGGTGTGACTGGTGGTGTCGACGAGGGTTTGCATGACCTCGTCTCCTCTCTTGACGTGGATGGTGTTCGTTGGGTGGTGGTGGTGGGTTGGTCGGGGAAACGGGGGGCGAAAAGCAGAAAGACCGCCAGCTTGCTGGCGGCCTCGGTGCGTTTCCCCTGTTGTGGGTAGCTGGGATCAGCCAGGGGGTGCTCCGGTGGGCCGCTGGTCGGCATACGGCTTCGTCACGAAGAGGAAGGATCCGAGCCAGGCGCCGCCGTACGAACGCGCGGTCACGCGCGCGCATGCGTCGGCCATGGTGGCGACGTGATGCTCGTGGCACGTGATCTGGTTCATCGGGACGGCTCCTTGGGTGAGGCCATACGCGACCGGGCATTCCGGCGACGACAACGATGGCGGACCGTTTGCGAATCGTCAACCGAATTACGACCGGAATCTCCCGAAATTGCTACGGTCCACCCCGTGCCGGAGCCGGGAGCCACTGAAATCACGCCGAAACCGGCCATGGGACGGATTTTCGAGAACACTCGTCGGATTCGACTCGCCGAGGTCGATCCGACCGGCCGCTGCCGCCTCGATGCCACCGTGCGCCATCTGCAGGATGTCGCCCGGGACGATTCCACCGACTCCGGGCTGACCGACCCGATGACGTGGGTGGTCCGCCGCACGATGCTCGACGTCCACCGGGCACCGGTCTTCCAGGAACAGATCACGCTGGCGACCTGGTGCAGCGGTCATGGAGGACGGTGGGCCGAACGCCGTACCGAGATCCGGGGCGACGAGGGTGCTCACGTCGAGGCGGTGACGATCTGGATCTATGTCGACGGTGAGACCGGTGCGCCCCGCAAGCTCAACGCTGATTTCTTCGACATCTACGGTTCGGCCACGGAGCGCAAAGTGTCGGCCCGCCTCCAACTCCCGAATCAGGCTCCCGACCATGCGGCCGAACGTGCGTGGCCAATCCGGTTCGTCGATCTCGACGTGCTCGGTCATGTCAACAACGCAGCCCAGTGGGCGCCGGTCGAGGAGGTTGCCCATCGCACCGGCATGAAGCTCGAGGGGGTCCGGGCGCAGCTCGAGCACGGGGGCGAGACCCCGCCGGGTTCGGCGACCATCCGCTGGACGGGCGACGCCGGCGGGTTCCGTACCTGGCTCACCACCGAGGTGGGCACGGGGAGTGCGGCCGAGGTGCGGCCGTTGTGAGTCGCTGATCAGCCGGCGTCGGTGAGTTCGAAGTAGAGCAGGCCGTCGTCGTCTCGGTGGGTGACCGCCTCTCCGGCCAACCGAAGGTGCTCCAGGTGAGCGAATGTCTCGCTCGCCGCCATGTCGCCCCACGAGCGTTCGCGGAACAGCACCTTCATCCACTCGGTCACCGGCGCATCGCCGGTGCCGCCTGCCGCGTCGCGCAGCAACTGCAGGCGATCGTGGTGGTGCTCCTTGATGAAGCCGCAGCGGCCCTGGCAGTCCTCGAAGGGATGGCCGTGAGCCGGGAGCACGGTGGTGAGGCCCTCGAGTGCCGCTACCCGGTCGAGCGACGCAAAGAAGGTCGCCAGCGGGTCGTCGACCGCGGTCGAGCCGGCGATGTGGGGGGTGATCGTCGGGAGGACGTGGTCGCCCGAAAGCAGGACGCCATCGGCCGGGTCCCACAGACAGAGGTGGTCGACGGTGTGACCGGGGGTGTGCATGGCAAACCACTCACGGCCGGCGAAGTGCAACGGATCGCCGTCGGCGACGCGGATCGTTGCCTCCGGCGACAGGAACCGCTGTCCGCCTGCGTCGGCCTGGATCATCCGGATGATGGCGTGATCGGGTGGCGGCTCTCGGCGGGTGCCCCACGGTGTTTCGCCGAATTGCTTGAAGCGTTCCTTCCAGAGGTCGACGATCTCCGCTTCGGTCATTTCCGCGATCAACGGCTCCAGGTCGTCGTTGGCTTCAGCGGTGAACGAGGTGAACGTTTCGTGGGTCAAGACGTCGGCGCCGGCGACCTCGCGAAGTTGGGCGCTGCCGCCGAAGTGGTCGGGGTGGGAGTGGGTGACGACCACTGTGTGCACCCGCTCGACGGGAATCTCGGCGTGCTTCAGCCGGGCCATGAGCGCGCTCCATGACTCGGGCCCGGGGAGTCCGGGATCGACGAGGGCGACCCCGTCCCCGTCGACGAGGGCGTAGCAGTTGACGTGACCGAGACCGGGCAACGAGATCGGCAGTTGCATCCGCAAGACGCCGTCGGCGACCTCCGTGACCTCCTCGGACGCCGGCTCTTGTTCCTGCTTCGTGTAGGTGGGGGAGCTCACGCTCTGCAGGCTAGGAGGAAGCGTCGCGGGAAACGAAAAGCGCCTGCCGGTAGTGGCGCAGCTCCTCGAGGCTCTCGCGGATGTCGTCCAAGGCCCGGTGGCCGCCGGCCTTTTTCGGCGCGGTCTTGAGGGCGTCGGGGTTCCACCGGCGAGCGAGCTCCTTCAGCGTGGAGACGTCGATCGAGCGGTAGTGGAGGAACTCCTCGACCTCGGGCAGATGGGCGGCGAGGAAGCGACGATCGGTCCCGATCGAGTTGCCGCACAGCGGCACGGTCCGGGCCTCAGGGATGTGCGCTTGCAGAAAGGCGAGGGTCTGCGCACCGGCCTCTTCGAGCGTGATCGTCGACGCGGTGATCTGGTCGAGCAGGCCACTGCGGGTGTGCATGTTGGTGACGAAGTCGTCCATCTCCGCCAACTGCTCTGGCGTGGCGTGGACGATCAGGTCGGGTCCCTCGGCGATCAACTCGAGATCGTCGTCGGTGAGCAGCGTGGCGATCTCGACGATCACGTGCCGGTCGGGTTCGAGTCCCGTCATCTCCAAGTCCATCCAGGCGAGCATCGTGTCAGGGTAGACGCCTGCGTCCGCTAGCTTCGCACCGTGCTTGATCTCCCCGTCCTCCGCCTCGATCCCGACCTGCCGCTCCCGGCGCACGCACGAGCGGGGGATGCCGGTATCGACCTGATCGCCCGAGAGGACGTCACCCTTGCTCCCGCCGGCGGTCGGGCCCTCGTCGCCACCGGCATCGCGATCGCGCTTCCGGAGGGCTACGCAGGCCTGGTCCAGCCGCGGAGCGGTCTTGCGTTCAAGCACGGGGTCACCGTCTTGAACACCCCGGGGCTGATCGACTCCGGTTACCGCGGTGAGCTGAAGGTGTGCCTGATCAACCACGATCCGACCGAGGCGTTCGAGGTCACCCGCGGTGAACGCATCGCCCAACTCGTCGTGCAGGCGGTCGAGCACGTCACGTTCGTCGAGGTCGACACGCTCGACGACAGCGAGCGGGGCGACAAGGGATTCGGGTCGAGCGGTCGCTGAGTCAGTCGACCGGCGCCGGCGCCTTTCGCAGCCGTAGCCAGCCTCGATCGGCGTCGAGGTCGTAGGCGTCGATCAGCGGCGAACACACCTCGTCGAATCGGGCGAGAGCGTCGCCGCGCAACGCCTCGGTTCGGTCGGCTGCGATCTCGACCTCAAGGTGGCCGTCGTCGAACCGGAAGGTCGCGACGAGCTCGGTATCGCCGTCGGCGTCGGAGCCATCGAGCAGCAGGATCACCGCTTCGTCGACGGCGAGACGCAGTTCGTCGATGTCGGCGAACGAGAGTCCTTGTCGCATCCCGAGCGCGGCGCCGCCGACCCGCACGACGCGCCCGTATTCCGGGCGGGCGGGGACGCGGAGGAGGACCTCGTCGGTCGGGTCGGACACGGGTGGCAGTCTCGCACGAAGACGCCCGTCGGGGCATGCGCCGATACCGTGCGGCCATGACCGTGCTTGTCGATGCGGCCGTGTGGAAGTGGCAGGGCGCTCGTTGGGCCCATCTCGTGAGCGACGAGTCGTTCGACGAACTCCACGAGTTCGCGCAACGCATCGGCAAGCGTCGGCTCGGCTTCCAGGGCGACCATTACGACGTCGAAGAGGTCGATCGGCATCGTGCGATCGCACTCGGTGCGGAGGTGGTCGACAGTCGAGAACTCGTCCGCCGGATCCGCGGGGCCGGCCTGCGCCGTCGCGGGGACAAGCCGTCGTGGCAACGGGTCGCCTACGCCCCGAGTGGACGCACGCTCGATCTCGGCAGCCGTCTTGTGGCGTTCGGCGATCCGGGTATGCGGCTCCGGGCGATGCTGCCGTTCGTCCGTTCGCTCGACCAGGCGAGCCGCTCGGGTCTCTATGTCGACGATCAGCACCTCGTGATGCTGTTCGACTGGGTCGGGCCCGAAGCCGTCGTCGAACTCGAGGGCATCGACCGAGTCTGGGCGGGTGCACCGCGGGCCGACGGCGAGCGGAGCCTGGAGCTTTTCGTTCGTCGGTAATTCTCGATCCGACCGGCGACGGCTACCGTCGCCGCATGATCGGCAAGCTCCGGAAGAAGCTCCCCATCGTCACTGAGGATCCCGTCGAGCTGTCGAGCCGCGTGATCGACGCCGGCGTTCACGATGAGCAGGTCAACCGCGTGACCCAGACCCTGAGCGTCCTCGACGACGATCTGTCGATCGTCGAGTCGTTCAGCAACATCGTCTCGTTCCGCACCGACGAAGGCCTCGTGTGTTTCGACTCCTCCGGCCAGATCACCGCCGGCCGCACGATGGAGGCGTTGCGAGGCTGGACCGACGATCCCATCCACACCTTGATCTACACGCACGGTCACGTCGACCATGTCGGCGGCAGCGGAGCGATGGCGGCCGATGCCGCCGATCGCGGCCATGCGCCGATCCGGGTTGTCGGGCATCACTGCGTCGCCGACCGTTTCCGTCGCTACGAACTGACGAACGGCTACAACACCGACATCAACATGCGGCAGTTCGGTGGTGTCGGCGGGGTGAAGGACATGGCGCTCGGCGATGTGCCGCGGTTCTTGCCCGGCGACGTGTTGTGGCCTGATCTGGAGGTCGGGTCGAGCCACACGCTCAGCGTCGGCGGTCGTGAATTCGAGGCTCGCCATGCGAAGGGCGAGACCGACGATCACCTCTGGACCTGGGTGCCCGACCACAAGGCGCTCTGTGTTGGTGACCTCGTCACCTGGGTGTTCCCCAACTGCGGCAACCCGCAGAAGGTTCAGCGCTATCCGTTGGAGTGGGCCCAGGCGCTGCGGGAGATGATGACCTACGAGGCCGAGTGGCTGCTTCCCGCGCACGGACTCGTCGTTCGCGGCGCTGACCGGGTTGCGACCGTGCTCGGCGATCTCGCCGCTGCGCTCGAGCTCCTCACCGAGGAGACACTCGCGATGATGAACGCAGGTGAGTCGCTCGACGCGATCATCCACCAGGTCACCGTGCCGGACGACCTGCTCGTGAAGCCGTGGATGCAGCCGGTGTACGACGAGCCCGAGTTCGTCGTCCGCAATCTGTGGCGGCTCTATGGCGGCTGGTGGGACAAGAACCCGGCCCACCTCAAGCCGGCCCCTGAATCCGTGTTCGCTGCGGAGATGGCGGCGTTGGCGGGCGGTGCCGACGCTCTCACGGCCCGAGCGATGGAACTCGCCGCCGCCGGCGACCTTCGTCTCGCCTGTCAGGTGGTGGAGCTTGCCGTTCAGGCTGACCCGGAGTCGACCACAGCCCACGGCGCTCGTGCCGAGATCTACCAGCAGCGGCGCAACGAGGAGTTCAGCCTCATGAGCAAGGGAATTTTCGCGGCGGCCGCTCGTGAGAGTCGCGCCATCGCCGACCAGTGATGGATCGGGCCTGCGCCTCGGCAGGTCGCCTGTGCGAGCGTCGCCGGTAGTCTGTGTGGCCGTGGCGCTCTATGTGCAGAAGTTCGGCGGGACCTCCGTCGGCACCCCAGACCGAATCCGCGAAGTCGCCGACCACGCCGCCCGTTGTGTGAAGCGCGGCGATCAGGTCGTGCTGGTCGTGTCGGCCATGGGCAAAGAGACCGACGAACTCCTCCGTCTTGCCGACGACGTGAGCACGTCGAAGCCCGGCCGTGAAATGGACATGCTCATCACCGGTGGTGAACGCAAGGCCTGCGCACTCGTCGCGATGGCGCTCTCCGACCTGGGAATTGAGAGCGAGTCGTTCACCGGGAGCCAGGCTGGATTTTTGACCGACACGACGCACCGCAACGCCAAGATTCTCGAGGTCAACCCTCACCGCATCGCCGCTGCAGTGGCGGCCGGCAAGGTTCCGGTCGTCGGTGGCAGTCAGGGCGTGTCGACCGATCACGATGTCACCTTCTTCGGTCGAGGCGGCTCCGACACCACGGCCGTCGCCCTTGCCCATGCGCTCGATGCGGATGCCTGCGAGCTCTACACCGACGTCCCCGGTGTTTTCACCACTGATCCGCGACTGGTGCCCGAGGCTCGCAAGATGGATCACATCTCGTTCGACGAACTGCTCGAGATGACCGCCACCGGCTGCCCGAAGCCGGCGATGCGGTCGGTCGAACTCGCCCGAAGCTACGGCGTGAAGCTTCACGTCCGTAGCGCGTTCAGTTGGGTGCCCGGTACCTGGGTGTCCGAGGAGCCTTCCATGGAAAACGCCATCATCTCCGCCGTTACCCACGACACCTCCGAGGCCAAGATGACGGTCTCCGGTGTGCCGGATCAGCCGGGCGTGGCCGCCAAGCTGTTCCGCTCGCTGGCCGACGCCGGTGTCAACGTCGACATGATCGTGCAGAACGTCTCCGACGCCGGCGCTACCGACATCAGCTTCACCTTGCCGCACGACCAGGTGTCAGCGGCGACGACGACCGTCGACGCGCTCGTCGCCGAGATCGGCGCAAAGGGGGTCGTGACCGACACCGGAATCGGGCGGGTGAGCCTTACCGGGGCCGGCATGCAGACCAACCCCGGCGTGGCCGCCACGATGTTCGAGACGTTGTCGTCCAGCGGGATCAACATCGAGATGATCTCCACCTCGGCGATTCGTATCTCGTGTGTGGTTCGAGAGGATCAGGCCGAGCAGGCCGTCACCGTGTTGCACGCTGCGTTCGAACTCGACAAGGCGCCGGCCGACCGGGCCGACATCTGACTCAGCCGAACTCGAGTTCGCAACTCCCGAAGAGCGACTCCTCGCTGATCGCTCCACACGTCTCGGCGAACGACTCGTAGTCGCTGCCGAACGGCGACTCGATCCAGAGCGTGTCGCAGGCGGCGTAGTCGCCGTCGGCGCACCCGTCCCAGTGGGCGTCGAGGTCGGGATCGTCGCCGTAGGTGTCGGCGTCGCCGAACAGGCCGTCGTCGTCGCCGAACAGGCCGTCGTCGAGGCTGCAGTTTCCGAATTGGTCGATCGACTCGCGTTCGCCGCAGGTCGAGCCGAACGACTCGTAGTCGCTGCCGATGGGCGACCTCAGGTACAAATCGTCGCAGGCCACGTCGTCGCCCGCGTCGCAGTCGTCCCAGAGGGCGTCGAGGTCGGGGTCGTCGCCGTACGTGTCGGCGTCACTGAAGACGCCGTCACCGCCGAAGAGGTCACCTTCGAAAAGCTCGGCGCTACAGCTGAAAATCGCCGCAAGCACGTCGGGAGACGGCTCCTCGTTTGCCGGGTCTGCGAGTTCGCTGGCATCGATACCGGCGTCCTCGAAGGCGTCGAGCATGCAGATTCCGGCGGCCTCCGTGCCGCCACCCTCGGTGACGCCGTCGACGAAGGACTTCTCGAGGAACGAAAGATCCTCGTAGGTGCGGGTCGACTCGCTGTCGTTCTCGTTCGAATCCGAGTCCGAGCCGCCGCACGCAGCGGCGAAAATGACGAGTGCGCTCAGCGCGATCGTGAAGCGGTGCATGGTGGAAGCCTTCTGCTCGTGGGTCTGGCCCCGAGGCGACTGCCATCGTAGGTCACGCTGGCCTACCGGGTCCCCCCATGGCCGCCGGTGACTGCCGAGATGTTGGGCGTTCTCAGGGACGGGCAAGGAGGGCCTTGGCGGCGTCTCGAAGGCGACGCTGTATTCCTCGTGTCGCCGGGGGTCGAGGTGCGTCGGAAATCGGGACCATCGGGGCGAAGTCGGTGGTGGTGAGTTCCAGCGGTTCTGTGGTCGCAGCGATGTCGGCGAGGCCTCCGTGCACGCCAAGGCGATAGAGGAGTTCCATCACGGCGTCGTGGTCGGGGAGCGAGGTGACCGTCCCGGTCATGTCGATCGCCGCCAGGTGCGGGTAGGCATTCTCGATCCAGGCGAGAAGGTCTTGGGGAAAGGTGCGGCCCCAACGCCACAGCACGAACGGGTTGAGTTCGACCACCAAGGTGGGGCGGAGCCGCGCGATGGTCGATGCAGCGCCTCGCAGGGCGGACAGTTCGCCACCTTCGATATCGAGTTTGAGGAGGTCGAGCCGGTCGAGATCGGCAAGTTCGTCGTCGAGTGTGACGACGGGGACCGTGTGTCCGCCGGTCTCCTCGTTGAGGAAGCCCCAACCGCTGCCGTTGCCATCGACGTAGAACGACCGTTCGCCCGGCTCGGCGCCGACGGCGGACGTGACGAGTTTCGGGAAGACGCCGTTGTGCTCGAAGGTGGCCTTCGTGGAGGGGAGGACGGCCGGGGAGGCTTCGAACGCGGTGATGCGGGCATCGGGAAACCGACGCCCGACGGCTGAGGTGACCATGCCGATCGATGCGCCGCAATCGACCACGACGGCGTTCTCGGGCAGGGTGAGCGCAGCCACGGCGACCGCCGGCTCGAAGAGGTCCCGGTCGGCAACACACTGCTGGAAGTACCGGTCGTCGACCGCTCCGGCGATCTCGATCCCGCAGACGGTGATCGTTGCGTGCTGCAACCCCTCGGCCATGTCGGGAGCGTATCCGCGAGGCAGGGGGCGCTCGATGCCGGTCGGCTGGTGACCGGCACGGACCCGGCGTGTGCGAAACTCCTGCCATGGATCTCGGTTCGCTCCTCGACCCCACGTCGACGGCGGTGCTCACCATGGAACTGCAGCGGGGTGTGGTCGGGGACCTCGCCGCTCTCTCGCACCTCCGAGATGCCGCCGCACTCGTTTCGATGCCGGCCAACGCTGGCCGGATCTGCGCCTCGGCTCGTTCCGCCGGCGCCACCGTCGTGCACTGCACGGCGGAGTTCCGCCCGGACCGGAAAGGATCCGCCACCAACGCCAGGATCCTGGGCGCCTCCCAGAAACTCAACGGCGACCGGCTCGATCGGGGGCAGCCCGGCACCGAGCTGATCCCGGAGTTGGGAGCCGATGCGGGCGATCTTGTCGTCCCCCGCACCCATGGGCTCACGCCCTTCGTTGCGACCGAGCTCGATCAACTTCTGCGCAACTGCGGAATCCGCACGGTCGTGGCTGTCGGCAACTCGATCAATATCGGGATTCTCGGGCTCGTGCTCGCCGCGGTTGATCTCGGCTATCAGGTCGTCGTGCCGAGCGATGCTGTGGTGGGCGTGCCGGTCGAGTACGGCGAGTCGGTGATGGAGAACACGATCTCGCTGCTCGCAACGGTCGTGCCGACCGACGACCTGGTCGACGCCTGGTCCTGACCTCGCTGCTGGGCCGAGAGCGCCGTGGTGCTGCTTAGGACGCGCTCACCGTCTCGGTATCGACCCCGGCGCGCATGACCTTGCCCGCGATTGCACCGGTCGCTGTGCCGTCGGCAACGGAAACGACCCCATTGACGAGCACTCGGCTGATGCCGGTGGCCTCGCTCCAGAGCCGCTTCGAGTCGCCGGGGAGATCGAACACCAGCTCGACGTCGGTGGCACCGACCGTCTCGGGATCGAACACGACGATGTCGGCGTGCCAACCCTCGGCGATCCGCCCTCGCTCGGTGAAGCCGAACAGGCGGGCCGGTACGTCGGTGAGGTGACGAACGGCGTTCTCCATCGACGTGAGCTGACGGCCGCGCAGACAGTCGGCCAGCCAAGCGGTGGTGTACGGCGCTCCGGCCATGCGATCAAGATGGGCGCCGGCGTCCGAACCGCCGATCATCACATTGGGGTGTTCCCACGCCTGGGCCCGGAGACGCCACGACTCGGCGTCGTCGTCGGTCGGCAGCGGCCACCAGACGGTCTTGAGGTCGTCGTTGAGGGAGATCTCGACCATCGTGTGGAAGGCCCGCTGGCCCCGTTCGCGAGCGATGTCGCCGAGCGTTCGACCCTTGAGACCCTCGTTGGCCTCGGAGTAGGTGTCGCCAACCATGTAGTTGTCCCAGCCGGTCAGGCGGGAGAACACGCCGGCCTCGGGCAGCGCAGCCTGGTTCTCGAGCCAGGTGACGACCTCGGGATCGCGGAACTTCTCCATCCGGGCGTCGATCCCCATGTTGAAGTAGTCCATCCAGCCCGGCAGCTGGAACAGGGCGCAGAACGTGCCGAGGCTCATGTTCATGCCGACGAGGATCGGCATCGTGAGCGCCACGACCTTGGCACCGGCCTCGTTGGCCTTCTCGCATGCCTCGAGCTGGTTGCGATAGGCCTCGTGCCGCGCCGAGTCGATGGTGAGGACGTTCCAGTTGATGGGCCGGTTCGCAGTGACCGACATCTTGGTCATCAGTTCGACTTCGTCGTCGTCGAAGCCGTTGAGGCACCCGTCGGCGACCCATTCGAGGGTCGTGCCCTCGTGCAGCGAGGTCTCCTCGCACAGTTCCAGGACCTCTTCCCACGCGGCCCAGCGGCTCGGCACGGGCTGGCCGTCGGCGTCGGAGTGGGTGAACGAACGCCCGGTCGAGAAGCCGAAGCCCCCCGCCTCGATCGAGGTCTTGAGAAGGGCCCGCATCTCGGCCAGTTGCTCAGGCGTGGCCTCTTTCCCGACCGAGTCCTCCTTCATGACCATGCGTCGGATCGCAGAGTGCCCGACCATGAAGGCGACATTGATGGCGGTGCCGCTCTCTTCGACCCGGTCGAGGTACTCGGCGAAGCTCAGCCAATTCCAGGGCACGCCCTGCTCGAGCGCTTCGAGGGCCATGCCCTCGACCTTGGTCATCATGTGCTTGAGGTACTCGCCGTCGGCGGCATCACCGAGGGGCGCGAGCGAGAAACCGCAGTTGCCGGCCACCATCGAGGTGACCCCGAAGAGGTTCGATGGTGTCGAGTACGGATCCCAGAAGATCTGGGCGTCGTAGTGGGTGTGGGGGTCGACGAATCCGGGACACACGATCTGGCCGGTGGCATCGATCGTCTCGGCTGCCTCCTCGGTCACGCCGCCGTCGGCGGTGGACCGGATCGCAACAATGCGACCGTCCTTGACGCCGATATCGGCAGCAAACCCTTCGGCACCGGTGCCGTCGACAACCGTGCCGCCCTTGATGACTACGTCGAGCATCCGGTCATCGTACCGGTGACCTGACGAGGCGTCAGATTCGGCCGGTTCGTCCAGCCGTGTGGATGTGCGAGGATGCGCGCATGAGCGAACGGACGGTGGCGCTTCGCGCCCAGATGACCCCGGAGGAGAAGGCCCACTTCGTCGCCGGCGTCGACATGTGGCACACGGGCGCGATCGAGCGTCTCGGCATCCCGGCGTTGAAGGTCACCGACGGGCCCAACGGCGCCCGTGGTGACGGACTCCTCGGTACCGGCACCCCGACGGCCTGCATCCCGTCGGGTGCTGCGCTCGGCGCGACCTGGGACCCGGACCTTGTGCAGGAACTCGGCTCGCTCCTCGGTGAGGAGTCGAAGATGAAGTCGTCGCACGTGCTCCTCGCCCCGACCATCAACCTTCATCGCTCACCGAAGGGTGGTCGGAACTTCGAGTGCTACAGCGAGGATCCACTGCTCTCCGGCAAGATCGCCGCCGGGTTCATTCGAGGTGTGCAGTCGCACGGGGTCGCGGTGACCGCCAAGCACTTCGTCGGCAACGATTCCGAGTTCGAGCGCAACACGATCGACTCGCAGATGGATGAACGCACCTTGCGCGAGGTCGCCCTCCTGCCGTTCGAGATCGCGGTGAAGGAGGGAGGCGCGTGGGGGATCATGACCGCCTACAACCGGCTGAACGGGGTGTATTGCTCCGAAGATCCGTGGCTGTTGAACACGGTGCTCCGCGAGGAGTGGGGCTTCGACGGGTTCGTCGTCACCGACTGGTTCGCCAATGGCTCGACGGCCGGTTCGGTGGCAGCACGCTTGACCCTTGAGATGCCCGGCCAGGGTCGCTTCTACGGTCAGGCGCTCGCCGAGGCGCTCGAGTCGGGTGAGATCGACGAGACGGACGTCGACGTGCTGGTCGACGACCTGCTTCTCCTGATGGAGCGCACAGGCGTGCTCGACGGTGTCGGTGGCGAACCGGAGAAACCTCTCGACCGTCCGGAGGACCGCGCCCTCAACCGCCGCGCCGCCGCCGCCGGTTCGGTGCTGTACCGAAACGACGGTGTGCTCCCACTCGACCCGTCAACACTCGGCTCGATCGCCGTGATCGGC
Organism: Acidimicrobiales bacterium; assembly: GCA_022425325.1. Classification (GTDB taxonomy): domain Bacteria; phylum Actinomycetota; class Acidimicrobiia; order Acidimicrobiales; family Aldehydirespiratoraceae; genus UBA11606. The sequence continues at coordinate 24,275 of JAKMFW010000003.1, read as the reverse complement.
CCCAGCGCGATGCATGCCCGGGTGATGGGAGGCGGCTCTGCCAACGTCCGGCCCTACCACGACACCCCACCGCTCGATGCGCTGATCGATCGCTTCCCCGATCTCGACATTCGCTACGCCCGCGGCGCCGACATCGACCGCACGGTGCCGCCGATCACCCGACCACTGCTCGACGGTGTTGCTCGAATCGAGTTCTTCGAAGGATGGGCGTTCGAGGGCGACGTCGTTGCCGTCACCGAGCAACCCAACACCCGTCTGCTCGCGTTCGGCTCGCCTGCCCCTGGGGTCGAGTCTGAACGCTGGAGTGCGCGCGTCACGGCGACGATCATCCCCGAGGCTTCCGGCGCTCATCGCTTCACCCTTACCGAGTCCGGTCGTGCGGTTCTGCGGGTGAACGGCGAAACCATCATCGACGCCAGCGCCCCCGATATCGAGCGCGGCGATTCCTTCTTCGGCTTTGGCTCGATCGAGATGTCGGCCGACATCGACCTCGAAGCCGGCGAGGCCGTCACCGTCGAGATCGAGTTCACCAATGAGGACGCCATCCTGCTGGCAGGCGTGATCGTCGGCGGCAAGGCCATCGTCGAACGCGATCTCGTCGGCGAGGCCGCGGCTCTGGCCGCTGAGTGCGACGTTGCCGTCGTCGTCGTCGGGACCAACGACGACTGGGAGACGGAGGGTCGCGATCGGGATCTGTGGGAACTTCCCGGTGGTCAACCAGCGCTGATCCGAGCTGTGGCGGCTGCGAATCCGCGCACGGTCGTCGTCGTGAACGTCGGCTCCCCCCACAGCCTTGATTGGCTCGACGAGCCGGCTGCCGTGCTGAGTGTCGGCTTCGGTGGGCAGGAACTGGGCGAGGCGGTCGTCGACATGCTCGTCGGCGATCTCGAGCCGAGCGGCCGAGCCCCCACCACGATCGGCGCCCGCTACGAACACTTCGCTGCGTACTCGAACTATCCGGGTGAGAACAGCGTGACGCGGTATGGCGAGGGCGTTTTCTGCGGTCACCGCTGGCACGACGCGATGAGGATCGAGCCTGCGGTCGCGTTCGGCGAGGGACTCGGATACTCGACCTTCGAGTTCGGTGCCCCGGAGGTTCCCGACACGGTCGACGCCGGCGAGGGACTCACCGTGCGAGTGCCGGTGACCAACACCGGCGTCCGTCGCGGGAGTGAGGTCGTGCAGGTCTACGTCGAACCGACGAATGCGCACCCGATCCGGCCGGTGCGAGAACTCAAGGGATTCGCAAAGGTCACGCTGGATCCCGGCGCGACGACCGAGATCGAGATCGACCTGCCGCCCCGGGCGTTCGCGTATTTCGATCCCGGCGATCCGGCGTACGGCGAACTTTCGGCGAACTCGCTCGTGCCCGCCGGTGGTGGTGTAGTTCATCGCGAGCAGGCCGGCTGGTACGTCGACGCCGGTACCTACCGGATCGTGGTGGGTCGCTCGTCACGCGAGTTCTCGGTGGTGGAGGACGTCACGGTGTCTGGTGACGTCCGCCTCGATCCCTGACCGTGCCGTTTCCGGCTTGTCGGAAACGCCGTCATTCGTGGAAGCGTTCCATCCTGCGTACAGTCACTGCATCCCCCGCCCAAGGAGGCCCGCATGTTTTTCGGCCGTGACAAGCAGACCATGCCCGAGCCCGATCAGGCCCTTCCCGGCCGGTCCGAGGCCGTGCCGGTCCAGCCCGCCCACCTTGTGCTCGGAACGCCGCTCGACGGCCCCGTGCCCGAGGGCCACGAGGTCGCCGTCTTCGGCCTCGGCTGTTTCTGGGGTGCCGAGCGTTTCTACTGGCAGCTCCCAGGCGTGCACACGACCGCGGTCGGCTACGCCGGCGGCTACACCCCCAACCCGCTTTACGAAGAGGTGTGCACCGGCAAGACCGGTCACAACGAGGTCGTCCGGGTCGTGTACGACCCCGCCGTCGTCACCTACGACGACATGTTGAAGATCTTCTGGGAGGTCCACGACCCCACCCAATTCATGCGGCAGGGCAACGACATCGGCACCCAGTACCGCAGCGAGATCTATGTGTACTCCGAGGAGCAACGGGAAGCCGCCGAAGCCAGCAAGCGGAAGTACCAGGACGCGTTGAGCGCTCGAGGCTTTGGCGAGATCGAGACCACGATCGTCGACGCGCCCACCTTCTACTTCGCCGAGGAGTACCACCAGCAGTACCTCCACCGGAATCCGATGGGCTACTGCAACCACGGCTTCTGCCAGGTCAGCTACGACTGACGTAGTCAGTCGGCCCGAGGGTTGCGGCGAGACGGGTCGCAAAACGAGCCGACCCCGGGCGCAGTGCCCGGGGCCGGTTTCGATATGTCGGCGGCCTGGCCGCGTTGGTTCAGATGCTCTGGCTCGGGAAGCCGGGGCCTTCGTGGTCGGTGCCGGCCATTGAGGCGTTGAGGCGGGCCTTGCTCATGAGCTCGGCGACAACCGGGCCCATGTCGGCGGGGTCGTCGGTCTGCTTGGCGACGGGGCCGAGGTGCCAGCCCTCGGCGATGCCGAGATTCTCGCCACGGATGTCGAAGCAGCGGCCAGTGACGTTCTGCGCCTCGGGCGAGGCGAGCCAGGTGGTGATGACGGCGATCCACCGCGGGCTGATGGCCTCGGCGAGCCCCTCGGGAGCGTTGTCGCCACCCATCAGGTCGGCGGTCATGCGACTCCACGCAGTGGGCGCCAGGCAGTTGACGGTGACGCCATACTTGGCGAGTTCCTGGGCGGCGATGAGCGAGAAGGCGGCGATGCCGGCCTTGGCGGCGCCGTAGTTGGTCTGGCCGACATTGCCGTAGATACCCGATGGCGACGCCGTGTTGATGATGCGCCCGTAGACGTCCTCGCCGGCCTTGGCCTTCTCACGCCAGTACTTGGCGGCGTGGTTGCTCGGGGCGAAGGTGCCCTTGAGGTGCACGGCGATGACGCCGTCCCAGTCGTCCTCGCTCATCGAGAACAGCATGCGATCGCGAAGGATGCCGGCGTTGTTCACGATGATGTTGATGTCGCCGAAGGTGTCGATGGCCTGCTGCACCATGGCACCGGCCTCGTCGAAGACGGCGACATTGCCGCCGTTGACGACCGCCTCGCCGCCCATGGCCTCGATCTCGGCCACGACGTCCTGGGCCGGCGTGGCGTCGGCGCCACCACCGGCGGCATCGCCACCAAGGTCGTTGACGACGACTTTGGCGCCTTCCGACGCCATCATCAGTGCGTGTTCGCGGCCGATACCGCGGCCGGCGCCGGTGACCAGCGCGACCTTTCCGTCGAGAATGCCCATGGCCCCTCCTCGGGGTGATGTTGAATGCCCTCGCTGGGGGAGAGCGAACGTGAACGTTCGTTAGCGTGCCAGGAATTCGGTGGAGCGGCTACTCCGCTGCGCAATGCTTGCGCGTAAGTGGCAAACCGAACCCGAGGACGGGCCGATCCGGCCGAGGCTGGGCCATGATGGCGGCGTGATCGACGTCGCGGACGTGCTGCAACCCGAACTGACCGAGGTCAACCGCCTTCCCGCGCGGCCGCCGTTGACCCCGTATCCCGATGTCGATTCGGCGCGAGACGGTGTTGGTTCGCCCTGGCGTCGGTCGCTCGACGGCGCTTGGCGATTCCGCCTGGTGCCGTCGCCGTCTGCTGCGCCCGCTCGATGGATGCACCCGACGACCTCGGATGAGCGCTGGCGCACGGTCGATGTGCCGGGCTGCTGGACCCGTCAGGACACCGGCGATCTGCCTCACTACACGAACATCGTGATGCCGTGGCCCGACACCGATGCGCCCTTTACGCCGCCGGAGAATCCGACCGGCTTGCACCGCACGACGTTCTCGGTGCCGCGAGCCTGGCGCAACCGTGACGTGATCGTGCACCTCGGCGGCGCCGAGAGTGTTGCGATCGTGTGGTGCAACGGCACGTTCGTTGGAATGGGCAAAGACTCGCGCCTGCCGTCGGAGTTCGACCTCACCCCTCACCTCGTCAGCGGCCCGAATCTGCTGGCCGTCATGGTGATCCGGTATTCCGATGCGACATGGATCGAGGATCAGGACCACTGGTGGCACGCAGGCCTGCATCGGTCGGTGCATCTCGAGGCTCGAGGCCGCACCAGGATCGACGATCTCCATGTCGGGGCCGACTTCGACGCAGCGACGGGCACCGGCCGTCTCTCCGTCCGGGCACACGTGCATGGTTCGACCGGGGCAGAGTCGATCCGCACCTGGCTCGAGACGCCGGCCGGCGCGCGGGTCGGGCCGGTGCTCGACGCCGAGGTGGCCGACCGGGGTCGCGGCTCACAGTTCGAAGAGGTCCTCACCGCCGTGACCCACCCGGGGCCGGTCGCCTCTGCGTCGGCCGATCTCGTGAAGATCCGGCCGTGGACGGCCGAGACCCCGAATCGGTACCGAGTCGTCACCGAACTGCTCGACGGGACGGGCTCGGTGATCGAGGCGCACGCCACGATGACGGGCTTTCGGCGGGTTGAGGTGGTCGATCGACGCCTGCGCATCAACGGCACGGACGTGAAGATCATCGGTGTCAACCGGCACGACCATCACCCGGTCACCGGCAAGACCGTCAGCGTCGACGAGATGCGTGAAGAACTCGTGTTGATGAAGCAGCACAACCTCAACTCGATCCGCACCGCCCACTACCCGAACGATCATCGGCTCCTCGAGCTGTGCGACGAGCTCGGCCTCTATGTCATCGACGAGGCCAACATGGAGTGCCACGGCCGTGAGATCTCACTCGCCCACGACCCCCGTTACGAGCGAGCGATCCTTGAACGCACCCAGCGCCTCGTGCGGCGTGACCGCAACTTCGCCTGCGTGATCGGCTGGTCGCTCGGCAACGAGTCGGGCCACGCCCCCGTACACAACTCGGCGGCGGCGTGGATCAAGCACATCGACCCGACCCGCTTCGTGCATCACGAAGGCGCCGAACGGTGGCGACTCTCGTACGGCGGGGTGGCGCATCAGGACCTGCTCCGAGCGCCGACCCCATCCGAACGGCTGAGCAACGACGTCGTCACCACGATGTACCCGTCGATCCGCCATGTTGCGCTGTGGGCCGAGTGGGCGGAGAAGACCGGCCTCGACGATCGACCGATGCTGATCTGCGAGTTCTCCCACGCGATGGGGAACTCGAACGGGTCACTCGACGAGTACCTCGACCTCTTCTGGAATCAGCCGGCCATTGCCGGTGGCTACCTGTGGGACTGGCGCGACCAGGGTCTTGCCGAGACCGACCACAACGGCCGCTTCTTCTGGGCCTACGGCGGTCACTTCGGCGACGAGCCGAATGACGCGAACTTCTGCATCAACGGTCTCGTCGGACCCGACCTCGTCCCGCACCCGGCCATGCGAGAGCTCGCCTGGGGCGCTCGGCCGGTCACTGTCGAGCATCTCAGCGGCAAGCGGGTCCGGGTCACCAACCGGTATGCCTTCGCCGACCTTTCGGGTCTGCAGTTGCGGTGGTCGGTCGAGGTCGACGGAAGGCGGGTCGAGCGAGGCGCGCTCGACATCGACCTCCGAGCGGGCGCGAGCGCGAACGTGACGATCCCGTTCACCACGAAGCGATCCGAAGGGGAGGCCCATCTGCTCGTCGAGACGGTCACCCGCCGGGCGACCCCGTGGTGCGCGAAGGGCCATGCCGTCGCCTGGGACCAGATCGCGCTGAACGACATGGTGACGGCGGTGCCTCGGCCGAAACGGAGGCGGGCGATCGAGGTCGAGACGTGCGATACCGGGATCGCCGCCGTCATGATCGACGGGGCGACTGTCGTCTGCGGTGACATTCGTGGCTGGCTCTGGCGCGCCCCGACCGACAACGACGGTGTGGGTCAGGGTTGGATGAGTGAGGTCACGGGGGTGCGTATCGATTGGCTTCGATGGGGGCTCGATCGGCTTGCGTCGGAGGTCGACTCGATCACCCGCCGCACCCGCGACGGCATCGAGACGATCACCCTGAAGCGCCGCCTCGTCGGAGCTGCCGCCGAGGCGACCCATCACACGAAGATCACCCTTGTCGACGGTGTCGCGACCTTCGCGGAGCAGATCGTGGTCCCGGCCGAGTGGCACGATCTCGCTCGAGTGGGAGTGCGGTTCGAGGTCCCTGGTGATCTCGACCAGCTCACCTGGTTCGGACCCGGCCCGCTCGAGACGTATCCCGATCGCAAGGCGAGCGGCATCGTGTCGCGTTGGACCTCGACCGTCGACGAGCAGTTCCACCCCTATGTCGTGCCCCAGGAACATGGGGCTCATACCGATGCCCGGTGGATGTCGCTCACCGACGAGCGGGGCAGCGGCATCGTCGTTGCCGGCCAGCGGCCGATGGTTCTCACCGCCCGGGCCGACCACGACGTCACCCTCGCAGCGGCGTCGACGCTCGCCGAGCTCGATCCCGAACCGACGATCGAGGTTCACGTCGATTCCGTCGTGCGCGGACTCGGTACCGCAGCGTGCGGGCCCGATGTCCTCGACCGTTTCGTCGTCGGCCCGGGTCGACATCGCTTCTCCTGGACGATCGGAGCCGCCCGATGAGCAAGCCCGCCAAATGGTCTGATCCCGATCACAAGCTCTTTCCGTATCAGGTCGGCTTCACCGGCCCGCCGAAGGACTGGGATGCCGCGCCGTCGGACTTCCTTCGCATGTCGCCCGACTCGGTCGGCGTCCACGGTCGCCTCCTCCATACGCCGGAGTACGCCCACACGCTCGAACAGCGAGCGAACAACTTCCACCTGCTCGAGGACTATGTGTACGCGATGTCGGAGGCGGGCGCCGATGTCGTCGGCCAGGTCGGGACGAACTGGGTGCACGCCAACGGCACCGACCACGACGACATCGTGCGCTTCACCACCGAGATGTCGGAGAAGTACGAGACGCCGTTCCACATGGCTGGTCTCACGCTCGTGCAGGCGTGCCAGGCGCTTGGATACGAGAAGATCGCGCTCAACTCCGTGTACTTCTGGCCCGACTGGCGTGATGGGGTCGTCCGTTTCCTGCGGTCGGCCGGGATCGATGTGGTCTGGGCCGGCAACTTCGTCGATCAGGGCTTCTTCGAGAACCAGCAGATCGTCAACGACCACACCTGGATCTTCCCTGGTGATCTTGCGGCAACGTCCTTCAGCTATGTCGCGGAGCAGGCGCCCAATGTCGACGCCATCCTCGTCAACGGCATGTGCAACTTCCGTGGTGAGTCCGGCCAGCCCCAGCGGATGGTGCATCGAGTCGCCGAGATGGAGGCACTCATCGAGACGCCGATCCTGGCAGCCGACTGCACGCTCTACTGGGCGATCTACCGCACCCTCGGTATCGGTCCGGTCGGCTCGGGCAACGGCAGCCTGCTCGACTCACTGCGAACCCCGGGGGACGAGCTCGCCTGATCTGCTGGCAGGCGTCGTTCGCTCGTCGCGTTCGCCCAATCGATCAGGGGTCGACCCAGCCATTGGCGATGCAGCCACCCAGCCCTTTGGTCTGTTGCATCATCACGGGCGCAGGCTGACCTGCACCCGGGCACGTCGCGTGGCCGGCACCCAGGATGTAGTGCCCGATCTCGTGGTTGATCAGGTAGCGCCGATAGGTCTCGAGATCGGCCGGCCACGAATCAGTGGCGCCGAACCATCGGTCGCTGTTGATCGCGACCCACCCGTTGCGGGCACACGAGAAGCGCCCGTTCGTCTGCAGTGGCCGACACAGCTGATCGGTGCGGGCGGGAGTGGCCACGATGATCGTGAACAGCCCGCCGTCGTCGACGAGTCGGAACCCTGCGCCCCGACCGGTCCATGAGCGTTCGTCGCTGAGGGTCTCGATCACGAACGCGACGAGATCGGCCCGGTCGAGCTGGTCGGCGAGAGCATCGTCCACCTCGACGGAGAACTCGATCAGCGGCGTTCCATCGATGTCGAGCGTGCTCGGCAGCGTGGTGGTGGTCGTCGTCGACGTGGAGGTGCTCGTAGTCGTCGACGTCGTGGTCGTGCTGGTAGCCGGCTCTGTCGTCGCCGGCGCTGCCGTGACCGTGGTTGTCACGGTCGCCGCTTCGGTCGTGACCGGAACGGCGACATCGTCGCTCGCCGGCCCACATCCCGAGGCGGCGACGAACCCGAGGACGGCGAGAACCCGGACCATCGACCGGGTCATGGTTGGCGCCCCTGGTGGCTACGAACGGCCGTCGACCTTGATCACCAAAGCGTCGCCCTGACCACCACCTCCGCAGAGGGCGGCGACACCGATGCCGCCGCCGCGCCGCTTGAGTTCGTAGGCGAGATGGATGGCGATGCGGGCGCCTGACATGCCGATTGGGTGACCGAGCGCAATGGCGCCGCCGTTGACGTTGACGATGTCGTTGGGGACGCCGAGGTCGGCCATCGACGCAACGGCGACCGCAGCAAACGCCTCGTTGAACTCGAAGAGGTCGACGTCGGAGAGCGACAGTCCGGCCCGCTCGAGCGCGACCATCGTCGCCCGGCTGGGCTGGGTCAGCAGGGAGGTGTCGGGACCGGCGACCTCGCCGTAGCTGATGATCTCGGCGAGCGGTTCCTCGCCGAGGGCCTCGGCCTTCGCCTTCGTGGTGACGACGGTGGCGGCGCCTCCATCGGAGATCTGTGACGCGTTGCCGGCGGTGACATTGCCGGCACCGCCGAACGCCCCACGAAGACTGCCGAGGGACTCGGCGGTGGTGCCGACCCGGATGCCTTCGTCGTCGGCGACGATCAGGTCGTCGCCCTTGCGCTGCTTGATGGCGACGGGCACGATCTCTTCGGCCAGCAGGCCGTCCTTCTGCGCGATTGCGGCGCGCTCATGCGACATCGCCGAGTATTCGTCCATCGGCTCACGGGCCATGCCATCAGCAGCGGCGTAGCGCTCGGTGCCGGCCCCCATGAGTTCGTGCTCGATCGAGCAGTAGAGGCCGTCGAGCGTGAGTGAGTCGTGCATGGTGGCATCGCCGTAGCGGTAGCCGCCTCGGCCCTGCTGGAGGATGTAGGGCGCCTGGGTCATCGACTCCATCCCGCCGGCCACGCACAGTTCGGCCTCACCGACCGCGATCTGACGATGGGAGAGCGCGATGGCGTTGAGGCCCGACGGGCAGGCCTTGTTGATCGCTGTCGACGGCACGGTGAGCGGAATGCCCCCCTTGAGCGCAGCCTGTCGGGCGGGCACCTGTCCGGCGCCGCCCTGCACGACCTGACCCATGTAGGCGAAGTCGACGTCCTCGCCGGCCACACCGGCTCGTTTCAGCGCCTCTTCGATCGCGAAGCCGCCGAGGTCGGTGCCGCTGAACGATGCGAGCGCGCCCGACATCTTGCCGATCGGGGTGCGAGCGCCGGAGAGAATCACGGTTTCCGTCATGTCAGAAAACGTATCGTCCCTGGCGACCGGGGCCGAAGGTCAGGCCGACGGCGACGTCTTGGTGCTTGACGATGCGACGTTCGACGCTGCGTTCGAGGCCTGTGAGGAACTCCTCCCCGAAGTCATCCGCGGCTTCGGCGATGAGGATGGAAACGACGAAAGGGAACGCTGACGCCTGCGCCCTCTTCACTCCCTACCGTGGGCTTCCTCCTCTTGTCGCAGAGGAGAAAGCCCACGAAAATGTCGCTGGGTGTCGATGGGCTATGAACCTGTCGCTCCAGCGTTCGGGTCTTCTGGAGCCCCCTCACCCTGGTCACCAGCAAGAGGCGATGGAACTTCCCAGCCCGCATCTTCGAGGCCATCAAGGACGAGTTGCGTCACGGTGTCGGCAAGCTGCCCTACGTCTGGGTCGACGGGAATAAGGTTCGTAGACAACGCCATGGATACATCGAGATCAGGGAAGTACCTGGCGTGGGACCGGAATCCGGGAACGCCCCCACCGTGTTCAAAGGTGCGGTAGCCAACCCGTTCACTGAGTTGGATTCCGAGCGCATATGACGTGTCGAGAGCTGTTTCAGAGAAGAGTTCCACGGTTTCCTCCTGGAGAACAGTCCCATCAAACATCGCCTTGAAGAAGCGGGCGAGATCATCCATCTGCGCTTCGATTCCGCCGCCAGTCCACGGAGCTGAGGTCAAAACTTCCTGTGGTCCGACGCTGAGGTCGAGAAGGTCACCTACTTCAGCTGCGTCCAAATATGGGGCGAGGCCGGGCAACAGAGAAATGAGGCCAGCTAATTCTCCTTGGACGTACATTGCGGGAACATACGTTGGTGGCGACTCATCTGGAGCCAAGTACAGCTCTGTGACGCCTGCTGGATCGAAAACGAGTTCCCTCATCGCCTCGTGGGCTGTTTTGCCCGTGACCGCTTCGATAACGAGCCCGGCGACAATGTGCCCGACGGTGTTATACGAGTACTCGGTTCCCGGTACGAACTGAGGTCCGACGCTGAACGCCCAATCGACGACTTCCTGCGGGTCCATCGAAACATCAAGCCGGTCACTCACCATGAGGTAGAAGCCGGGGTCGAACGCGTATTCTCTGAATCCGTCAGTGTGGTCGAGAATCTGGCGAATCGTGATGAGCGGCGCATAGTCCACTCCGTCGAGCTCGTAGCCGGTAGCCCATTCGTCCCCAAGGTACGTGGCGACGGTTGCGTCAACATCAACGAGCCCTTGCTCCACCAGTCGAAGGATGACGGCCGAGGTGATGGGTTTACTGATGCTGGCGATACGCCAGTAATCCTCCGTTGATGCGGCGCCGTCTGCTCGCAGGTCTCGAACTCCGGAAGCTACGAGAACTTCGGATCCGTCTGGGAGAAGAACCGCCAATGAAGATCCTGGAGCTCCGTTGGCGGCGATCCAGTCATCTAACGCTGCCTGGATTGACTGCTCCAGTTCCGCAGTGGCCAATGGGCCTCCAGGATCCTCCTCGGCGGTCTCTGGAGCTGGTGTCTCCTCATCAGCTACGGAGCTTTCTTCGCTTGTCTCTGGCGTTTCGGATTCCTGGCTTTGATCTTCTTGCGGGGCAGAAGTCTCATTTGTGCTTTCTGCCCCACCGCAACTGCTTGAAATCATCACGAGTGCAAGCAGTGCACTCAGGAACGTAGATCTTCTCATTGCTGCCCTTCTCTGCGAACCGGCAACCCAAAGGAAGGGCCGGGACGCGGATCCTATGACCTAACTTCCCTGGGACGCCCATCTCGCGCGTGATGAACGGGCTGCCGGAGACGCCGTTGCGGTAGTGGTGCCAGTCGATGTCGATGTCGATGGCGAGATCGGGATCGACGGCAAGGCGCGGGCAGGGTTCTCAGGCGGGTCGGGATCACGTGGCGGGGGGCGGAACGAGTCCGGCGAAGACCCGCTCCCAGTCGTCGATCCCACAGCCGTTGGTGCGGTTGATCTCGTAGTTGACCTCGATGTCGTCGAGGAGTCCGGTGACGGTGGCGGTTTCGGGACCGCCGTAGATCTCCGTGCACATGCGATCGACCATGACGTCCGGGTCAAGCAGCATGCGGGCTGTGTCCGTCGCGACCGACAGGCACGCCGTCGCAGCGTCGACACCGGGAGGAATATCGCCGGTGAAGGTCGCCGTGTCACCCAGGCAGGCGAGTCGGTACTCGGCCAGGTCGCCGGCGGCGTCAGTGAAGGAAATGGAAAGGTCGGCGATCGGGTAGGGGCCGGCGCCGAGCGGGAGGTCGTTGTTCACGTTGTCGCTCGTGTCGCCAGTACCGACGGTCGTCGTCTGCTCGTCATCCTCGCCGCAGGCCGTGATGAGGGTGGCAGCGAGGAGGAGGCTGGTCAGGGTGAGGATGCGGCGCATCAGGGGTGTCTCCCAGTGGTCTGGTTGCGGATACGTGTTCTGACGTCACCGCTCGGCTGCTGGTTCCCGGGGCCACCGGATTTCGGGTCGTTGTGCCAGTGTGGTCGACGTGGAGATCAACGGTTGGCTCGCGCCGAGCCAGAAGGACTCGATCCGGATCCCGAACGTCAAGGCCGAGGACGAACAGGGGCTGCGTGCCGCGTTGATGACTGCCTGCGAGGGTGGCGGTACCGACCGAACGCTCCTGTGGGAACTGCCTCGTCGTCCGGAGCCGATTCGGATGGCCGCCCGGATCTCGCTCGGACTCACCTGCACGGCGGGGGTGATGCTGTTGCTCGCCGCGTTCGTGGCAGGCGCCGAAACTCGACCCACGCTTCTCATCGCCCTCGCGATCATCGTGTTCTTCGGTAGCGGGTTTCCTCTCGTCGTCGCGCGCAGCGACAGGGGAGTAAAGGTGTTCGCCGACGGCACGCTGGAGCGAGCTGATTGGGGCGGCGTGTCGACTGTCGACCTCCGCCGCTACGAGCGGGTCACGCTGGATTGATCACGGGCCGGCCACGGCGACAACGCGTCGTTCAGGCGGCGGGCTCGTCGGCGACAACCCGGCGGGTGTCGCTGACGATGGCGCCCGGGTGACCGCAGAACCAGCACCGGGTCTCCGCGTCGCCGTACCAGCCGACATCGCAGCTGCGGCACCGTCGGGGCGCTGCACCCTCGAGCGGAGCCTTTTCGACCCGTGATTCGCTCACGAAGACCACCCTAAGTCGATGCGAACCTGCGATTCGGTGATCCCTGCCGAAGAGCGGTGCCATTGGCGTAGCCTCTGCAGCGGCGTTGCGCAGCCGGCGAGGCGCCACCCCCGAACGATCGAGGAGAACCGACATGGCCACGCTGTGCCCCAACGCCGACGGCTCGAGCCCGCAGCAGCGGGAGTTCGATGAAGCGCCCCCGATGTGCATCGACCCCGAGAAGACCTACACCGCCACCATGGTCACCTCGATGGGCACGATGGTGATCCACCTCAATGCTGCCCAGGCACCGAAGACGGTCAACAACTTCGTGACGCTCGCCCGGTACCACTACTACGACGGCATCATCTTCCACCGAATCATCAACGGCTTCATGTGCCAGGGCGGCGACCCCACCGGCACCGGCCGTGGTGGCCCCGGCTACCGCTTCGAGGACGAACTGCCGGCCCCGGGTCGCTACGAGATCGGTTCGATCGCAATGGCCAACGCCGGCCCCAACACCAACGGCAGCCAATTCTTCATCGTGTCCGGTGCCTCGGGCGTCGGCCTGCCCCCGCAGTACTCACTGTTCGGCAAGGTTGTCAGCGGCCTCGAGGTCGTCGACGCCATGCAGAAGGTCGAGACCGACCGTATGGACCGTCCCCACACCGACGTCGTCATCGAGTCGGTCACCATCGAGGAGAGCTGAACATGACGATCACCACGCTCGGCGTCATCGGTACCGGCGCCATGGGCTCGGGCATCATCGAGGTCGCCGCCAAGGCCGGCGTTACCGTGATCGCCCGCGACATCAACGCTGCCGCCGTGGAGGCCGGTCAGGGCAAGGTCGAAGGTTCGATGGCCAAGGCCGTCGAACGCGGCAAGCTCGATGAGGCCGCCCGTGATGCTGCGGTCGCCAACATCACCTGGACCACCGACCTCGCTGACCTCGCTCCGTGTGATCTCGTCATCGAGGCGGCTCCGGAGAACCTCGAGCTCAAGAAGGAGATCTTCGCCGAGCTCGACAGCATCCTCGGTCCTGACGCGATCATCGCCACCAATACGTCGTCGTACCCGATCATCGAGGTCGCGATGGTGACGAGTCGGCCCGAAAAGGTCGTGGGGATGCACTTCTTCAACCCAGCGACGGTCATGAAGCTGGTCGAGGTCATCTCGACACAGCGCACCGCCGACGAGGTGAAGGCCGCCGCTGACGCGTTCGCGAGCGACGTGCTCGGGAAGCGGGTCGTGCACTGCAAGGACCGGGCCGGCTTCGTCGTGAACATGCTCCTCGTGCCGTACCTGTGCCAGGCGATGCGCATGTTCGAGAACGGCCATGCGTCCGCCGCTGATATCGACGAGGCGATGAAACTCGGTGCCGGGCACCCCATGGGTCCACTTGAGCTCAGCGACATGATTGGGCTCGACGTCATGCTTTGGACCGCCGAGTCGCTTTACGACGAATACAACGAGGCTTTCTATGCGCCGCCGCCGCTGCTGCGTCGCATGGTCACGGCCGGGCAGCTTGGCCGCAAGACCGGCCAGGGCTTCTACAGCTACTGATCACTCGCGACCCCGGTCGAGATCGACGACTGCCGAGTACGGCGCCGTCGGCGAGGCCGGGGTCGTGCGCGTCGTGATGGGGCCGCGGAAGCGGATTGCACCGACCATCGCGACCGCGATGATCTCGATCGCAGCGGCGATGGCGAGTACGGCGAGGAAGCGGTCGGCGCTGGAGCCGTCGTCGACGAGTGCGCTCAGAATGCTGATGCCGGCGGCGGCGCCGAGTTGGCCGGTCATGTTGAGCATGCCGGTGCCCACGCCGACGTCGCGGTCGCCGATCGCTTCGGTGAGCGCAGCGATGATCGGTGGCCTGGCGACCCCGCTGCCCGCGCCCTGGATGCCGACGCCGACACCCACCATCCACAGCTCGTCTTGCGCTGCACCGAAGCCGATCATGAGCAGTCCGATCGCGATGCCGGTGGTGCCGAAGACGACGAGCGGGCGCCCACCGAGGCGTTCGACCAGCCATCCGGCGAACGACGCGCCGAGTGAGAACGTGATCGGTCGCGGGAGGATCATCAGCGAAATGGCGGCGGCGCCGAGATTGAACACGTCGGCGAGCAGTAGTGAGGTGATCACGAGTCCCGCCATGTAGGGGCCGTTGAGGAAGATCTGGCTGACGATCGGCAAGAAGACGTTGCGCTCGCGGAGCGCGTTGAGTTCGACGAGCGGATGCTCGATGCGTTGCTCGTACCGGAGGAACGCCAGCACGAAGACGGGGGAGGTGATGAGGCCGACGATGACCCAGGGGTGATCCCACCCGAGCGGCACACCTCGGTTGATCGCGACCAGCAGCGATCCGATGCCGATCGCGAGCAGGAAGCTGCCGACCACGTCGAAGGTGTGGTCCTCGCGGCGGTCGGTTGCGGGGAGGACGAACCATGCGAGGGCAACGGCGACCGCCATACCGGACCCTTGGATCACGAACAGCACCCGCCAACTGGTCGCCTCGATCAGTGGGCCGCCGACGGCCACCCCGATTGCCGGCGCAGCGGCGAGCACGGCGCTCCACGTGCCGGCGACCCGCGTGCGGCGGTCCTCGGGGAACACCGACATCATGATGGCGAGCGCCGACGGCCCGGTTGACGCGGCGAAGCCCTGCGCAATGACCCGGACGGCGATCAACATGAACGCGGAGGTGGCGAACGAGGTCAGGAGCGAAAACACGGCAGCGCCTGCGAACCCGATGAGGTACATGCGGCGGTGCCCGTAGAGGTCGCCGAGTTTGCCCGCCATCGGCGTGAAGACAGCGAAAGCGAGCAGGGGACCGGCGATGACCCAAGTGATGACCGAAACACTCGAGTCGAGATCGTCCGCGATCGTGGCCAGTGCGGCCGACAGGACGGTGATCGTGAACGACGAGCAGGCCACCCCGGTGAGCGCCACCACCTGCACGGTCCGCGGGCTGAACCGGCGGCCGGCAGGTGGGGCGAGAAGGCTCACCGCTCGACCCTAGGTGAACGTCCCGTCACGTTCCTCGCCGTATGACCGATATCACCTCGGCGTGGTGGTGCGCGCCCGCCAATCGGCCGCGTCCGCACGCGCTTCCACCTCGGCCGGGATGTCGAGATACGCCTGACGCGATCGGCGGTGGCGGAGCAGGCCGGCGGCGTAGTGACGGAGGTAGTCGAAGCTGAATCGGAGGTAGCCCCGTTCGGCGAACTGGCGCACATGGACCAGTTCGTGGGCGAGTAGCTGCCGGTCGCCGCTGCGATCTCGATCGTCCTTGAGGAAGATCCAGCGGCCGATCGTCATTCCGTCAGCGCCGCGCGGAAGCACGGGCACCTGAAGGATCCGGACCTTCTTCGCGAGGTCGGGATCGAGGACGTCGTAGGCGAGGAGTTCGGGGCCTTCGAGTCGTCGCATGTGTCTAGAGTACGCGGACGTCTGAAGAGAAGAGGTCGCCGTGAGATTCGAACACTATGGGCGGGTCGAGGATCCGATCACTGCCATCCTCACCGGCATCGGTCGATCGCACGATCTCACCATCGATGACCTCGCCCCGGTCGATGAGTTCCATCTCGGCGGTGCGGCGGCCACCGCAGCACTCGTTGCCGATCTCGACCTGCGACCCGAAGATCGTGTCCTCGACATCGGTTCGGGGATCGGCGGACCAGCGCGACGCATCGCGTCGGTCGTCGGTTGCGAGGTCGTCGGAGTCGACCTCACGCCATCGTTCGTCGAGACGGCGACCGCCCTGTCGGAGTTGACAGGACTGGCCGATCGCACCTCCTTCGTCGTCGGCGACGCCACCCGACTCGAGTTCTCGAGCCGGTTCGATGCGGCCACGCTCGTGCATGTCGGCATGAACATCCCGGACAAGCCGGCCTTCTTCGCTGCGGTGGCAGACCGACTCGAGCCGGGCGCTCGGCTCGGCATCTATGACCTCATGGCGACCGGGGATCCGGACAGGCTCTCGTATCCACTCCCGTTCGCGTCGGACGCCTCCGAAGCTTGGGTTGCTTCGCCGGATGCCTACGTCGCGGCGCTCGTGGCGGCGGGCTTCGATGTCGCCGAGCCGATCGATCGCACACAGCTTGCGCTCGATGCGACGGCAGCCGCGAGCGCCGCCGGGCCGCCGCCGGTGTCGTTGGCGACCCTCATGGGTCCCGACTTCGACGCGATGTTCACGAACATCGGCGCCGCATTGCGAGGTGGCCTGCTCGCCCCGGTGCAGATCATCGCCACCCGCTGACGTTCAGCGACGTCCCCAGTCCGCGAGCAGTGCGGGAAGCTCACCGAGATGCTTGATGGTGGGTGCTTCGTGGTCGCCGTCGTGGTGTTCGTGCGCCCAGGTGACGTGATAGGGCACGTGCACCGCCTTCCCGCCGATCTCCATCACCGGGAGCACATCGGACGGGAGGGAGTTGCCGACCATCACGAAGTTCGACGGATCGACGCCGTGGAGGTCGAGGACCCGCCGGTAGGTGACCGGATCCTTGTGGGCCACGACTTCGGTCTGCCAGAAGAAGGTGCTCAAGCCGCTCGACTCGATGCGCGAGAGCTGGTGGTAGAGGTCGCCCTTGGTGATGATCATCTTGGTGTGGTCGCCGAGTTCGTCGAGCACATCGGTGACGCCATCGATCAACTCGACGGGTCGGTCGAGCAGGGCGTGCCCGAGGTCGAGAATCGAGGCGATCTGCGCGGTGCTGACGCGGCCGTCGCTGATCTCGATGGCGCACTCGATCAGCGACAGGGTGTAGGCCTTCACGCCGTAGCCGTACCTGGGCATGTTGCGCGACTCGATCTCGAAGAGGTGCTCCTCGATCGCCGTTGGGTCGCCGTAGTCACTGAGCAGGCGTTCGAACTCGCGATGGCTGGCCTGAAAGCCGTCCTCGTTGTGCCACAGCGTGTCGTCGGCATCGAACCCGATGATCATGATCGGGAGCGTACCGGCGGGCGTTGCGGCGCGTCCGATGACGGTTATCCACAGATCTGGCCGGGGTCCCCGAGGGGGTCAGAGGGCTTCGGTACGTTCCGATCCATGGCGTCGTGTCAGCGTCCCGGGTGCAGTGAAGCGCAGGTCGGCACGCTGCTGCTCCAGCGCAGCGAGTGTCGGGCCGAGCTGCTTCCTCTCGGCGATCCGGTCGGGGATCGGTACGGCTACGCGCTCTGTGAGGCCCATCTCAGCCGGGCGCGGGCGCCGCGGGGCTGGGAGATGGTGGATCGGCGACCCTCGGCCTCGCCGGCAGCGGACGCCGTCGACGACTCGCGTTCGAGCGAGCCGGCGTGGTCCCCGAGCCGGGGGCGTGAGGTCCCCGACACCGTGGCCTCGGTGCGCTCACCCCTGCTCCGGCGCGCCTTCCTCGGGGTCGATGGGCTCGGCGGCGAACAAGCGCTCGGGATCGAGGAGGTCAGCGACAGCCTCGCCGGGTCGCACCGGGTTCATCATCAAGTCGATGCCGACCCACAGCGTCTTGGCCGTGGGGTGGAAGAGCGGAGGGACGACCACGGCGATCAGCAGCGGCACGCTGGCGAGGCCGACGAAATTCATATCGGGCCACAGCGCCCACAGTCCGACCAGGACGCTGATCAGGATCAGGCCGAAGGTGACGATCGTGTTCATGCCGACGGCACCAACGAAGTGGCCCGGATCACGCTCGAAGACGAAGCCGCAGCGCGGGCACGCTGGGCGCAGGCCGACGATTCGCTGCGTCAGGCGACGTCGACCACAGACCGGGCAGGCTCGGGTGGCGCCGCGCCACAGCAGGACCAGCTTTCGGGGAGTCGGCCGGACAAGCTCTTTCACGATTCGAAGGATATGTCCGGACAATTGGCCGAGCAACTGCGTTTCGCTGTTTGACCCGCATGTCACGCTCCTCGCGGGCGACGCGTCTCGCCCTCATCGGTCTCGCCCTCACGATCACCCTCGTCGGCGTGCTGATCGCCTCACCACCGCCGGCCGGTGAGGATGACGACACCGCCGGCATCTCGACCACCACGACCACCACCGCCGGCATCACGACCACGTCGACCACCACGACGTCGACCACTACCACCACAACCACCACCGAACCGCCGTACGAGGGCTGGGTCGACCCCCGTTCCTCGGGCCTGCCGTACGGCGAAACCGTCGAAGGACTGCTCACCTTCCGGGGGAACCCGACGCGCTCGTACTACGGCGAGGGGCCCGTACCGACTGCTCCCGAGATCAGATGGCGGTTCCCCGACCAGGCGATGTGCTCGAACTCGTCGGTCGGCGAGCAGGTCATCAACTGGTGCGGCACCGGCTGGACCGGACAGCCGGCGATCTGGGAGCGCGGCGAGGAGACATGGGTCGCCTTCGGTGCCTACAGCCGCAACGTCCACGTCCTCGACTACGGCACCGGCGAACGGTTGCTCCCCGACTTCCGCACGGGCGACATCATCAAGGGCTCGGTGACGATCGACCCCGACGGATTCCCCCTGCTCTACACGGGCAGTCGGGACAACGACTACCGGGTCATCGCCTTCGACCGCGATGAACTGACCGAACTCTGGGCGCTCAACGCGTTCGACGTCTCGCCAACCCGATGGAACAACGACTGGGACGGCGCCGGACTGATCCTCGACGATTTCTTGTTCATCGGTGGCGAGAACAGCCAGTTTCACATCGTGAAGCTCAACCGTGGCTACGACCCCGACGGTCTCGTCACCGTCGAGCCAGAACTCGTCTTCAACACGCCCGGCTGGGACGACGAACTCCTGCGAGACGTCGGTGGCAATGTGTCGATCGAGAGTTCGGTCGCCATCTCGGGCAACGTCGTCTACTTCGCCAACAGCGGTGGCCTCATCCAGGGCTGGGACATCACCGACCTCGCCGACGGTGGCGAACCCACCCAGGTGTTCCGGTACTGGGCCGGGGACGACATCGACGCCACGCTTGTCATCGACGACGAGGGAATGATCTACGCCGGCGTCGAATACGAACGCGGCAACGCCCGGAGCCGTGAGGTCGGTCAGATCATCAAACTCGACCCGACCAAGGATCCTGAAGAGGCGCTGCTCTGGGGGGTCGAGCAGCGGCCCCGACTCGACTCCGGGGTCTGGGCAACACCAGGCCTCCACGACGATCTTCTGATCGTGCCGACCGACAGCGGCGACGTCCTCGGCCTCGATCGCTTCAGCGGCGAGGAACGATGGCGGGTCAAACTCTCCGGGCCGACCTGGGCATCGCCGGTGATCGTCGACGACACCTGGATCCAGGGCGACTGCGGTGGCCGCCTCCACGCCTTCGACCTCTCCGACTCGACCATCGAGCCGCCCAAACTGTGGGAGATCGATCTCGGTGGTTGTATCGAGTCGACTCCGGCGTTGTGGCGAGGTCAGATCGTCGTGGGAACCCGAGCCGGCTTTGTTTACGCCGTCGGCGATCCGCTCGGGTGACGATCGGTTCGCCCGGCTGATCAGGCGTCGAAGGTCGACACGATCTCCTCGAGCCAGCGCTTCGGAGTGTCGTAGTCGCCCTCGGGGGTTTTGCCGAGTCGGACGACGACGAGATCGCTGCTCGGCACACAGAGCACCCGCTGAAGTTCAAAGCCGCTGCAGAAGAAGGTGCCACGGCCGTCGTCGGCCACCCACCAGTGGGTGCCGTAGTGACTGCCCTCGTCATCGGCGGCCCAGGCGCGGCGCTCATCGTCGATCCACTCCCTCGGGACGACCTGCGTGCCGTCCCACTGCCCGCCTCGCAGGTGCAACAGGCCGAATCGGGCCCAGTCCCGAGCGGTCATGTGGAGATACGACGAACCGACAAAGGTGCCTGCCGTGTCGAAGGTCGGTTCGGCTGATCGGATGCCGATCGGATGAAAGAGCACGTCGTTCATCCACGCCTTCATCTCCTCAGGCCCACCGATCAGGTCGCCGATGATCCGGGCCACGATGTTGGTGGTCCCCGACGAGTAGTTGAAGGTCGTCCCGGGTTCGTGACGAGCGGGTCGGGCAGCGGCGTAGCCGGCAACGTCACCGGCGCCGGCGCCGAAGAGCATGTCGATGCAGTGGCTCCAGCCCGGATCGTCGGGACCGTGGCTCTCGCCGGACTCGTCGAGGGTGTACTCCTCGTTGAAGTCGAGCCCGTCGGCCATGCGGAGGAGATGACGAAGGGTGAGTCGTGATCGTGGATCAGCGGCGTCGGTCTGCCACGCCTCGATTGGTGCCGGCGTATCGAGTTCGAGATGGCCCTGGGCGACGAGGATGCCGACGAGAGAGTGCGTGACGCTCTTGGCCATCGACCATGAGAGCAACGGTGTCTCTGGGGTGATGTCGGGTCCGTAGCGTTCCGCAACGATTCGCCCCTGGTGGACGACGACGGTGGCGTACGACGCGCCGAAGCCCGGATCGGGCTCGCTACCGAAGGCCTGCGCGAGCAGGCCCTCAAGCGCCGCCGGATCCACCTGGTCGGGGAGCGAACCTGTCGGCCACTCCCGGGTCGGCCAGGGCACCCCGGCGGGCTGAGGCGGCAGGGGTCGGAGCTGGTCGACGGGAACCGGGTCGAGGATGGTCATCGGTCAACGATGGCAGATGGCAGCCCGAGTGGCGACGGTGAGCGTTCGCCCCGCGACGTCTCAGGGCGTTGCCGTCGTCCGTCGGAAGAGTTCAGCTTCGGCGTCGTCATAGGGGCGGCCGTCCGGGTGGAAGAGTTCGTGGAACCAGGGCTCGTCATCGGTGACGGGTTCCATCCACGAGGTCCACGGGAACCGGGTCTGTGTCCGGCCGTCGACCAGCCCCCAGTTGATCGCGCCGACGCCACGGTCCCGGAAGACCGGCAGGAGGTCGGCGGTCGAGCCGGCCGTCCGAGCCAGCCATTCGGTGCACACGAGCGGCCGCCCATGTGACTCAAGTGCGTCGATGACGGCGTTGAGCGGCCCTGCGGGCTCGTAGCAGTGGAAGGTGATGATGTCGCTGTTGGCGAGCGCGACCTCGTTGAGCGGCCCGGGGACGGTCCGGTGCTCGTCGTCGTATTCCCACACCCCGACGCTGAGGGGCTGGCTGGGCGCCACCGACCGCGCCCAGCGGAATACCTCGGCCACGAGCGCCGCAGACGACGCCTCCTTCGCCTCGCGGGAACCACCGAGGATCGTGTCGCGATCGATCTGGTCGGGTTCGTTGAACAGATCCCAGAAAACGATGCGGTCGTCGTCGGCGAAACGGGTCAGCGTCTCGACGACATAGGGCTCGAGCCGGGGCCAACGGGTCGGGTCGTCCATCGTCGGCCGCCCGGGCGACTGCACCCACACCGAATTGTGAAGACGAGGGGTGGGTTCTGGCTGCGGACCCAGCTCCGGCTCGGGGTGCCACACCCCGTCGAAAAGGACCGGCATGGTGGCGATGCCGTGACCGTGCGCCATCGCGACGATCTGCTCGACCCGGTCGAGGAAGGCCTCACCCTCCGCCTCGAACATGAGGTCGTGGAGATAGAGGCGGATGACGTTCATCCCGAGTCCGGCAGCCCAGCCGAGCTCGCGATCGATCGTCTCGGGGTCGAAGGTCTCGCGCTGCCACAACTCGAGCTGGTTCCCCGCCGTCGACGGGGTGAAGTTGCAGCCGACCAGCCAACCGGACCGTTCCGCCCAGGCATGCGCCTGGTCCGGGCTCCATCGTCCCTCGATTGGTGTGACCATGAGATCTCCTCAGCTCCGGTGCCAGACCGGACCGTTGGGCGTGTCCTCGACCACGATGCCGCGGGCCGTGAGTTCGTCGCGAATCCGATCCGCCTCGGCGAAATCCTTGTTGGCCCGGGCTTCGGTGCGGGCCGAGACCAGCGCGTCGATCTCGGGATCGCCGCCGTCACCCCCGGAGCCGAGCCCATCGGGTCCGACGCTGAGCCCCATCGCTCCGGCAAGGTCGATCGCGGTCGCCACCAGCATCGCGGCAGCATCGTCGCCGGCGTCGAGCGCTGCGTTGGCGCGACGGATCGTCTCGAACATCGTGGCGACACCTTCGGGGGTTCCGAGGTCGTCGTCCATGGCGCTCGTGAACGCACCGATCGCGTCGGCGTCCCGCTCGGCGCCGTCGAGTGGCACGTCGGCGCCGGACGCTTTCCGAACCATCGCATCGAGCCGCTTCAGGCCCTCGCGGGACTGCGCCATCACGTCGGGATTGAGTTCCATCACCTTGCGGTAGTGGGTCTGGAGCAAGGCGAGTCGCAATGCCCGCGCGTTGTCGGGGTGTTCGTCGAGGAGCGTTTGGATGGTCGTGAAGTTGCCGAGCGACTTCGACATCTTTTCGCCGCTGATGTTGAGCATTGCGTTGTGGGCCCAGTGCCGGGCGAAGTCACGGCCGGCAGCGATCGCCTCGGCGCGTTCGTTGGTGTGGTGAGGGAAGACGAGGTCGTTCCCGCCGCCGTGAAGATCAAAGCCATCGCCGAGGATGCCGAGGCTCATCGCCACGCACTCGATGTGCCAGCCAGGACGGCCATCGCCCCACGGAGAGGGCCAGGTGGGCTCGCCGGGCTTGGCCGCTTTCCAGAGTGCGAAGTCGAGTGGGTCTTCCTTGGTGTCGTCGACTTCGACCCGGGCACCGGCACCCTCGCGGAGATCGTCGAGCGAACGGTGGATGAGGTCGCCGTAGCCATCGACGGTGTGAACCCGGAGATAGACACCGGAGTCGTTGGCGTAGGCCGAGCTGTTGTCGATCAGGGTCTGGATGAACTCGACCATTTCCTCGACGTACTCGGTCGCATGCGGCCGGTCGTGGGGGCGCAGGATGTCCAACGCGTCCATGACGTCGTCGTAGACCTGCTTCCACTCGGTGGCGACGGCCGACTCGGTGGTGTTCTCGGCCTGGGCGCGGGCGATGATCTTGTCGTCGATGTCGGTGACGTTGGCGACATGGTGCACTGCCAGCCCGCGCCATTCGAAGTAGCGGCGCATGACGTCGTAGGTCATGGCCTGGCGGGCGTGGCCGAGGTGGGGGTGGTCGTAGACTGTTGGCCCGCACGCGTACAGCGAGACCTTGCCTTCGTCGCGTTGTGCAAGCGGACGAACGTCGCCGGTCAGCGTGTCGTAGAGGCGGATCACGATGGACTCTCTCGTGTGGGTCAGATGAGGGGGGATGGTGCTGCGTCGAGCTCAACCCCGACCAGGGCGCCGAGTTCACGCAGAAGCGTAGGCGCCGTCGGGTCGTCACCGCCCTCAAGAATCGCATCGGCGAGTTCCATCAGGGCATGAAGGGCGGCGGGGGAATCGAGGTCGTTGTCGAGCGCAGCGCGGACGCGATCGGCGTATCGGTAGGGATCGGAGCCAGCGGGGGCGTGGGCCGCCCGGTGCAGCCGATCGAGCATTGCTGATGCGGTGTCGATGTCGCTGTCGAACCACTCCCAGTCACTGCGGTAGTGGTGGCGCATCAGCGCAAGTCGGATCGCTCGCGGGTCAGCGGTCTTGACCAACTCGCTGACGAAGACGAGGTTGCCGAGTGACTTCGACATCTTCGTGCCCTGGTAGGCGACCATCCCGGCGTGCATCCAGTGGTTGACGAAGGTGACCCCGTTGGCCGCCTCGCTCTGAGCTCGGCTGCACTCATGGTGCGGGAAGATCAGATCGGAGCCTCCACCGTGAAGGTCGAGGGTGGGGCCGAGCGTGCCCTTCGACATCGCCGAGCACTCGATGTGCCAGCCGGGTCGGCCCGGGCCCCACGGTGAGGGCCACGACGGCTCATCGTCGAGTGATGGTTGCCAGAGGATGAAGTCGAGCGGGTTGCGCTGGCGAGGATCGTCGGGGCGGCCCCCTCGTTCGGCGGCGTACTCGACCATGGTCGATTCGTCGTAGCCCGACATCGCGCCGAACGAGTCAAAGGTAC
>JAKMFW010000070.1 GCA_022425325.1 Acidimicrobiales bacterium | reverse complement strand
GCGATCATGTTCGTGGTGCTCGTGCCGTCGGGCACCTCGACCAGCGCCCCGGAGGCGTAGAACTGCGGGTCGGCGAGCAGGTCGTCGGGGCTGTTGACCGGTGCCCAGAAGAAGTCGGGTTCGGTGGCGAACACCTCTTCCCACTCCGCCATGGTCTTCGTGGCGAAGATCTCGTCGAGTTGGGCGATGATCTCGGCCGCATTGCGGGCCCGATTGCGGGGATCGGCGTAACGCTCGTCGTCGAGCCAGTCTTCGCGCCCCACCGCCCGTGCGAGCGGGGGCCAGTGCCGCATTCCGTCGAGCCCGACCACCCAGAAGCGCTTGCCGTCGCTCGCCGAGTAGTTGTTCATCGCAACATTGCCCATCGACTCGCGTTGGCCGATCTGGAGCGTGAGGCCCCAGCCGAGCAGAACCGACAGGTCGAAGCTGATCGTGTAGAGCCCCTCACGCAGCAGCGAGGTCGACACCAATTGGCCCTCGCCAGTTTTTTCTCGGCTGTAGAGCGCGGCACACACGGCGGCGGCACCGGCGAGACCGGCGTTGTGGTCGCCCATCCCGCCGCGCTGGAACGGCGGGTCCTCACCAGGCCTGGTGAGGAGGTGAGCAATCCCGCTGCGAGACCAGAAGGCAGCGATGTCGTAGGCGGCCCGGTCGGCGTCCTCGCCCTCCATGCCGTAGCCGGTGATCGCGGCGTAGATCAGCCGAGGATGGCGAGCGGTCAGGGTCTCGGCATCGAGGCCGAGTCGTTCGAGGCCACCGAGGCGAACATTGGTGACGAAGACGTCAGCGTCCGCAATGAGGTCCTCGGCGATCTCTTTGCCCTCGGGGGTGGTGAGGTCGAGAACGATGCTCCGCTTGGACCGGTTGTCCATCTCGAAGATGGGGTTGGTCGGCATCATCTGGCCGGTCAGCGAGTATTGGAACGTGCGAGAAGGATCGCCGGCGGGCGGCTCGATCTTCACGACCTCGGCTCCCCAGTCGGCGAGGATGCCACCTGCAGCGGGGCCCGCGACCCACACGCCGAGTTCGACGACCTTCACGCCTTCGAGTGGTCCTGCCATGTCTGCCTCCCCGGGGATCGAACCGGATCGTAGAGCGAGACGCCCGCCGAGGCGGAACCCTCGACCGTCCTGCGGGTGCCGCGGGCACCAACGCGACGTTCGAACTGTCGGCGCGGTCGAGAAAAGGAACGGGAATCGCTGATGCGTTTCGACCCGATCCGTGCCGGGCCGTACCATTGCGACATGTTCGATCTGCTGATCACCAACGGCACCGTCGTCGATGGCACGGGCGCCGACCGCCGCATCGCCGACATTGCAATCACCGACGGCCGCATCGTCGCCGTCGGCACCGATCTCGGTGACGCCCACGAGGTCATCGATGCCGAGGGTCTGCTCGTCACCCCCGGCTTCGTCGACGTGCACTCGCACTACGACGGTCAGGCGACGTGGGACGAGTTGCTCGAACCGAGTTCCTTGCATGGCGTCACCACACTCGTCATGGGCAACTGTGGCGTCGGGTTCGCGCCGGTGAAACCCGGCACCGAGGAGTGGCTCATCCAGCTGATGGAGGGAGTGGAGGACATTCCCGGAACCGCCCTCTCCGAGGGCATCGATTTCACGTGGGAGTCGTTCCCTCAATACCTCGACGCCCTCGACGAGCGCCGCTGGTCCGTCGATGTCGGCGCGCAGGTTGCGCACGGCGCCGTCCGTGCCTACGTGATGGGGGAGCGAGGCGCGAAGAACGAACCCGCCGACCCCGACGACATCGAAGAGATGGCCACGATCGTGCGACAGGCGATCGAAGCCGGCGCCCTCGGCGTGTCGACCTCGCGCACGATCGCCCACACGGCGATGGATGGCGAACCGGTGCCGGGCACCTTCGCCGCTGAGGACGAACTGTTCGCGATGGGTCGTGCCCTGCGCGACGGCGGTGGAGGTGTCTTCGAACTCGCACCGGCGGGTACCGCCGGGCTCGACCTGGTGGCACCGATGAAGGAGGTCGAATGGATGAGCCGTCTTTCGTCAGAGACCGGCCAACCGGTCACCTTCGCCATGCTCCAGGTGCCAGGTGCGCCGGATCTCTGGAAGGAACAGATGCAGGCGTCGCTCGAGGCTCGTGAGGATGGGGCCCAGCTCTACCCGCAGGTCGCCGGCCGGCCCTTCGGCGTGCTCGTCGGATGGCAAACCTGCCATCCGTTCATGCGTAAGCCGTCGTACCAGGCGATCGCCGAACTGCCGATCGACCAGCGAATCGTCGAACTTCGCAAGCCTGACGTTCGAGCGGCGATCCTCGCCGAGGACGACGTCGAGGGCAGCGGCCTGCTCATCGAAGGGCTCGGTGGTCTCACCGCCGGCATGCTCGATCAGGTCTTCGTGCTCGGCGACCCGCCCGACTACGAGCCGACCCCGGATCGTTCCATCGTCGGGCTGGCGGAGCGCAACGGCGTGACCCCCAACGAGGCTGCGTACGACGCGTTCTGTGCCGAGGACGGCCGGGCCCTGCTGATGCTGCCGCTCTACAACTATGTCGAGCACAACCATGACGTGATCCGTGAGCAACTGACCCACCCCACCGCCGTGTCGGGTCTCGCTGACGGAGGTGCGCACTGCGGTTTCATCTGCGACGCGTCCGTTCCCACGACGATGATCTCGCACTGGACTCGTGACCGCAGCCGAGGGGAACAGCTTCCGCTCGAATGGGTCGTGAAGAAGCAGACCTCGGACACCGCCGCCCTGTTCGGGCTTGGCGACCGGGGCACGATCGAGGTCGGCAAACGCGCCGACCTGAACCTCATCGATCACGACGCCCTGCAATTGGAGACGCCCGAACTCGTCTATGACCTGCCGGCTGGTGGCCGCCGACTGCTGCAGCGGGCACGGGGCTACCGAGCCACGATCGTTGCCGGTGAGGTCACCCGACGCGACGGGGTCGACACGGGCGCTCGTCCGGGACGACTGGTCCGCGGTCGCCGCTGAACGTGAGGTTCGGAGTCGGCCTTCCGGTCGCTCACCATCCGGTTCCCGAATGGGCGTCGTCGCTCGAGGCGATCACCGCCGTCACCCGTGCGGCCGCCGCCGCTGGGTTCGAGCACGTGTTCGTCACCGATCATCCTGCGCCACCGCAGCGCTGGCTCGCCGCGGGCGGGCACAGCAGCCTCGACCCGTTCGTGGCGTTGACGGCTGCGGTCGCCGCCGACCCGGACATCCGGGTGCTCACCAACCTGTCGGTGCTCGGCTATCGGCACCCCCTCGTCCTTGCGAAGAGTGCGGCGACCCTCGACCGGATTTCCGGCGGACGACTCACGCTCGGCGTGGGGGTCGGCTACCTCGCAGCGGAGTTCGATGCACTCGGTGTGTCGTTCGACGAGCGCAACGATCGTTTCGACCACGCACTCGACGTGCTCGATGCCGTGTGGCGCGGGCAGGGTGTCGAGATCACCGAGGGCGATGGCCGGACCTCAGTCGTGCTTCCCGATCCGCCACCGGTCCAGCAGCCGATCCCGATCTGGATTGGTGGCAATGCCGGACGGACTCGTCAGCGAGTCGCCGAACGGGCGCAGGGGTGGATGCCGATGCCGAATCCGGCTGCGTTCGCAAAGACCACGAGATCGCCGGTCCTCGACGGTCCCGACGACCTCTCCCGCTTCATCGCCGACCTGCATCGTCGGGCCGATGAGGCCGGTCGCGATGATCCGATCGACATCGTTTTCGTCGTCCCCGACGGTGGCCAGCCCGGATCTGCCGGCTTCCAGGCGGACGTTCACCGTCGGGCAATCGACGAGTGCGCGGCGCTCGGCGTGACCGGGAACAACGTCACGCTCGACACGACCAGCCTGGAACACACCCTCGACGTGATCGGCCGCTACGGCGCCGACGTCATCGGCGCCCGGAGTTCGTGATGGCGAAGGAAGGTGGTGCCGAACGGTTTCTCCGGGCGGCAGCCGAGTTGGGGATCGACGTCGAGCCTGTCACCTATCCGGACGGCACCCGCACCGCTGCGGACGCCGCGACGGCCATCGGTTGCGAGTTGTCACAGATCGCCAAATCGCTGCTCGTGATGACCGACACCGGGCCGGTACTCGCCCTCACCGCCGGCCACAACCGCCTCGACCTCGACGCCCTCGCCGCCCGTCTCGAGCGAGGCGCCCGCATGGCCAACGCCGACGAGGCTCGCCGGGCGACCGGATATGCGATCGGCGGCACGCCGCCCTTCGGGCACCCCGAGCCGATCGAGACCTTGATCGATCCTGCGTTGCTCGAGCATGACGTCGTGTACGCCGCTGCCGGCACGCCGGACCGATGCTTCCCGATCGGTTCGGCCCGATTGCAGGCGGTCACAGGAGCTGTCCCGGCGGATTTCGTCGTCGGCCACCGGGACGGTCCGTCGGGCGCAGACTGAGCATCGTTGTCGGCGACGGAAGCGGGCAACCTGCAGGGTCAGTCCAGCGGGCCCCGCAGCTGACGGATGCCGCGAAGGACGTGCGGGCGCCCTAGGTTGCCGATCGAACACGTCAATCGTTCAGGAGACAACGATGGGAATCTGTGACGGTCGCGTCGTGGTGATTACTGGCGCCGCCCGAGGACTCGGCCGCGCTCACGCGTTGGCCTTTGCCGCCGAGGGGGCCAAAGTCGTCGTGAACGACCTCGGCGTGGAGCGCGACGGTTCGGAAGGCACGTCCGATGCTGCGCAGGAGGTCGTCGACGAGATCGTTGCGGCCGGGGGAGAAGCGGTGGCGAACGCCGCCGACGTCGCCGACTGGGATCAGGCCCAGGCGATGATTCAGCAGGCGGTCGACACCTTCGGTGGGCTCGACACGCTCGTGCTGAACGCCGGTTTCCTGAAGGATCGCATGCTCGCCGGGATGTCGGAGGCTGAGTGGGACTCCGTGACGCGGGTCCACCTTAAGGGCCACTTCGCGCCGGCTCGCCACGCCATCGAGTTCTGGCGCGAGCAGGCAAAGAGTGGTGCTCCGGTCGATGCCCGTGTCGTCAACACCTCGTCGGGCGCCGGCCTGGCGGGTTCGATCGGTCAGGGCAACTACGCCACGGCCAAGGCCGGGATCGCGCTGTTGACGATTCAGCAGGCGGCGGAATGGGGTCGCTATGGCGTTCTCGCGAATGCCGTGGCGCCGGATGCCCGGACTCGAATGACCGCAGGCATCTTCTATGAGGCTGAGGCGCCGGAGGGCTGGGATCCGAAGGGCCCGGAGAATGTCTCGCCGCTCGTGTGCTGGCTGGGGAGCGATGCCTGCGATGTGACAGGTCGGGTCTTTGAGGTCACCGGCGGGCAGCTCAATGTCTGTGACGGCTGGCAGAAGGGTCCGGTCGAATCGGTCGGGGAACGGATGATGTCGGCGGCCGAGGCCGGTGAACTCGCCCACCGTTCGATCGACGGAACCCAGGCACCTGCGCCCGTCTACGGGGCTGGGTGAGCGTCGAGCGGCGTTCGTCCAGCGCGTTCTCGACACCGATGTAACGGTCGTTGCTGCCCGCGAGTCAGAGCAGCACAACGACCTCCCTCCAGGGGTATGGAGCGGTGCCCGCCTTTCGTAGGCGGGCACTGCGACGTTTTTGCGGCGCCTGCGGTGTTCAGGTCTCGGGTTGTTCGGCGGCGCGGTCGAGGGCATCGCCGAGGGCGTTGCGCATCTCGTCGGGACCGAGCCCGAGCTGGGCAAGGGTGAACACGAACCCATCGGCGGTGGCGGCAACGCGCTCGCGGCGTTCGCGAAGTGGTTCGGAGTGGGGCGGCTCGTCGGCGACGAAGGTGCCGGCTCGGCCGCGGGTCATGACGGTGCCGTCGGCTTCGAGTTCTCGGTAGGCGCGGGCGACGGTGCCGGGGGCCATGTCGAGTGCGGCTGCGAGCTCGCGAACGGTCGGAAGTCGGCTGCCCGGTTCGAGCCGCCCGACCGCGACCATCACCGAGATCTGGCCTCTGAGTTGCTCGAACCGGGGGACGGCGCTGGCGGACTCCATGCGGATGACCATGCGACGTTCGTCGCCGGCTCGATCGGTGTAGCGAATCAGTGGCGTACCGTGGTCCATTCGTTGATTGTATCAATACAGATTACACATGCAAGGGCCAGATTTCGGCAAGATTTCTGCTATGTGAAAGAAAAGCTGGCAGCTTTCTGACGAAGACATTGACACACACCGGCGGGCCGCTATGTTGTGTATCAATCCAAACCGGACACAGAGCCCTGATTAAGAAGGAATCCCCATGAAGCTCGTCACCGCCGTCATCAAGCCCTTCAAGCTGGAGGACGTGAAGTCCGCCCTCGCCGAGGTCGGCGTCCAGGGCATGACCGTCTCCGAGGTCCAGGGCTTCGGCCGCCAGGGTGGCCACAGCGAGACCTACCGCGGCACCGAGTACCGCGTGACCTTCACCCCCAAGACCCGCATCGAGGTGCTGGTCGACGACGCCGGCGCCGACGGTGCCGTCGAGGCCATCATCAATGCCGCTCGCACCGACAAGATCGGCGACGGCAAGGTCTGGGTGACCTCGGTCGAGAGCGCCGCCCGCATCCGCACCGGCGAGCGCGACGGCGACGCCGTCTGAGGTTCTCGCTCCCGACGCCCACCGGGCGTCCACACACGTAGACGTGTTCGGCTCACGGCCCGCTCCTCGATCGAGGGCGGGCCGTTGCCGTTGGGGCCGTCGACGTTCGCGTTCCTCGCGGACAAGTTGTGTCCATGGTTCGGCTCGCCCGTCGACGGTTCGCTACGGTGCCGCTGACGCAAGGGGTCTCGCATGTCCACACCGATTCTCGACGCCACCTCGTTCTGGGGGTTGCTCACCGCACGCCACGAGTCGTCGCCCGATCATCCGCTGCTCATCGACGATGCCGGTCGGTCGCTGACCGTCGCCGAGTTCGTCACCGAGGTCGAGCAGGTCGCCGCCGGATTCCATGCCCTCGGCATCGGAGAGGGCACACCGGTCACGTGGGTGCTGCCGACCCGCATGGAGACCATTATCTCAAGCTTCGCGCTCAGCCGACTCGGCGCGATCCAGAACCCGATCATCCACATCTACCGTCACCGTGAAGTCGGCTTCTGCATTAAGCAGACCAAGGCCGAGTTCGTGCTGCACCCCGGCGACTGGGGCGGTTTCGACTACGGCTCGATGGTCACCCAGGTGACATCGGATCTCGACACGCCACCGACGCTCATCAACGGCTACGAAAACCTGCCGACCGGCGACCCCGCCACCCTGCCGCCTGCACCGGAGTACCCGGCCGGCGAGGCGCCTGTCCGGTGGCGCTACTACACCTCGGGCACGACATCGGATCCCAAGGGCGTGCTCCACACCGACCAGACACTCATCGCCGCCGGCACCGGCCTCGGTAAGGCGCTCGAGGTCACCAGCGACGACGTCGGCTCGATGGCGTTCCCGTACGCCCACATCGGTGGTCCCGACTACATCGTCATGATGTTGGCCTTCGGGCACCCGGCCGTCTTGATCGAGAAGTTCACGCCGGGCGGGGCGGTGGCTGCCTTCGGCGAACACGGTGTCACCATGGCGGGTGGCTCGACCGCGTTCTACCAGATGTTCCTCGCCGAGGATCAGAAGGTAGACGGCAAGGTCATGCCTGCCCTGCGCCTCATGGCAGGTGGTGGCGCGCCGAAGCCCCCCGAGGTCTACTACGCCGTGAAGGAGGGCATGGACGTCCCGATCGTGCACGGCTACGGCATGACAGAGTGCCCGATGATCTGTAACGGGTCGCCATCCGACACCGACGACCAGCTCGCGAACACCGAGGGCGCGCCGATCGAGGGCTGTGCGGTCTCCATCGTCGACCCCGACACCGGCGAACTCGCCGGGCCGGGAGCGGAGGGCGAGGTACGCGTCGCCGGACCAATGCTGTTCAAGGGCTACACCGATCCGTCGCTCGAAGCGGGCGCCTTCGACGAGGAGGGCCGCTTCCGCACCGGCGACCTCGGTGTGATGCACGACGACGGCCACGTCACCCTCACCGGCCGGCTCAAGGACATCATCATCCGCAAGGGGGAGAACATCTCCGCAGCGGAGATCGAGAACGTGCTCTACGAGCTGCCTCAGGTCGGGAACGCCGCCGTCATCGGACTTCCGGATCCCGACCGCGGCGAGCGAGTCTGCGCAGTGGTCGAGACCGCTCCCGATCAGCCCGATCTGACCTTTGACGAGTTGGTCGCCGCCTGCAAGGGCGCTGGCTTGATGACCCAGAAGATCCCCGAGCAGCTCGTGATCCACGGTGAGGCGCTGCCGCGCAACGCCACGATGAAGATTCTCAAGTTCGAGCTGCGGGATCAGTACGCCGAGCTTCCGTGGCCCTAGCGGAGGCTGGCTAGAGTCGCCGCCATGACTGCGATCTACCACAACCCCAATTGACAGTCGTCCAAGAACGCCGTGGCGGTCGCCACGGAGATGGGCGTCGAGTTCGAAGAGATCCGCTACACGAAGAACCCGCCGGACGAAGCGGCCCTTCGTGACCTGATCGCCAAGCTCGAGGATCCGGTCGAGAACCTGGTCCGCAAGGACGCCCAGTTTGCCAAGCTCGAACTCGTCGAGGACGACTACATCGGCAACCCCGACAAGGTCGTCGAGGTGCTGCTCGCACATCCGAAGCTTCTGCAGCGGCCGGTGATCGTCACCGCCGACAAGGCCATCATCGGTCGCCCACTCGGCGACCAGAAGGCCAAGGAACGGCTCAACGAACTGTTCAGCTGACCTCGATCAGCTGAGGTCCCGAAGCGCTACTGCCATCTGACCCAAGGCCTCGACCGAGGCGTTGTGGGTGGTCAACGACATGCGATCGGCTAGTGCGCCGTACTCCTCCCGAAGACGGGCAGCACACTCGGTTGGCGTGCCGCGCACGGCCAGAAGGTCGAGTACCTCATCGTCGATCAGAGATCCGAGCTGATCCCATGCGCCGGTCTTCGTCATCTCCCGCAGCTTCGGCTGGAGGTCGCCGAGACCGTGGTGGTCCAGCGTGACCTTGTAGGCGGGTGTCGAGCCGTAGAACGCAAGGTTGCCTCGCATCGATTGCGACGAACGCTCGTAGTCCTCGTCGGTCAGGCTCGGCGAGCAGATGCAGCCGACGTTGAGGGTGAGGTCGCGGCGGGTCTTCCCACCGGCCTCGAGGCCCTCCTCGATCACCGGCATCGTCGACGACGCGAGGAAGTCGCCGGTGTTGAACGGATGAATGATCACGCCGTCGGCGTGGCGGGCCATGGCTCTGGTCATCTGGGGGCCGAGCGCACCGGCCCAGATGGGCGGTGGCGCAAACGGCATCGGCGGCGGGACGAAGATCGGCGTCATCAGATCGAACCGATGGAAGTCGGTGAGGTGATCGAGCGGCGTGCCGTCGGCCCAGTTCGCCCAGATCGCTTTTGTCGCCTTCACGATGTCGACCATGCGCCCGACCGGCCGATCCCACGTGGATGAGTACCGACGCTCGATGTGTGGCTTGATCTGGGTCCCGAGCCCAAGGGCGAAGCGGCCACCGGTGGCTCGCTGGAGATCCCAGCCCTGGTACGCCAGGTGCATCGGGGAACGGGGGAACGCGATGGCCACATTCGTATAGAGGTCGAGGCCGGCACTCGCAGCAGTCACGAGGGGAAAGAAGACGTCGCTGTTTCCCTCGAACGTGAAGCCGCCGTCGATCCCTGCGGCCCGCAGTGCCGCTGCATGGTCGGGCGTGGTCGCGAGGTCGCCACTGAGGCTCACGTCGATCTTCATGGTCGGCGACGGTAGTTCGCTGGCGCACCGGCGATGAAACCTCACCGAGTGCCACCTCCAGCCGAGCCTGTCGTCCGGGTGCAGCACCGCCGTCGGGTCGTCGTTTTCGTCCTCTCTGATCGGGCCTACTACGGTCGGCCCCGCGGCACCGGAGGGTGCCAGATCTTGGGGAGGCACGATGGCCGACGAGGTACTCACCGCACCGCTGGTGCTCGAATACCCCTTCACCCGCACGACCGGACCGGTGATCGGAGGATTCCTCACCGGCCTGCGAGAAGGGGTGATTCACGGGGTCCGCCGGTCCGACGGCACCGTGATGTGCCCGCCCTTGGAGTACGACCCGATCACGGCGGCGCCGCTGTCCGAACTCGTCGCCGTGGGAACGGTCGGCACCGTCACCACCTGGACCTGGAACGGCGAGCCCCGAGCACAGCAGCCGTTCACCCAGCCGTTCGCCTGGGCGATGATCACCCTCGACGGCGCCGACACGCCGATGCTGCATGCGGTCTTCGTCGACTCCGCCGACGACATGGCCACCGGGATGCGGGTCGAGGTCGTCTGGCGTGACGAACGTGAGGGCCACATCACCGACATCGTCGGCTTCATCTCGGCCGTCGCCTCGACCACCGGCGAACCTGCGGCGATGCCGAGCGACGTCGAGCAGATCCAGTCGGTGCGAACCCCGATCCGCATGGAGTACACCTACACGCCGGGCCGGGCGCTCTCGCAGTACCTGCGGGCAATGAAGGACAAGCGCATTCTCGGCGACAAGTGCCCAGAGACGGGCGAGGTCTCGGTGCCGCCCCGAGGGGTTTCCTCCGTGGCCGGCAAGCCGACACTTCCTGAACTGGTCGACCTTCCCGACACCGGGTACATCGAGTCGTTCAACATCACCCGGGTTCCGATCAAGATGCGTCCCGACCTCACCCCGCCGTATGTGTCGGCGTGGATCGTCCTCGACGGTGCGTCCGTCGGCTTCATGGGTCTCGGCATGAATGTCGAGCCCGAGGATGTCCGTGTCGGGATGCGGGTACGAGCCGTGTGGAAGCCCGACGACGAACTCGAGATGAGTGCTCAGAACATCCTCGGTTGGGAACCCACCGGCGAACCCGACGAGGTGATCACCGACTACGCCCGAGTCGGGCGTCTCGAGCAAGGAGGCGGCCAGTGAGGGATATCGCCGTCGTCGCCTTCAGCCAGCGACAAGAAGCCATGATCAACACCGAGTCCGAAGTCGAGTTCATGGTGCCGCTCATGAACGAGGCCAAGGACGCCGTCGGTCTCACGCAGCAAGAGATGGGGTTTACCTGCTCGGGGTCGTCGGACTTCCTCGCCGGTCAGGCCTTCTCGTTCGTGATGACGATCGATGGCACCGGCCCGGTTCCGCCGATCAGTGAAAGCCATGTCGAACAAGACGGTGCCTGGGCGCTCTACGAGGCGTGGGTGAAGCTGCAGTGCGGCGACATCGACACCGCCTTCGTCTACAGCTACGGCAAGTCGTCGCCTGGTTCATTGCGCGATGTGCTCGCCACCCAGATGGACCCGTACTACGTGGCGCCGCTGTGGCCCGACGCCTTTGCCATCGAAGCGATGGCGGCGCGCCAGATGCTCGAGCAGGGCGTCGTCAGCGAGCAGCAGTTGGCCGAGATCGCCAGTCGTTCTCGTGCGCACGCAGCGTCCAACCCGCACGCCGTGCGCACCACGCCGAAGTCGGTCGACGAGATCCTCGCCGAGGACTACGCGATGGCGCCGTTGCGGCCATCCGACCTGCCCGCCTCCGCCGACGGCGGCGCAGTGATCGTGCTCGCCGCCGACGACAAGGCTCGTGAGCTGTGCGACCGTCCGGCATGGATCCGCGGGATCGACCATCGTTCCGATGCCCACACCCTCGGGGTGCGGGATCTCACCACCTCGATGTCCGCCCGCATCGCGGCCGAGAAGGCCGGTGTCGGCGACGACAAGATCGACATCGCCGAATTGCACGCCCCTTTCTCGACGAGCGAGGCGGTCCTCACGAAGGCCCTCGGCCTCGGCGAGGACACCGTGATCAATCCGTCGGGCGGGGCGCAGGCCGCCCACACGATGATGGCCTCCGGGTTGATCCGTATCGGAGAAGCAGCCCAACGCATCAGTCGCGGCGACGCCGACCGCGCAGTCGCCACGGCCGCCAGCGGTCCGTGTCTGCAACAGAATCTCGTCGCCGTCCTGGAGGGGGAGTGAGTCATGGGTAAGGAGCGAGCAGCCGTTCTCGGGGTCGGACAGACCAAGTACGACACCACCTATCCCGGCTCGATGGCCGGGATGTTGCGGGAAGCCGCGACCAATGCGCTCGAGATGTCGGGCAAGGGTTGGGACGACATCGACGCCGTGATCATGGGCAAGGCACCCGACTTCTTCGAGGGCGTGATGATGCCCGAGGTGTACCTCGCCGAGGCGCTCGGGTGTGTCGGCAAACCGATCATGCGGGTCCACACCGCCGGTTCGGTCGGTGGTTCCACCGCCTGCGTCGCCACGTCGATGATCCAGTCCGGCGTGCACGAGACCGTGCTCACGATCGGGTGGGAGAAGCAGTCGGAGTCCAACGCAATGTGGGCGCTCTCGCTGCCTCAGCCGTTTGCCACGTCGGTCAACGCCGGCGCCGGTGGCTATTTCAGTCCGATCATCCGTCGCTACATGATGATGACGGAGGCACCCGAGTTGATCGGTTGCATGGTGGCCCTCAAGGACCGCAAGCATGCGCTGAACAACCCGTATGCCCATCTCCATCAGCCCGACCTCACCTTTGAACAGGTCGTCGAGTCGCCGATGTTGTGGGATCCGATCCGGTACAGCGAGACCTGCCCGTCATCCGACGGTGCCTGTGCGATCGTCCTGGGCAGCGAGAAGGTTGCCGAGGCTCACGACGGCCCGGTCGCCTGGATCAAGGGCATCGCGATGCGGTCCGAGTCCGGTTCGTTCGCCGGTCGCAACATGGTGTCGCCCGCAGCCTCGGAGGCCTGTGCCGACGATGTCTTCGCCCAGGCCGGCATCCACGACCGCCGCAAGGAGATCGACGCCGTCGAGATGTACGTGCCGTTCTCCTGGTACGAACCGATGTGGCTCGAATCGCTGGGATTCGCCGAGAAGGGACAGGGCTGGAAGATGGTCGAGGAGGGCGCCACGTCGATCGATGGCGGCGACCTCCCGGTCAACTGTTCGGGTGGCGTGCTGTCGTCGAACCCGATCGGCGCCTCCGGCATGATCCGTTTCGGTGAGGCGGCGCTTCAGGTCATGGGCCTGGCCGGCGACCATCAGGTCGACGGCGCCAAGACAGCCGTCGGACACGCCTACGGCGGCGCAGCGCAGTATTACGCGATGTGGGTGGTCGGCGCCGACAAGTAGGTGCTTCGCGGCCGGCG
The DNA here is from genome assembly GCA_022425325.1 of Acidimicrobiales bacterium. Classification (GTDB taxonomy): domain Bacteria; phylum Actinomycetota; class Acidimicrobiia; order Acidimicrobiales; family Aldehydirespiratoraceae; genus UBA11606. The sequence continues at coordinate 724 of JAKMFW010000070.1, read as the reverse complement.
GGAGATCGCCGACTCTGACCGCACGCACGTCGGCACAATCCTTGACACTGGCTTTCGGCGCGACGTGGTCTGCTGCCGTCGTGGTGGTGAGCCTGACGCGTGAGACGAGCGAACGAACGAGAGCGGAATCCGGTCCCGGCGCTAGGTTCGGCGTCATGCGCATCCTCGTGGTCGATGACGAAATCGAACTCGCCGAGGCAGTCGCCCGCGGGCTGCGTCGCGAGGGGTACGCCGTCGATCTCGCTCATGACGGTCTCGAAGCGCTGAGCAAGGCCGAACTCACCCCCTACGACCTGATCTGCCTCGATCTCACCATGCCGGGGATGGACGGCCTCGAAGTCTGTGCACAGCTGCGTGAGAATCCGCCCGGCGGCGAGCCGCCACGGATTCTGATGCTCACGGCGCGCGACAGCATCGACGAGCGCATCGAGGGGCTCGATCACGGCGCCGACGACTACCTGATCAAGCCGTTTGCGTTCGGTGAGCTCACTGCCCGAGTGCGCTCACTCATGCGTCGCGAAGCGGCGGGCACCACGGCGGTATTCACGGTTGGCGACATCGAACTCGACGACGCAACGAAGCGGGCCAAGCGTGGCGCTCGTGAACTTGATCTCACATCCAAGGAATTCGCGCTGCTGCGCTACTTCATGGCTCACGTCGACCAGGTCCTGTCCCAGGAACACCTGCTCGAGCACGTCTGGGATGAGCACGCCGATCCGTTCAC
>JAKMFW010000001.1 GCA_022425325.1 Acidimicrobiales bacterium | reverse complement strand
TGGCCCCCATCGAGTCGGCGTGATCGATCAGGCCGTGGCGCACATGGGTAATGGTCTCGAAGCCTCGGTGCGGATGCTGGGGGAAGCCCGGCACCCGGCTGCCGTGGTACATCGACCAGCCGTCCTGCTCGGAGAAGTCGTGGCCCAGGGGGCGACCGGCGAGCTGCTCCGGGGCCGGACCGAGGTCGTCCATGCCTTCGGGGTAGTCGTCTCGGTGATGGGCGACGAACAGAAAGGGGTCGATCGTCGGCCACTGGGCACCCAACGGAAACGTCTGGAGTACGGGGGACACGGTCTCGGTGCTCATGCACCTGCCAACGTAACCGCAGGCCGCAGTATTTCAATATTGAATGACTCGACAGCGCGGGTCGGCGTCCGCCGGAAGCCAGCGCCCGACGAGTCGTAACATGTGGCGATGACCTCCCCCACCGAATCCCGCCCTTCGTTGGCGCGACTCGTGTGGACGCCCGTCGGGCTGCTGGTCAGCTGGATCCTGTTGATGTGGGTGATCGAGTTTGTCGACACGGTCGCCCTCGACGATCGCCTCCAGCGCCATGGCCTACGACCGCGCGATGTCGAGGGGCTCGACGGGATCATCTGGGCGCCGTTCCTGCACACCGATTTCGGCCACCTTGCGTCGAACACGGTTCCGTTCCTGGCGCTCGGTGGGCTCGTCGCCGTGCGTGGCATGCGGTACTGGGCGTGGATCACCGCCATCACGATCGTGATCGGTGGCGGTGCGACCTGGCTGCTCGGTGGGTCCGGCCTGCACGTCGGCGCCAGCGGGGTGGTCTTCGGATACTTCGGCGCGATCCTCGGCGCAGCGGTGTTCGAACGGCGGGTGCGGACGCTCGGCGCTGCGCTCATCGCGCTCGGGTTCTACTCGAGCCTGATCGCCGGGGTGATCCCGCAGCCGCAGATCTCCTGGGAGGGCCACCTGTTCGGCCTGCTCGCCGGTGTGCTCGCATCGAAGTGGCTGGCCGAGCCTCGGGTGCCGAAGGGCGAGGAGCCCTACACCCCGGAGCCCTGGGAGCTCGACGAACCCTGGAACATCGCCTGAGCCGTCGCTCAGCTGAGGCGGGGCTCGATCCGTAGCTCGACGCCGTGCGTTTCGCCGCCGGGGGTGATCGGTCGACGCACGGACGTGTGGGCATCCCATACCCAGACCTCGACCTCGTCGAGCCACTCGTCCATGCGCAGCGCGTCATTGATGCGTTTCAGGCAGTAGCGGGCCGCTTCGAGGGTGGTCACCTCGATCGAGAGGCCGAGTTCACCGTCGTCGGCGACCCGAGCGACGACCTCGAGGGCTTCGTCGACGGCGACGTCGGCGAGCACGTCGAGGGCGCGGGCGCCGGCACGTTCGGATGCGGCTCGCTGCTTGCGACGGGCGTTCTTGCGTTCGGCCTTGGAAGGCTCACGTTCGGGCACGTCCGTGACGCTACGCCACCGGACCGCTGCCGACGCGGTGGCGGGATCAGCAGGGTGCGAACTCGGGATGGAAGTCGGGGTCGGCGTCGGAGCGGGACTCGGCAGGGATCGCGATCGCTCGCCGCTGGGTGAGGTTGAGGCACAGGTCGACGGCTTCGGACGCGATGAGCGGTTCGCCAGTATCGGTGTCGTAGCACCAGGCGATCGATCGTCCGACTTTCTCCCTTAGCTCGAGCGATACCCGGAAGCTCTGGATGTTGGTGCCGAGTGCGACCGGCCCGGGGCGGATCCAGGTTCGCTGTTCCATGACGGCGTAGGCGTACCGATCGCCGTTGGGCAGGGTGCGCACCCATTCGTGTTCTTCGAATGGCACACCACCCCAGAGGAGGGTGGCGAAGTTTGCGGGCGGCACGGTGTCGGCGCCTTGGGTGTCGTCGGTGTCGACCGGTCGGGGCTTACGCATTGCGAGGCCGAGGTCGTCGAGTTGTTCGATGGCGGGGGCGGACGCGAGGGCGTCGGTGGTGAGGCTGAGGCTGCGGGGGGCGCCGTGCGCGGGCAGTTCGAATGCCGGCCCGTCGATGGCGGGATGGTCGAGTTCGTGGACGAAGGTGGCGGCGAGGTCGTCGTCGGCGTCGTTGCGGAGTTCGTGGTAGATCCGGAGCCGTTCTCCGCCGGGGATGACGGCGCTGCGGACGACGAGGTCGGCGCCTTCCATTTGTTCGTGGTGGTGACGGGTGTAGCTGCTGCGCATCGGGGGTCGGGCGATGCCGAGGCGTTCGCAGAGGGTCGTTGTGCCGGCTGACGCGTTGATGCCGTAGTAGCGGACGTTCATGTGACCGAGATCGTCGATCTGGTCGGGCGTGACGGTGCTGTGATGGCTGACCTCGAGGGAAGGCACGTGGCAGTTTGCCGGAATCAGGTCAGATCGGTTCGCCGAAGGTGGAGCAGTTCGGGTTTTCGCACATCGACGGCTCCCCCATCGCTTCGGGCGGCAGGGCGCTCACGCCACATTCCGGGCAGATCGGCGACGTGTCGTCCGGGTCGATGTCGTCCCACAGTTCGCTCATGGCGGCAGTCTCGCCGGAGGGATGGGGTGATGCTCAGGCGGCCGGGTCAGCGGCGAGTGAATACCGCCGCCGATCATGCGCTCGACCCGCCCGAGGGTTCATGATCTGCGTATGCGACTGCTCGGGGTCGACCTCGCTTCCCAACCGAAGAACACGTCGATTGCCGTGCTCGACGGCACGACGCTCGTTTACCTCGCAAGCGAGGCGGACGACGACGCAATCGTCGACCTCGCCTCCGACTGTGCGGTCGTCGGTATCGACGCCCCGCTCGGCTGGCCAGATGCGTTCGTCGACGTCGTTACCGCCCACCACCGGGGCGAATCACCGCCGCCAGCGGACCCGAAGGAACTCCAGCTCCGCCGTACCGACCACATCGTCGCTGAGCACAGCGGGAAGCGGCCGCTCAGCGTCTCGACCGATCGCATCGGCGTGGTCGCGCTCCG
>JAKMFW010000007.1 GCA_022425325.1 Acidimicrobiales bacterium | reverse complement strand
ATGCCGGAGTCGGTGGAGATACCGGCTCCGGTCAACACGGTGATCGCCTGAGCCTCGTCGATCAGGCTCCGAGCGGCATCGATCGACTCGTCGAGGGTGTCCATGGCGGCATCGTAGATCGGCGGTGACGATCTCGGCCCGGCCGATCCGGATACGACGACAACTGCCTCTTGACATCATGGATGGAATACTATGAAATGCACTCAGCTTCCCCGGCCATCATCGCACCGACAGGAAGCATCATGTCCAACCCACTCGCCGAGTCACCATCTGGCTCGACCGTCCAACAGCCGCCGCTCCACGTGCTGCGCTGGCACGATCCGCTGATCGATCGGCTCGGCCACGATCCCCGCTCTCGCTATGTCGAGCGGTTCTGGCTCGGGATTCTCGGCCCGTCGACCACCCTCGTGCTGCGAGTTCTCGCCGATGCGCTCGACGAACACGGCGGTGTCGCCCATCTCGATCTCGCAGACGTTGCCGCCCAGATCGGTGTCGGTCACCGAGGCGGGCGCAACAGCCCGCTCTCCCGGTCGATTCAGCGGGCGATCCGGTTCGGGGCCGCCCGATCAGCCGGTACCGACTCGATCGAGGTACGCCATCGTCTCGCTCCCCTCAACCGCAGCCAGATCGAGCGCCTGCCGCTCGCCCTCCAGGCTGAGCACCAGCACCTCCACGAACAGCCGGTCGCTGCCGGTCCGGCTCGTTCGCGGGCACGCCGCCTGGCGTTGAGTCTGATCGAATGCGGCGACGGCTTCGCCGAGACCGAACGTCAGCTCGATCAATGGCGGGTCCCTGGGCCGATCGCAGCCGAGGCGGTCAACTGGGCCTGGGAGCGCCATCGAGTCGCGGCCGAACACGGGCCCGAAGCGGCCTGAGACGCCATCCTCAAGGCTGCCGTCTGCGGCTTGCGATCCTCGGGCGGCCCTTTGGGGGCGTCCTGCTCCGCTACGGGGTGGTGAAGTTGACGGCCAGTTCGGCAAGCAACCGCACGCCGAAGCCGGTGCCACCCTTGGTGATCTCGGCGTCATCGCTGTCGGTGAACGCCGGACCGGCGATGTCGAGGTGCGCCCACGGGATCTCGTCGGCGACGAACTCCTGGAGGATCAGGCCAGCGGTCAGTGCGCCACCGTGCGGACCGCCGATGTTCTTCATGTCGGCGACCGACGACTCGACCTGCTTGCGGTAGTCGGCCGGCAGCGGAAGGTGCCAGACCCGTTCACCAGTCAGGTCTGATGCCGCCTCGATCTGCTCGATCCATGAGTCGTTGTTGCCCATCAACCCGGCGATCTTCGGGCCGAGGGCGACCATGCACGCACCGGTGAGGGTTGCGAGATCAATCATCGCGTCGGGCTTGGCCTCCGAGGCGAGCGACAGCGCATCGGCAAGGACCAGGCGACCCTCTGCGTCGGTGTTGAGTACTTCGATGGTCTTGCCGTTGCGGATCTTGAGCACATCACCCGGCCGGGTGGCGTCGCCACCGAGCATGTTGTCGGTCATGGGGACGAATGCCCGAACGCGACAGCCGACTCCGAGGTCCTTGAGCACCGACATCGCCCCGATCACGGCGGCGGCGCCGCCCATGTCGCACTTCATCGTCATCATGCCGGCGCCGGTCTTGATGGAAAGACCGCCGGCGTCGAAGGTGATGCCCTTTCCGATCAGCGCAAGCGTGCCCTTCGGCTTCGACTTCGGGGTGTAGGTGAGTTCGACGAAACGAGGCGGCTGGGTCGAGCCGCGGTTCACACCGAGGAGGCCACCAAGCTTGCCCTTCTTGATCGCCGCCTCGTCCCACACCTTGACAGCGAGACCTTGCTCTTTGGCCACCGCCTGAGCACGACGGGCGAATACGGCCGGCGTGAGCACGCCGCCGGGTTCGTTCACGAAATCCCGGGCGAGCATTTGGCCCCGGGCGATTGCAGCTCCGCGGTCGAGCGCCGCCTGGTTCTTCGCGCCAGTGCCACCGGCGACCTCGACGGTCGCAAGCTTCGAGGGCTTGGCATCGGACTTGTAGGTGGTGAACGTGTAGGTCGAGAGGGCGATTCCCTCGACCAGCGCTTGGCGAGCAGCCGCACCGTCGAGTTCCGTCTCGGGCAACTCGACACCAAGTTTGCCGTAGCGGCCGAACCTGCGACCGACTGCAGCGGCCGAGCGCCGAACCGCATCGGTGTCGATATCGGCGGCATCACCGATACCGATCAGCACTTCGGTGCGCTTGCCGTCCGGGTGAACGTGCGTGTCCCCCGGCTTTCCCGAGAAGCCGGCCGACGAGAGTTGACCGTCCGGAATGCCTGCAACACCGGCCTCGACCGCATCGGTGGTGACGATGCGGACACGGACCTTGGTGGACTTGGGGATGGATCGGGTGGCGGTGAAGGTGATGGCCATCTGGCGATCGTAGTCACCTTGCGCCTCAGGCCGAGTGCTGGGCCCGGCCCTTCGACCGGCGACGAAGGTCCATCAGTCGAGCGAGGCGTACCACGAACGAAGCACATCGAAGGCGAGCTTCTTCTCGCCCTCTTCGCTGACCAACCCCTTGCGGTTGTACCCGTCCTGGATACCGGGCAGAACCCGCATCGGGGTGCGGAAGTCCTTCAGGATCCACGGACTCAGGCCGGCACAGTCGTCGTTGGCGGCGATCATCTCGATCTGAGCCTCGTAGACGGCAGCCTGGAACTCCTCGGTCCAGATTTCGCCGTCGTCGCCGTGGTTGCCGTGCTTTGCGCCGGCCCCGAGTTCGCTGAAGATGATCGGTTTCCCCCACTCCGATGTCCAACGCTTCGAGGCGATCTCGGCACGCTCGCCGTAGTACCAGCCGTAGTACTGGTTCACGCCGATCACATCGATCAGCTCGCCGAGCGGGTCCTCAATATGGGTCTCGATGCCCTGTCCTGGCAGCGTGAAGAGCGCGCAGGTGACCAGGCGGGTCGGGTCGAGCGAGCGCACCCGCTCGATCAGAGAACCGATGAACGCCGTGCGTTCGTCGCCGGGGAACGTCTCATTGGCGACCGACCACAGCACGACCGACGGGCGACAGCGATCACGCAACACGAGTTCGTTGGTCTGCTCGAGCGTGTTGGTCAGTGTGGCCTCGTTGGACCACTCGATACCCCAGTAGACAGGAAGTTCGACCCACGCGAGCACGCCTCGCTTGTCGGCCTCTGCGACCATCGCCTCATCGTGTTGATAATGCGCCAACCGAACGAAGTTGGCGCCGAGTTCCTCGGCCCAGTCGAACAATGTGGCGGCGTCCTCGGCCCCCGAGGCCCGCTTGCCGCCGGTCGGGCCTTCGGCATGCATCGAGATGCCTTTCAGGAAAACCACCTCGCCATTGACGACGATGTCGCTTCCTCGCGTCTCGACGGTGCGGAAGCCAACCGAGTCGGCCACACGGTCGGTGCCCGCCTCGAAGACGACCTCGTACAGCCGAGGGTTGCCTGGATGCCAGCGCTCGTGTGAGGGAACGTCCGTTGCCGACACGGTGAAGCGTTCGTTGGGCTTGACCTCCCGTGACCATCCGAGCTCGGCGATCTCAAGACGAGCCGAGGTGGGGGCATCGCCATCGACGTTGATTTCCCCGACGAGTGAGCCGTCGACGGCCATGGTGATCCACGCGCTGGAGATGAACGTGCTCGGAACTCTGACGAGGTCGACACTGCGATGGAGGCCGCCGAAATTGAACCAGTCGGTGCGTATTGCGGGAACCCGTTCGGGCTTTCGGATGCAGTCGACGAGCACGACCAGCGAATGTTCGCCTGCGCCGATGCAGCCGGTGACCTCGACGGCGAACGGGCCGTAGCCGCCTTCGTGAGACGCAAGCACGTCGCCGTCGAGATAGACCGTGCACGAGTGGTTGACCGCACCGAAATGGACGAACGTGCGGCCGGATTCCTCCTCGGTCGTGGTGAAGCGTCGGCGGTACCAGAGCGAGGCCTCGTAGTAATGCAACTCGGGAATCTGGGTGTTCCAGTCGCCGGGCACCTCCAGGTCAAGGGATCCGTCGAAGTCGTATTCGATGCGTTCAGCCGGATGCTGAGGCTTGCGGTCGCGGAACCAGCCATCCTTGGCGGGCCCGAGGATGCTGAACCCGCCTACGTCGTACGGGTCGGGGATGGCCTTCCACGTGCCGTCGAGCGAGGTGGTCTCCCCCGCTGCCCGCCGGCTCAGGAGGTGGCTCAGTGACGTGGCTCCGGTGGTCGGCATGCCCGGAAGGTAGCGGTGCCGTCGGCGACGCGCCGCATACTCGCCGGACGGGTCACGGTGAAAGGAGCACGCGGGCGACGATGTCTTGCCCGAAGCCGGTGAGGATCGCCAGGTACATGAGACCAGTGGCCGCCATCACGGCGGAGTACTGGCGTTCCTTGAGCGCAAGCCGACACACGAGAATCAGCGCTCCCGTGCCCAGCACGGATGCAACCCAGAACCAGCCGAGCAGTCCGTTGTACGCGTCATCGATGTCGCCGTTGAGCACCGACCACATGCCGGTCGGAATCACGAAGACGATCGTCTCGGGCACCCAAAGGATCTGCGCCCATCTGACCTGTTCGAGGATCGGCGCTCGGGCCAGGCCGGGCTGCACGAGGTACCAGTGGCCGAGCAGCATCGCGTCGGAAAGCACCCCGAGAAAGAGTGCCGAGGTGACGCCCCGCAGGATCGACAGGAGTTCGACACCTTCGACCGAACCGGCCTCCCACGAAGCAACGACAACGGCGATCATGCCCACGATCGCCGCGGCGAGATCGAGACCCGGCGGGAACTCCTCTGCGCTCTTGTCGAAGCGCTGCTCCTCACGGTCGATGCCGGTCATGGCAGCGACCCGAGTACTCCGGCGCTCGACGACCTCACGCTGACCGGCCACGCCTGCGGACTTACGGGCGACCGAGACGATCAGGGCGACGACACCGGTTGCCATGAACGCCATCGTCATGATCTCGCGTTCCCATGTCGGCGACGTGAGCAACGCTGCCGTCAACGAGAGTGCGCCGAGACCGAGGAAGGTCAGTCGCTGCAACCAGCCGTAGCCGAGGCCGACCTCGCGCCGACGCGTCGTGACCCAGAGAAACAGCCAGCCGCCGGCGGCCCACTGCAGGAGCACGGTTGCGCCGTCGAGTTCGATCACAGGACGAACGCGCCGGCGGCGGCAACGAGGAACAGGCCGAGCAGTGACGGGCCGAGCAGATGCCTCGGCATCGCGCCGCTCTGTCGGGCGAGCACGACGCCCGCCGACGCAATGAGCGCAAGAACGATGACAACGACGCCGAACACGCCCGGTCCACCGACACCGACGAGGAGTCGACCGAGAACGGCCAGGCCGACTGCCGTGGCGATGACGTTGCGGACGGGGCGCAGCGAGGGCGCCGGAGGGCGGCTCATCCGAGAACGGCGAGGTGGTGGTCGGCACGATTGAGCGGGTCGGGGCCATCGTCGGCGGCGGCGACGATGTCCTCCAGGCGCATCCCCCACTTCCCCTCGATATAGATCCCGGGCTCGACCGAGAACGCATTTCCATGGGCGAGCGGTTGGGTGTTGCCCTCAACGATGTAGGGATCCTCGTGTGCCTCGACGCCGATGCCGTGGCCGGTTCGGTGCACGAAGTACGAACCGAAACCCGCATCGACGATGCGCTGCCGGGCAGCACGATCGACGTCCTGACACGGCGTGCCCACCGTGGCGGCTCGTACCGCAGCGGCCTGGGCCTCATGGAGCACGGCGTACGCCTCGAGGTATTCGCGGTCGGGGCGATCGTCGGTCCAGATATTGCGAGTGATGTCGGAGCAGTAGCCGATGCCATCGTCGCCGATCATCGTGCCGCCGAAATCGCAGAGCACTGGTTCCCCGGCCCGGATGACCCGCTCACCAGCGTGATGATGGGGGCTGGCGGCGTTCTCCCCGGCAGCGACGATGGCGAAATTCACGCGATCGTGGCCCTCCTCGAGGATCTGGCGCCCGAGTTCGGCCGAGACCGCCGCCTCGGTCTGCCCGACGAGCGGGATCTCGCCACGCTGCAGCCTGGTGGCGATCCGGTCGACGGCAGCGCCGGCCTTGCGTAGACGGGCGACCTCCTCGGCGTCCTTCACCTGCCGGATCGGACTCGTGATGCTCGATGCCCGACGAAACGAGGTGTTGGGCATCTGGTTGGTGAGATCGACGAGAAAGCCCGCCCACATGTGATCACCGATGGCGACCGTGTCGGCGGCGCCTGCGAGGTCGGCGATCTTCGCGATCGGATCCTCGGTTTCGCCCCACGGCGCAACCGAGAAGATCTCGGGCCGCTCGTGAACACGGGCGCGTTCGAGGCCCGGGATGACAAGCGTGGCGTCGCCCTCCCGCGGCACGACGAGCATGGTGATGCGTTCGAGCGGCATCGCCTCGTAGCCGCAGAAATACGGGAGGTCACTGCCCACCGACAACATGAGAACGTCGACGCCGTCGGCCTCCATGCGGGCCCGGGCTCGGTCCAAGCGACTTGCGAACATGTGGGGTGAGGCTAGACGCGTCCTCTGCTTCATTCGGCGTCCGGGATGCGTACGATCAGACGATGACCGATCACGAGTGGGGCTTTCGCACCCGGGCTCTCCACGCGGGCGCCCGCCCCGACCCCACCACCGGGGCCCGGGCCGTCCCGATCTTCCAGACCTCGTCGTACGTGTTCGAGGACACGACCGACGCCGCTGATCTCTTCGCCCTCCAGAAGTACGGGATGATCTACAGCCGCCTCGGCAACCCGACCGTCTCGGCGTTCGAGGAGCGCATGGCGAGTCTCGACGGCGCCCTCGGTGCCGTTGCGGCCTCGTCGGGCCACGCCGCAGAGTTCCTCGCCATCGCCACCCTCGCAGAGGCCGGCGATCACATCGTGTCGAGCAGCCACCTCTACGGGGGCACCATCACGATGTTCTCGAACACGCTCGGACGCTTCGGCATCGAGACGACGTTTGTCGATCCGACCGACGTCGACGGCTTTGCCGCTGCCATCCAACCGAACACGAAGGTGCTGTTCACCGAGACGATCGGCAACCCGTCCGGCGCGATCGCCGACATCGAGGCACTTGCCGACGTCGCCCACTCGAACGGCCTCCCTCTGGCAATTGACTCGACCTTCTCGACGCCGGCGCTGTGCCGCCCGATGGAATGGGGCGCCGACATCGTCGTGCACTCCGCCACCAAATTCATCGGTGGTCATGGCACCTCCCTCGGCGGGGTGGTGACCGAAGCCGGCACCTTCGACTGGGGTTCAGGGCGGTTCGCGAATATGACCGAACCGGTTCCGACCTACAACGACCTCCGCTGGTGGGACAATTTCGGCGAGTATTCGTATCTCACCAAGCTCCGCAACGATCACCTCCGAGATCTCGGATCCACGCTCGCTCCGATGCACGCCTTCTTGTTCCTCCAAGGGCTGGAGACCCTCGACTACCGAATGGCGGGCCATATCGCGAACGCCCGGGCGGTTGCCGCCTGGCTCGAAGCCGACGCTCGCGTGGCCTGGGTCAACTACGCAGGGCTGCCCTCATCGCCGCATCACGACATGGCGACCAAATACCTTCCGGACGGACCAGGCGCCGTCTTCACCTTCGGCCTGGCCGGTGGCCGGGCTGCAGGCGCCTCCTTCATCGAATCGCTCGAGATGATCAGCCACCTTGCGAACGTCGGCGACGCGAAGACGCTGATCTTGCATCCGGCATCGACAACCCATTCACAGCTGACCGATGAGCAGATGCAGGCCGGTGCCGTGAGCCCCGACATGGTGCGCATCAGCGTCGGCCTCGAAGACCTCGACGACATTCTCTACGACCTCGACCGTGCCCTGGAGGCTGCCCATGGCTGAGCGTTTCGCCGTCCCCGGTTGGGTTCCGCCGTCGGCGCTCCAACGCAAGCGCATCCTCGACGACACCCGCTCGATTGCGATCGTCGGCGCTTCGGCGAACCCGTCGCGTGCGAGCAACTTCGTGGCGACCTACCTGCTGAGCACGGCGAAGGCCTACACCCTGTATCTCGTCAATCCGCGAGAGACCGAGATCCTCGGCCAACCCGTGTATCCGTCGCTGCAGGACCTTCCCGAGGTGCCCGACATGGTCGACGTGTTCCGCCGCAGCGAGGACCTTCCTCCGATCGCCCAGGAGGCGGTCGAACTCGGATCGAAGACCTTCTGGGCGCAACTCGGCTTGTGGTCGGTGGAGGCGGCGCAGGTCGCGAGTGCAGCGGGCCTCGACGTCGTGATGGATCGCTGCACGAAGATCGAACACGCACGCTTCGCCGGGGGTCTCCACCTCGCCGGATTCAACACGGGCGTCATCACCGCCAGGCGGTGAACCCGACAGCGTCGGATTTCAGCCTCGTTCGGCAGCGTCTGCCGCCTCTCGAGCGTGGTAGCTCGACCGGGTCAGCGGACTGGCTTCGACATGGTCGATGCCCATCGCCTCACCCTGCTGCTTCCACTCGCCGAACACCGATGGCGGCCACCAGGTGACGACGGGAAGATGGTGCGAGGTCGGGCGCAGGTACTGGCCGATCGTGACGATGTCGCAATCGATGGCGGCGAGGTCGGCCATGGTCTGGACGACCTCAGTATCGGTCTCGCCCATGCCGACGATGATCGACGACTTGGTGACGAGCCCCGCCTGCGCCGCCCGGGCAAGGACCGACAGCGACCGGGCATACGACGCCGACGGACGGACTGCTCGCTGAAGTCGGGCGACCGTCTCGATGTTGTGGTTGAAGACGTCGGGTCGGGCGTCGAAGACGACCTGCAACGACGCATCGTCGCCCTTGAAGTCCGAGACGAGCACCTCCACCCGGCAGTCCGGCACACGCGCTCGGATCGCCTGGACCGTGTCGGCGACGTGCTGCGCCCCACCGTCGGCGAGATCGTCGCGGGCGACCATCGTCACGACGGCGTGGCTGAGCCCCATTCGCTCAACCGCCTCGGCGACACGAGCCGGTTCGTCCGGATCGGCCACGGCCGGCTTGCGCGTGTCGACGTGACAGAACCCGCACGCGCGGGTGCACCGCTCCCCCAGCACCATGAACGTCGCCGTGCCGTCGTTCCAACACTCGGAGATGTTGGGACAACCCGCCTCCTCACACACGGTGACGAGGTCGAGGTCGCGCATCGTCTTCTTGATCTCCCGGTACGTCGGGCCCGTATCGAGCGGGACGCGCATCCATTCGGGCTTGCGCGCTTTCAACCGCACGGGATCGGCCGACACCCCGGCCTCCGCAAGGCGACCGAGCAGCCGGACCGACGTGCCGTCGGATTGTTCGGCGAACGAGAGCGCCGGATTCGCCTCGCCGTATCCCACGCCCTGTCGCCCGACCGGCGTACCCGGGCCCTCGCCACGGGTGAAGGGAGCGAGATCGGTTGTGGGGACGCGCCACGCCACATCGGCCCGATCGACCGGCTGGCCGCCGCCCCAACGCTGAGCAGCCGCCGTGGCGACGAGATCGACGACGTCGCGCATGGAGACCTCAACCCCCTCGGCGACGAGCGAGGTGACACCCTTGTCGGTGATCCCGCAGGGCACGATGCGATCGAACCAGGCGAGGTCCGGGTCGACGTTGAGCGCGAAGCCGTGCATCGACCGCCCCTTGGTGATCCGTACGCCGATCGCCGCAATCTTGCGAGGACGCAGCGAGTCGCAATCAACCCAAACACCGGTGCAGCGTGGAAGTCGCCCCGCCTCGACCCCGAGATCGGCGAGCACATCAATCAACACCTGTTCGATCCCGTCGACGTAGGCGGCCGTGTCGGCCATGCCGCCACCCCGCTTCCCGGGCACGGTGAGAATCGGGTAGCCCACGAGTTGACCCGGGCCGTGATACGTGATGTCCCCGCCCCGGTCCGTGTCGACAACCGCAGCGCCCATCGCCTCGACATCGACAAGCAGGTGGTCTCGGGGCGTGCGCCGACTCAACGTCACGACATGGTCGTGCTCGAGCAGGAGCAGGTGGTCCTTGGTCGAGTGATCACGCAACTGGCGCTGCAGGGCGACGGCGTCTCGATAGTCGACTCGGCCGAGCCAGCGAACTCCCAGACCGGCGGACGCGACTTCGGACAGGGACATACCTCCATGATGCCGCGCCGCCGGGCGGTTCGACAGAGGTTCGATAGCGCTCACGGTTCGGGGAACGAGGCCGCTCCGATCAGCGGATCTCGGCTTCCCAGTCGCGCGTCTCGAGGATCTCCTGAATCCGGTTCAGGAACGCTGCGGCATAGGCCCCGTCGAAGGCGCGGTGGTCCCACGCCAGGGCGAGCACACCAACCGAGTGGATGGCGATCGACTCGTTCCCGAACTCGTCGGTGACGACGACCGGCTTGCGCTTCACCCCGTCGGTACTGAGGATGGCGACCTGGGGCTGGTTGATGATCGGGAACTGCATCATCGTGCCGTACTGCCCGGCATTGGTCAGCGTGAAGGTGCCACCGCTCAGGTCGTCGGGCGTGAGCTGCTTCGTGCGGGTGCGGCCGGCGACATCCGTGATGTCGCGGGCGATCTGCCGCAGACGCTTGCCGTCGACGTTCTTCACGACCGGAGCGAGCAATCCCTCGAAGTCGATATCGACCGCAATCGCCATGTTGACCTCATCGTGGACGACCAGGTGGTCACCGCCGAAACTGGCGTTCAGATGCGGGAAATCACGCAACGCGTCGGCAACCGCACGAGCAATGAACGGCAGGTAGGTGAGCGAGAAGCCTTCTTCCGCCTTCCATGCGCCCTTGTGCATCTTGCGAACCTGCTCAACCCGCTCGTAGTCGACCTCCATGGCGGTGAGAACATGCGGCGAGGTCGACTTCGACATCACCATATGTTCGGCGGTGCGCTTGCGGATGTTGTTGAGCGGCACGACCTGATCGCGGGCACCCACGGCCGGCGTGGGCGCTTCGGCGACGGGTGCTGGCGCAGCGGTCGTCGCCGCGGCCGGGGCGGTTGGCGCCGCAGGAGCAGGGGCCGCAGGTTCGGGAGTCGAGCCGGCGGCACGAACCTGGATGATCTGCTCGACGTCGTTGCGGGTGATGCGGCCACCCAGCCCCGTGCCGGTGATCTGGGCCGCATCGAGACCGTTGTCGGCGATCAGTCGCCGGACGACCGGTGACAAGATGAGACCGTCCGTGGTCGCCGGGGTGGGCGCGTCGACCGGATCAGGAGCCGGGGCGGGCTCAGGCTCCGGGGTGGCTGCCGGAGCGGGCGCAGGCTCGGGCGACGGGGCCGCTTCGGGTTCGGGAACCGGGGCAGGCTCAGGCCCGGGAGCGGCTTCGGGGACTGCCGCCGGTGCTGCGTCGTCGTCACCGACACGGCACAGCACCTGGCCGACCTCGACCACGTCACCCTCGCCGGCGAGGATCTCGGTGACGACCCCGGCGACCGGCGACGGCACCTCGGAGTCGACCTTGTCGGTCGAGACCTCGAAAAGGATCTCGTCCATGGCGACGGCGTCACCGACGTTCTTGAACCATTGGGTGATGGTTCCTTCGGTGACGGTCTCGCCCAACTGCGGCATGGTCACGTCGGCCATTGCGCTTCTCTCTGTCTCGGGGGATCAGCCGTGGAGACCACGGCCGGTGAGCGATAGGACGGTCTCGCCGAACAGTTCGCTCATGGTCGGATGGGGCTGGATGAAGGCTGCGACATCGTCGACAGTGGCTTCCCAGTTGACGGCCAGATAGCCCTGACCAAGCTGCTCGGTGACCCACGGGCCCACCATGTGGACGCCCAGGATGCGGCCCCCAGTACCGTCGGGCCGCTTCTCGGCGATCACCTTCACGAGGCCCTCGGTGTCGCCGACGATCTTGGCTCGCCCGTTCCCGACAAAGTGATGCTTGGAGGACACCACATCGAAGCCGGCTTCTTTCGCCGAGGCCTCGGTGTGACCTGCGAACGCGACTTCGGGGTTGCAGTAGATGCACCACGGTGTGCCGTGGTGGTCGAGCGGGGCCGGCTCTTCGCCGAGAATGTCACGAATGGCGAGCATGCCTTCGGCGAACGCAACGTGGGCGAGCTGAGGTGTATTCACAAGATCGCCGACCGCCCACACGCCGGGTTCGGCGGTGCGACAGCGCTCGTCGACCTGGACGAAGCCACGCTCATCGACGCCGACCGCCGTGCCTTCGAGGCCGAGCAGATCGGCGAAGGGGCGGCGGCCGACCGACACGACAACGGCGTCGACCTCGACCGACTCACCGTCGCCGAAGTGAACTGTGGTGCCCGACCCATCGGGCTTCGGGGTGTGGCCGTTGACCATCACGCCCGTGCGCGTCGTGATGCCACGCTTCTTGAACGACCGCTCGACGACCTTGGCGGCGTCGGCATCACAGCCGTTGAGGATCTGGGGCAGTGCCTCGAGGATCGTGACCTCGGTGCCGAGGTCGCCCATCATCGACGCGAACTCACAGCCGATCGCCCCACCACCGATGACGACGGCGGATCCGGGAAGCTTCGGCATCGAGAGAACTTCGTCGGAGGTCATGACCACCGAACCGTCGACGTCGAAGCCGGGGATCGAGCGGGTCACCGAACCGGCTGCGAGGACCACGGCCTTGCCTTGCAGGGTGAGATCCCCCGACTCGCCTCCGCTCACGGTGACGGTGCGATCGGCGCCGAGTGAACCCTTGCCGTTGTACACCGTGACCTTGCGCTGTTTAAGCAGGCCCGAGAGACCGCCGACCAGCTGGTCGATGATCGATTGCTTGCGGGCGAGGGTCGTACCCCACTCGATGGTCGGCGCCGAGGCCTGGACTCCGAAGTCGGCGGCGTGGCCGACGGTGCGGAACACGTGGGCCGTCTCGAGGAGTTCCTTGGCGGGAATGCATCCGACGTTCAGGCAGGTGCCGCCCAGGGCGCGGTATTCGATCAGCCCGATGTCGAGCCCGATCCCTGCGCCGTACAGGGCCGCGGCGTACCCGCCAGGGCCTCCGCCGATCACGATGACGTCGTGGTGTGCGTCCGTCGCACTCACCTCCTCGGTAGAGGGCCGATCCTATCGGCCGTCACGAGATGATCTGATAGAGCTGAAAGGCGGATGCAAGCAGGATTGCCATCCCGCAGAGCGCCGACAGCAACAGCAATTTTCGGGTACTCACGAGTCTCGCTCCTCCAACCGTGTCGACCCAGGGGGGTGCACCCAAGTATGGCCTCGGTTGCACCTACGCTCTCACTCGTGCTCCCGAACCGCACCAGGGTCCTGCTCACGAGTCTGACGGCTGTCGTCGCCCTGCTCGCTGTGGCATGTGCCGCCGACGACTCGTCCCCGGCCGAGCGCAGTGCGCCTGCCACGGTTGCCGCCGAGTGGCCCCACGACTTCGTCGAGGACACCATCGGTGGCGGTCTCATCGATGCAAACGATCTCGAAGGCAACGACGTCATCTTGTGGTTCTGGGCACCGTGGTGATCGACGTGTCGCCGTGAAGCGGGTGCGGTCGCATCCGTGCAGCAACAGTTCGAGGGGCGGGCTCGGATCATCGGGGTCGCCAGTCGCGACAGCATTGAGCAGATGGAGGCCTTTGTCGCCGACACCGGTGTCGATACCTTCCCCCACGTCACCGACATCGACGGTGATGTCTGGGAGTTCTACGGCATCGGCAGCCAACCGGCGTTCGTCTTCATCAATGACGACGGCACGTTCGACACCCGTCTCGGTTCGCTCGACGAGGACGGGCTCACTGAGCGGGTCGAACAACTCCTCGCCTCCTGAGGCGGCAGAGCGGGAGGTCGACGGCGTCGATCTCGGCGTCAGTTGGCTCGGTGCTTGCGCCGACGGATGAGATAGCCCCCGAGCTCGCTGAGGACGGCGCCCGCCACGGCGGCCAGCACGATCACGACCCACACCGGCGCAGTACCCGTGAAGATCAGCCAGGTGACCGGAGTCGAATCCGTGTTCTGAACGATGAACGCGCCAAGCCCAGCCGCGACGATCGCGACGGCAAGCAGCCGTTCCCGAGCGCCGCGCTTCTTCGCCGGCGCCTCACCACCGAGGATCTCGTCGCTCACGAGCACGTCTCCTTGCATCCGGGCTTCCAGCTCGGATCGTAGACGTTTCGGGAGGCTCATCTCATGCGTGTTCTGATCTCTGGTTCCACCGGCTTCATCGGCTCGGCGCTCGTCAAGCGTCTGGTCGAGCTCGGCCATGAACCCGTTCGACTCGTCCGGTCCACGTCGCCGGATGACGTGCCGTCGGTCCGCTGGGATCCCGCGGCGGAGACGATCGACGACGGTGCGCTCGACAATATCGATGCCGTCGTTCACCTCGCCGGCGAGTCGATCGCCTCGTCGCGGTGGACCGACGCGCAGAAGGCCCGGATCATGGATTCGCGGGTGAAGGGCACCCGTACGCTCGCCAAGGCGATGGCCGCTGCCGAGGACCCGCCTGCGGTTTTCCTGAGCGGCTCGGCGATCGGCTACTACGGCGATACCGACGATCAGCGCATCACCGAGGAGAGTTCGGCGGCCGACGACTTCGCCGCCCTCGTCACGATCGAGTGGGAGAAGGAGGCGGCCCCGATCGCCACGACCCGCACTCGCCTGGCCTACCTGCGCACCGGCATCGTGCTCGACCCCTCGGGTGGCGCGCTCAAGGAGCAACTGCCGTTCTTCAAGCTCGGTATCGGTGGCCGAATCGGTGACGGCACCCAGTGGTTCAGCTGGATCTCGCTCGACGATGAGGTCGGCGCCATCATCCACCTGCTCGAGAACGACGTCTCCGGCCCGGTCAACCTCACCGCCCCTAACCCGGTCACGAACGGCGCGTTCACCAAAGCGCTCGGCCGGGTGCTCGGCCGACCCACCCTGCTGCCCACACCCACCCCTGCGCTCTACCTCCGTCTCGGCAAGGAACTCGCACGGACGCTCCTGCTCGGTGGGTCGCACGTCTCGCCCACCGTGCTCGAAGCGAGCGGCTACGAGTTCACCGACCCGGAGTTGGAGCCAGCGCTGCAGCGCATGCTCAAGGGCTAACGATCCAGACATCGTCGGGCAGCACCTGTTCGAGCGCCTGCACGACCTTGCCGATCCGCGGCTCGTCGTGGTCCCACACGACGATCGCTTCCGTGGCGATCTTGCGCAGCCAGCCGTTGCGACGGTCCAGCGCCTGGCCGGCCGCCCGGTTGTCGGCCGGCACCTTCTTTTCGAGCCGCACGATCGCGCTGGCTTCGGCGAGCAGTTCGTGAAAGCGGCGTTGCGTTGCGGCAGGCCACTTGATCTCCGGGTCGGGGAACGGCAGCACGGCGACGAACGGCAACTCCGCCTCTGCTGCCGCTTCCGCTGCGAGGGTCTCGGCACCGAGCCGGAGACCGGTGACGACGACGAGATCCGGATGAAGCTCTGCCTTGGCCACGAGGATCTCGGTGAGCTGGCGGCGGACGTCGTCGGCGATCGGGTTGGGGTCGTAGCCGCCGAGCTGCGGTGGCTGGACTCCCGTGATGAGGATTGCCGGACCGATCGGCACCCACGCCGACGAGTACACGCCGTCGGGTCCCGGCTGTGGCGCGGCCACCGGAACGGATCCGCCTGCGTCGATTTCGTCAGGGGGTCCGAGATCGTCGGGGGTGCCGACGCCATGGCGTCCCCGACCGGTGTGTGATGCCTCCACCGCCAAACGGTCGGCGATGTCGTTGTACTCGTCGCCGGCGTGACCTTTGACCCACGTGAAGGCGATCTCCCCCTCGCGTGAGCGGTAGAGGTCGATGAGCGGCTCCCAGATGTCGCGGTTGGCGACCGGTTCCTTCTTCGAGTTCTTCCAGCCCCGCTTCAGCCAGCCCTTCCACCAGCCGTCACGGAAGCAGTTGACGACATAGGTCGAGTCGGAGACGACTTCGACCGCGCCCTCGATCGTGCGCAGTGCATCGAGGACCGCCATCAACTCCATGCGCTGATTCGTCGTGTCGGGATCGAAGCCATTGGCCCAGGGACCGTCGGGCACAACCCAACCCCAGCCGCCAGGACCGGGGTTCCCTCGGCACGCCCCGTCGGTGTACACGACCGTGCGATCTGCGGCACCTGTCACGGAGCTGACCATACCCGCTGATACTCGACCGATTCGCGTCCGAACCACGATCGACCCTGCGATGATTGAGACCATGCTCGACCATTTCGCTCGACAGCTCCCCGACATCGACCCGGCCGAGACCAAGGAGTGGATCGACTCGCTCGATGCGGTCGTCGCCGCGCAGGGCACCCCCCGTGCCCGTTACATCATGGCGAAACTGCTGGAGCGGGCCAACGAGCTGCAGGTCGGCGTCCCCCCGACCACCTCGACCCCCTACATCAACACGATCCCGGCGGAGAACCAGCCGTTCTTCCCCGGCAACGAGGACATCGAGCGCCGGATCCGGGCGTTCATCCGCTGGAACGCCGCAGCGATGGTGATCCGCGCCAACAAGTCCGCCGACGGCATCGGCGGCCACCTCTCCACCTTCGCGTCATCCGCAGCGCTCTACGAGGTCGGCTTCAACCACTTCTTCAAAGGCAAGGACAACGGCCTCGCCGGCGACCACGTCTACTACCAGGGCCACGCCGCCCCGGGCGTCTACGCCCGTTCGTACCTCGAAGGTCGCCTCACCGAACAGAATCTCGACCACTTCCGCATGGAGATCGGCGGCACCGGCCTGTCGAGCTACCCGCATCCTCGGCTCATGCCGCACTTCTGGGAGTACCCGACGGTGTCGATGGGGCTCGGTCCGATCAACTCGATCTACCACGCCCGCTTCAACAAGTACCTTCACGATCGCCGACTCGAGGACACCAGCCCGAGCCAGATCTGGTCGTTCTTGGGCGACGGCGAATGCGACGAACCCGAGACCCTCGGCGCCATCGCCCTCGCCGGCCGTTCCGACCTCGGCAATCTCAACTGGGTCATCAACTGCAACCTGCAGCGTCTCGACGGCCCGGTCCGCGGTAACGGCAAGATCATCCAGGAGCTCGAGGGCGTGTTCCGCGGGGCCGGATGGAACGTCATCAAGGTCGTCTGGGGCTCGGCATGGGACGAGTTGCTCCACCGCGATGTCGATGGCGTGCTCCTCAACAAGATGAACACCACGGTCGATGGCGAGTACCAGCGTTACGCGACCGAGAACGGCGCCTACATCCGCGAGCACTTCTTCGGGCCCGACCCTCGCCTGCGCAAGTTGGTCGAGCACCTCTCCGACCGCGACATCGAGAACCTGCCGCGAGGCGGGCACGACTACCAGAAGGTCTACGCCGCCTTCAAGGCTGCGGCAGAGACCACCGACATGCCGTCGGTCATCCTCGCCAAGACGGTGAAGGGCTGGACACTCGGCGAGGGCTTCGAGGGCCGCAACGCCACCCACCAGATCAAGAAGATGACCAAGAACCAGCTGCTCGAGCTCCGCGAGCGGCTGCACATGGAGGACGAGATCCCCGAGGAAAGCCTCGAGGACGGTATCCCGCCGTACTTCCGCCCCTCAACGGACTCCGAGGAGCACCAGTACATGATCCAGCGGCGTCGAGCGCTCCACGGCTTCATCCCGAAGCGCGTCGTGCGCGACCGTCGCCCGCTCGCCGCCCCGTCCGCAGCACCGTTCCTTGAGCTGCAGAAGGGGTCGTCGGGACGCGAGGTCTCCACGACGATGGCGTTCACCTCGCTGCTGCGGGACCTTCTGCGCGATCAGGAGTTCGGCGATCGGGTCGTGCCGATCGTGCCCGATGAGGCCCGCACCTTCGGTATGGATTCGTTGTTTCGCGAGTTCAAGATCTACGCACCGCGTGGCCAGCTGTACGAACCGGTCGACCACGACCTGTTGCTGTCCTACACCGAGGCGCTCGATGGTCAGTTGCTCGAGGAGGGCATCACCGAGGCCGGTTCGATGGCGTCGTGGATCGCCGCCGGCACGAGCTACGCGAACACCGGCGTGCCGATGGTGCCCTTCTACACCTTCTATTCGATGTTCGGCTTCCAGCGCATCGGTGACCTCGCCTGGCTGGCTGCCGACGCCCGCACCCGCGGCTTCCTGATGGGGGCCACGGCGGGCCGGACCACGCTGATGGGCGAAGGCCTTCAGCACCAGGACGGCCACAGCCTGCTGCTTGCGTCGACCATTCCGGCGTGTGAGGCCTACGACCCGGCGTTCGCTTTCGAACTCGGCGCGATCATCGAAGAGGGCCTCGATCGGATGTACCCCGATGGCTCGATCGACGGTGAGGACGTCTTCTATTACATCACCGTCTACAACGAGAACTACGAGCAGCCACCGCGGCCCGACCATGTCGACAACCGCGACATCACGTCAGGTCTGTACAAGTTCGATGACGGCCCTGACCTCGCCGACGATGCCCTCAGAACGACCATCTTGTTCTCCGGCCCGTCGTACCTCGCCGCCAAGGAGGCCCAGACCATCCTGGCCGAGCAGTTCAACGTGGCAGCCGAGTTGTGGAGTGTCACCTCCTACAAGCGCCTCCGCGAGGACGCCATCGACGTCCAGCGACGGAACCGCCTCAACCCACTCGGGGAGCGTCTCGTCCCGATGGTCACGTCCAAGCTGCAGGACAGCGAGGGGCCGATCATCGCCGTCTCGGACTGGATGGCCGGTGTGGTCGGCCAGATCAACCGCTGGACCCCTCGCCCCATGTCGGTGCTCGGCACCGACGGCTTCGGCCGTTCCGACACGCGGGAGGCACTGCGGTCGTTCTTCGAGGTCGACGCTGCCCACGTTGTGGTCACCGTGCTCAACTCGCTGGCTCGAGACGGTGAAATCGGACGCGAGGTCGTCGCCGAGGCGATCACGACGTTCGGTATCGATCCGAACCGCCCCGACCCGGCCCACCCCGCCACGGGCGCGACCGGGATCGGCCGCTGAGCAAGCCATCGTGCGCCCTGGCACCCTCTGGATCACCGGCGAACCCGAGGTCGACGATCTCGTCAACACCGATCCCCTCGCGCTGCTGATCGGCATGCTGCTCGATCAGCAGATCGCAATCGAACTCGCATTTCGCGGGCCGTCACGACTCAAAGCGCGACTTGGCGGCGCCCTCGATGCAGCCACCATCGCCGACTGGGACCCCAACGCGTTCGTTGCGATCTGCGCCGAGAAGCCAGCATTGCATCGCTTTCCCGGCTCGATGGCGGGCCGTATCCAGGAGCTGTGTCGCCATGTGGCCGACACCTACGACGGCGACGCATCGCGGATCTGGAAGCGCCGTCGTCACGCCGACACGGTTGCCGCGAACCTTGCGGCCGTCCCCGGGTACGGCGAGGAGAAGGTCAAGATCCTGCTCGCCGTCCTCGGCAAGCGGTTCGGCATTTGTCCTCCGGGCTGGGAGGCGGCGTCGGCCCCGTTCAGCGACGACCAGCCGCGCTCGGTTGCCGACATGGGCAGTGCCGAGGAACGACTCGCCGTGCGCGCCTGGAAGAAGGCGCAGAAGGCGGCCGGTAAAGCCAAGCACGAGTGAGTCGAGGACGAACGAGCTGAGCGACGGGTGTGCGGGCTAGGTGCTGCGGCCCAGCGCCGAGCGCTGCCGCTCGAGCCACCCGAGCAGGATCGCAATCGCCCGTGGGTCGTGGCGGAGATGGTGTCCGGCTCCCTGCACGATGCGCAGGTCAGCTGCTCCGTGAGCATCGGCGACCGCTCGGGCATCGAAGACCGGCACCGACTCATCGTCGCTGCCGTGCACCACCATGAGTTCGCGGGGCGCCAGCCGTGACGCGGCGTCGGCGGCTCGCACCGACCGGAGCCCCTCAGCCCACGTATCGAACGACGCAGGGAACGAACGGTCACGGATGAGGTTCATCTCGTTGGCGAGAACGAGCAGCTTGCGGGGATAGCGGGCCCAGTCCTCGAAGTCGGCCGGCGCGCCGACCGCTGCGACCCCCCGAATGAGTGGGTCGGCAGCGCCGGCCTCGATCGCAAGAGCACCACCGGTGCCGAAGCCGATCAGATACAGCCCATCGATCTCGACGGACGCTCGAAGATGTCGGATCGCTCCGTTGAGATCACGGAGCCAGCCGGCCAGCGAAAAGTCACCCTCGCTCTCACCGATGCCCCGGCTCGCATAGGCCAGCGCCGCCCATCCGTGCTCGGTCGCAATCCGGTCAGCGAGCTGCGGAAAACTCGCCACCGAGTTGATGCCTCCACCGGCCTCGGCCGGGAAGCCGTGAGCGATGACGACACCGGGTCGACCTCGCTCGTTGCGATCGGCCGGCTGGGCCAGGTGCGCGGCGAGTTTGAGACCGTCGACGTCGAAACGACGATCCATGCGAATCTCGATCCGATTACTCGGCGAGGCGGTAGCCGCGGTTTCGGGCCTCCGCGAGGGTGTCGGGCCCGAACCCGAGCGCGAACGGGCTCTCGGCGAGTTCGGTGATCTTCGCCATCGTCTCCTCGTCGGTGGTCTCGTCGACGTCGAAGACGACCTGGGTGCGCTTATCGCCCAGGAAGCGGAAGTGTTCGAACCGGCCGTTTCGCTCCATGCGCCGCAATCTAGCCGGAGAACGAAACAACCCTGGGGCCGGAGCCCCAGGGTTGTTCACGTTTTTGCTGGAGACTCGGATCGCGGCCCCGCCGAAGCGGTGAGGGCGTGACTTTTCCCAACCAGATGATCCGAGGGTGGGTGGCGTGAATTCGCCAAGCAGTCCAGCGGCTTGGGGCCTAGCGGCCAGCCACCTCCAAGGTCACAAAAGCATTACTAGGAATCTGGACCACCTCCTCTCTTTGGTGATCTCAGTCAACCACACCCTCGGGAGGGTGTGCCGAGTTTTGCTCGACGACCGTCCCTACGGCGCCGATCTTGCGGAGGTACGCCATTTGCAGGTCGAGAACACAGACGACATCGACGGCATCGATCTGCTCTCCGGCCGCCACGGACTTCGCCACGACTGCGTCGACGGCAGCGTCCTCGACCGCGACCGACCCCTCGTGAAGAACGTTCTCACCTCCCAGCTCCTCACCGTGCTCGGAGGAGACCCCGACAGAGGTGAACCAGTCGAGATGCCAGGTGAGGATCCGGGTGACCTCGTCGTAGGAGATCCGAGCGGTGACCTCGTCGGGCAGTCGGTCGGCGATCCAATCGACGGCGGCCGGCAATTCGTACACCGCCGGAGGCCGTTGGCCCGCCATCTCCCCCGTCGCCCGGCCGACCGCGTAGAGCGCGATCACCGTGACGAGCACTGCACCGAAAACGAAGAACACCCAGGCCATACGCCGAAGCGTACGACCTGGGTGTCGTCAGAACCGTGCCGGGCTCAAATGCCGATTCGCTGGGCGAGCAGCTCCCGGTGGTAGGTGGGATCACCGAACAGCAGCTCCGAGCTCTTCGCCCGCTTGAAGTACAGGTGGGCGGGGTGCTCCCAGGTGAAGCCGATGCCACCGTGGATCTGGATGTTCTCGGCCGAGGCGTGGAAGTAGGCCTCCGAGCAGTAGCTCTTGGCAAGCGAGGCAACCTGAGGAAGCTCGTCGTTCATTTCGTTCGCGCACCAACCGGCGTAGTAGGCGGCGGACTTGGCCGACTCGACCTCGAGGAGCATGTCGGCACACTTGTGCTTGATGGCCTGGAACGAGCCGATCGGGCGACCGAACTGCACACGAACCTTGGCGTACTCGACCGACATGTCGAGGCACATCTGAGCGCCGCCGACCTGCTCGGCGGCGAGCGCCACGGCGGCGAGGTCGAGGACGGTCGAGAGGACATCCCAACCGCCACCGTCGGTGCCGATGAGCGTGGCGGGCACACCCGAGAACTCGAGCTTCGCCTGCTTGCGGGTGGTGTCCATCGTGGACAGGGCCGTGCGGGTGAGGCCTTCGGCGTCGGGCTGCACGGCGAAGAGGCTGACCCCGGCGTCGCTGCGAGCGGCGACGAGGATCAGGTTGGCGGTGGCGCCGTCGAGGACGTAGCTCTTCACTCCGTCGAGGGTCCATCCACCGTCGCCCGGGGTGGCCTGCATGGTGATGCCGCCTTCGTCCCAGCGGCCGCTCTCCTCGGTGAAGGCGAGCGTGGCTCGGGTCTCACCTGACGCAATGCCAGGAAGGTGGGCGTTCTTGGCATCTTCGTCGCCACTGTGCAGCAGCGTGTTGGCGGCGAGCACACAGCTCGAGAAGTACGGGGCGCACAGCAGCGCGCGGCCCATTTCCTCGAGAACGACGACCTGTTCGATGAAGCCGAAGCCCTGACCGCCGTATTCCTCGGGAATGGCGAGTGCTTGGAGGCCCATCTGCTCAGCCATCTGGTTCCAGACGGCCTCGTCGTAGCCCTGATCGGTCTCCATCTGTTCGCGCACATCGTCCTCGGACGACTTCCCCTCGAGGAAGGAGCGCACGAACTCGCGGAGCTGGTCCTGTTCTTCAGAGAAAGCGAAGTTCATGAGCGGGACCGTACCGATCCACCCGGCGAGGCGCCAACGCCGTATGCGTACACCGGCGTACACCCTTTGGGCTAGCCTTGGGTAATGCACCCCGACCCGGCCCCCGGCGCTCCTCACCTCGGCGTGCGCGATCTGCGCGCCGATCTTGCCGCCCACCTCCGACGAGCCGAGGCGGGCGAGCGGGTGATCGTCACCGTCGACGGGCGTCCTGCCGCCCAGCTCGCTCCGATCAGCCCCAGCGGCACCCCGGATCTCGACGACCTCGCCGCCGCTGGACTCGTTCGCCGGCCACTCCGCTCAGATCGGCCGGGCCCACCCCAGGATCTCCCGCTCTTGCCGATCGACGTCAGCATCGATCAGGTGCTCGCCGACCTTCGGGGCGAGCCACCGCGTCGCCGAGGTGGACGGTGATTCTCGCGCTCGATCCCAGCGCTCTGGTGCAGCGCTACACAGGCGGACCGCACTCGGCCGTCGTCAATCAGGCGATGGCGGCCGCCGACACCTGGGCGATCTCTGATCTCGCTCGCGCCGAACTGTTGATGGCGTTGCACCGAGTCTCGCCCGATCCGGTCACGGCGGCGGAGCTCACCGCGGCAGCTCGGGCCGATGTCGACGCGATGGTCGTCGTGCCGATCGACGAGCGCACGCTCGGACGAGCGATCGAGCTCGGCACGCTCTATGGCCTGCGGACGGTCGACGCCGTTCATCTCGCTGCACTCGACCGCCTCCCCCGCCCACTCGGCCTCGCCACGCTTGACGCCCGCCAGATCCCGGCGGCGGTCTCCCTCGACATGGAAGTCGTCACGCCGCTCGAGCGCTAAATCACCACGGACCTCTCACCCTCCATAGCCGACTACTCACCCGAACAACTCCCAGCACGATCCACCGAGTAGAACGTTGAGATGCTCCGCCACGTTGTGACCTTGCTGACGCTCGCGTTCGTCGCCGCTGGGTGCGCCGACGAACGCGGCTCAGAGGCGAATGGCGATTCGCCGACAACAACAGTTGGCGCACCCGCAACGGCCTCAGATCTTTCCGATTGGGGGCACGAAACTCGGCCACTCTTCGCGGCACCGGTGTGGACACCGTCGGCCGTCAGCCCACTGGCCGCCACCCTCGAACTCGTGACCACCCAGCCAGTCAAATTACGCCTGACTGCCACGGCAGGGGATCATAGGGTGACCTCTCCGTGGACCGCTGAACCAGCGCAAGAACACACCCTTCCTCTGGTCGGCCTGCGCTCGGACCGAACCTACGACGTGCGAATCGCAGCACTCCTGCCCGACGGTGAAACCGAGTACATCGACTCGTCCTTCACCACAGGGACCCTTCCCGAGAACATCCCTAAGTTCGATATCACTATCGATACCGACCGCGCTGCGCCTGGTGTGACAGTCATCGAACTCAACCCCGTCCAGGCGGTAAGGGACGGGATCGGTAACCCAATCGTCGCCGTCGACAGTGAGGGGGAAGTCGTCTGGTACTACCAATCCGGAGAGCTCTTTGGTGCGTTCACCGGGGCAGTTTCGCAGGGGCCGAATGGGACCGTCTTCGCCCAGAACCACCCATTCGGCGCTCGAGAATTCACGATCGACGGGCGCCTTGTCCGAGCCATCAGCGCTGACCCGACTGGCGAAGCCGAGATCACCCCGATCGAAGGCGGCGGCCTCAATGTTCCGTACCACGCTGAATGGATCGATCTTCGAACGGTCCACCATGACATCAGTCCGATGCCCGATAACACGGTGATCTTTCTCTCAAGTGCTCTTCACGAGATCACGCCAGAGCAGCGCGCTGCCGTGGGTTGCCCCCCCGACGACACCTTCGAGTGGAACCCGTTCTCCGACGTGGTCGTGCACATGGACGCTGACGGCACGGTACTTCGAACGTGGGATCTCTGGGATTTCATCAGCTTCGATGACCTTCACGGGAACTTCCTTTGCCAGCGCCAGGGCATTGATGTCACCGAACTGGAACGCGACTGGACCCACGCGAACAGCCTCGTCTTCGACCCCGAGCGCCGAGCGATCATCGTGTCGGTCCGCCACACTGACCAGCTGATTGCCCTTGACTTCACCGACGACCTCGGCCCTCAGACTGGCGTGCGTTGGATTCTCGGCGAGGCGGGCACAATGCCGTACGAGGGCGAGAGTTTCCATCACACCCACGGTGCCATGGTCGACACTGACGGCAGCATCGTGCTCTACGACAACGGCAACTTCCGCCCTGGCACCGTTCTCGCTGGTGGCGATGCAGCGCCGTACTCGCGTGCGGTTCGTATCGAGGTCGACGACGAATCTGACAACCCGGCCGAGTGGTCCGCCCGTCAGGTCTGGGATCACGTGCTCGAGGACCCCAAGACCGGCACCCCTGCCTTTGCCCCTTTCGTGAGCGATGCCGACGCACTGCCGAATGGGAACGTCCTCGTCACGCATGGAGGACTCGGCGGCTTCGCCTCGTTCCAGCACGTACACATCCTCGAATACGCCCCGGTGGGCGACCGTAACGGTGACGTTGTCTGGGAACTTCAACTCGGGGAACCCGGAGACGAGATCACCGTCTATCGAGCTGATCGTTGGGAATCGCTCTACTTCGGGCCACTCTGGGAATCGCCGTGAGCGGCGACCCCGGTGCCCCACTCCCCGCGCACAAGCGTCCCTATGACGACACGCCGGTGCACACCGAGGATCTCCCACCGCTTCCGATCCGGGACCGCAACATTCCTGCCGAGGCATGGATCGAGGCCCCCGACGAGCTCCTGCGATCAGGCGACGACATCGGGAACCCCCGAATCGCCTACAAGCGCCGCATCGGCTCGTGGCTGCTGTGGCGGGCTGGGCCTGCCCGCAAGGCCAACGCCCGCTATGTCGCGATCCACAGCGAGGACCTTCACCGCATCGTGACCTTCCGACTCTTCGAGGACGGCACCGGCGCAGGTGATGGCCCGAACGGCATGCACCACGAACGATTCCGGAACTGGAAACACGACCTCCTCCAGAGCGACTGAGTCCCTCGGGATCAGGCTCGAACGCCGCCGATGCTCGCCCCGCTCAACTGATTCGGGACACGTCGATTGGCCGCAGTAGCGTCGCAGCATGAGCGACACACCATGGTCCGGAGACGTCGTCGGCCTTGTGGAGGCCTTCCGAGCGGGCGAGCGAAGCCCGAGTGAGGAACTGGAAGCCACGCTCGCCGCCGTCGAGGCGAGCGACCTCAACGCGGTCTGCCACGTCGATGCCGAGGCGGCCCGGGTGGCGGCGGCCGCCGCCGATGTCTCGCTCCCGTACGGGGGTGTCCCCCTTGCCGTGAAGGAACTCCTGGCGGTCGGAGGCTGGCCGGCGTCGCTTGGATCGCTTCCCCTCGCCGACGAGGTGTTCGACGCCGACGGCATCTCTGTCGAACGACTGAAGACTGCCGGCGCGATCGCCGCCGTGCAGACGACATCCAGCGAATTCGGTGCCACCAATCAGACCACCACCAAGATCCACGGCGCGACTCGCAACCCCTGGAACCTCGAGCGCACCCCCGGCGGCAGCTCGGGCGGTTCGGCCGCAGGTGTTGCCGGTGGCCTCTTCGCGCTCGCCACGGCGAGCGATGGCGGCGGATCGATCCGCATCCCCGCCGGCTTCTGCGGCCTGATCGGCCTCAAATCGACCTTCGGCCGTATTCCGCGCGGACCCGGGTCGATCCTGGGTAACGCCACGGCGGTCGAGGGCACAGTGAGCCGCAGCACCCGCGACGCCGCCCGCTACCTCGACGTCACCAACGGCTTCGACCCTCGGGACCCCCGAGGTCTTCCTCGGGTCGAGGGCTATGAGGCCGGGCTCGGTAGCCGAGCCGACGAAATCCGTTCGCTGCGGGTCGCCGTCGTTCCCGACCTCAGCTGCGCCGTCGTCGGACCGGAGACCGAAGAGCTCATCGTCGCTGCGGCCGAAGAACTCATTGCGCTCTGCGGGATGCAGCGCGTCAAGATCGACCTCCGACTCCCGAAGATCATGGGCGTGTGGGGTGCGACCGGCGGCGTCGGCATCCGCATCTCGCTCGGCGATCACTGGCCCGAGTGCGCACCGGATCTGGGCGGGGTCGAGCGAGCCGGACAGCGCGCCGCCGACGCCGGCTTCACGATCGATGCGATGGCGCGTGCCGAAAGCCGCCGAGTCGAGTTCAACAACGCCATGGCGGCGATGTTCGACCAGGCCGACATCGTGCTCGCTGCCACCAACCCCTCCACCGCATTCGGCGCCGAGGGTCATCTCCCCGGCACCTTCGAAGGTCGTGAATCCAACCCTGGCAACAACGGTGCGCTCACCGCCCCGTCGAACATCTACGGCAACCCCGCCATCGCACTGCCGGTCGGCCTCGCGAGCGACGGATTGCCCGTCAGTCTGCAGGTTCTGGCCCCCCATTTTCGCGAGGATCTGCTGCTCGATCTGGCGCTGCAATGGGAGCGTGAGCATCCGGTCGAACTCGCTCTGTGATGCCAGTGGAATTAGCACTACCGGCGTAGTACTAACCCCGCCGGGCGGCGTAGACTTCGGCCATGACCGCTCCCCTGTTCGAGATCGAAGGTCTTCGCGCCGTCACCGCCGACGGCGGTGACGAAATCCTCAAAGGCATCGATCTGACCGTCGCCGAAGGCGAGATCCACGCACTCATGGGCCCCAACGGCTCGGGCAAGTCCACCTTGGCCAGCGTGCTGCTCGGCAGCCCCGAGTACGAGGTCACCGGCGGCTCGATCAAGTTCCGCGGTGAGGACATCACTGAGTGGGATCCCGACATTCGAGGCAAGGCCGGCATCTTCCTGGCGTTTCAGTACCCACAGGAGATCCCCGG
Organism: Acidimicrobiales bacterium; assembly: GCA_022425325.1. GTDB lineage: Bacteria > Actinomycetota > Acidimicrobiia > Acidimicrobiales > Aldehydirespiratoraceae > UBA11606. Next base: position 4,153 of record JAKMFW010000007.1, on the reverse strand, counting down.
CGTCTCGGTGATCAACTTCCTCCGCCAGGCGCTCTCGGCCCGCAAGGGCATCGATCTCTCCGTACTGGAGTTGCGGCTTGCGATCATGGAATGGATGGAACGCCTCGAGATGGATCCATCGTTCGGCGAGCGCTATCTCAACGAGGGTTTCTCCGGCGGCGAGAAGAAGCGCAACGAGATCCTGCAGATGGCGATCCTCGAACCCGAGATGGCGATCCTCGACGAGACCGACTCGGGACTCGACATCGATGCCCTTCGAGTCGTCGCCCGCGGGGTGCGAGAGGTGCGTGAGGACCGGCCCGAGATGGGCGCGCTCGTCATCACCCACTATCAACGACTCCTCGACGAACTTCAGCCCGACAAGGTCCACATCATCGTCGACGGCACGATCATCGAGTCCGGCGGCATGGAACTCGCCGAGGAACTCGAACGCGACGGTTATGTCCGGTTCGGGGTCTGAACGATGAGCATTCCGGCCGACATCAAGCGGGATTTCCCCGTCCTTCAGCAGCAGGTGCACGACAAGCCGCTGATCTATCTCGACTCGGGCAACACCTCGCAGAAGCCCCGAGCCGTCATCGACGCGATGAACGACTACTACGAGACCACCAACGCGAACGTGCATCGAGGCTCCTACGACCTCGCCGTGCGCGCCACCGAGGCGCTCGAGGGAGCCCGAGCCAAGGTCGCCCGCTTCATCAACGCTCCGGCCACCAACGAGGTGGTCTTCACGAAGAACGCCACCGAGGCGTTCAACCTGCTCGCCCGTTCGTGGGGTGCGGCCAACCTCGGTCCAGGCGACGCCGTCGTGATCTCCGAGATGGAGCACCACGCCAACATCGTCCCGTGGCACATGCTCTCAGACGAGAAGGGTTTCGAGCTGCGTTGGATCCCCGTCACGCCCGACGGCCACCTCGATCTCAGCGATCTCGACACCCTGCTCAAGGGCGCCAAGCTGGTGTCGGTCACGGCGATGTCCAACGTGCTCGGCACGCTCAACGACATCCCTCGGCTCGCCGAGGCCGCGCACGGTGCCGGTGCGTTGCTCGCCGTCGACGGCAGCCAGTACGTGCCGCACGTTCCCACCGACGTGCAGGCGATGGGTGCCGACTTCCTCATCTTCACCGGCCACAAGATGCTCGGCCCGATGGGTATCGGTGTCCTGTGGGCCCGCGCTGATCTGCTCGAAGCGATGCCGCCGTTCCTCGGCGGTGGAGAGATGATCCTCAACGTCACCAAGGACGGCTTCACCACCACCGAGATTCCGTGGAAGTTCGAAGCCGGCACCCCGATGGTGGCGGAAGCGGTCGGTCTCGGCGCAGCGATCGACTATCTCGACAACCTCGGCATGGACAACGTCAGGGCCCACGAGATCGAACTCACCGACTACGCCTTGCGCACCCTCAACGAGCGCTACGGCGACAAGATCGTGATCCACGGGCCACAGGTCGCCATCGAGCGCGGCGGCGTGCTGTCGTTCGTCTACGGCGAACCCGACATGCGGGTCCATCCCCACGACATCGCCCAGGTCCTCGATCAGGCGGGCGTCTGCGTGCGGGCGGGCCATCACTGTGCCAAGCCCTTGCTGCAGACCATGAACGTGCCCGCCACCAGCCGGGCATCGGTCTACGTCTACAACGACGAATCCGACATCGATGCCCTCGCCGAGGCCCTCGAGGCCAGCAGCGACATCTTCGCTTTCTAGACTGACGGCTCTCTTCCAGGACGAACGCTGATGCCCGGACTCGACGACCTCTACCGAGAAGTCATCCTCGACCACTACCGCTCCCCCCGGAACCAGGGCGAGCTCGAAACCCCACCCGCCGTGCGGACCGAGGGGTTCAACCCTCTCTGTGGCGACGAGGTGATCGTCTTCGTCGACGTCGACGACAACAACGTCATCACCGACATTGCGATCGGTGGCCAGGGATGCTCGATCAGTCAGGCGTCGGCGTCGATGATGTCGGCCGCCATCAAGGGCACGTCCATCGGCGAAGCCCGCCAGTTCATCAGCGCCTTCAAGGGCCTGATGAGCATTCACGAAGGCGAGCTCGGCGGCGATGGTTCCGAAGCCGAGATGGGCATTGACACCGACGTTGCCGACGCCGGAGACATCAGGCTGGGCGACCTCGAGGCGCTCAAAGGCGTCGTGAAGTTCCCGGTTCGCATCAAGTGCGCCACCTTGAGCTGGAACACGCTTGCCCAGGCGCTCGACGAGGCGGCCAGCGACACCTAACCCTCGGCTGCTACGTTCGGCGGCCATGTCACCAACACCGGAGGCTGGGTGGTTTGACGACCCCGAGGACCCATCGCAGTACCGCTACTGGGACGGCAACGAGTGGACGGCGCACCGCTCACCGAAGCAGACCCCACCGCCGCTCACGACGAGCAGCAGCATCCCGACATCAGCCACCGAGACAGTATCAGCGGCGTTCACCTTGTTCTGGCAGCACTGGTCGGGCCTGCTCGGCCTTGCGGCGATCGCCACGCTTGGATTCGCCGCTGCGGCGGTTGCCGTCGTGATCGGCCTCATTCTCTCGTTTGAGGACAGCAACACGCTGACGGGGCCGGACTTCGTGTTCAATCCAATCGGTCTGGTTCTGTGGATCGTGGCGGCAGCATGCTGCTTTGGCGTGTTCGTGGTGATGGGTCCGGCGTTCCATGCCCGGATCGAGGCTGGCCGCCTCGGACGGTCTGCTTCGGTCGGCACCTGCATCGGCTTCGGCACCAGCAACTGGAAGCGAACGCTGTCGCGCAGCCTTCTCCTCATGCTCGCCTTCTTCGCGACATACCTGGTACTCGTCCCGTTGGTTCTGCTCGGCGTCGCGCTGGGGGCCCTCGGCGTCTTCGTGGCAATCGTGCTCTGCTTCGCCTGGCTCGTGGCAGTCATCCCCACCCTTACCCTTGCGGCTGCGGGAGTCGGGATCGCGCCCTCCGGCGTCAACGTGATCAGTCGAGCGCTCGGCGCCGCCCGGAAGGACTGGGCGCTCGTCTCCGGCGCGTTCTACCTGGCCTACCTCGTGGTCATCGGCCTTCAGATCGCCGCCACCGTGCTCGGCTTGATTCCGATCCTCGGCATCTTCGCCGGCCTTGCAATCAACTTTGTCTCTTACACCATCTTCATCATCGTGCAGCACTTTCAGTGGCTGCGAATCGACGGGGAGATCGACCCTGCGATCGCCGAAATGACGGGTACCGCCGAACCCACGCCGGCAACTCCGTAAGCACGGTCGCCACCGACGAGCACAGGCCCGCCAACGGCGGTCAGTTCTCGCCTGCCGCCTGACGAATCATCACCGCGACCTCCGGGCCGACGAGGGCCTGGAGTTCATCGGCGAGGAACTCCGCAGTTGGCTCCGTGCCGACTTGCGCGTTGTCGCCCTCGGTACAGCACCACGCCATCGCAGAGCCCGCCTCACCCCGATCGTCGCGGCCCCAACGCCGAAGGGTGGCGGTGCCGTCGCCGTGGTGACGGGTGATGAGCGGCAACTGCCAACAGACGTTCGGCTTGACGTCGATCGGACGGTCACCATCGCGCAACGCCTGCAGATGCAGGGCACAGCCGGCGCCACCGTCGAAGCCCGGACGGTTCAAGAACACGCATGCGCCGTCGACCGTATTGGTCCGCTTGCGCTGGTCGTCTTCGTAAATGCTGTGTTCATCGGCCCAGCTGCGGTACTGCCACAGGTCGTCGTCAAGCATGGCAGCGAGCGCCGAGACCAGCATCGCCTCGTCCTCGTCGAACAGTTCGGTACCGACCGAGCAACAGCCGTGGCCGAGCTCCTCCGCTGGCTCGTCGAGAATCCCTTGACAGCCGGCGCCCCAGATGCACGCCCACCGGGAACCGAGAAATCCCATGTCGACGGACCAGCGGGTTCCGTCGACCGGATCGACAAAAGATTCGAAGCGCTCGGCGACCACACGGCAAGGCTAGAACAGCCGGGACCTCGCCATGAGCGACGTTGCGAACGCCTGCCGCTCCGACCAGCGATTCAATCGAGCGCGTCGACCTTTTCGATGAAGGAGCGGTCGTTGGTCGAGATCCCGCCGGCGTCGTGGTCGGTGATGGCGATTTCGACCGTGCCGTAGACATTGCGCCACTCGGGATGGTGGAACAGGTTCTCGGCGATCAACGCCACGCTCGCCATGAATC
>JAKMFW010000076.1 GCA_022425325.1 Acidimicrobiales bacterium | reverse complement strand
CCAACGATCCGGTAGCCGCCCCCGACTCGGGCACGATCCGGCTCGGCAGCACGGTGCAGCTCGGCTATGTCGATCAGAACCGAACACTCGATCCCGAGAAGACGGTGTACGACGAAATCACCGGCGGTGTCGACCATCTCGAGGTCGGCGGCCGGGAGATGCACGGCCGCTCGTACGTGGCGTCGTTCAACTTCAAGGGGCCCGATCAGCAGAAGCTGGTGAGCAACCTCTCAGGCGGTGAGCGCAACCGTGTGCACCTGGCCAAGGTGCTGAAGGAAGGCGCGAATGTGCTCCTTCTCGACGAGCCCACGAACGACCTCGACATCGACACGCTGCGGGCGCTGGAGGATGCCATCGAGGCCTACGCCGGATGCGCCGTGATCGTGTCCCACGATCGTTGGTTCCTCGACCGTGTCGCCACCCACATCGTCGCCTTCGAAGGCGAATCGCAGGTGCGCTGGTTCGAAGGCAACTTCACCGACTACGCCGAGTACCGCAAGCGTGAGCACGGTGTCGACGCCATGCGTCCGCATCGCATCAAGTACAAGCCCGTCACTCGCGGCTGACTGCGAGTCGCCGTCGCGTTCCTCCAGACCGGCCGTGTAGTGTCCGCGGCGTGTCCCTCGACGATCACCAACTCGCCGCCCGCCTCGCCGCCGAAGCAGGTGAACTCCTGCTCGCCGTGCGCGAGCGACTCACTGCCGAAGACGCTCCACCGTCCGTGCTCAAAGCCGAAGGCGACCGCCAGGCCCACGAATTGCTGATGCGCCGACTCGCCGAGGAGCGGCCCGACGATGCGGTGCTTAGCGAGGAAGGCAAGGACGACCTTGCCCGGCTCGACGCCGAGCGCACCTGGATCGTCGACCCGCTCGACGGCACCCGCGAATTCTCCGAGGTGCCTCGCACCGACTGGGCGGTGCACGTTGCACTTGTCGTCGACGAAGAACCCGTAGCGGGCGCCGTCGCCCTGCCCGGACTCGGTGTCACGCTCCACACCGGCGACGCTCCGACGCTGCCGACTCACGGCGCCCCGACCCCTCGCATGATCGTCAGCCGCAGTCGACCACCTGTCGCTGCGCTGCGTCTCGCCGAAGCGCTCGGGGCCGATCTCGTCGAGATGGGGTCTGCTGGAGCCAAGACCATGGCGGTGGTCCGCGGCGAGTGCGAGATCTATGCCCACAGCGGTGGCCAGTACGAGTGGGATTCCTGTGCTCCGGTCGCGGTCGCGGCGGCGGCCGGATGCCACGTGAGCCGAATCGACGGATCGCCCCTGCGCTACAACCAGCGCGATGTCTACCTGCCAGATCTCCTGGTCTGTCGGCCCGAGCTCGCCGACGCCGCCCTCACCGTCCTCGCCTCGTTCGACCACTGAACCGAACGCCACGGCGGCCCGCGTTGGCGTGCCGGTGACGCCGTTCCACACTGGAGGCATGTCCGGTTCCCCCACCGACCTCGAATTCGGCGTGTTCAGCGATACGCCTCCTTGGGATCTCGATCCCGCCACCACTGCCTGGGGCGGCGACGTCACCACCCTGCGTGCCGCTACCGCCCGACGACTGCCGTCGCTGATCCGGCCACCGAAGGTGCCGCCGATCCGTCGAGCGATCACCGTCGTCCGAGTCCTGGGTGGCGCGCTCATCGCCTGGTTTGTACTCGGACGGCGCAAGGGGGGCAGCGACAGCCGGGCCGACCTCTCTCGTCGCATGCGCCACGGCGCCGAAACGCTCGGTCCGACCTACATCAAGCTGGGCCAGATCATCTCCAGCGGCGAGGGCATCTTCCCCACCGAGCTGGTGCAGGAATTCATCGCCTGCCGTGACCAAGTGCCGGCCGAGCCGTTCCACCTCGTTCGCCGAGTCGTCGAGTCCGACCTCGGAGCGTCGCTCGAATCCGTTTTCGCCACCTTCGAACGGGAGCCGATCGCCGCAGCGTCGATCGCACAGGTCCACGGCGCGACCCTCCACGACGGCACCCCGGTTGTCGTGAAGGTGCAGCGTCCGACGGTGGACGACCTCGTGCACAAGGATCTCAGGGTCATGGCGTGGCTGTCGCCGTTCCTCGTCGGCCGTATCCCGGTGGCGTCGCTTGCCAACCCGCCTGCGTTGGTCGAGGTCTTCGCCCGAACGATCAGCGAGGAACTCGATTTCCGAGTCGAAGCCGCCAACATGATCGATGTGGCGGCGGTGTTCGCCGATCTCGATCAGCGTCAGTTCGTGGTGCCTCGCCCTCACCCGGAACTCGTCACCCGTCGAGTGCTGGTGATGGAACGTCTCGACGGCTTCCGCTTCGACGACATGGAGCGTTACGAAGAGCACGGTGTCGACACCCACGCAATCGTGCGGGCCAGCATGATCGGCTTCATGGAAGGCGCCCTGATGCACGGGATCTTCCACGGCGACCTCCACGGCGGCAATCTCTACGTTCGCCCCGACGGCAAGACCGCCCTCCTCGACTTCGGCATCACAGGACGCATGAGTGAGGCCCGGCGCCTCGCGTTCGTCCGTCTCTTGATCGGGGGCATGATGAACAACCCCGTCGATCAACTCGCCGCCATGCGCGACCTCGGCGCCCTCCCCGATGACACCGACCTCGAGGCTGTCGCCGAGGACCTTGGCCTGCTCGACGACGTCATCGACCCGACCACGATGACACCCGACCAGCTCACCGAGGAGCTGCAGCGGGTCGTGAAGGCACTCCTGGGCTACGGCGCCCGCATGCCCAAAGAACTCATGCTCTTCGTGAAGAACCTGGTCTTCCTCGACGGTGCCATCGCCCGCCTTGCCCCCGATCTCGATCTCTTCGCCGAGATCGCTCACGTCGCCACGTACTTCGCCACGACCCACGGTGCTCGCCTCGCCGCCGAGGTCGGTATGGATCCGGAGGAGTACGCCTTCGACCCCGATGGCATGAAGGCTGCGTTCGGGGTCGACGGCAGCGTCGAGAAGATGACGTATCGAGAGCTTCAGGAGCGTCGCGAGACCATTCGCAAACGCCTCCAGGAACGCGTCTGAAACCATCGATTTCCACAGGAGCAGTGCCGCGCGCGGGCCGGTGTGCGCGCCTACGGTCGCCTGCGTGCGTCTCGTGGTGGCCCAGTGCACCGTCGACTACGACGGCCGACTCCAAGCTCATCTGCCCTCCGCCGTCCGGTTGGTGATGGTGAAAGCTGACGGCTGTGTCGCGATCCACGCCGATGGTGGCGCCTACAAACCCCTCAACTGGATGAACGCACCCAACCGTCTCACCATGGATGACGAGGCCGGCGTGTGGACGGTCACCAGCCCCAAGGGCGAAGTCCTCACGATCACGTTCGAGGACATCTTGAGCGATGTCGCCCACGAGATGGGAATCGACCCGGGTCTGCAAAAGGACGGCGTCGAGGCGCACTTGCAGCAACTCCTCGCTGACGACCCGACCTCGATCCAGGACGGCCTCAAGCTCGTACGTCGCGAGTACCCGACCGACATCGGCCCGGTCGACTTGATGTGTCGCGATGCCGAGGGCATCGCCGTGGCTGTCGAGGTCAAGCGGCGCGGAGAGATCGACGGTGTCGAGCAGCTCACGCGCTATCTCGAGTTCCTCAACCGGGATCCACTCCTGCGGCCGGTCCGGGGCGTGTTCGTCGCCCAAGAGATCAAGCCACAAGCAAAGGTGCTCGCCGCTGATCGCGACATCGACTGGGTTGAGGTCGACTACGACGAGTTGCGGGGCATCGAGTCGCCGAACCTGAAACTTTTCTAGCGACGCGTCGCAGTAAGGTCTTCAGGCGATGCGCAACGCTCTCCTGGCCGTGGCGGCTGTCGTGGCCGCGGTTTTCGCTGGCTGGGTCCTCGACGACAAGGTCCTTGGTGGCGACATTGCGCGGAACACCTCCATCGCAGGCGTCGACGTAGGTCGCCTCGACATCGATGAGGCTGCCGAACTGCTCACCGATGGGCGTCTCACGGACCGTCCGATCGAGCTGCGCCACGACACGAACAGCCTCACCATCACCGCCGCCGAGCTCGGTGTGATGGTCGATGCCGAGTTGGCGCTCACCGATGCGGCAGAGCAGCCGGACCTCATTGCACAGCCGATCCGGTGGATCGGTTCACTCTTCGGGAACCGCTCGTTTGACGTCCGTTACACGATCGACGTCGACGTGCTGGGCGAGGTTGTCGCAGGCAGCGACTCGATCTTCGATCTCGACTTCGGTCTTCCTCAACTCGAACTCGTCAACGGCCGCTTCGTCGAAGCTGATGTCGCCTCATCGCCCATCGTCGACGCCGACGAACTCCGCGATCTCGTTCTTGACGCAGCGATCACCGGAGGCAACGGCACCGCCGTGATCGAAATCCCGATTACCGGCAGCGAGGCCGTCGACCGAGGGGCCGACGAGCTCATCGCCGAGGCTCATCGCCTCACCAAGAATGGCATCGCGCTGCGGGTCCCTGGAATCATCACGCAACGACGTGTTTCACAGTCGGCACTTCGCTCCTGGCTTGTGTTCGGCGGGACCATCGACGAACCCACGATCTCGCTTGACGAGCAGCTCGCGCAGTCGACCGTCGAGGCCCTCTTCATCGATTATGGCGAGGCCGGTGACGAGCCAACCTTCACCATCGACGACGTCGGCCGCGTTCGTATTGTCGGCTCCTCCCCTGGCGCAGTCTGCTGCACCCTCGACACGCCTGAGCGAATCCTGGCGGGGATGGAAGCAGGCGAGCGGATCGTTGAACTCCGACCCCGCGAGGATCCCGGTGTACGGGGCATCGAATGGGCCAAGTCGCTCGGCATCGTCGAGGTGATCGGCGAGTTCACGACCAACTACCAGCCGAACCAGACCCGGAACATCAACATCCAGCGCATCGCCGAGCTCACCCAGGGGGCGGTGATCGAACCCGGTGGCGAGTTCTCGATCAATGACTATGTCGGCCGCCGAACCCGAGAGAACGGGTTCGTCGATGCAGGGGTCATCTCCAATGGCGTGTTCACGACCTCGGTCGGTGGCGGCATCAGCCAGTACGCCACCACACTGTTCAACGCAGCCTTCTTCGCCGGCCTCGATTTCGGCGACTACCAGTCCCACTCGATCTACATCAGCCGCTATCCGTACGGCCGCGAAGCCACCGTGAACTTCCCAAACGTCGATCTGGAGATTCTCAACACCACGCCGTATGGCGTCCTGCTGTGGCCCACCACCGACGAAACATCGATCACCGTCACGCTCTACGGCACCAAATGGGTCGAGGGTGCGCAGACCGGTCAGACCGAGAGACGCCAGGGCGTTTCGTGCATACGGGTAACCACCGAGCGCACCCGCACCTATCTCGAAGACGGCCGCACCGAGATCGATACCGTCTTTGCCCGCTACCGGCCCGAGGGTGTGCGCTGTGACGGCAGCCCGAGCGACCCGGCTGACCGCACGACAACCACCACCTCCACGGTGCCACCGGCGACAACCGTCCCGTAGATTCGGGGGATGCCCCCCACGTCCTTCGACGGCGATATCGCGATCATCGGTGCCGGCCCAGCTGGCACTACTGCGGCCGCTCTCCTGGCTCGAGCAGGCCGCGACGTTCACGTGTTCGATCGGGCAACATTCCCTCGAGACAAATGCTGCGGCGACGGCCTCACCACACTTGCGCTCCGCGAGTTGGAAGCACTCGGCTTCGACCCCTCGACAGTGGCGAGCTGGCGGCGGGTCGACGACGTTGTCATCCGCTCACCCCGCGGCACCGAGCGTCGCTACGCCCTCCCGGAAGGCGAGGGCTACCACGCTGCAGTCGCCACCCGTGTCGACCTCGACAACGCCATGCTCGAGATGGCCCGCACCGATGGTGCGGTCATCCACGAGGGCATGCAGCTGACGGCAATGACCACCGACGAAGACGGGGCCGACCTCGTCTTCGACCACGAACCGTTCCGGGCCAAGCACGTCATCGCCGCCGACGGCATGTGGTCGCCTGTTCGCAAGTTCCTCGGCTTGTCGGTCGACGGCTACCGGGGCGAGTGGCATGCCTTCCGGCAGTACTACGAGAACGTCAGCCCGAGAGCCGCCTCCGAACTCATCGTCTGGTTCGAAAAGGATCTTCTCCCGGGCTACGCCTGGTCGTTCCCGCTCGAGGGCAATCGGGCGAACATCGGCTTCGGGATCCAGCGAGGCAGCAAGCACTACCGCGTTGGCGACATGAAGACGCTCTGGCCTGATCTCCTCGATCGTCCACACATCCGCGAAGCACTCGGTCCTGACGCCCGGCCGGAGGGGCCGCACAAGGCCTGGCCGATCCCTGCCCGGGTCGGGCGGGTGCCGCTCACCGGGCCTCGCACCATGTTCGTCGGCGACGCCGCCGCTGTCACCGACCCGATGACCGGCGAGGGCATCGGACAGGCGATCCTCACCGGCCGACTCGCTGCCGAGGCGCTGCTCGCCGATGGCGAACCTTGTGCGCAGTACCGAGACGACGTTCGGCGCGAACTTGTCGCCGACGACCGTATGGCCCGGATCCTCATCCCGCTCTTGGCCAAGCCGACCGTCGCTGGCGCTGCGCTGAAGGCCACGGGCGCCACTGCGTGGACCCGTCGCAACTTCGCACGCTGGATGTTCGAGGACTACCCGCGGGCCATGATCGCAACCCCTCGTCGCTGGCACCGCGGCATGTTCACCGGACCCGGGGCCTACCAGGACGCCGACCAGTAGCGCGTCCTCGCTCCCTCGCCCGACACCTCCCCCGCTGCGGAAGGCCGTAGCCTCACCCTGTGCCCGACGCGATCGATCGACTCGACGACGCTCTCGACGATGCCTGGGAGGCCCTTCGAGGCAACCCGGTGATCGACCGAATCTTCTACACCGCCTCGGAGGCGGCCGACTTCTCGGTGCTCTGGCACACCCTCGGTGTCGCTCAGGCGATCGCGAAGAACGATCCCAAGGTGGCCATCGCCCTCAGCGCCGCACTCGGCATTGAGTCGGCGCTGATCAACGGGCCAGTGAAGTCGATGTTCAAGCGGAGTCGACCGGTGCAGGACGCACCTCGCCCCTACAACCTGCGCCAGCCGAAAACGTCGAGTTTCCCATCCGGCCACGCCTCGGCGGCGATGGTTGCCGCCGCCATGCTGAGCCGGAACGGTGGTGGCGCAGCGTGGTACGCACTGGCCGGCCTTGTCGCGACCAGCCGCATCCATGTTCGAATCCACCACGCCTCCGATGTCGCGGGAGGCATCGTGGCAGGCGCGTTGCTCGGAACGGTGGCGCGCCGGGTGGCCGACGCGCTGACCTAGACGGTTCGGTTCAGCCCATCGGGGCCGGCTCGACCTGCGCCGCGGCGAGCAGCATGCGGAGATCGAGAAGCAGGTCGGCCACCTCGGCTGCCGATACGAGCTCACGCCCCTGGAGATCCTTCAGGTTGCTGTCGATCAACTCGACAGCATCAGCCACCGAAACCACGTCGGTCGTTTCCATCATGGGCGCACCCTAGACCACGCCTCTGACACGCGATCGCCGAGTTCCTGTGGAAAACCGTCGAGGGCCCGAAGGGCCTACGATCGGCACCATGCAGATTCAGGGAGCAGTCGTCGTCGTCACCGGAGCCGCAAGCGGTATCGGTCGAGCCATGGCTCGGCGCTTCGCCGCCGACGGCGCGTCGATCGTGTACGTCGCTGATCTCGACGGCGCTGGCGCCGCCGCAGTCGCAGAGGAGATCGGTGGCGTCGGCGTGGACATCGACGTCACCGACGAGGCTGCGATCGTCGCCCTCATCGAGCAGGTCGAACGCGACCACGGCCCAATCGACCTCTGGGCGGGCAATGCCGGCATCGGGGCGAACGGTGGGGTCGAACTGGGCGACGACGAGTGGAACGCCAACTGGAACGTCAACGTGCTCGCTCACGTGAAGGCCTGCCGTCATCTTGTCCCCCGTTGGACCCAACGAGGCTCCGGCCACCTCCTCATCACCGCATCCGCAGCAGGCCTGCTCACCAACCTGGGCACCGCCCCGTACGCCGTGACGAAACACGGTGCGGTCGCGCTCGCTGAATGGATCGCAATCACGCACGGCGATGCAGGCGTCGGTGTCTCGTGCCTGTGCCCGCAGGGAGTTCGCACGCCAATGACCGAAGCGGACGGCGAGCTGGCGGTCGAGGTCGTGAAGGCCATGGGCATGATCGAACCCGAGGAGGTCGCCGAGGCCGTATCCGCAGGCCTGGCCAACGACGACTTCCTGATCCTCCCCCACCCCGAAGTCGCGCGCTACGAGCTCAACCGGGCTGGCGATCGGGGTCGCTGGCTCGCCGGGATGCGCAAGCTCCAAGCGACGCTGCCGGGCTCGTGAGTCGGTGAGCCTGGACCCGATCACCGCGTCGATCTATCGACGCACGGCCGTCGACTGGCGTGACGCCAGAGTCGGAACATCGCTCGCCCCGGCCGAACGGCTCGCTGCGGCATTCGACGACATTCCGGCGGCACCGGTGCTCGACGTCGGTTGTGGTCCGGGGCTCTTGATCCCCGGGTTGCCCGGCACCGTGATCGGACTCGACCCGGTCGCCGAGATGCTCGAACTCCTTCCCGACCACGCCCCCGGGGCCGTTCCCGTGCGGGCAGCCGCTGATGGTCTTCCGTTCGTCACCGAATCGATCGCCGGTGCGCTCGGCACCAAGGTCTATGTTCACGTCGACCGCCCTCTCCTACCGATGGCCCTCGCCGAACTTCACCGAGTTGTCAAGGTCGGCGGGCCGATCGAACTCCAGTTCTTCGCCGGCGATCAGGATCTCGCCCCGCTTGAGACGGATCCGATGGGTGGTCGCCGCTTCACCGGCTGGCGGCCCGACTTCCTTCGCACCGTGGTCGAGGGTGCGGGCTTCGACATCGAAGCGCTCACAATCCGAGAAGGTGACCAGGTTGGTGTCATCGACATCACCGCTCGCCGAGCTCTTACCCTTCCCGACATCATCAGCCCTGGGATGCGCTTGCTGATCTGCGGGCTGAACCCGAGCGTGTACTCCGCTGAGACGCTCGTGGGGTTCGGACGCCCCGGCAACCGTTTCTGGCCGGCCGCGCTCGACGCCGGCATCGCCACCGTCAACCGCGAACCTCGACATGCCCTTGCCCACCACGGCATGGGCATGACCGACCTCGTGAAGCGGGCCACACCCCGAGCCGACGAACTCACCACCGACGAGTACCGGACCGGCCTCGCACGGGTCGAGCAACTGTGTGCGTGGCTACGTCCCGAGGCGGTGTGTTTCGTCGGGCTCGCTGGCTGGCGAGCCGCAGCCGACCGAACGGCAACGCCGGGCTGGCAGGAGTCCGACCTGGGTGGCGCCCCCGTCTATGTGATGCCATCGACTAGCGGGCTCAATGCCCACAGCTCCCTCGCCGATCTCGCCGACCACCTTCGCCACGCCGCCACCGGACCGCAGTGACCCTCGGGGCAAGCCCCTCGCCTCACACCCTCGGGGCAAGCCCCTCGATGGCCTCGTCGATGTCGACGCCGGGGAACGGCAACAGCGCCAACGCAGGCGTGGTCACCCCGTTGTCGACATAACGCTGGATGTGGGCCCGGCACTCGTCGTAGCTGCCGTGGATGATCAACTCGTCGACCACGTGATCGGGGATCTTCTCGAGCGCACCCTGACGATCGCCCGCCGCCCACTGCTCCCAGTGCTCGCCCAGATCGTCGCTGCGACCCATCCACTCGTGGAAGGCCCGATACACCGGAACGTTCAGGTAGGCAGCTGCCGCGAATTTGCCCATCGATCGAGCCGACTCGGTATCCGGCGTCGGGGCGACGAACAGCCGGGCAACGATCTCAGCATCGGGATTTTCCTCCCGGACGATGTTCGACACGGTGGCGGCGTTGTCGGCCGACAGCCAGTTGATGATGGCGCCATCGCTTTCTCGGCCAGCCATGCGCAACATCCCCTCGCGAAGCGCCGCCACGAGAATCGGTACCGGCTGCTCAGGCACCAAGCCGAGCCGGAAGCCCTTGATGTCAAAGGTCTCGTAGGTCTCGGTGACCTTCTCGCCGCCGAGCGCCGCCTTGAGAAAACGGACCATGTCGCGGGTCTGCTGGAACGGCTTCTCGAACGGGATTCCGTTCCAACGCTCCACGATGACGTTGGAGGACGAGCCGATGCCGAGCACGAAACGCCCGGGTGCCGCCGATGCCAGCCCGGCGACCGATTGGGCGAGCAGGGCCGGCCCACGCGTGTACGCCGGAAGGATCGCCGTACCGAGCCGCATCGATGGGGTCCAGACGGCGCCGAGGGTCAGCGGGGTGAGGCCATCGGCGCCCATGGCCTCGGCGGTCCAGAGGTCGGTGTAGCCCAGCCGTTCGAGTCGTTCGAAACGGTCTCGCTGCTCGTGAAGCTGCTGTCCATCGAAGGGAACGGTCATGCCGAAGCGCTGCATGAGGCGCATCCTGACACCTCACGGCCGACAGTGTCACACCCCCTCGGCAAGATGAACCCATGACCAACCAGCTCCTCCTCATCGATTCCCGCCCCGCTTGGCGTCTGGATCAGGCCACTCGGGCTCAGGGGCTGCAGGGCGTCGCCAACGCTCGTGCTGTCCTTCGTTCCATCGAGAAAAAACGGGCCGAGGCCGCCGACGAGGTCGCACCCGAGCTCACCGAGCTCGTAGGTCCGCCGGTCGAGCAGCCCACCCTTCCGCTCGCCGACGCTGCCTGACGTCGCCGTTCAGCGCGCAGGCCACCACACTGGCGTCGTGCGTCGTCTTCTGGCCGTGGCTGCGTTGTCGTTGCTCGCTGCCGCCTGCAGCGCCGACACGGCCGGCGGCGCTTCGGTCGCCGCCACTCCCGATCACGAGCATGAAGAGGCAAATGCCATCGTGGAGCGAGTGGTCGACGGCGACACGATCGTGGTCGACATCATCGGTAACCGCGAACGAGTACGTCTCCTCGGGATCGACACGCCCGAGTCCGTGGCCGTGAACCGCCCCGAGCAGTGCTACGGCAAGGAATCCGCCGCCTATCTCACCTCGCTCCTGCCAGAGGGAACCGAGGTCACCCTGGTCCGCGACATCGAGAGCCGAGATCAGTACGACCGACTCCTCGCCTACGTCGTTCGCAGCTCCGACCAACTCTTCATCAACCTCGATCTGCTTGAGCGGGGATATGCCGGCGTGATGATCTACGAGCCCAACAGCTTCTACCGCGAGCTCTTCGAGAACGCGGAGAACGATGCCTTCCGGGCCGGCATCGGGCTCTGGGGCGTGTGCGGTGGCCCTGATGTGCCCCTCGGTTAACGTCCCACCGTGACCTCACTCGCACAGGCGCTCGGCCACAACAACGACGACCGGCTCCTGATCCTGTCTGCCGACCTCATGGGGTCCACACACGCAGCGACAGCAGCGGGTCTGAGCGCCCTCCGGGATGGCTGTGCCACGACAGCAACGCTGATGATGCCTGGGCCATGGGCTCGCCATGCGGCCGACCACCTGGCCAACGCCGACGACCTCGATGTAGGCATCCATCTGACCCTCAACGCCGAACTCGAAAGCTTCCGTTGGGCACCGCTCACCCACGCACCGAGCCTTCTCGACGGCGACGGTGGGTTCCCCCGCACCCCGGAGGATCTCTGGGACCACGCCGACATCGACGAGGTCCGCCGCGAATGCCGAGCCCAGGTCGAGCGGGCGGTCAGCTGGGGGGTCGAACCAACCCACCTCACCACTCACCTCTTGGCGATGCAGCAACGCCCCGAGTTCTTCGACGTCTTGCTCGATATCGCCGTCGAGACCGAGCTCCCGATCCGACTCGAATCCGGCGACGCCGAAACCACCGCCGGCTTTCCGTTCCGCCGCCTCGCCACCGAAGAGGGCGTGTCGATGCCGGATCACTTCCGGCTCGTTCGCGGCGGTACCCGAGCCCATCTCGAGGCCGTGCTGGCCGATCTTGCTCCCGGCGTCACCGAAGTCGCCTTCGCACCGGCGCTCGCCGCCGAGGAGATCCGAGCAATCGACCCGTCCGCAGCAGGCCGCTTCGACGACCTCGCCGTCCTCACCGATCGCGAACTCCATGCTCGCCTCAAAGGTCTCGGGGTGACCTTGATCGGCTATCGCGCACTCCGCGACGCACAGCGCGCCGCAGGCTGAGTCAGTCGAGCGCCGCCAGCGCGCCGAACACCGCGGCCCGCACGTCGCGCAGGTCGATCAGCCAGGCCTTGTGGTCGCCTTCGACCTTGAACGACCCGTCCATGAACGCCGCGTCGGCCGTCGTGGTGCCGTCAAGCACGCCGGTGAAGGCGTCGTAGCTGCAGGACACCACGACATCGGGATCGGTTCCCTTGCCGACGGCGAACTCGGCGACCACGCCGCCTTCGATGACGGCATGGAAGGTGACCTTGCCATCGGGAGACGACGACACGGCGTACTGCACAGTCGCCGAGGTGTCACCGGCAGGCGGTAGTGCAGCGAGCACGGGAGCGGCCGCCTCGAACCATTCGGGCGAGAGCATGGCGCTCATGTTGGCACGGACGTCGGACGCAAACCGGCGAACAGATCGTCTTCGGGCATGACGGCACCCTCAGGGCCGACGGCCAGGAGATAGTCGTCGAACGGGTGGACCTGCTGGTCGACTTCCTCAGGAAGTCCGAACCAGAACGCCGACGCCGGATCGATCTGGGTCGCGTGAGCGAGCAGCCCATCACGGCGGACGTGGGTGAAGCCATCGATCGGGATTCTGGTGGTGATCTGGTCGTCCTTGTCGGGACGTTCGAACCAGCTGTCGTCGTAGGGCGACTCGAGCCCGAGATCGAGAAAGGCCTGATGGCGGGCAAGGATCCGGGCCCGGGACCACATCGTGTAATAGATCTTCGAGACCGACCAGGCTGCGCCGAGCTCGGGACGGTAGCTGGCGTCACGAGCCCGTTCGACCGCAGGGAGGGTGATGTCCCACACCCGCAGATGGTCGGGATGCTGATAGTTGCCCTGATCCTCCGGATAGGTGACGACCACCTGGGGATGCTCTGCACGGAGGATGGCGACCAGGCGATCCACTGCCTCGTCGTGCGGGGCGACCGCGAAGCAGTCGGGGTGGAAGTTGGCGTCGCTGTCCGGCATGCCGGAATCTCGGTAGCCGAGCATGTGAACGACGTCGTAGCCGATGATTGCGGCGGCTCGATCGAGTTCCTCTCGGCGGACCTGTTGAAGGTTGTCGACGATCTCCGGACGATCCATCGCCGGGTTGAGAATGTCGCCTTCCTCGCCGCCGGTGCAGCACACCAGCACCGTGCGAACCCCCTCAGCCTGGTATTTCGCGATGGTGCCGGCTCCCTTCGACGCCTCGTCATCGGGATGGGCGTGCAGGGTGAGGACGCAGAGCGGCTCGGTCATGCAGAGGACGATACTCAGGCTCGGGGGGCTACCGGTTCGAGCTCCATCTCGCCGTCACCATCCGGGTCGACGAGGACCCAGCCGAAGCGACGGGTCAGGAATTCGCGGCCCTCGTCGGGGCCACTTGCGATGACCTCATCGCCGGCCAACAGCCGCACCCGGCCGCCCGGACGGTAGCGGTACCCGCCACCGCGACGAATGGCGAGCACGGTGAAGCCGGGTTCGATGTTGAGCTGGAGTTCGGCGAGTGTCCGACCGTCGGCCTCGCTATCGGTGCCGACCGGTACCTGCACGACGACCTCGTCGGAATCACCGAGCGCGAGCCCGAGGATCGGGTGGACATCCTCGTCCTGCTCGATGAGCCAGACCATCGCTTGGGCCTGATCGCCGATGTCCTCGGCCGCCTGGGCGAGCTGGAGCAAGCCGCGGAGCGGCGACGGGTCGGGCTTACCGCTCGCGGCCCGCAGCACCCAGAGCTCGAGTCGGTCCTTCATCTCGTCGAGGCGATCCTCGAGCTGGCGCACCTCGGCGGCCAGACCTGGATCGCCAAGCACGAGCGCCGAGTAGGCGAGCCCGACGGCGACCTCGGAGATGTCCTTCATCTCGACGAGAACGTCGACCGCCCGATCCAGATCGGTGACGAACGGGTCGTCGGTGACGACCGGCGGTGTCCATTTGTCGGCGGCGGCGAGCTCCCGCAGACGAGTGATGCCGTCAGGCGACCCGCGCAGGAACAAGGCATCGCCGGGCATGACAATCAGGTCGCCGCCGACGTCGGTGATCCACTGCCGCTCTCGGCGCACGGCCATCACCCGCATGCCGGTCTGCACGGGCAGTTCGTGAGCGGACAGTGGCCGGTGAGCGAGGTGCGAACCCTCCGACACGAGTACTCGGTGCGAGATCTCCTCGGCCTGGGACAAGTCGGCGACCAGCTCGGCCGGGATACCGACCTTGTGGGTGACGATCCGAGCGATGTCGACGGCATCGTTCGCCATGCGCTCGATCGCCGAGATGACCTGGAGAACCGACGACATGCCTTCGGCTTCACGAGGGTTGCGCACCGCAAGGATGCAGATGCCCCGCATGTCTTGGATCAGTTCGCTGAGGGTTTCCTCAAGCCCACCGACCTCCTCGGCCATATCGGGATCGCCGAAGTAGAGCGCCGCGTAGGCGAGGTCGATCATCAGCTCGGAGCTGTCCTTCGCCTCGGCGAGCATCTCCCGGAGATTTCGGGGTCTGTCATCCATCAGAGGTCTCCTGTACCAATCATGCAACGCCCACAGCGACGAGGGCGAGAATCAGGGTGAACGCGCCGACGAAATCGAGCGACGAGGTCACCATCGGGATGCCGTAGGTATCCGGGTCGAGACCGAACCGGATCGCCACGACGGTCGAATAGAACGCGACGATCACGACCGCCAGCGAGGCCAAAAACCCGCCGAGTACGGCCACGGCCGTGATCTGCCAGAGACCAGGACTCGCCTGGCCAGTGATGAGCCCGCCGACTTCGGCAACGACGCCAGCGACCGCGAAAATCGGAACGCACAGCGTGAAAATCATCACGATGTCCGAACCCGCTTGCCCACGCGGAAGAGCGCCGGGACGGACGAGGCCGAGATGAACCTTCGTCGCCAGCCGGCTCGACAGCACACCACCGAGCGCACCGGCTGTGCCGAGGAAACCGGGGAGCAGGATCAAGAGCACGGGGAATTCGACGAAGTCCTCGAGCCGCTTCTCAATCGTGATGCCGGCGATGAGATCGAGGATGCCAGCGACGGTGAGAATCGGAAGTGACTCCCGCATGACGGTGCGCAGGATGGTGTGGTCGGTGCGCAACGACCACCCGACACCGATGACGGACACGATCGACACGACCACAGCGATGGATCCGCTGATCCCGCCGCGGCCGGTGAGGGCCGCCGCCCACACCAGAGCCGGCAACGTGATGACGTCGCCGGTTGCGGTCACGAGCGGGGCCACGACGTTGTCGAGATCCCACCCGAAGCGGACCGAACCGCTCGCCATGACGAGGGTGATCCCAAGCACGACCACGGAGGCGATCGCGCCGCCCACCGCACTCACGGTGATGAAGTCGACGGTCGACATCGTCGGCGACACGTTGAAAACGATCGCAACACCCTTTGCGAGAAGGGCGAGTTCGACCGAGACCACAAGGCTGAGGATCAGCGCCGCAGCCGTGTTCTGGCCGACCACCGTGTCAAGGCGCGGCGAGAGTTGGAACACACCGGTGTGGATCGAGGTGCCGAGGCGGCTACCGAGCGCACCGAAGATATTGCCTTTCACTGCCAGGGCTGCCGGGACAAGCAGCAGCAGGCCCGGCAGTTCCTCGAGCGTGTCGGTCGTGGTGGCGAGTGTGATTCCCGCAACCAGGCTCGCGATGACCGCAACGAACAAGGCGACGAACGCGTCGCGGTACGCAATGGCGTCGCCTCCGACTGCGGAGACAAGCCACGGCGTCGAGCGTCGACGGGTCCGAGACACGCCTTTAGTGTGGTTGTTTCTGCGCCGATTGGGCGCCATGGCATGGCGCCCCGGCGGGTTCGCGCGACAGCGTTACGCGGAGATTGAACCCTCGGCGGCGGCTGTGCCGAGCGTCCGCAACACCGACTGACAGTCGTCCCATGCCTCGCGGAGCACATCGGCGACCGGGCGGATGGTATCGATCCGGCCCTGGACCTGGCCGCTCATCGCGAAGCCGCTCTCCATGTCACCGCCGAAGTAGGTGCCCATCATGGCGTCGATGTCGAGGGCGGCTGGCTCGTTCGCCGCCTCAAGCGCCTTGGCCTTGTCCGAGGCGAAGACCCGCATCGCCGGTCGGTGATGACGGTTGACCATGACCGTGTCGGCCTCGGATCCGTTCACGATCGACTGTTTCCAGTTGTCGTGGATCGGCGACTCGGCGGACGCCACCATGCGGGTGCCCATCTGGACGCCGTCGGCCCCCATGGCCAGAGCTGCCGCCATCGAGGGGCCGTCGACAATGCCGCCTGCGGCGATGATCGGCACGTCGAAACGCTTGGCGATCTCGGGCACCAGCACGAGGGTTGATGCACCGTCGGCATTCTTGAACCCTCCGCCTTCCGCACCTTCGACAACCAAACCGTCGACCCCTGCGGCGATTGCCTTCTCGGCGCCCCGGAGCGTCGGAACGACGTGGAACACCGTGATGCCTAGGTCCTTCAGCTGCGGTGCGAGTGCTGACGGGTCGCCGGCTGAGGTCGTCACGAACGAGATCTCGTTCTTGATGACGAAGTCGACCATGCCGGGCAGGTCGCGAATGAACATCTGGGCGAGATTCACACCGAACGGTTTGTCGGTGAGTGTGCGCATCGCGGCGATCTCGCCCTTGATGGCGTCGAGATCACCCGAGGAGGTCTCGATGATTCCGAGCCCACCGGCATTGGAGACAGCCGACGCGAGCGGACTTCGAGCGATCCACCCCATCGGCGCCTGCACGATCGGGATCTCGATGCCGAGCATCTTGGTGATTCGGGTCTTCAACGTGGCCTCCTCGAGCGCAGGAGCCCGACCGTAGGTCACCGAACCCAGGCCCGGCGAGCATGTCGCCGCGCCGCATGATGGCCGAGGCCAAGGCCGAGGCGATGAGCCGCTGTGCTCAGCGGAAGTCACGTGACGCCGGCGCAGCGCCAATCGGTAGGGGTTCGAGTTTGTCGGCGACGATGTTGATCACGCCCTCTTCTTTCTCGAGCCGACCTCGGATCAACAGTGCCGGTGCCCCCTTGGCGATCTGTCTGTAACGCTGCCAACAGCCCTTGGAGACAACCACGTTGATCAGGCCGGTCTCGTCCTCGAGGTTGAGGAAGGTCGTGCCCTGGGCGGTGGCTGGCCGCTGACGATGGGTGACGACCCCACCGACGAGCACCCGCTCCCCTGACGCCACATCGGCCAGGTCGGTGGCGGTGACCACACCCCGCTCGGTGAGATCGCCTCGGATGAACGAGGTGGGATGGCCGTCGGGGGCGACGCCGGTGGCCCACAGGTCGGCGTGTGACAACTCCTGGGGCGACATGCCCGGCAGCGTGGGCGCCTCGACGCCGGTGACGATGCCCGGAAGACGGTCGGCCGAGGTCTGCGACATCGCTCCGGCTGCCCACAGCGCTGAGCGACGGTCGATGCCGAAGCACCCGAATGCTCCGGCGGTGGCGAGCGCCTCGAGATGAGCGAGCGACAACGACGGCACCCGGCGGCGGAGATCCTCGACCGAGGCGAACGGGCGGCCGGCGTCGATCTCCTCGGCCAGATCGCGGCCGATACCGCGCACATAGTCGAACCCCAGCCGCACGCTCACCGAACCGGTGCTGCCCTCACACGGCTCCAACGTGGCCGTGGCAGCCGAACGGTTGAGGTCGGGGGTCCGCACTACCACCCCGTGGCGACGGGCATCGCCGACCAGCGTGTGCGGCGACCAGAACCCCATCGGCTGGGCCTTCAACAGCGCAGCACAGAACGCCGCCGGATAGTGGTACTTGATCCACGACGACGCATAGACGAGATAGGAGAACGACACCGAGTGGCTCTCGGGGAAGCCGTAGTTGGAGAAGGCGGCGAGTTTCAGCCAGATCTGCTCGCCGATGTCGTCGGTGATGCCATTGGTCCGCATCCCGTCGAAGAAGCGGGCCTTGAGATCATCCATGCGCTCGCGGCTGCGCTTGGAACCCATTGCCTGACGCAGCATGTCGGCGTCGGCCGGGGTGAAGTTCGCGACGTCGATTGCGATCTGCATCAACTGCTCCTGGAAGAGCGGCACGCCGAGGGTCTTGGCCAGCGCGTTCTCGAGCAACGGATGGAGGTAGGTGACGGGTTCGAGACCGTTTCGACGGCGGATGTAGGGATGCACCGAGCCGCCCTGGATCGGGCCTGGCCGGATCAAGGCCACCTCGACGACGAGGTCGTAGAACGTGCGGGGTTTGAGCCGGGGAAGGGTGGCCATCTGGGCTCGGGACTCGATCTGGAAAACGCCAATCGAGTCGGCCTTCTGCAACATGTCGTAGACGCACGACTCTTGCGGCAGTGTGGCGAGATCGACCTCGACGCCGTGGTGTTCGGCGATGAGATCGGTGGCGTAGTGCAGCACCGACAACATGCCGAGGCCGAGGAGGTCGAACTTCACCAGGCCGGCAGCCGCACAGTCGTCCTTGTCCCACTGCAGGACGCTGCGGTCTTCCATGCGTCCCCACTCGACCGGGCACACCTCGATCACCGGCCGGTCACACATGACCATGCCGCCGGAGTGAATACCGAGATGCCGAGGGAAGTGTTCGATCTCGGCCGCCAACTCGACCACGGGAAGCGGGATGGTGGTGTCGTCCTCAATCGCTCCCGACAGCACATCGCGCCACCGGTCAACCTGCGTGGAGAAGGCATCTTGTTGACCTTGGGCGTACCCGAGCGCCTTGGCCATGTCGCGAATCGCCGATTTCGACCGATAGGTGATGACGTTGGCGACCTGGGCGGTGTGGTGACGGCCGTGGCGGTCGTAGACGTACTGGATGACTTCCTCACGACGGTCGGACTCGATGTCGATGTCGATGTCGGGGGGACCATCACGCTCGGGCGAGAGAAACCGCTCGAACAACAGCCCGAGCGACACGGCGTCGGCGTTGGTGATGCCGAGGGCGAAACAGACCGCCGAGTTCGCTGCCGAACCCCGGCCCTGACAGAGGATGTCGGCCCGCCGGCAGAAGTCGACGATGTCCCACACGACAAGGAAATACCCGGGAAAACCGAGTTCGTTGATGAGGTCGAGTTCACGGTCGAGTTGTGCCCAGGCTCCCTCGACCCGTTCAGCGCTGCGGGGCCCATAGCGACGGGTACCGCCCTCTTCGACCAGCCGACGGAGGTACCCCATCTCATCGAGGCCGCCGGGACACGGGTATGGCGGCAGGTTCGGAGCGACCAGGGAGAAGTCGAACGCACAGTCCATCCCGAGCTCGTATGCCCGCTGCACCACACCCGGGTAGCGCCGGAACCGGAATGCCTGTTCCTCCCCCGAACGCAAGTGCATGCCGGCGGGCGGCAGCCAACCGTCGATCTCGTCGAGGCTGCGACGGGCCCGAACCGCCGCCATCGCCGACGCGAGTCGCTTCCGGGCGACCGAGTGGTGGTGGACGTTGCCGGTGGCGATGATGTCGACCCCGACCTGTGCCGCCAGTTCGGCCATGGCGTCGTTGCGTACCGAGTCCATCGGCAGGCCGTGGTCCCACAGTTCGACGAACACGTTGGACTGCCCGAAGTCGCTCGCCATGCGCGCAAGTTCATGCCGGGCAGCCACCGGCCCATCAGTCATGAGCGCAGCCGGCACCGGGCCCTTGCGGCAGGCGGTGAGCACCGCCCAGTGATCGCCAGTGCCCTGCCCGCCGAGTTCGACAAGGCGTTCGTACGGGATCCGGGGCGCCCCCTTCTCCCCTGCCAGTTGGCCTTCGCTGATCGCGCGACCGAGCAGGGCGTAACCGCGGGGATTGCGGGCGAGGATGACGAGGTGACGCCCGGCAGGGTCGGCCGGACCGGGACGCTTGAGCGCACGACCCGGCTCGGCCAGGGTGAGTTCGGCTCCGAAGATCGTGGGTAGATCGACCGCTCTGGCCGCCTCGGCGAACCGCACCACGCCGTAGAAGCCGTTGTGGTCGGTGAGGGCAAGGGCCTCCAGACCGAGCCGGGCGGCCTCTTCGGCCAACTCCTCGGGGTGTGACGCCCCGTCGAGGAACGAGAAGTTCGAGTGGCAGTGCAGTTCGGCGTAGGGCACTCGCCCGGCGCGAAGTGCGGTGTCGGGGGCGACGTAGGGCGCCCGTTTGCGCGACCAGGCCGGGCTGTCACTGCCGTCGCCGGCAAGCGGATCGACGAGGCGTCCGTCGTGGGGGCGGCCGGACAAGCGGCGTTCGAGTTCGCCCCACGAGATGTCGGGATTGTTGAAACCCATCCGGGCACGTTAGGCGAACATATGTTCGCCTAACAAGGGGCCCGACTGTCGCCTTCGTTCAGGTCGTTGCGACCAGGCGGCGGTGGTACACGGCGCGGACGGCGAGGGCGTCACGCACCTCGGCAGTCATATCGGCGATGAACTCCTCGCGGTAGGTGTCATCGGTGATCACCTGGACTGCGAAGTTCAGGCCCGAGAACATCCCGATGAAGAGCGCGACGAGCAACAACTGGCGGGTGAAGATCAGGTCGGTACCGAAGATCGCAATATCGACCGCCCAATCTCGCTCGTAGGTCAATTCGCCGACGGTGGTCCACTGCAGCAGCGTTTCCTCGCGAACGGTCAACAACCCGAAGACCACGTAGAACGTCGTGATCACGAGCGACACCAGCAGAACCTGGATTCCCTGGGCGACGAACAGCAGCAGATTGACGTTCCATTCGGCTCGGCGCACCAGCGGCGGAGTGTCCGGGGCCGGCTCATCGTCGGCGGGGATGATCTCCTCGACCGGCGTGTTCGCACATCGGGGACGGACATCACCCCACGCCGAGAAACGGGCGAGATCGACAGTGAGACGCCGAACCGACACGAAGATGAAAATGCCGCCGATCCCCACAAGGAGCAGCATGACCATGCCGAACAACGGCAGGGTGAAGTCGTTCGCGACCTGCCACATCTCGGCGTTGATGAAGATGAAGGCAGAGAAGATGAGCAAGGTCGGCAGCGACTTCATCGCCAGGTTTGCGACATCGGTGACCTGGCGCCGGACCTGCCCGAACGACCAGCGCATCATCGGGATCAGCGCCCATGACGTGACGACATAGCCGACCACCAACAGCACGAGGTTGAACGCCACGACCGAGATCGCGTTGTCTGCGGCACTCCCCTGCGAGCCGATGACCGTCGGCACGATCGGCAACACCACATAGAGGGCGAGTTCCCACACGCCGATGTCATCGGGCAGCTGGAACGAGCGACGGCCCCGGATGCGGTTCACGAGCACCACACCACCGACGAGCACAGCGATGCCTCCGAGGAAGGCGACCGCCTGAGACCAGCCCGTCCACCGGTCACCGAAGGCGAGGAAGAACTCGAGGAAGACAACGCCAGCGAGGAACGGTGCCATGCGAGTGAAGATGTCGTCGGTGGCGGTGTAATCGTCGATCAGGTGAGGGAGGCCGCGTCGGACGAACCACCGCTCACACCGGTCACGTTCGGTCATGGCGGTCACGAGGTTTCGCGTTCACGCTGCACACGCCCATCATGACCGATAGCGATCAGGCTGTCGGATTGACCAAGATGATCTCCGTCACCACGGCTCGCTTCGACGACATCCGGAACGTCCTCGACGAGCAGGCGAGGAGACCGCCTAATCCCACTGGGCAGTGATCGCCCACGCCCCATCGGCGAGGGCGATGAGGTGCGCCCGACCGTCGACGGTGACCACCTGGAGACGAGCCTGACGGGTATGGGCCTCGGGATCCCACCAGCGTTCGTCGATCGGCCACGGCCCAGCCCAGTGCCGCACCTCGATCCGTTTGCCACGAGCGGCGAGCACGAATGGCGATGCCGACAGCAACCCGCGTCCGGTGACGACGACGGCGCGGTTGCGCTCGTCGAGCACCTCGATCGGGATCGGCGCGGCCAGGACTCTGGTGGGTGACGGCGCCGGCAGCACACCGGGCCACGGTGCGGTGTCAGGTTCGGGGTCGAGTGACCGACCCGTCAGTTCGACCGTGGCGGCCGGTACCAGTCGGAGCTGCGAGTCGGGGTGACGGCCGCCTTCGCGTTCAGGAACGAGAACGGCATCGGCGCCGAGCTGGCCCTGTAACCGAGCGGCGACCCGTATCGCCCGCTGGTCGACCTCGGTCTCACCGCCCCAGAACCCGAGCTGGCGACCCTTGGCGGCGATGAGTTCGTCAGGGATCAACGCCAACCGGGTGATGCCACCGCTCGGACGGCTGGCGGCCGACCCGTTGAGCCAGCCGTCGAGCTGCCATCGCACCCGATCGGCGACGGCGGCGTCGGACAGCGTCCCCTCGTGGCGCCAGAAGCGGAGTAGCTGCTCGCCGTGTTCGGTCTCGGCCTCGATGCCGACCCGCACACAGGTGACTCCGTCGCGGCCGAGTCGGCGATGAAGTTCGTCGGCGAGGGTGCGGGCGAGGAACGCCACCCGGTCGACCCGGTCGGCCGGCGGATCGATCTCGTCCGACACGGTCCAGTCGACCGGCGGTCGGCGGGCGTCGGGTGGGCGCTCGTCGAGCCCGCACGCAAGGCGATGGGCGCCGAGACCGTCGGAGCCGAAACGAGCGAGGACGTCGGACGCCGGCAGGTCGGCGAACGCTCCGAGCGTGCGCACCCCGAGACGGCGAAGCACGTCGACCAGCTCTGGGCGTTCGAGGACGTCGACCTTCATCGGAGCGAGAAACCCGGCGACCTCGCCACTCGGGACGAGACGGGTGGGATTGGCTGCGCGGGCAGCGAGTTCGGCGGCGAAGGGGCCGTCGGCCACACCGACCCGAACGTCGGTGCGTTCGGCGACGACCTCGGCGAGTCGTTCGTGGACGAGGTCGGCGACGGCGGCGTCGCCGCCGAAATAGCGCGATGGCCCCCGCATCACGAGCGCACACGTGCCGGGCCGGATGACTTCGACCCGTGGGGTGATGTCGTCGAGTGCAGCGACGACCGGTTCGAATAGTCGGGCTTCACGAGCCTCGTCACGTTCGTGGAGGGCAAGCGTGGCGCACCGACCCTGGGCGGCACGGCGTCGCATGCCCCGGGCGACCCCCTGGGCCCGAGCACCGGGCGAGGCCGCCACGATGCGGTTGGCGTACACGACCGCCACCGGCTCGGCGAGATCGACACCGGTGGCGACGACGGGCCAGTCGGGACACCAGGCGACGAGGGTGCGGACCGGCGCGCTCACGCGGCGAGTGCGGCCACCGCCCCGCCGGGGCCAGGCACGAGGACTTCGAGCTGACGGGGACGCGACGCCGACCCTCGACCGCCGCCCTGGATGTCGAGGCGCCGTGACCGCAGCACCCCATGTCCGTCGCCGAGCCCTTCCCATTCGCCGGTAGCGATGTCGAGCTGCACATCGGCACCGACCGGCCAACGATCGCCGATATGGATCAGCACCGAGCCCCGTTCCCGTAGACGAGCCGCCATGCGCCGGGCATCGGTGTCGCTGATGCGGTGCCGGGGGGCGGCGATGACGACGTCGACGGCACCGACGAGTGCGGCGAGTGCCGAGGACCAGTTGCCGGGCTCGGGCCGCACGATCAACAGGCGTTCGAGAGCCACCCCCAGTTCGCCGACCGCAGCCAGCCCGAGATCGGGGTCGCCGACGGCGGCCGTCCAGGCTCCCGAGGTCGACGGGCCTGCGGCGACGGCCATCGCCAGCGACGTGGCGCCCGAGCCCCGGATGCCGACGATGCTCCCCCGCCGCAACGCCCCTTCGGGGAACAGCGGAACAAGCGGGCCGAGCACCGGAAGGGTCTGCTCGCGCGCCAGAGCCATCGGCGTGACCCGTTCGCCGACGAGCCGAAGCTCGGCGCGACGGGTCGCCGAATCCGCCCGCTCGTCGAGCTCGACGGCGAGATTTCGAGCGTGGCCCGTTGCCATCGCGCGAGTATCGAACATATGTTCGCCTCATGGCAAGGGGGTGATGGAGGAATTTCCTCAGAGGCACAACGGTTCACACCGTCATGCGACTCGATGTCACCGAAACCGCCGTGGCCAACATCGCCCGGAAGGGCGGCACGGCCATCGTCGACCTGCTCGAGCCGTACGGTTGAGGCAAGAAGTTCGAGGTGTCGGTCGACACTCGCGCAACCGGTCGCAGGCTCGACGCCTACCACCGGACACAGGTCGGCGACATCGTCGTCTTGATCGACCATGATCTCGCCCGACTTCCGGTCGAGGTGACGGTGATGAAGAGCGGTCTCCTCGGCCGAGGTATCGGTGTGCATGTCGACGGGGTCGACGGCGCCCCCTGCCCGATCAACCTGGTCCGCTGACACCGGTATCCTCGGAACCGATGAGCGCCGAGGACCGTGTCGAAACCGATCGAAAGCGACACGCCGCCTGGGCGAAGTTCGCAAAGGAGACCGGCGACACGCCGGCCATGCCGGCCGCCACGGTCGTCGTGTTGCGCGACGGGCCCGAGGGCCCCGAGACACTGATGCTGCGCAAGAACTCCAAGATCGCGTTCGGGGGCATGTGGGTGTTCCCCGGCGGCAAGGTCGACGACGAGGATTGGGACGGGGCCGACGAGGACGTCGACGCCGCCCGCAACGCCGCCATCCGCGAGGCGGCCGAAGAGGCGCACTTGAGGGTCGAGGCCCACGAGATGGTCGTGTTCGCTCACTGGATCCCGCCGGCGATCGCGCCGAAGCGGTACGCCACCTGGTTCTTCGCTGCTCCGGTCGATGACGACGACGTGATCATCGACGACGGCGAAATCGTCGAGATGTCGTGGGCCACCCCGGCCGCAGTGCTGGCCAAGCATCACGACGGTGAGATCGAGATCGTGCCACCAACCTGGGTCACGCTCGACACCCTCACCGGCCACGACACGGTCGCCTCGCTGCTCAAGTTTCTCGACGAACGCCCCGCCCGTCACCACGCCACCAAGGTCGCGTCGGGCGGCGACTTCCCGGTCGTGATGTGGGAGGGCGACGCCGGCTACGACACCGGCGATGCCACGGTCGCGGGGCCGCGGCATCGGCTCACCATGGCCACCGACGGCTATGTCTACGAAGACGACGGAGTCCCCGCATGACCACGACCATCACCGGCCTCACCCCCGCCGAGGTCGCAGAACGAGTCGCCGATGGTCGGGTCAACAATGTCCCCGACGCACCGGTCCGCTCGCTGGGTCAGATCATCCGGGCCAACGTTCTCACCCCGGTCAACGGCATCATCAGCACCCTCTTCGTCCTGATCTTGATTGCTGGCTACCCGGCCGACGCGCTCTTCGCCGGTGTCGTCGTCTCCAACTCGGTGATCGGCATCGTCCAGGAACTCCAGGCCCGCCGCACGCTCAACGAACTTGCGGTGCTGTCGGCGCCAAAAGCCCGGGTCCGGCGCGACGGCAACACCGTCGAGGTCGGCATCAGCGAGGTCGTCGCCGACGACATCCTGGAGCTCAGCCCTGGCGACCAGGTCGTGGTCGACGGCGATGTGCTCGCCGCCTCTGGCCTCGAGCTCGACGAGTCGCTGCTCACCGGCGAGAGCGACCCGGTCGAGAAGCACGAGGACGACCAGGTGCTGTCGGGCTCGTTCGTGTCGGCCGGCTCGGGCTTCTACCGCGCGACCCACATCGGCGCCGACTCCTACGCCGCCAAGCTCTCCGAGGAGGCTCGCCGGTTCGAGCTGGCCGACAGCGAGCTACGGCGCGGGGTCAACATCATCCTGCGCTGGCTCACGTTCATCATTCCGCCGGCTTCGGTGTTGTTGCTGCTCCGCCAGCTCAGCGACGACACGATCGTGTGGCGAGATGCGCTCCAGGCCACCGTTGCCGCAGCGGTCGCCATGGTGCCCGATGGCCTGGTGCTGCTCACGAGCCTCAGCTTCATCACCGGGGTGATCGCCCTCGCCCGTCGCAAGGCGTTGGCCAAGGAGTTGACCTCGGTCGAGCTGCTCGCCCGGGTCGACACCCTGTGCCTCGACAAGACCGGCACGATCACCACCGGCGAGATCAGCCTGTCGTCGATCGAGGCGGTCGGCGGCACCTCCGATGCCGATGCCGCCGAGGTGCTCGGCGCGCTCGGCGCGTCGGACCCGTCGCCCAACGCCACGCTCCAGGCGATCATCGCCCACTACGCCGCCCCCGAGGGGTGGGAGGTCACCCGCAACCTCCCGTTCTCGTCGGCCCGAAAGTGGGCAGCAACCGAGTTCGGCCATCGCGGCACCTATTACCTCGGCGCCCCCGACATCCTCTTCGACGACGATGACGACACCCAGAAGGCCCGGGCCGCCGAGGCGGCCGCCGCCGGCCTGCGCGTCCTGCTCGTCACCCGCGCCGACGACGGCTGGCATGA
This sequence comes from Acidimicrobiales bacterium, assembly GCA_022425325.1. Classification (GTDB taxonomy): domain Bacteria; phylum Actinomycetota; class Acidimicrobiia; order Acidimicrobiales; family Aldehydirespiratoraceae; genus UBA11606. Next base: position 6,133 of record JAKMFW010000076.1, on the reverse strand, counting down.
CCAGGAGCTATCGCCGGGCCGCACGCCGGTGTGCCTGGTGCTGCTCGAGGACACCGTGCGTCCCGATGCTCCCGAGATCTTCGCCTTCTTCAAGGAGCAGGGCGTCCAGCTCAAGGTGATCTCCGGCGACAACCCGGCCACGGTCGCCGAGGTCGCCCGTCGGGCCGGCGTCGACGGGGCCGATGCCTGGGTCGACGCTCGCGAGATCCCCGACGACCAGGACGAACTCGCCGACCAACTCGAGACCACCACGGTCTTCGGCCGCGTCACCCCGCACCAGAAGCGGGCGATGGTCCACGCACTCCAAAGCCGCGGGCACACGGTCGCCATGACCGGCGACGGCGTCAACGACGTCCTTGCGCTCAAGGACGCAGACATGGGCATCGCCATGGGTGCCGGGTCGTCCTCCACCCGAGCCGTTGCCCAGTTGGTCTTGCTCGACAATCGCTTCGCCACGCTCCCCCGCGTACTCTCCGAGGGGCGCCGGGTGATCAACAACATCGAGCGGGTCGCCAACCTCTTCATCACCAAGGCCGCCTACGCCGTCCTGCTCACGGCGCTGGTCGGCATCGCCGGTTCGCCGTTCCCGTTCCTGCCTCGCCAGCTCACCCTGATCGGCAGTTTCTCGATCGGACTCCCCGGCTTCTTCCTGGCGCTCGCCCCGAACGAGTCGCTCGTCCGCCCCGGCTTCCTCGAGCGGGTCCTGCGCTTCTCGCTCCCGGCCGGCGCCGTCGCCGGGGCCGTCACCTACGGCCTGTACGAATGGGTTCGCCGCCTCGACGACATCTCGCTCGCCGAGGCCCGCACCGCCGCCACGATGACCCTGCTGGCGATCGGGCTCACGATCCTTGTCCTGATCAGCCGGCCATTGAAGCCCTGGAAGCTCGGCCTCGCCGCAGCGATGGCCGCCAGCTACGCCCTGGTGATGGCGATCCCGTTCGGCCGCACCTATTTCGAGCTCGACCTGCCCACAACCACGGCGTGGTACGGCGTGGCCGCAGCCTCGGTCATCGGCTCGATCGGCGTCTGGGCTGCAAGTCGCCTGTTCGGCCCGGAAGCGACCAACCGAGCCTGACCAACTCAGGGAACCTCAGGCCACTGGGGCGAGGGCGCCGGTCAGTCCGGAGCGGCTGACCTCGTTCCCGAGTCGTCGACGAATCGGTTCCGCACGGCTCAACGGGTGGGGGTACGGTCTTCGCCGATGACCGACTCAACCGACGCCGTCCTGATCGAACGCCACGATCCCGGCGTGCTCGTCGTCACCTTCAACCGGCCCGAGACGATGAATGCGTTCTCGAGCGAGATGAGCGCCGCCTTCACGGCTGCACTCCGCCACGCCGATACCGACGACTCGATCCGGGTCGTCGTGGTCACCGGTTCGGGACGAGCGTTCTGTGCAGGCGCCGACTTCTCGAAGGGCTCCGGCGCGTTCGCCACACCTACTAAGGAAACGTTCTCGTCCGATCCGCTCGACCCGTTCCATCCGTGGGAGTGCCGCAAGCCGGTCATCGCGGCGATCAATGGCCACGCCGTCGGGATCGGCATGACGATGACGCTGCAGTGCGACCTCCGAATCGTTGCCGAGGAGGCGAAACTCGGCATCGTGCAGAACCGGCGGGGCGTGCTGCCCGACGCCCACGCGCACTGGACCCTCCCCCGTCTCGTCGGCCACAGCCGGGCGACAGAACTCTTGTTGACCGGCCGGATGTTCCGGGGCACCGACGCCGCCGAATGGGGACTCGCCACCGAAGCCCTGCCCGCCGACGAGGTACTCCCCCGAGCGATGGCGCTCGCCACCGAAATCGCCACCCAGACCGCGCCCGTGTCGGTCGGGGTCTCGAAGCGACTGCTCTGGATGTCGGCGCCGAGTCCCGACGAGATCAACGACCTCGAACGAGACCTTCACCTCCACCTGATGGGCACCGTCGACGCACGAGAAGGCGTCCAGGCATTCATAGAAAAGCGCGACCCCGAGTGGTCGCTGAGCGCCACCGAGGATTGGCCGACATGGCTCGACGAGCGCTGATCGTCGGCACCGGCGTCGCCGACCGCATCGCCGCCGGTCTGCCCGGCTGGGAGATCGAACGGACCCCGGGCGCCGAGTCACTCGATCTCGTCGTTTGGGCGGACTACCCGGCGGCGGCGTGCACACCCCATCGCCTGACCGACCTGAGCCTGGCCGAGTGGGACGAGGCGTGCGATCGCCCGCTGCGAGCGGTGATCGACCTCGCCCGCGAAACGCATGAAGCCCTGGCGGCAAACAGCGGCACGTTCGTCGTGCTCGTGCCCTTGATGGCATCGGCTGGCGGCGCCGAGTACACGGCGCTGGCGTCGCTAGGTGAAGCGATTCGTCTGCTCGCCAAGTCGTTGGCCAAGACGTGGGGCGCCGACGGCATCACCGCCCACAGCATCACGCTCGACCCCCACGCCTTCCTCGCTGCGCGGGATGCAGCCGGTATCGCAGCCGACAACGCGCTCCACGATCCGCCCCTCGGGCGGGTTCCCGATGACACCGACGACATCGCACCCATCATCGAGTGGCTGGCCAGCGGCACTGCTGCTCCACTCGTCGGATCGTCGCTGGTGGTCGACGGCGGCCTTTGGATGCCGGGATGACCGGACTGCTCGCCGACAAGGTCGCGATCGTGACCGGTGCTGGCCAGGGTGTCGGCGAGGGGATCGCCCGCGCCCTCGCCGATGCAGGCGCGGCGGTCGTGATCGCAGCCCGCCGAGCCGAGAACGGCGAACCTGCCGCAGCCGCACTTCGAGAACGAGGTCATGAAGCGAGCTTCGTTCGGTGCGACGTCACCATCGAGGCCGATGTGGCGGCGGCGATCGAGCACACGATCGACACCCATGGCCAGCTCGACATCGTGGTGCACAACGCGGTCTCCCCGCCGGGTCCACCTGGCCCGGTACAGGCGGTCGATCCCGATGTCATCACCGCCCAGATCGCGACATCGACCACTGCGTCGTACCTCTTCGCCCGCGCTGCCCACCCACACCTCGCCGCGAACGGCGGCACGATGATCCTGCTCACCTCGCCGGCCGGCATGGAGGGCTCGGGCAACCTGCCGGTCTATGCCGCGGTGAAGGGCGCTCAGCGAGGGCTGCTCAAATCACTCGCGCGCGAATGGGGACCCGACGGCATCCGGGTCAACGCGATCGCCCCCGTCGCCTGGACGCCGGCGATGACCACCGCCACCCAGGCCAACCCGACCCTGCAGGCCCGGCTGGAGGCCCGCACGCCACTCGGCCGTATCGGCGATCCCGAAACCGACATCGGTCCCGTCGCCGTCTTCCTCGCTTCTGATATGGCCCGCCACATGACGGGTCAGACCATGGCCGTCGACGGCGGCCGCTACCTCGGTCTGTGAGCGACATCCACGTCCTCGTGAGCCCGGAGGCGGGACGAGGCCGCGCGGCCGGTACGGCCAGCGAGGTGCTCGACCGACTCCGTTCGCTCGGTGGTCATGTCATCGATCTCTCCGGTGCCGATGCCGCCGCCTCTGCGGCGAACGCCCGTGATGCTGTCGCCGCCGGTGCCGAGCGTCTCGTCGTGCTCGGCGGGGATGGCATGGTCCATCTCGCCGTGCAAGCCGTCGCCGGCACCGACACGATCCTCGGCGTGGTGCCGGTCGGAACCGGCAACGATTTCGTCCGGGCACTCCCAGGTGTCCCTGAGGATCCGCTCGAGGCCGCAGCTGTCGCGCTCGGCGACCCGGACCCGATCGATGCGATTCGTGTCGGCGATCGCTGGGTGGCGTCGGTCGCCACCGCCGGCTTCAGCGCGGATGTGAACGATCGAGCCAACCGGTTGCGTCGTCCGAAGGGACAGGGCCGCTACACCGTCGCCACCGTGCTCGAACTGCCTGCGCTCAAACGGCGGCCCACCACGATCACCGTCGATGGCACGGCACACGCACACGATGCGGTGATGATCGCGGTCGCGAACACGGCCTGGTTCGGCGGTGGCATGCACATCTGCCCTGATGCCGACCCTGACGACGGGCTGCTCGACGTGACCGTCGTCGACGGGGTGGGCCGCATCGAGCTGCTCTGGTTCTTCAACCGGGTGTTCAAGGGCACCCATCTCGACCACCCGAAGGTGCACTCCCATCGTGGCCACCGGATCGAGATCGCCACCGAGGTCGCGTTCTGGGGCGACGGCGAGCCGATCACCACCGGCAACACCGTGCTCGAGGCCGTGCCCGCAGCGATCCGGATCGTCCGTTGATCGCGAACGGACCTGCTGGGGCATCGGCATGATCATCACGGCCGGTGAGGCGCTCGCCGATCTCGTCCCGCATGCCGTGCCCGGGGGCGGCCCGATGAACACGGCGGTCGCCTGCGCCCGACTCGGCGCACCAACAGCGTTTCTCGGGGCCGTCTCGACCGACGAGCACGGCGACGCCATCTGGGCTCACCTCGAGGCGTCCGGTGTCGATCTTCGGCTCACCCAACGACGCGGCGAGGCGACCTGCCGAGCCGAGGTCATCGGCGATCCCCCCACCTTTCACTTCCACGGCGATGGCACCGCCGACCGGTTCGTCGAGATGCCCGATCCGGGCCTGCTCGGGGGTGGGCCACACCTGCTGCACGGAGGCACGCTCGGGATCTTCCGCGAGCCGGGAGCGTCGGTGCTCGTCGAGGTCGCCGAGACGATCGACGGCATCGTGTCGTTCGATCCGAACGTCCGGCCCCAGATCATCGAACCGCTCGGCCGTCGGCACTGGGATCCGTGGTTCAACCGCTGGGTCGCCGCCTGCTCGCTGTTCCGGGGCTCCGACGACGACTTCGCCTGGATCTGGCCGGATCGTGATCCGGCCGACTGCGCCGGCGAGCTGCTCGATCGTGGTGTGGCGGCCGTGCTCGTGACGTCGAGCACTTCGGTCACCACGATCACTGCCGAGGGCTCGGCGACCGTCGCCGTCGATCCTGTCCCGGTAGCCGACACCGTCGGTGCCGGCGACTCGTTCTGTGGCGGCGTCCTCACCCAACTCTGGGAGCGTGGCATCCACACGCCCGGTGCGCTCGCGACTGTTGCGCTCGCCGAGTGGCGCGAGATCGTTGCGTTCGCCATCCGCGTGGCCGGCATCACGGTCCAGCGTGTCGGCGCCGACCCTCCTCGGCGCGACGAGCTCTAACGATCCCAGGCGACGCGGAAGCCGAGATTGCCCGTCGGCGTATCGGGCGTGTTCGAACTCCGAGCACCCACCCGGTAGCGATTGCAATACGAGTCGTGGCAGAGATAGCTGCCGCCGCGCATCGCACGGGCTTCCGCCCGCTCGTCCCACCAGTCGGAGGTCCACTCCCAGACGTTCCCGGCGACGTCGACGAGCCCGAACCCATTCGGCTCATAACTCCCGACCGGAGACGTACCCAACCAGCCGTCGTCGAGTGCATTCTCAGTGGGGAACGTGCCCTGCCAGATGTTGCAGCGGTGTTCGCCTCCGGGTGTCAGTTCGTCGCCCCAGGCGTAGAGCGCCTGCTCGAGGCCACCGCGTGCGGCCTTCTCCCACTCGGCCTCGGAGGGAAGGCGACCCCCGACCCACGCGGCATAGGCCTGGGCCTCGAACCAGTTGACGTGCACCACGGGATGGTCGTCGAGGCCGTCGAGGCAAGAGTGTGGACCGGCCGGATGGCGCCAATCGGCGCCCTCAACCGCTCGCCACCACTCGGCTCCGGCAACACCACGGGTCGGTGGAAAATCATCGGGTAAGAGGCCGGCGAAGACGAAGGTCCATCCGTCGGATTCGGCCAGGGTGACGAGACCGGTGCGTTCGACGAATGTGGCGAATTCGGCGTTGGTGACGGGGGCCCGACCGATGGCGAACGCCGGCACGTCGACGCTGCGGACCGGGCCCTCCCGATCGGCCGGGAAGCGTTCATCGTCGGTTCCCATCCGGAACGATCCCTCCGGGATCTCAACCGCATCGGAACCGGGCACGGACGCGAACGAACCGTCCGTGGGGGACGGACGGTTCGTCGTGGGGGAACGTGGCTCGCGCTGGGGCGAGCAACAGGGCGAGTTCACTCGCCCATCCTGACTCGGGTCAGGAGGCCTGCGCCATCGCGGAACGGGCTCGCTCTTCGGCCACCCGCTTGCGACCGATGATCGGCGTGGTCGGAG
>JAKMFW010000071.1 GCA_022425325.1 Acidimicrobiales bacterium | reverse complement strand
CGTCGAGGAGTGTCTCGTCGGAGCGGGAGATGCCGACCGTCACGGTCTTGGCCTGGTGCTTGATGGCGTCGATCGGGCGGGTGAGTTCTTCGATGCCGAGGGTGAGGGCAGCGGCCAGATCATCGAGCACGACGGCAGGCGTGCCCACCTTGCCGTATTCGATCTGGTAGGCCTCGAGCGGCGAGGAACCGAGCGCGAACCGCAGAAGCGATGCGACCCTGCTCGCCGTCGACGCCTCCATATGGCCGTTGAACTCCCCGGCGCGGAGCAGGTCGAAGAACGAAGCCGCTGTTCGTTCGAGCGCGGGCTCGACCGACACGAGCGCCTCTTCACCACTCATCTGGGGGTGTGCGGCAGCCTGCTCAATCGCGCTGCGGGCCTCGCGCATCGGACGAGCCTGCGCATCGATGGCCAGCGCAGCCTCGTACCCGAAGAGGTGGCCGGCCATCGTCGAAAGGATGAAGCCCAGACGAGGGTCGACCGTCGGCACCGGGAGCACGGCGAGCGCGCTCGAGAACCGCGACTGGTCCTCGTCGGCCACGACGATCGGCGCTGCCTTGTGCGCCCGAAAGATCGCTACTTCCTTGGCGACGTCGTCGGCGGTCGAGCCGGACAGGCCGGCGGCACACACGAAGATCAGCGGCTCGGACGACAGGTCGATGTGTTTCTTGTCCTCGGTGCTGTCGGCGGCGATCGACTTGTAACAGAGTTCGCTCAGCTTGACCCGGACCTCCTGCGCTGCGATCCGGTTGGGGCCGTTGCCGACCATCGCCCAGTAGCGCCGGCTCGGCGCGAACTGGCGGGCGGCCTCGCCGATGATGTCGCGACGATCGAGCACGGTCTCCATCGCAGCCGGCAGTTCGGTGATGCCCTTCAGCAGCGCGGCGCGGTCGTCGACCATCTCGTCACCGAGCAGTTCGTCGGTGATGGCGATCGACAGCAAGAGGCCGGCGGCGATCTGCGAGTAGAACGCCTTCGTCGAGGCGACCGACATCTCGACATCGCGGCCATCGGAGGTGTACAGCACACCGTCGGCGCGATCGGTGAGGTCGCTCCCCCGCCGGTTGACGATCGCGATGACGTTGGCGCCTCGGTTGCGAACGATGTCGACCGTGCGGTTGGTGTCGGTGGTCGTGCCGGACTGGCTGACGGCGACGATCAAGGTGTCACTCATGTCGGGCCGCAGCCGGAAGCCGGAGAGTTCGGTGGCGAGGACGGCTTCCACCTCGATCTCACCGTTGGGGGTGAGGGCATCGAGGCCGGCGGCAAGCGCCTGCCCGGCGACGGCTGCCGTACCCTGCCCGATCGCGAGCACCCGCGTGATGGTGCCATTACGGACCAGTTCGCGAATTTCGTCGGGGATCACCGAGGGCCCGAGCGAGACCCGCAAGCCGTCGTCAGTCTCGACGATCTTGCCGCGAAGCGTTTTGCGGAAGGAGGTCGGCGACTCGCCGATCTCCTTCATCAGATAGTGCGGGTGATCACCCCGATCGATATCGCGAGTGGTGATCTGGGCGACGGCGATGTCGTCGGCCTCAACAGCCAGATCGGTGCCGTCGTACGCCTTGCGCAGCATCCCCTCGACCGTTCCCGCAAGCTCACCGTCAAGCTCAATGATCTGACCGCGACTGGCGTTGGGATTCTCAGGGTTGCCGGGCGTCTCGCCGTCCATGCGGACATAGTGGGCTGTCTCTTCAACCACGCCATAGGGCTCGGAAGCGACGATGTACGCGTCCTCGGCGAGACCGATGTAGAGCGCCTGACCGGAGCCACGCAGGGCCAGCTGAAGCTTGTCCGGTGCGGCCGCCGTGCACGCACCGATGGCCACGGAACCTTCGAACGTTGCGACCGTGCGCCGGAACGCCTCAGCCGACTCGAGCCCCTCACCGAGACGCCGGCTCGTGAGCGACGGGATGACCTTGGCATCGGTGGTGATGGACGGTGTGATCGTCACGCCCTCCTCGGCGATCAGATCGGCGAAGTTGTCGACATCGCCGTTGAGCGCGCCGACGACATAGGGGCCGGAAGCGTCGAGCAGCTCGCTGTTGAGCGGGTGAGCATTCGGCTCGGAGATGATGCCGATCGACGCCCAACGGGTGTGGCCGAGCACCAGGGTGCGGGCGGTTTCGTTGGCGAGCGCAGCGTGCAGCAACGCGTCGTCGGCGAACGCTTGGCGGATCACCGCCGTGTTGTCGCCGAGCTCGCCGATCTCGGCAGCGGTCTTGTGCACGATGCTCAGGACCCCGTCGACGACGCGAACCGAGCCGGTGCCGAAGTTGGGGTCGCCCGAACGTCGGGCGATCTCGGCGGCGATCACCGGATCGTCGAGGTCGAGCGCATGGTCGTGAACGAGGACGTGCAGGCCGGCGCTATCACGGCCGCGGACCTCGAGCCGATCGATCGCCGACAGGGCCTGGTGGATCGACAGGCAAGCCTCGAGCGAGCCGGTCTGCATCGCACCGCCGTTGAGGCGGCTGACGACCTCGGCGGCCCGGAGTCGGTCGCGGGTGATCGCCCACACCCCATCGCGAACGGCGACCAGGGCCTGGTTGCGGGCTTCGAGTTGGCTCGTCGAAAGCGTGCCGTCCTGCTCGAGTCGCTGTTCCTCCTGCTCGACCGCAGCGAGGAGTTCGTCGCAGTGGTGCAGCAGCGCCGGGCCCAGGCTGGGCTCGGCCAGAAGGAGGCGGAGACCGGGGACACCCCGCAGGAGGGCGTCGGCCTCGGCAAGGCGCGCACCGACCCCCGCAATGGTGTCAGTGGCATCGGGGCCGGAGACGAACAGGGCGGCCTGACCTGCGACGAGATCAAGGACCGCTTGGCTCGTTGGCGTTGCTCGTGTCGAAGGGCGCCGGACTACGGCGATGATCCCGCACATCGGTGTGTCTCTCCCGCGAAGCCAGGCTGCGTTCCGAGCCGAGTATCCGCAGAGCGCAGTCTAGGACCGTCACCCGGCCGTCAAGGTTCAGCCGAAGAGCGACTCGACGGCCGCGACGAGACCATCGGCCTCCATCCGGGCCTCGGCATCGGTTTCGGCTTCGACCATGACCCGGATGAGTGGTTCGGTGCCCGAGGGTCGAATCAGCACACGGCCCCGGCCGGCCATGCGGGCGAGCGACGCGTCGATAAACGGGGCGAGCGGCCCATCGACGTCGACAGGCCGCCGTGCGACCCGGACGTTCTGCAGCACCTGCGGCAGACGGATCATCGCCACGTCGGCCAACGCGCCGAGCGGGCGCCCTCGGCGCGCCACGATGTCGAGCAGTTGCACCGCCGTGAGGAGGCCATCACCGGTCGATGCGAGCTCGCGGAAGATCACGTGGCCGGACTGTTCGCCACCGAGCGAATATCCCCCTGCATCGAGCGCCTCCAGCACGTGGCGGTCGCCGACCTTGGTGTCGACAATGTGGATGCCGGCGTCGTCCATCGCCCGCCGGAAACCGAGGTTGGTCATGACGGTGACGACGACCGCATCACCAGCGAGTCGGCCGCGGGCCTTGGCGTCGAGTGCGCACATGGCGATGATCTGATCACCGTCGATCAGGCGACCATCGGCGTCGACCGCAAGGAGCCGGTCTGCGTCACCGTCGAAGGCGACGCCGAGGTCGGCGCCGCGCTCGACAACAGCGGCCTGCAACGACGCTGGATGGGTCGACCCACACCCGTCGTTGATGTTGGTGCCGTCGGGAGCGGCATGGAGCATCGTCACATCGGCACCGAGGCGGGTCAGCGCCCGGTGGGCGACGTCGTGCGCAGCACCGTTCGCCGCATCGGCGACGACGACGAGTCCGGCGAGGCTGCGCCCCTCGAGGCTGGCGACGACGCGTTCGACGTGGGACTCGGCCGCGGTGTCGTGGGCGTCCACGACCGTCGGGACCGCCTCGATTTCGGACCCCCGCAACGCGTCGAAACGGGCCTGGATCTCGTCCTGCACCCGATCACCGAGCTTCGACCCGCCGGGGGCGAAGAATTTGATGCCGTTGTCGTACCAAGGATTGTGCGACGCCGAGATCATCGCTCCGGCAACCTGATGATCGGCACACCATCGAGCGACTGCCGGAGTCGGCACAACGCCGAGATCGACGGAATCGCCGCCCGCGGCGGCGACACCAGCATGCACGGCACCGGCGAGCTCCGGCCCCGAGGCGCGGGTATCTCGACCGACAGCGAAGCCACGGTGACCGAGGATCTCCGCTCCGGCCTGCGCAAGGGCGCGGACGGGCGCAGGAGTCAGTTCGGTGCGGGCATCACCCCGCATGCCGTCGGTTCCGAAGGTCAACGTCACGGCATCATCATCGGCCGAAGACGGCCGAAGGCAATGGATCGGCGCGAAGCGCGACCAGCGGCGCGATCAGCGCTTGCTGTACTGCGGCGCCTTGCGGGCCTTCTTGAGGCCGTACTTCTTGCTTTCCTTCTTGCGAGGATCGCGGGTGAGGAAGCCGGCCGACTTGAGGGCGCCACGGTGCTCGGCGTCGAGTTCGACAAGGCCACGGGCGATCCCGAGGCGCAGCGCACCGGCCTGGCCGGTGGTGCCGCCGCCATGAATGGTGGCGTCGATGTCGTAGGACTCACTGGTCTCGGTGACGGCGAGCGGCTCAAGCAGCGCTTCAACCTGCACCTTCGACGGGAAGAATTCGTCGACCGGGCGGCCGTTGACGGTGACGGTGCCGGAGCCGTTGCGGAAACGCACGCGGGCGACGGCACGCTTGCGACGGCCGGTGGTCTGGGTGAGCGGAGTGGTCATCTCAGGATCCTCGTGGCGAATCAGGCGCGGGCTTCGTAGGTGGCGTGCGCGATCTCGAGCGGCTGGGGGTTCTGCGCCGCATGGGGGTGCGTCGGACCGGCGTAGACCTTCAGCTTGGAGATCTGCGCACGACCGAGGCGGGTCTTGGGGATCATGCCCCGGATGGTGTCCATCACGGCCTGCTCAGGCTTGCGGGCCATCTTCTCGGCATAGGTCTCGCTCCGGAGACCACCAGGGTAGCCGCTGTGACGGTGGACGAGCTTCTTCTCGGCCTTGCCCGAGGTGAGCACGACCTTGTCAGCGTTCACGATGATGACGTGATCGCCCATGTCCATGTGCGGGGTGTACGTCGGCTTGTGCTTGCCACGCAAGATGTTGGCGACTTCGGTCGAGAGGCGGCCGAGCACGAGGCCTTCGGCGTCGACGATGTGCCACGCGCGTTCGACGTCGCTGGCCTTCGGGGTGTAGGTGGACACGGTGTTCCTCCGCGGAACGAAAGGATGAGAACAAATCGTCCGGCGCCGAATACGGGCGCTCAGGACCGACGGACAAGCCTACGGGCGCAATCAGGCAACAGCAATCGTTGCGCCGCGCGAAATCCGCGGCCGTCAGACATCGCCGGGGTAATGGGCCCGGGTGAGTTCGAGACCCTGCGGCGGTGCCGGCGATGGCACGGCCGTCCGGCTCATCGCCCGGAGCGCCTCCCCCATCTCGTCCGGTCGGCGTCGTCCACGCCCGACCTCGACGAACATCCCGACGAGGCTCCGAACCATCTGGCGGGTGAAGGCGTTGGCGGTGATCTCCAACTGCACCGTGTTGCCGACACGACACCACTGCGCGCGGTCCACGGTCCGGACGAAGGTCTCGTTGACCTTCGACTTGTTCTTCTTCGAAAACGATGTGAAGTCGTGCTCGCCGAGAATCTGATCCGCCGCCAGCTGCATGGTCCCGATCTCGAGGGGCTCGCGCACGTGCCAGACCAGGTCCCGCACGAGCGGGTCGGGCCAGGCCGAGTTCAGGACGCGATAGCGGTAGCTGCGAGCCACGCACGAGATCCGGGCATCGAAGTCCGGGGCCGCCAGCGCGACATCACGCACCGAGATCTCCGGGGCGAGCATCCGGTTGAGCGCTCGCGTCAAGGCGACGGCATCGAAGTGACCGGCGTCGGCGTCAAACGACACGACCTGGCCACGAGCGTGCACACCCCGGTCGGTGCGCCCCGCACACGTCACCGAGATCGGCGCTCGCAGGACCTTCGACAGCGCCTCGTGGAGATCGTCTTGCACCGTGCGCACATCGGGGTTGGTGGCGAACCCATGGAACGGGGCACCGTCGTAGGCGACCGTCATGCGGACGCGCGCGTGCCCATCGGGGGGCGGGGCGACGGTCCGGGGGGCCATGTCGTCAGGCTAGGGCGACCGCCCGGACGTCGTCGTCGGGCGGGCGGCGAAAACGGCGAAGCGCCCCTCCGGAGAGGGACGCTTCGATCAACGTTCTGAACCGGCCGGAGCCGGACGAGATCAGACCAGCTCGACACGCGCCATCGGCGCGTTGTCCCCCGAGCGAGGGTCGAGCTTGATGATCCGGATGTAGCCACCCGGACGGTCCTCGTATCGCGGACCGATCTCGTCAAACAGCTTGCTGGCCATCTCACGGTCGCGAAGGAACTTCACGACATTGCGGTGGTTGTGGACGCCACCCTTCTTGGCCTTGGTGATCATCTTCTCCGCCACCGGACGCATGGCCTTGGCCTTGGCTTCGGTGGTGGTGATCGCCTCGGCCGCGATGAGGCTGGCGACGAGGTTGGCCAGCATGGCCTTGTGGTGAGCAGCGCTACCGCCGAAACGGGCGCCCTTGCGAGGACGTGCGGGCATGATCAGTCTCGATTCCGGAGCGAGAGACCTCGCTCGTCAAGCTTCTCGATGACCTCGTCGAGGCTCTTCTGCCCGAAGTTGGTGATGGCCAGAAGGTCGTCCTCGCTCTTCTGCAGCAGCTCGCCGACGGTGTTGACCTGGGCGCGCTTGAGGCAGTTGCGGGGACGCTCGGAGAGTTCGAGGTCTTCGATGGGGAGTTCCATGTCCGGGCCGCCCGAGGCGACCTGAACGGCTTCGCCGAGCTCGAGGCCCTGCGGTTCGTCGCTCATCTCCTCGACGAGCTGCACCAGGGCACGCAGGGTGCCGCCAGCCGAGGCAAGCGCCTCGCGAGGGCTGATCGAACCGTCGGTCTCGATCTCGAGCACGAGGCGGTCGTAGTCGGTCGACTGCTCGACGCGAGTCGGCTCGACCTCGAACGACACACGCCGAACCGGCGAGTAGATCGAGTCGACCGGGATCACACCGATGGTGGTGCCGGTTTTGTTCTTGTCGGCCGAGACATAGCCGCGACCGTTCTGGACAGTCAGATCGACGGCGAGCCGGCCCTTGCCGTTGAGGCTGGCGATCTCGAGATCACCGTTGAGCACCTCGACGTCGGGGTGGGGCTGGATGTCGGCGGCCGTGACCTCGGCGGCGCCACGAGCGTCGAGACGCAGGGTCACCGGCTCATCGCTGTGCACCACGAGGACGAGGTCCTTGAGGTTGAGGATGATGTCGGTGACGTCCTGAGCAACACCCTCGATGGTGTCGAACTCGTGAAGGGCGTCGTCGAAGCGCACCTGCGTGACGGCTGCGCCCGGAATGGACGACAGCAGCGTGCGGCGCAACGAGTTGCCGATGGTGTGGCCGAAACCAGGCTCAAGTGGCCCGACGGCGAAGCGCTGGAGGTTTCCCTCCGCCTCGCCGATGGCTTCGACAGTGGGTCGCTGGATGACGAGCATCGGTACCTCTGCTACTTCGAGTAGAGCTCGACGATGAGCTGTTCGCGGACGGGGATGTCGATCTGCTCACGGATGGGCAGCTCGCGCACGGTGACCTGGAACTGCTCGTTGCGATCGAGCCACGCCGGGGGCGTGCGATCCAAGACGTCGAGGTTCCACTGTACGACGGTGAAGTCCTGTGCAGCAGGACGCAATTCGACCACGTCACCCTTGCGAAGGCGGTAGCTCGGGATGTCGACGCGGCGGCCGTTCACGTTGACGTGACCGTGACCCACGAACTGGCGAGCCTGGGGGCGGGTGGCGGCCCAACCGGCGCGGTAGATGACGTTGTCGAGCCGAAGCTCGAGGAAGCGCAGCATGTTCTCGCCGGTCACGCCCTGCCGACGCGAGGCCTCGGCGAAGATGTTGCGGAACTGCCGCTCGGTGAGGCCGTAGCTGAAGCGAGCCTTCTGCTTCTCCTGCAGCTGCAGGAGATACTCGGAGACCGAGCCACGCCGACGCGAACGGCCATGCTCGCCCGGCGGGTACGGGCGCTTGTCGAGGGCGATGGTCTCGCCCTTCGTGCCCCAGATGTTGGTTCCCAGGCGCCGCGAGACGCGGGCGCGAGGTCCGGTGTAGCGCGACATGGTCAGGCCCTCCGACGCTTGTTGAGACGGCAGCCGTTGTGCGGAATCGGCGTGCAGTCCTTGATGCCGGTCACCTCGATGCCGGCCTGCTGGATCGAACGAATGGCGGTCTCGCGGCCCGAACCCGGGCCCTTGACCTGAACGTCGACCTTCCGGACGCCGTGCTCCATAGCGGAACGGGCGGCCTTCTCGGCGGCCATCTGGGCCGCAAAGGGAGTCGACTTGCGGGAGCCCTTGAAGCCGACGTTGCCGGCGGACGCCCAGGCGATCACATCACCGCGCTGGTCAGTGATCGAGATGATCGTGTTGTTGAACGAGCTCTTGATGTGCGCCACGCCGTGCGTGACGTTCTTGCTCTGACGCTTGCGGGGCCGACGGCCACCGGCGGAAGGGTTCGCCATGGTTCCTACTTCTTCTTGCCCGCAATGGTCTTCTTGGGACCCTTGCGCGTACGAGCGTTGGTGTGGGTGCGCTGGCCGCGGACCGGAAGGCCACGACGATGACGGAGGCCCTGGTAGCAGCCGATCTCCATCTTGCGCTTGATGTCCTGGCTGACCTCACGACGGAGGTCGCCCTCGACCCGCAGGTCGGCATCGATGAAGCCGCGGATCTTCGCGATCTCGTCATCGGTGAGATCACGCACACGCGTGGTGGCGTCGATACCGGTGGCGTTGCAGATGTCGACCGCAATCGTCCGGCCGATGCCGTAGATGTAAGTGAGGCTGATGCCCACCTGCTTGTCTCGGGGAATGTCTACGCCGCTAATGCGTGCCATGTCTCAGCCTTGCCTCTGCTTGTGACGCGGGTTTTCGCAGATGACCATGACGCGGCCGTGTCGACGAATGACACGGCACTTGTCACAGATCTTCTTAACGCTGGGTCGAACCTTCATGTTGCTCCCGGCCGCCGGAGCGACCGAATCTGGTGGCCGGGACCCGGCCGGGTTGTCGAGTGTGTCGGGTGATTCCGGGCCGATCGGCCGGGACTCACTTGTAGCGATAGGTGATACGACCACGCTGGAGGTCGTATGGGGTCAGCTCCACTTGGACGCGATCGCCAGGAAGGATGCGGATGTAATGCATTCGCATCTTCCCGCTGATGTGCGCAAGCACTTCGTGACCGTTCTCGAGCTCGACCCGGAACATGGCGTTCGGAAGCGATTCGGTAACGGTCCCTTCGAGGACGATGGCATCTTCTTTGGGCTTCGGCAGAGTTGAACCTCCTGAAAACACGGGGATCCAGCGGGATCTCCGTGGTGACCTTGGTGCAGGCCAATCGACAACGCTACCGGACGTACCGGAGTCGACCAACCCGCTGTGGCCTCATGGGCTAGGCGTACACCTAGGCCATTCGGCCGTCGATGGCCTCCGTGAGACGGGAGAACACCTGGTCCTCCTCGCCCAGACCGTCGACCGTGGCCAAAAGACCACGCTCGGCGAACCAGTCGAGCAGGGGTGCCGTCTGCTCCTCGTAGAGGGACAGACGGCGAGCGATGGCTTCTTCGGTGTCGTCTTCACGACCCCGAGCCATCATTCGCATGGTGACCTCCTCGACGGGAACGTCGAGGTTGATCGCGATCGTGAGTTCCTGACCGAGGTCGGCCAGCATCGCTTCGAGCCCGTTGGCCTGGTCGGCTGTCCGGGGGAAGCCGTCGAGCAACACGCCACCCGACATGATGTCGGGCTTGGCGACTCGCTCGGCAACGAGCGGGATCATGACATCGTCGCCGACGAGCCCGCCGGCGTTCATGATGCCGGCTGCCTGCTGGCCCAGCTCGGTGCCCTCCTCGACGGCGGCACGAAGCACGTCGCCGGTGGAGAGATGCACACAGCCGTACTGCGCGGCGAGGCGAAGCGACTGCGTGCCCTTCCCCGAGCCTTGACGGCCCAGGATGACCATGCGGAGCGCGCTCACTTCAAGAAGCCTTCGTAGTTGCGCATCATCAGCTGGCTGTCGATCTGCTTCATCGTCTCGAGCGCCACACCCGTGGCGATCAGCAACGAGATACCGCCGAACGCAAAGCCGCCAGCGCCGGCCCCGGCACCCGACGAGGAGTCGGTGCCGATCGTGACCGCGATCAGGATCGACGGCACGAGGGCTACGGCGGCGATGAACATCGCGCCCGGGAAGGTGATGCGAGACAGGATGCGGGCCAGGTAGCGCTCGGTCTGAGGACCGGGGCGGATACCGGGGATGAAGCCACCCTGCTTGCGGATGGTGTCGGCCTGCTTGGCCGGGTCGAACGAGATCGCCGTGTAGAAGTAGGCGAAGCCGACGATCATCAAGCCGAAGAAGGCGAGATACACCGGCGAGGTCGGGTCGACCAGGTTGCCGTCGACCCATTCCTGGATCGAGCCCCAGAACCCGGTCGACGGCAGCGCCGTGGCGACGAGGGTCGGGAGGTACAGCACCGAGCTGGCGAAAATGATCGGGATCACGCCGGACTGGTTGACCTTGAGCGGGATGTAGGTGCTCTGGCCGCCGTACATGCGCTTGCCGACCACCCGCTTGGCGAACTGGACGGGGATGCGACGCTGCCCCTGCTCGACGAACACGATGCCGACGAGAAGCGCGATGGCCACGAGAATCAGGACGATCAGCGCAACATTGCCGTTCTCGGCCTGCACCAGGGAGCCCTGGGCAGGAAGGGTCGAGACGACCGAGGTGAAGATCAACAGCGACATGCCGTTGCCGATGCCGCGTTGGGTGATGAGCTCACCCATCCACATCAGCAAGGCGGTGCCGGTGGTGAGGGTGAGGACCACGACGAAGACGGTCCAGGCGTTGAACTCCGGCAGGAGGTCGATCGTGCCGACCAGACCACCGCTGTGGAACAAGAACGCGAACGAGGTCGACTGCACCACGGCGATCGAGATCGTCAGGTAGCGGGTCCACTGCGTGATCTTGCGCTGGCCGATCGCTCCCTGCTGCTGCCACTGCTCGATCTTGGGGATCACCACACCGAGGATCTGCATGATGATCGATGCGGTGATGTAGGGCATGATGCCGAGCGCGAACACCGAGAACTGGGTGAGCGCGCCGCCCGAGAAGAGCTGGACGAAGCCCAGGATGCCGCCCTGGTTGGCCTGATCGCGAAGCAACTGGACCGCTTCGACATCGACGCCGGGGGCGGGGACGAACGCGCCAAGTCGATAGATCGCAATGATCATCAGCGAGAACAGGATCTTGCCGCGCAGATCGGCGACCCGGAACATGTTCAGAACTCGTTGCAGCATGAGGCTCTCCTGAGCGGCCGGTCAGCCGGAGCAGACCGGAGCGGGCACCGAAAGGTGCCCGCCGAGGATCATCGGTTGGTGTGCTGGTTGTAGCTGCCGTGCGACGGGCGAACCCCGAATGGCTTCGGCAGGACTTCAACCGTGCCGCCGGCGCCGGTGATCGCTTCCTCCGCCGACTTTGAGAAGGCGTGGGCCTTCACGGTGACGGCCGAACCGAGCTCACCACGGCCCAAGACCTTGACGAGCGCGCCCTTGGACACAAGGCCGCGAGCAAGCAGGCTTTCCGGAGTGACCTCGGAGAGGCCCGACTCGGCGATCGTGTCCAGGTTGATCGCCTGGTACTCGACCCGGAAGGGGTTGGTGAAGCCGCGCAGCTTCGGCACCCGCTGGATCAAGGGCATCTGACCGCCCTCGAACCCGACCGGAACCGTGTTGCGCGCACGCTGGCCCTTGGTGCCGCGGCCGGCGGTCTTGCCGCCCTTGCCGCCGATACCGCGCGCCTTGCGCTTGCCACGCTTGTTGGAGCCGTCGGCCGGCTCCAGATCGTGAATGCGAATACCCATCAGTCTTCGACCTCCTCGACCGACACGAGGTGCGGGACCCGGGCGATCATGCCACGGATCTCGGGACGGTCCGGCAGGGTGTTGGTGCGGCCGATGCCACGCAGACCGAGGGCACGAAGCGTGCCTCGCTGCTTGGGCTTGCAGCCGATGTTGCTCTTGAGCTGGGTGACCTTGAGCGCCATCAGTCCTCCTCGTTGAGCTTCGGCTTGTGCTCGCCGCGCTCGCTCTCCTGGTAGGCCGTCCACAGCGCACCCGGGAGGAACTCCTCGGGGTCGAGGCCACGCAGACGGGCGACCTCGTCGGGACGACGCTGACCCTTGAGACCTTCGATGGTCGCGCGGGCCACGTTGATGTGGTTGGGCGAACCGAGCGACTTGCACAGCACGTCGGCGACGCCGGCCTCTTCGAGGATGGCGCGGGCGGCACCACCGGCGATCACGCCGGTACCCGGAGCAGCGGGCTTCAGCATGACCCGGCCGGCGCCGAGTTCGCCGATCGTCTCGTGGACGATCGTCGTGCCCGCCATCGGAACGGTGAACAGGTTGCGCCGGGCCTCTTCGGTGCCCTTCTGGATGGCCAGCGGCACTTCCTTGGCCTTGCCGTAGCCGAGACCGACCTGGCCGGCACCGTCACCGATCACCACGAGCGCAGTGAACGAGAAACGACGACCGCCCTTGACGACCTTGGCGACTCGGTTGATGTTGATGACGCGGGACTCGCGGAGGCCTTCGCCGCCATCGCGCGGGTTGTCGCGTTCGTTACGTCCGTTGAAAGCCATCAGAACTTCAGTCCTCCCTCGCGGGCGGCGTCGGCGAGCGCCGCGACCCGGCCGTGGTAGCGGAAGCCACCGCGGTCGAACACGACCTCTTCGACACCAGCCGCCTTGGCCCGCTCGGCGAGCAGAGCCCCGGCCTTGGTGGCCGCTTCGATGTTGCTGTTCACGTCGCCTCGCAGGGCCGACTCGGTGGTCGACGCCGACGCCAGGGTGACACCGGCGATGTCGTCGATGACCTGGGCGGAGATGTGCTTGTTGGAACGGAACACGGCGATACGCGGTCGCTGAGCCGTGCCACGCAGGGTCTTGCGGACCCGGTTGTGGCGACGAATGCGGTCGTCGCGACGCTTCTTTGCGGAAACTGCCATGGTTACTTGGCCGCCTTTCCGGACTTGCGGATCACACGCTCGTCCTTGTAGCGGATGCCCTTGCCCTTGTAGGGCTCAGGCTTGCGCCACTTGCGGATATCCGCGGCCACCTGGCCGACGAGCTGCTTGTCGATGCCCTTCACCAGGATTTGGGTCTGGGCAGGAACTTCGAACTCGACGCCCTCCGGGGCCTCGATGTTCACGGGGTGGCTGAAACCGAGGGCCAGCTCGAGGGCGTTGGAGCCCTTGGCCGTCGCGCGGTAACCGACGCCCTGGATCTGGAGCTCCTTCACGAAGCCCTCGCTCACGCCGACGATCATGTTCTGGACCAGCGAGCGGCTCAGGCCGTGGAACGCCCGGGACTCCTTGGAGTCGTCGGGACGAATGACGGTGAGCGTCTGCTCGTCGAGATTCGCCGTCACGCCGCCGGGGAGCTCACGGGACAGTTCGCCCTTGGAGCCCTTGACGGTGATGTTGGATCCATCGATGGCGATCTCGACGCCGCTGGGGACGGTGATGGGTGTGTTGCCGACTCGAGACATGGCGACCTCCTCACCACACGAAGCACAGAATTTCGCCGCCCATGCGGTTCTTCCGTGCTTCGCGGTCGGACATGAGTCCCTTGTTGGTCGAGACGACCGCCACGCCGAGACCACCCTGCACGCGGGGGATCTCATTGCGCTGACGGTAAATGCGCAGGCCTGGCTTGGAGACCCGCTTCAGACCGGAGATGACGCGGGCCCGCTCGGGGCTGTACTTCATCTCGATGGTCAGGGTCTTGCCCGGCTTGTCGCCGTTGTCGGCCTCGGCGAACGCGGTGATGTAGCCCTCGCTCTTGAGGACCTCGGCGAGGGCCACCTTCTGCTTCGACGACGGCATGGAGACCTCGTCGTGCATCGCCACGTTGGCGTTGCGGATGCGGGTGAGCATGTCGGAAATCGGATCGGTCATCGTCATTGTTCTGCTCCTCCCCTCACCAACTGGCCTTCTTGACGCCCGGCAGCTCGCCGGCATGCGCCATCTCACGCAGACAGATCCGGCAGAGGCCGAACTTGCGGTACACCGAGTGCGGACGACCGCACCGGCGGCAACGCGTGTACTGACGCACCTTGAACTTGGGCGTCTTCTGT
Organism: Acidimicrobiales bacterium; assembly: GCA_022425325.1. Lineage (GTDB taxonomy): Bacteria > Actinomycetota > Acidimicrobiia > Acidimicrobiales > Aldehydirespiratoraceae > UBA11606. The sequence goes on along the minus strand of JAKMFW010000071.1, from coordinate 52,100 downwards.
TGCTTCTGGATGAGTGCTTTTTTCGCCATGGGTCACTGCCCCTCGCGTCGGAACGGGAAGTTGAACGCATCAAGAAGGGCTTTGCCCTCCTCGTTCGTCTTCGCCGTTGTGACGATCGTGATGTCCATACCCCGGGTGGTGTCGACCTTGTCGTAGTCGATCTCGGGGAACATGAGCTGTTCGGTCACGCCGAACGTGTAGTTGCCGTTGCCGTCGAACGACTTCGGCGGGAGGCCGCGGAAGTCACGGATTCGCGGGATCGCCAGCGAGATGAGGCGATCGAGGAATTCGTGCATCCGGTCACCTCGGAGGGTGACCTTGCAGCCGATGGCCTGACCCTCACGCAGCTTGAAGCTGGCGAGGCTCTTCTTGGCCCGGGTGATCACCGGCTTTTGGCCGGCAATGGTCTCCATGTCGGACAGGGCGCCCTCGAGGAGCTTGGCCTGACCGACGGCGTCACCGACGCCCATGTTGAGCACGATCTTCTCGATCTTGGGCACCAACATGATGTTGTCGAGTTCCAGGGTGTCCTTGAGCTGGGCCCGGATCTCGTCGTTGTACCTGGTCCGCAGTCGCGGGGTGATCGTGGTGGTCACTTGATCTCCTCACCGGTGCGCTTGCAGACACGGATCTTCGACCCGTCGTCGAGGACCTTGTATCCGACACGGGTGGCCTTGCCGTCCTTCGGGCTGATCACGGCGACGTTGGAGGCGTCGATGGGCATCGCCTTGTCGATGATGCCGCCCTGCTGATCGGCCCGGGTCGGGGCCTGGTGCTTCTTGGCGACGTTGACGCCCTCGACGACGACCTTGCCCGTCTCGGGCATGGCCTTCTGGACGACGCCCTCAGCGCCGCTGTCCTTGCCGGCGAGCACGACCACGCGGTCGCCTTTGATGATCTTCATCACAGAACCTCCGGGGCCAGCGACACGATCCGCATGAACTGCTTCTCACGAAGCTCTCGGCCCACCGGGCCGAAGATGCGGGTGCCACGCGGCTGCTTCTGATCGTTGATCAGCACCGCAGCGTTCTCGTCGAAACGGATGTAGCTGCCATCCGGACGACGCTTTTCTTTCTTGACACGAACGACGACGCACTTGACGACGTCGCCCTTCTTGACCTGAGCGCCCGGGATCGCGTCCTTGACCGTGGCGACGAAGACGTCACCGATCGAGGCGTAACGACGCTTCGAGCCGCCGAGGACCTTGATGCACAAGACCTCCTTGGCGCCCGAGTTGTCGGCGACGCGCAGGCGTGATTCCTGCTGGATCACTTCGCACGCTCCAGGATCTCGACGAGACGCCAGCGCTTGTTCTTCGACAGCGGGCGCGTCTCCTGGACACGCACGCGGTCGCCGATGTTCAGCGTGTTCTCCTCGTCGTGGACGTGGAGCTTCTTGTTGCGCTGCACGGTCTTGGCGTAGCGGCGGTGACGCACACGGTCGATGGTCTCGACCACGGCGGTCTTGTCCATCTTGTCCGAGACGACGATGCCCTCTCGGACCTTGCGGGCGTTCTCGCGGGTTTCGGTCTCAGCCATCAGCCGGCCTCCTCCGCCGCCGCGTCGGCCGCGGCGATCTCACGGGCCCGGAGTTCGGTGTGAACCCGGGCGATTTCCTTCTTGACCTGCTTCATGCGGGCCGAGTTCTCGAGCTGTCCAGTCGCGAACTGGAAGCGCAGGTTGAACAGCTCTTCCTTGCGGTCCGCAAGGGTCTCGAGCAGATCGGTGTCGCCGAGATCGGCGAGGGTCTTGGCCTTCGCCATCAGAACCCCTCCTCACGCTTCACGAAGCGAGCCTTGACGGGCAGCTTCTGGATGGCACGGTTGATCGCCGCGCGGGCGATCTCTTCGTCGTGGTACGACAGCTCGAACATCACACGGCCGGGGCGGACGACGGCGACCCACTTCTCGGGGTTGCCCTTGCCCGAACCCATGCGGGTTTCGGCCGGCTTCTGGGTGACCGGCTTGTCGGGGAAGACATTGATCCACACCTTGCCGCCACGCTTGATGTGACGGGTCATGGCGATACGGGCGGCCTCGATCTGGCGGGCGGTGATCCACCCGGGCTCGAGGGCCTGGATGCCGTAGTCGCCGTAGCTGACCTCGGTGGCGCCCTTGGCGCCGCCCTTCATGCGTCCACGGTGGTGCTTGCGGTGCTTGACCTTCTTGGGCATCAACATGATCGAAACCTCAGTCGTTGGCCCGGAAGTTCGGGGTCTCGGACTGCTCACGAGTGGAAGCCTCGATGGCGTCCTCCTCGTCGAGCAGTCGCTCGAATTCGGGATCGGCTTCCTTGATGAGCGGAGCCGGCTCTTCGTCGACCTCGTTGTCCGCACCCTCGGTCTCGGGGGTGGCGACGCGCTTGCGAGCGGCGCTGGACACGACCTTGCGGGGCTTGGTGCTCTGGCCCGACGTCTCGCCGGCAGCCATCGCCGCCTCGAGGGTGGCCTTGTCCTCGGTCTGGGTCTTGTAGGGAAGGATGTCGCCCTTGTAGAGCCACACCTTCACACCGATACGGCCGTAGGTGGTCCGGGCCTCGCGGAAGCCGTAGTCGACATCGGCACGCAGGGTGTGCAGCGGCACACGGCCCTCGCGGTACCACTCGGTGCGGGCCATCTCCGAACCGCCGAGGCGGCCCGACGACTGGACTCGGATACCGAGGGCCCCGGCCTTCTGGGCGTTCTGGACCGCACGCTTCATCGCACGGCGGAACGCCACACGACCGGCAAGCTGGTCGGCGATGCCCTGGGCGATCAGCGCAGCGTCGAGCTCGGGCTGCTTGATCTCCTGGATGTTGAGCTGGACCTTCGGGTTGCCCGAGATCTTGGTGAGGCCGGCACGGAGGCGGTCGGCCTCAGCGCCGCGACGACCGATCACGATGCCCGGACGAGCGGTGTGGACGTCGACACGCAGACGCTCACGGGTGCGCTCAACCTCGACTCGGCTGATCGCCGCGTGCGGCAGCTCGTTGAGCAGGTAGTCGCGGATCTTCCAATCCTCGACGACGTTGTCGGCGTACTCCTGACGATCGGCGAACCAGCGGCTCTTCCAATCGGTGGTGATCCCGAGGCGGAAGCCGTACGGGTTGACCTTCTGTCCCATTGACTTACTCCTCTTCCTCGGTCGACGTATCGGCCTCGGCGACGTTGTCCTCGGCGTTGTCGTCCTCGGCGGCAGCCGCCATTTCGGCGGCGGTTGCGGCGACGATCTCGTCAGCGACGTCCTCGACCGTGGTCTCGGTGTCGTCGAGGTCCTCGTCAGCTTCCTGCTGTCGGGCCTTGGACTGGGCAACACGAGCGCGGCGAGCCTCGGCGGCCTGGCTGCTCCCTGACCGGCCGGCGGCGGCTTCGCGGTTGCGCAGGGCTTCGAGTGCCTCGTCGTCGTAGCGGCTCACGATGACCGTGATGTGGCAGGTGCGCTTGCGGATGCGAGTTGCGCGGCCACGAGCACGGGGGCGCCAGCGCTTGAGGGTCGGACCCTCGTCGGCGTAGCAGGCCGAAACGTAGAGCTCCTCGGCGACCTGGTTGTCGTTGTGCTCGGCGTTGGCAACCGCCGAGTCGAGCACCTTGAGAATGTCCTCGGAGATACCCCGCTCGGAGAACTGGAGGATCTCCGCGGCTTCGGCGTACGACTTGCCCCGGATGAGGTCGAGGACCTCACGGGCCTTGTAGGCCGAGCTGCGGACGTACGACGCCTTGGCGCGGGTGCCCGGGCGCTCGTTGGTCTTGGTACCGGCCATCAGCGACGGGCTCCTCGTTCCTGACCCGCATGGAATTTGAACGTGCGGGTGGGGGCGAACTCGCCCAGCTTGTGACCGATCATCGCCTCCGTGACGTAGACCGGAACGTGCTTGCGGCCGTCGTGAACCGCCAGGGTGTGGCCGATCATGTCGGGGATGATGGTGGAGCGGCGGCTCCAGGTCTTGATGACCTTCTTCTCACCGGTCTCGTTCAGCGCATCGATCTTCTTCAGCAGATGATCGTCGACGAACGGTCCCTTTTTGAGGCTACGCGGCATGACTGATTACCTCCGCGAACCGCGCGTCCGGCGACGGCGCACGATCAGCTTGTCGGATTCCTGGTTGGCACGACGGGTACGGCCCTCGGGCTTGCCCCACGGCGACACCGGGTGGCGACCACCCGAGGTCTTGCCTTCGCCACCGCCGTGCGGGTGGTCGACCGGGTTCATGACCACACCGCGGGACTGGGGCTTGACGCCCTTCCAACGGTTACGGCCGGCCTTGCCGATCTTGATGAGCTCGTGCTGGGCGTTGCCAACCTCGCCGACCGTGGCGCGGCAGTCGATCGGCACACGACGCATCTCGGTGCTGGGCAGACGCAGGGTGGCGAAATCGCCTTCCTTGGCGACCAGCTGGATGCTGGTGCCGGCGGAGCGGCCCATCTTGGCGCCGGCGCCGGCCTTGAGCTCGACATTGTGGATGGTGGTACCGACCGGGATGTAGCGCAGCGGGAGTGCGTTGCCCGGACGGATCTCGGCGCCCTGACCCGACATCAGCTTGTCGCCGACCTCGAGGTCGCGGGGAGCGAGGATGTAGCACTTCTCACCGTCGTGGTAGTGCAGGAGGGCGATGTTGCAGGTGCGGTTCGGGTCGTACTCGATGGTGGCGACCGTGGCCGGCACGCCGTCCTTGCTCCGCTTGAAGTCGATGATGCGGTACTGCTGCTTGTGCCCGCCGCCGCGATGACGGCTGGTCTTACGACCGTGGTTGTTGCGACCACCGGTCTTGGACTTGGGGGCCAGCAGGCTCTTCTCGGGGGTCGAGGTCGTGATCTCGGAGAAGTCCGAGCTCGTCTGGAATCGACGACCGGGGCTGGTGGGCTTGCGCTTACGAATCGCCATGATCAGGCCTCGAAGAGATCGATCGAGTCGCCCTCGGCGAGGGTGACGAGGGCACGCTTCTGCGAGGAACGCTGGCCCCAGCCGCCGGTGCGACGGTTGCGCTTGCGCTTGCCCTGACGGTTGAGGGTGTTGACTTTCACGACCGACACGTCGAAGAGCGCTTCGACGGCGTCGCGAATCTCGGGCTTCGACGCGCTGGGGGCGACGACGAAGGTGTAGACGTTCTCCTCGAGAAGGCCGTAGCTCTTCTCGGAGACGACGGGACGAATCAGGACGTCGCGGTAGTCCTTCACTCTTCTTCCTCCGTGCTCGCAGCGGCAGCGTTGCTGACGCCGGTGGGCAGGGTCTCCTCGGTGAACACCACGACGTCGTTGTTGAGGATGTCGTAGGTGTTGAGCTCGCCCTGGTGCAGGCAGTGCACGTTGGTGAGGTTGCGGAAGCTCTTCCAGGCGTTGGTGTCGTCGTCGCCGAAGACGATCAGCACCTTGCCTTCGGCGCCGATGGCGCTGAGGGCGGCCTTGGCGTCGGCGGTCTTGGGGGTCTCGAAGTCCCACTTGTCGACGACGATCACGTTGCCGTCGGCAGCGCGGTCCGAAAGGGCCGAGGCCAACGCCAGCTTGATCATCTTCTTGGGGGTCTTCTGGCTGTAATCACGCGGCTTCGGGCCGTGGGCGATACCGCCGCCGACCCAACCGGGGGCACGGGTGGTGCCGGCGCGGGACCGGCCGGTGCCCTTTTGGCGCCACGGCTTGGCGCCACCACCGCTGACCTCGGAACGGGTCTTGGTGGAGTGGGTGCCGGCCCGCTTGGCGGCGAGCTGGGCGGTGACGACCTGGTGCATGACGGCCATGTTCGGCTCGGCACCGAACATGGTCTCGACGAGTTCGGCTTCGCCGGTGCTCTTGCCGGCCTGGGTCTGGATGGTGACGCTCGCCATGATCAGGCTCCCTTCACCGCGTCGCGGACGATGACGGTGGCGCCGCGGGCGCCGGGCACAGAGCCCTTCACGAGAAGGATCTCAGCCTCGGAGTCGCTCTTGACGATCTCAAGGTTGAGGGTGGTGACCTTGTCGTTGCCCATGCGTCCGGGCATCTTCTTGCCCTTGAAGACCCGGCTGGGGGTCGCGCACTGGCCGACGGAACCGGGCTTGCGGTGGACGCGGTGGGCACCGTGCGAGGCCGGCGCGCCGCCGAATCCGTGGCGCTTCATCGCACCGGCGAAGCCCTTGCCCCGGCTGACCGCCGTGACATCGACCTTTTCGCCCTGCCCGAGGATGTCGGCGGAGATCTCCTGGCCGACGGTGTACTCGCTGACGTCGTCGAGACGCAGCTCGACGAGCTTGCGGCCGGCGTCAACGCCCGCCTTCGCGAAGTGCCCGGCTTCGGGCTGGGTGAGCTTGTTCGCATCCTTCACGCCGAGCGTGACCTGGATGGCGCTGTAGCCGTCGGTCTCAGGTGTCTTGACCTGAACGACACGGCACGGCGTGACACGCAGCACGGTGACCGGGACGACACGGTTGTCTTCGTCCCAGACCTGCGTCATGCCGACTTTCTCGCCGACGATCGCCTTGGTGGCCATGGTTGCTTCCTGTGGTTCGTAGCGAGAGCGGGCCCTCGCTGCATCGAAAGGTGGATCCCGGAGGGACTCACGCGAACGCTCCGCACGGGCAGGCCCGGCGGAGCGTTGGATCGGTTGTGCCGTGTGGTTCCCGGAGGCCTGCACAGACGTCGATTGCGGGCATCCGGACACGTCCAGACACACGAAGACTGCAGGCTAACGGCAGAACCACCGCAAACCAACGGGCGCTCAGCGCGAAATTGCGATGCGAGTAAGGTGCAGGTCCATGGCCGACCATGGTGACCTCAACCCGACGGACGAGCCCGAGGAGGCCATCACGGACGAGGCAAGCAACAACGCCGACGGGGGAAGCAACACCAAGGTGCCCCGCTGGGTGATCAAGGCGATCACCCTGTTTTGGGTTGGCTGGGCAGTCACCTACGTCGGGACCGGCATGCTGCGAAACCTCCGCGGCTTCTTGATCATCGTGTTGGTCAGCCTGTTCCTCGGCTTTGCAATCGAGCCAGCGGTCAACAAGCTCGAGCGGTGGGGCGTCCGCCGCGGCCTCGGCGTCTGGATCATGTACCTCCTGATCTTCGTCGGCATCGTCGGGTTCTCGGCCGCGATTGGCACCACGTTGGCGACCCAGATCAACAACTTCATCGACGAGGCACCGCGCTATGTGGAAGACGCCGAGTCATGGCTGCGCGACAACGTCGACGAAGACATCGACCTCTCACGCGTCACCGAGGAGTTCGTCGACGGTGGCGGCGCCGCAGATCTCGCCAACCGCTTCGCTGACGATGTCGTGAATCTCGGCACAACCGTCGTCAACGTCTTGTTCCAGACGTTCACGGTTCTGCTGTTCGCCTTCTACATCGTGGCCGAAGGCCCGAAACTCCGCCGGACCGTCTGTTCGTTTCTTCCTCCAGCCCGCCAGCGCGCCGTGCTGAGTGTGTGGGATCTCGCAATCGAGAAAACTGGTGGCTACATCTTCTCTCGGGGCGTGTTGGCGGTGCTCTCGGCGATCGCCCACTGGATCGCCTTCGAAATGCTGAACGTGCCGTTCTCGGTACCGCTGGCCCTCTGGGTCGGCATCATGAGCCAGTTCATCCCCGTGGTGGGCACGTACATCGCCGGCGCCCTGCCGATCCTGATCACCCTGATTGACACACCCCGGACCGGCCTCTTCGTCCTCCTCGTGGTCCTCGCCTATCAACAGATCGAGAACTATCTCTTCGCCCCAAAGGTCACCGCCCAGACGATGGAAATACACGTCGCCGTGGCCTACGGCTCCGTGCTGGTCGGCTCCGCGCTACTCGGTGTCGTCGGTGCGCTTCTGGCCCTGCCATTCGCCGCCACGATGCAGGCGTTCATCTCCGGCTACCGGCAGCATTTCGAGGTGGAAGAGGACGCCCTCACAGAAAGCGCCACCCGGCGCGGGCGGCGCATCACCTGACGGAGCGATGGGGGCCTACACGGGATTGGGGACACCACCGGCGAGTCCGCGACGACGTTGCCCGTCGACCCACAGGTTGGTGACGAACACAGCGGCTTCCGTTCGGCTCTCTGCATTGAGCTTGCGCAGCAGATTCGACACATAGTTCTTCACCGTCTTCTCGGCGAGATTCATACGCTCCGCGATCTGAGGATTGGTGAGTCCCTCAGCCAGATGGTCGAGCAGTCGACGTTCCTGCGGGCTCAAGCCGCGGAGAGCCGGCACATCGTCGTCATCGAACTCACTGGCACGGAAACGCTCATCGAGTCCACCAGAACGGACCAGATCGACCGATGAGCCGCCGGTGGCGACATACCGAATCAACCGCAACAAGGCCCGGCTGGTGTTTCGGGTGAGCAAAAAGCCTGGGGCATCGGCGCGGTCGGCCACTGACGGTGCGCCGTCGCTGCCGTGGGCACCGAGAACGAGGCAAGCCACCCCGGGCCTGCGGGCCTTGATGCGGCGGCAAACACCGAGGCCGCCGCCGTCGGAAAGCATGAGATCGGCGAGCACGACGTCTGGCCGGGTGGCCTCGATTCGAGCGAGGCCGGCGGTAGCCGTGTCAGCCTCACCGGCGATCTCCATGTCGTCCTCACGGTCGAGCACGGCTCGCAATCCTTCGCGAACGGATTCGTGGCTGTCGAGAAGAAACACCCGAATGGTCATCCTGAAAGGTCCTTTCCTGCACGGAGGTCAACTCCGCAACACCTCAGGACCACAACGGGACACTCGACCCACCCCTTGAGAAGGAACTGCCGGAGGTCACACCGTGCCGGGACGAGGGCCATGCAGAAGAGATGACTCTGGTCCCGGTTACGGGTTCAGGAACCGGAGCTGGCCTGGTGGAAAGGCGCAAAGAACGCCCGGTTCGTCTCGAGCAGGTCGAACACCGTCTTGTCGGTCGGTGGCAGGTCAGCGTCGCTCGTTGCCACCGGCTCAATCCGATCGCCCCACACCATGACGTTGGAGCCCCAAGTGAGACCGCCACCGAACGCGGTGAACAACACGGTCGCCCCGGGCTGGATTCGGCCGTCGGCAAGGGCGTCGTTCAGCGCCATAGGAATCGACGCAGCCGAGGTGTTGCCGTGGTCGGCGATGTTCAGCACAACCTTCTCCATCGGCACACCGAGCCGATTACAGGTCGCTTCGATGATGCGGAAGTTGGCCTGGTGAGGCACGACCAGGTCGACATCGTCGACGCTGAGGCCTGCCTCGTCGAGGGTTCGGCGCACCGATCCCTCCATGCCTCGCACGGCGTGCTTAAAGACCGTCTGGCCTTCGAAATGGAGCCTGTCGATAGCGGGATCACGGGGTCGGTCGAGTTGGCCACGGGTGCCAAGCGCAGGCGACACCATCGCCTGGCCAGCCTTGCCGTCCGCACCGAGATCGTTGGCAAGCACACCGGAGCCGTCGGCGCAGGCCTCGTAGATCGCCGCACCGGCGCCGTCACCGAAAAGAATGCAGTGGTTGCGGTCATGGTAGTCCATCAAGAAGTGCAGCTTTTCGGCCCCGATCACGAGGGCGCGCTGGGCGATACCCGCTTCGATCATCGACGAGGCGACCGCCGTCGAGTACACGAAGCCGCTGCATGCTGCATTCAGATCGAATGCAGCAGCGTTGACTGCGCCGAGTCGCTCCTGCAAGAAGCAGGCGTTGCTCGGAAGCGTGATTTCCGGCGTGACCGTGGCGAGCACAAGAAGATCGATATCGGTCGGCTCAACGCCGGCCGCTGCCAGCGCCCGCTTCGCAGCAACTTCGGCAAGATCGGTGACCTCGACATGGCTGATGCGGCGCTCGTGCATGCCGGTGCGTTCGACGATCCACTGATCGCTTGTGTCAACCATCTGCTCGAGATCGGCGTTGGTCAGCTTCACCGGCGGCACGCACTTGCCCCAGCCGGTGATTGTGGCGCGGGTCTTCGTCATCGCTGCTCTCCCCCAAGAGACCGTTCGCTGGGAGTGTACGAAAGGCCAGCGCGCAGGTCGATCAGGAGATCCTGACACAAATCGGCAGAGCGGCCTCGCAGAGCTCGGCGGACGTCTCCTCGACAATTCATCGAAAACGAACAAGAACCCCGGGCCGAAGCCCGGGGTTCTTCACGCTTTGATCGCAGCGGGCGACTAGGCCTGCTGAATCTTGATCTCGATGTCGACGCCAGCAGGCAGATCAAGCCGCTGCAGCGAGTCCACCGTCTTGGGCGAAGGATCCAGGATGTCGAGAAGGCGCTTATGGATGCGCATCTCGAAATGCTCCCGAGAATCCTTGTCCTTGAACGGACCCTTGATGACCGTGAAACGGTGCTTCTCGGTCGGCAGCGGGATCGGACCCGACAGTTCGGCCTGCGTGCGCTTCACCGTCTCGACGATCTTCTTCGTCGACTGGTCGATGACCTCGTGGTCGTAGGCCTTCAGCCGAATGCGGATCTTCTGTCCTGAAGCCATCAGATGCTCACTTGAGGATCTTGGTCACCGAACCGGCGCCCACGGTGCGGCCACCCTCACGGATGGCGAAACGCAGACCCTCGTCCATGGCGATCGGGTTGATCAACTCAACGTGCATCTCGGTGTTGTCGCCGGGCATGCACATCTCGGTGCCCTCGGGGAGGGTGATGGTGCCGGTGATATCCGTGGTGCGGAAGTAGAACTGCGGGCGGTAGTTCGTGAAGAACGGCTTGTGGCGGCCACCCTCTTCCTTGGAGAGGACGTACACCTGGGCCTCGAACTCGGTGTGCGGGGTGATACTGCCGGGAGCGGCGAGCACCTGACCACGCTGGACCTCTTCCTTGTCGACGCCACGAAGGAGAGCACCGATGTTGTCTCCGGCCTGGCCCTCGTCGAGCAGCTTGCGGAACATCTCAACACCGGTGCAGGTGGTCTTGCTGGTGTCCTTGATACCGACGATCTCGATCTCGTCGCCGGTGTGGATCGCGCCCTGCTCAACCTTGCCGGTCACCACCGTGCCACGGCCAGTGATCGAGAACACGTCCTCGATCGGCATGAGGAAGGGCTTGTCGAGCTCACGCTCGGGGGTCGGGACGTACTCGTCGACCTCCGCCATGAGCTCCATGATCTTGGCGGCGAAGTCAGCGTCGCCCTCAAGAGCCTTGAGCGCCGAAACCTGCACGATCGGGGTGTCATCACCCGGGAAGTCGTACTCGTTGAGGAGCTCACGCACTTCCATCTCGACGAGCTCGATGAGCTCCTCGTCGTCGACCATGTCGACCTTGTTGAGCGCAACGATGATCTTCGGCACGCCGACCTGACGGGCAAGCAGCACGTGCTCACGGGTCTGGGGCATCGGGCCGTCAGCGGCGGACACCACGAGGATGGCGCCGTCGACCTGGGCCGCACCGGTGATCATGTTCTTGATGTAGTCGGCGTGACCGGGCATGTCGACGTGGGCGTAGTGACGGTTCTCCGTCTCGTACTCCACGTGGGACACGTTGATCGTGATGCCGCGCTCGCGCTCCTCGGGAGCGTTGTCGATGTTCTCAAACTCGGTGAACGACGAACCGTCCACGTTGTCAGCGAGCACCTTGGTGATCGCAGCGGTGAGCGTGGTCTTGCCGTGGTCGATGTGGCCCATCGTCCCCACGTTGACGTGGGGCTTGGTCCGCTCGAACGTCTCCTTGGCCATGACGTATTTCCTTGTCTTTGTCTTCGTGAATTGGGGTTAGGAGACGATCACTCGCCGCGGACGCGGGCGACGATCTCTTCCTGGACGTTTGCAGGCGTGGGCTGGTACGAATCGAACTGCATCGTGTATGTAGCCCGCCCCTGCGTGCGTGAACGCAGATCCGTACTGTATCCGAACATCTCGGAGAGCGGCACGAGTGCGTTCACGACCTGGTTCTTGCCGCGCTGCTCGGTGCCCTGCACCTGACCGCGACGAGAGTTCACATCGCCGACGACATCGCCGAGATAATCGTCGGGGGTGACGACCTCAACAGCCATGACGGGCTCGAGAAGCGTGGGCTTCGCCTTGCGGGCGACCTCACGGAACCAAGCGTTGCCAGCGATCTTGAATGCCATTTCCGACGAGTCCACATCATGGGTCTTGCCGTCTTCGAGCACGACCTTGATGTCAACGGTCGGGAAGCCGGCGAGAACGCCGTTGCTCATGGCTTCCTGGATACCTGCATCGACCGGCTTGATGTATTCCTTCGGAATGGCACCACCGGTGATGTTGGATTCGAATTCGTACTCGCCACCCGGATTGGGAGCGAGGGTCGCCGAGATCACCGCGAACTGACCGGTACCACCGGTCTGCTTCTTGTGGGTGTAGGTGTACTCAGGAACTTCCTGGGTGATGGTTTCGCGGTAAGCGACCTGCGGCTTGCCGACCGTCGCCTCAACCTTGAACTCGCGCTTCATGCGGTCGACGAGCACCTCGAGGTGGAGCTCGCCCATGCCGGCGATGATGGTCTGCGCCGTTTCCTCGTTCGTCGTGACCTGGAAAGTGGGGTCCTCTTCAGACAGCGCTTGGAGCGCCTTGCTCATCTTCTCCTGATCGGCCTTGGACTTCGGCTCGACGGCGACCTCGATCACCGGGGCCGGGAAGTCGAGGTTCTCTAGGGTGATCGGGTGAGCCGGGTCGCACAGGGTGTCGCCGGTACGGGTGTTCTTGATACCGATGCCCGCAGCAATGTCTCCGGTGGACACGGAGTCCTTGTCGACACGGTCGTTGGCGTGCATCTCGAGGATGCGACCGACGCGCTCCTTGTTTGACGTGCGGGTGTTGAGGACCGTGTCGCCCTTCTGGAACGTGCCGGAGTAGACCCGGAAGTAAGTGAGACGACCGACGTGGGGATCGGTCATGATCTTGAACGCAAGCGAGGCAAACGGCTCGGAGTCGTCGGCCTTGCGCTCGGCCGGGTTGCCGGCCTTGTCCTCACCGGTGATAGCGGGGACGTCGAGCGGCGAGGGCAGGTAATCGACGACAGCGTCGAGCAGCGGCTGAACGCCCTTGTTCTTGAAGGCGGTGCCGTTGAGAACCGGAACGAGGCCGTGCTCGAGGGTGCCGGTACGGATGGCCGACTTGATCTCGTCTTCGGTGATCTCTTCGTCCTCGAGGACCTTCATCATGATGTCCTCGTCGAAGTCAGCGAGGGTGTCGAGCAGCTCGCTGCGGTAGAGCGCAACATCTTCGGCCATCTCGTCGGGGATGTCGACGATGTCGTAGGTGGCGCCGAGATCCTTCTCGTCGGTGCCCATCGGCCAAACGAGAGCCTTCATGCGGACAAGGTCGATGGTGCCGGAGTAGTCGCTCTCAGCGCCGATCGGGAGCTGCAGCACAGCCACGTTGGTCGTGAGGCGGTCCTTGATGGTGTCCAGGCAGAAGTAGAAGTCGGCGCCGGTGCGGTCCATCTTGTTGACGAAGCACATGCGGGGCACGTTGTAGCGATCAGCCTGGCGCCAGACCGTCTCGGTCTGCGGCTCCACGCCGGCCACACCGTCGAACACGGCGACAGCACCGTCGAGCACACGAAGCGAACGCTCCACCTCGACGGTGAAGTCGACGTGGCCCGGGGTGTCGATGATGTTGATGCGGTGGTCGTCCCAGATGCAGTGCGTGGCAGCAGAGGTGATCGTGATGCCACGCTCCTGCTCCTGCTCCATCCAGTCCATCGTGGCGGCACCGTCGTGAACCTCACCGATCTTGTACGAACGACCGGTGTAGTAGAGGATGCGCTCGGTGGTGGTGGTCTTACCGGCGTCAATGTGCGCCATGATCCCGATGTTGCGGGTCTTGGCGAGGGGGGTTCGCTTCTCAGCCATGGATCTGGGTCTTCCTCAGGTGGAAATGGTTCGGTGCGGGGACACACCACGACCGGGCCGCTTCAGCTGAAGCTCATTGCCCGGTCGTAGGAAAAGAGTAGTGCTCGTGCAGAGACTTCCGTCGGAGCGCTACCAGCGGTAGTGGGCGAAGGCCTTGTTGGCTTCCGCCATCTTCTGGAGATCTTCACGACGCTTGCACGACGCGCCGATGCCGTTGCTGGCATCGAGAATCTCGTTGGCCATGCGCTCGGCCATCGTGCGCTCACGACGGTCACGAGAGAAGCCGACCATCCAACGGATGGCGAGCGTGGTGGCTCGGCGGGGACGGACCTCAACGGGCACCTGGTAGGTCGCGCCACCGACACGGCGGCTGCGAACCTCGAGCTGGGGGCGGACGTTGTCGACCGCACGCTTCAGCACAGCGACGGGGTCGTCGCCCGTCTTCTCCTGCACGAGGTCGAGAGCGTCGTACATGATGCGCTCGGCGGTGCTGCGCTTGCCGCGCTGCAGGATCTTGTTGACGAACTGGGTGACGAGAACCGACTTGTAGATCGGATCGCCGACGATCTCCCGGCGGGTTGCGGGGCCCTTGCGCGGCATGATCAGCCTTCCTTCTTCACGCCGTAACGGCTGCGGGCCTGCTTACGGTCGCGCACGCCGGACGTGTCGAGCGTGCCACGGACGATCTTGTAGCGGACACCGGGAAGATCCTTCACACGGCCGCCGCGCACGAGCACGATCGAGTGCTCCTGCAGGTTGTGGCCCTCACCGGGGATGTAGGCGGTGACTTCGGTGCCGGAGGTGAGACGCACACGGGCGACCTTGCGAAGCGCCGAGTTCGGCTTCTTCGGGGTGGCGGTGTAGACGCGGGTGCAAACGCCACGACGCTGCGGGGCGCCCTTGAGTGCCGGGGTGGCTTCCTTGCGACGCTTGGTCTCACGGCCCTTGCGGACCAGCTGCTGAATGGTGGGCACGGAAATGCTTCCTCGATGAGAGAACAGGGTGAACGAAAGTTGCGAAGACGGCCGACACAGCGGTGCCCGCGGCACGCGCGTCAAGGCCAGCGGTAAAGGCTAGGAGCGGAACGAGGGAACCTCAACCCGCGCGCCGCGCGAAAACGCGGAACGGCGGGACCCGTGGGCCCCGCCGCTTCCGAACTCACCGACGAACTAGGCGTCGCTGCTCGGCATGGTGATCACGTCGGCACCCGCTTCCGAGCGGCCGGCGAGCCACTCGGAGATGTCCTGGTCGTCTTCGTCGCTCGAGGAGTAGTACTCCATCGGCTCGAAGTCGGGGGCCTCGGTGCGGATGTTGCGGTACTCGTTCATGCCGGTACCAGCCGGGATCAACTTGCCGATGATGATGTTCTCCTTGAGGCCGTGCAGCGAGTCGCTCTTGGACTCGATGGCGGCTTCGGTGAGCACCCGGGTGGTCTCCTGGAAGGAGGCCGCCGACAACCACGACTCGGTGGCGAGGCTGGCCTTGGTGATGCCCATGAGCATCGGGCGACCCTCAGCGGGCTTCCCACCTTCCTCGACCACACGGCGGTTGGTGTCGGTGAACAGCTTGCGGTCGACCTGGTACCCCGGCAGGAAGTCGGTGTCGCCCGGCTCCGAGATCAGGATGCGCTTGGTCATCTGCCGCACGATCAGCTCAATGTGCTTGTCGTGGATCGACACGCCCTGGTCGCGGTACACCTTCTGCACCTCGTTCACGAGGTACTCCTGGGTGGATCGCACGCCCTTGATCTCGAGCAGTTCCTTGGGATCCCGGGCACCCTCGACGATGGCGTCGCCGGCCCGGATCTCCTGCCCGTCGGTGACCTCAAGACGGGCGCCCGTCGGGATCGTGTAGGCATCCTCGTCACCGTCGTCAGCGACGATGAGGACCTCGCGGCCACGGCCGTCGTCCTCACCGACCCGGACTACGCCGGAGGTACGAGCCAGCGTGGCCTTGCCCTTCGGGGTGCGAGCCTCGAAGAGTTCGACCACACGGGGCAGACCGCCGGCGATGTCCTGCGCACCAGCCACGCCACCGGTGTGGAAGGTCCGCATCGTGAGCTGGGTACCCGGCTCACCGATCGACTGGGCAGCGATGACGCCAACCGCTTCGCCGAGCTCGATGTTGCCGCCGGTGGCGAGCGACATGCCGTAGCTCGCCGAGGCGATGCCGAACGCGGAGTCGTCGGTCAGCGGTGACAGCACGCGAACTCGGTTGACCGCTTCGTCGTCGCGGAGCGCTTCGAGCTCGTCGTCGCCGATCATCAGGCCACGCTCGTAGACGGTGCCGTCAGCAAGGGTGACATCATCGGCGAGGACACGGCCGAACAGGCGCGATTCCAGATGCGTGCGCTTGTTAGCGGTGTCGGGCATGACGTCGTCGATCCAGATGCCGGGCACCGGACCGGTGCGATCGAACGGATCTTCCTCGTTGATAATCAGTTCCTGCGCCACGTCGACAAGGCGACGGGTCAGGTAACCGGAGTCCGCCGTACGCAGCGCCGTATCGACGAGGCCCTTGCGGGCGCCCGGCGTGGCGATGAAGTACTCGAGCATCTTCAGGCCTTCGCGGAAGTTGCTCTTGATCGGGCGGGGAATCATGTCACCACGAGGGTTGGCGACGAGGCCACGCATGCCCGCAATCTGGCGGACCTGCATCATGTTTCCTCGAGCACCCGAGTCGACCATCATGTTGACCGGGTTGAACTGCTGGCTCTCGAGGCCTTCCTTCATCCGGTTGGTCACCTCTTCGGTGGCCTCGGACCAGACCTCGACCTCCATTTGACGGCGCTCACCATCGGTGATGATGCCGCGACGGAACTGCTGCTCGATCTTGTCGGCCTGCTTCTCATGACGGTCGAGGATCTCGCCCTTCTCCACCGGGGTCGCCACGTCGTCGATCGAGACCGTGAGGCCCGACTTCATGGCGTACTGGAAGCACATGTCCTTGATGGCGTCGAGCGCGACCGCCACGACGTTCTTGTCGTAACCACGGGCCAGCGTGTCGACCAGGGCGCCCATCTGCTTCTTGCCGACCTTCTCGTTGACGAACGGGTACTCCGCAGGGAGCGCCTCGTTGAAGAAGGCACGACCGACCGTGGTGGTCTCGTACTGGGCGGCCTCGCCGTTGGCGGGGGACAGCATGAGCTCGGGCACGCGGTACTGGATCGGGGCGTGGATGTCGACGTCGCCGAGTTCGTACGCCGCCGTCAGCTCGTCGATGTCACGGAACACGCGACCGGCGCCCTTGGCGTCCTCCACGAGATCGGTGAGGTAGTACGCACCGATGATCATGTCCTGCGTGGGCGTGACCAGCGGGCGGCCGTTGGCCGGGCTGAGCACGTTGTTGGCGCTGAGCATGAGCACCCGTGCCTCGGCCTGCGCCTCGGCGGACAGCGGCAGATGAACCGCCATCTGGTCACCGTCGAAGTCGGCGTTGAAGGCGGTACAGACCAGCGGGTGCAGGTTGATCGCCTTGCCCTCGACCAGCACCGGCTCGAATGCCTGGATGCCGAGGCGGTGCAGGGTCGGTGCACGGTTGAGGAGCACCGGATGCTCCTTGATGACGTCCTCGAGAACGTCCCACACCTGCGGGCGACGGCGCTCGACCATGCGCTTGGCCGACTTGATGTTCTGGGCGAGTTCGGTATCGACCAGACGCTTCATGACGAACGGCTTGAACAGCTCGAGCGCCATGATCTTCGGCAGACCGCACTGGTGGAACTTCAGGGTCGGGCCGACCACGATGACCGAACGGCCCGAGTAGTCGACGCGCTTGCCGAGCAGGTTCTGGCGGAAGCGGCCCTGCTTGCCCTTGAGCATGTCGGACAGCGACTTCAGCGGCCGATTACCGGGGCCGGTGACCGGACGGCCACGACGCCCGTTGTCGAACAAGGCGTCGACGGCTTCCTGGAGCATGCGCTTTTCGTTGTTCACGATGATCTCGGGCGCACCGAGATCGAGCAGTCGCTTCAGGCGGTTGTTGCGGTTGATGACGCGGCGGTACAGGTCGTTGAGGTCAGAGGTCGCGAAGCGGCCACCATCGAGCTGGACCATCGGACGAAGCTCCGGCGGAATCACCGGGACGACGTCGAGAATCATGGCGCGCGGGTCGTTGATACGGCGGCCGTACTCGCCGCGGCGGTTGAACGCAGCGACGATCTTCAGCCGCTTGATCGCCTTCTGCTTGCGCTGCGCGCTGAGACCCTTCACACCCTCCGGCGGGTCGATCTGCTCACGGAGCTTGGCTTCTTCGTCGTCGAAGTCGAGATGCTCGACGAGGCGGGCGATGGCGTCGGCACCCATGCCGCCGTCGAAGTAGTCGCCCCAGCGATCCTGCAGCTCACGCCACAACATCTCGTCCTCGATGATCTGACGGCCGTGGAGGGACTTGAACTCGTCCCACGCCCGATCGAGGATCTCCTTTTCGAACTCGAACTGCTCGCGGATCTCGGCGAGGTCCTTGTCGGCCTGCCGGCGAGCCGCCTTGAGTTCGGTGTCCTTGGCGCCGTCCTTCTCGAGGTCGGCAAGTTCGGACTCGAGCTCCTCGCTGCGGCGAGCGAGGTCGAGCTCCATGTCCTTGTCGATGGCCTCACGCTCACCGACGACCTCGGTCTCCAGCGAGGCGAGATCCTCGTCACGGCGTTCATCGTCGACGGAGATGACGAGGTTGGCAGCGAAGTAGATGACCTTCTCGAGCTGCTTGGCCTTGAGCTCTTCCTTGGGCTCAGTGCCCATGAGGAGGTAGGCGAGCCAAGAACGGGTGCCACGCAGGTACCAGATGTGCACGGCCGGGGCGGCGAGCTCGATATGGCCCATCCGCTCACGGCGAACCTTCGAGCGGGTCACCTCGACGCCACAGCGCTCACAGATGATGCCCTTGAAGCGAACACGCTTGTACTTGCCACAGGCGCACTCCCAGTCCTTGGTCGGACCGAAGATCTTCTCGCAGAAGAGTCCGTCCTTCTCGGGCTTGAGCGTGCGGTAGTTGATGGTCTCGGGCTTCTTGACCTCACCGTTGGACCACATGCGGATGCTGTCCGCGGTCGCGAGCCCGATCTTCAGGTTGGAGAAATCGTTGACGTCGAGCATGACTGTCCTCTCTCAGTTCTTGTTGGGCTCAGACGCGGGCCGCACGAGCGGCGGCGCGGGCTGCGTCTTCTTCGTCGGATCCACGTTCGGGCCGTGAGATGTCGATCCCCAGCTCCTCGACCGTGCGGAATGTCTCTTCGTCGAGCTCGCGCATCTCGATCTCCTGACCGTCGTGCGAGAGCACCTCGACGTTGAGGCACAGCGCCTGCATCTCCTTGATGAGCACCTTGAAGGACTCGGGGATGCCGGGCTCCGGAATGTTCTCGCCCTTGACGATCGCCTCGTAGACCCTCACGCGGCCGAGAACGTCGTCGGACTTGATGGTGAGCAGTTCCTGCAGCAGGTAGGCAGCGCCGTACGCCTCAAGCGCCCACACCTCCATCTCACCAAAACGCTGGCCACCGAACTGGGCCTTACCACCGAGCGGCTGCTGGGTGATCATCGAGTACGGACCGGTCGAACGGGCGTGGATCTTGTCGTCGACGAGGTGCGCCAGCTTCAAGATGTAGACGTACCCAGTCATGATCGGGTTGTCGAAGGCCTCACCAGTGCGACCGTTGAACAAGGTCTGCTTGCCGTCGGTCTGGACCAGGCGGGTCTCGCCGTCGTTGGACTCGGGGTTGAGGTTGTCGAGGATGTCGACGATCACCGGCTTGTCGCCGGCGAGTTCCTTCTCGTCCCACTTCGCACCGTCGAACACCGGGGTGGCGATGAAGATCGAGGGCTTGGTGGTGGGGCGGGTCTTGGTCTCGGTGCCGCGCACCGGAGCGTCGCCGACCTTCTCACCGTTGATGTCCCAGCCCCAACGTGCGGCATAGCCGAGGTGAGCCTCGAGCACCTGACCGACGTTCATTCGAGACGGAACACCGAGCGGGTTGAGGATGATATCGACCGGCTGGCCATCGGCGGTGTAGGGCATGTCCTCGATCGGAAGAATCTTCGAGATGACGCCCTTGTTGCCGTGGCGACCGGCGAGCTTGTCGCCGACGCTGATCTTGCGCTTCTGGGCGACATAGACCCGCACCATCTGGTTGACGCCGGGCGGCAGCTCGTGGGCGTCGTCGCGGTCGAACACCTTGACGTCGATGACCTTGCCGACCTCGCCGTGCGGGACCTTCATCGAGGTGTCGCGCACCTCGCGGGCCTTCTCGCCGAAGATGGCGCGGAGCAGACGCTCCTCCGGAGTGAGCTCGGTCTCACCCTTCGGGGTGACCTTGCCGACGAGCACATCGCCCGGACCGACCTCGGCACCGATGCGGATGATGCCGCGTTCGTCGAGGTCGGCGAGGATCTCCTCGCTCAGGTTCGGGATGTCCCGGGTGATCTCTTCGGCGCCGAGCTTGGTGTCGCGAGCATCGATCTCGTGCTCCTTGATGTGGATCGACGTCAGCACGTCGTCCTTCACCAGGCGCTCGGAAAGGATGATGGCGTCCTCGAAGTTGTAGCCCTCCCAGGGCATGAAGGCGACGAGCAGGTTCTTGCCGAGCGCCAGCTCACCGTGATCGGTGGACGGACCGTCGGCGAGAAGCTCGCCCTTCTTGACCTTGTCGCCTTCGGCGACCCGGACCTTCTGGTTGATGCAGGAGTCCTGGTTCGAGCGGTCGAACTTCTTGAGACGCAGGGTCTTCTGACCGAGCTTCTTGTACTCGATGACGATGTGGTCGCCGTCGAGTTCGACGACGGTGCCGTCGTCCTCGGCGAGCAGCATGTCGGCGGCGTCGCTGGCGCAGCGTCCCTCGATGCCGGTGCCGATGTAGGGCGCCTCGGCTCGCAGCAACGGGACGGCCTGGCGCTGCATGTTGGCGCCCATCAGCGCACGGTTGGCGTCGTCGTGCTCGAGGAACGGGATCAGGGCGGTGGCGACCGAGATGATCTGCTTCGGTGAGACGTCCATCATCTGGACTTCTTCCGGCGGCACCGACGAGATCTCGGTGGTCGCACCGAAGAACACTTCCTGCTCCAACTGGAGGCGAAGGTCCTGCAGGCTCGCCGCCTGCGGCGAGCGACGCACGAGCACGCGATCGTTGAGGAAGTTGCCCTTGGCGTCGAGCGGGGCGTTGGCCTGGGCGACGACGTACTCCTCTTCCTCATCTGCGGTGAGGTAGACGATCTCGTCGGTGACCTTGCCGTTCTTGACGACGCGGTACGGCGACTCGATGAACCCGAACGGGTTGACCCGGGCGAACGAGGCCAGGCCGCCGATCAGGCCGATGTTGGGGCCCTCCGGCGTCTCGATCGGGCACATGCGGCCGTAGTGGGAGAAGTGGACGTCGCGGACTTCAAAGCCGGCCCGCTCGCGGGACAGACCACCCGGCCCGAGCGCCGAAAGACGACGACGGTGGGTGAGGCCCGACAACGGGTTGACCTGGTCCATGAACTGCGACAGCTGCGAGGTGCCGAAGAACTCCTTGATCGCCGCCACAACCGGGCGGATGTTGATCAGGGTCGTCGGGGTGATGGCCTCGACGTCCTGGGTGGTCATGCGTTCACGCACGACCCGCTCCATCCGGCTGAGGCCGATGCGGACCTGGTTCTGGATCAGCTCGCCGACGCTGCGGATGCGGCGGTTGGCGAAGTGGTCCTGGTCGTCAAGGCGGTAGCCCGGCTCCCCCTTGGCGAGGTTGAGGAGGTAGGTGGTGGCGGCCAACATCTCCGCCTGGGCGAGCACCGACTGATCGTGTTCGGGACGCTCGAGGTCGAGACCGAACTGCTCGGTCAAGAAGTCGAGTTCGGGGCCGAGCTTGCGGTTCAGCTTGTACCGACCGACACGGCTGAGGTCGTAGCGGCGGGGCTCGAAGAAGGCGTTGCGGAAGTAGGCACGAGCCGACTCGACGGTCGGCGGCTCACCTGGACGCGCCCGCTTGTAGATCTCGAGCAGCGCCTCTTCCTGGGTCGGGGCGATCTCGCGGTCCTTCTCCCACTGCCCCTCGAGGAAGTCGAAGTGCTGGACGAACCGATCGAGGAAGCCCGGCTCGTTCTCCTCGTCGTAACCGAGGGCGCGGAGCAGGGTGAACAGCGAGATGCGGCGCTTGCGGGCGACCCGGGCGCCGGCGGTGACGTCCTTGCCCGGCTTCTGCTCGACATCCATCTCGATCCACTCGCCGCGGTAGGGGTGGATCGTGCCGGTGACGAGCTGGTGCTTGCTGAGGTTACGCAGGCGGAACCGCTCACCCGGTTGAAAGATGACGCCCGGCGAGCGGACGAGCTGGGACACGACGACACGCTCGGTGCCGTTGATGATGAAGGTGCCCTTGTCGGTCATCATGGGGAAGTCGCCCATGAAGACCGTCTGCTCCTTGATTTCGCCGGTGTTGGCGTTCATGAAGCGAGCGCGCACGAAGATCGGCGCGCCGTAGGTCATGTCCTTTTCCTTGCACTCCTCCACCGAGTACTTCGGCGGCGGACGCAGATCCTCGTCGTCAGGATCGAACTCGAGCTCCAGCTGAAGGGTCTCGGTGAAGTCCTTGATCGGCGAGATGTCGCGGAAGGTCTGGGCCAGGCCCTCGTCGAGGAGCCACTGGAAGCTCTCCCGCTGGACGGCGATCAGATCGGGAAGTTCGAGAACTTCCTCCAGATTGCCGAATGAGTACCGTTCGCGTTGCGCAGCGCGTGTGGTCACTGAGACTCCCAGGAGTTGGGTGGAAAAGGTCGCCAAGCGGCCATCAGTGCGCGCAAACCCGCTCGGAAAAAGCGGAAGAACGCGCAACGACGACCACGTTGTCACTCAAGCTAGTGCTCAGATGCCGGTGCGACAACTCCCCGACAACCCAAGTCAACACCGACTGTGTTCGATTCGAACACATAAGGCGGTGCTGCGATTGGGACCCGAAGGCCGCAACAGACGCGCAGAGTAGGGAATCAATCGCGATGGGTCAAGGATCCTCGGCTACCGAACCCGGCGATCCAGCAGCCGGTGACGGCATCAGGGCTGGGCGAAACGCAGATTGGCGCGGGCTGCCGCCCGGCGGCCGGCGTCGAGCCCCAAGAAGTCGGCATAGCCCTCCACCCCACCCCATCGATCGCGCAGCGAGTCGATCGTCATTCGCATGACCGGCCGCGGGGAACCGAGCATTGCATCGAGGTCGAACGGGTCGGGGTCGATGCCCTCGTCGGTCAGCATCTTGGTGAAGGCGTCGATGCGCCCCTCGGGCTGATGCCGAGCCGAGATCTCGTAATCGTCGAGCACATGGCCATCGCCGACCTCCGCAAGTCCGAGCAGCAACATCGCGGTGATGCCGGTGCGATCCTTGCCGGCGGTGCAGTGGAACAGGATCTTCTCGCCGTCCGCGACGGCGTGCGCCATCTGCCCAAGGTGCTCCGGAAAGCTCTCGAGCATGCGGACATAGCCCTCGGCCATGTCCGCCTTCGTGAAACTCGTCATGTCCCGATCAAGGATTCGCTCGAAAAGCCCCTTCTGCAGGGCGACGCTCGACGACATCGGCAAATGGACATGCTCGACGCTGTCGGGCAGACGGTCGGGTTCGTTGTCGACCTCGGCCTGCGTGCGGAGGTCGAAGACCTTGGTGATGCCGAGACGTTCGATGCGATCAAGGTCGGCGTCACTGGTCTCGTTGAGGCGAGCACTCCGGAAGACCTGACCCCAACGGGTGGCTCCGCCGTCGACAGTCGGATAGCCACCGAGATCCCGGAAGTTCATCACGCCGTCCATCGCAAGCAGTCGCTCCCCCACCACGGTGAAGCCGTGCTCGGGGTCGAAAAGGTGCACATAGGTCTGCTCTCGGCGCGGCACCGTGACCTGGTTGGGACCATCCGGGGCCCGGACATCAGTGCCTGCATCGATCGGGTCGTCGGACACGAAAACGTTG
Source organism: Acidimicrobiales bacterium (assembly GCA_022425325.1). Taxonomy (GTDB): domain Bacteria; phylum Actinomycetota; class Acidimicrobiia; order Acidimicrobiales; family Aldehydirespiratoraceae; genus UBA11606. The sequence goes on along the minus strand of JAKMFW010000071.1, from coordinate 28,494 downwards.
ATTGCCGGCCCGCCACCACGCCAGGTCACGACGAGTTCGTCGCCGACCGGCCAGACATTGAGATGGGAGATAGGGGCGGAGGGGGTGTCGCTCACGACCCGCACCCTACGCGGTGGTGTTGCCGCACCACCCACCGGAAAACGAAAGCGCCGGCCCCGAGAGGCCGGCGCGGTTTCGTTCAGGCTGCACACCCGAGGGTGTGCCCAAGGAACCGGGAACTACTGGAGTTCGACGGTGCCACCGGCAGCCTCGAGGGCCTCCTTGGCCTTCTCGGCGTCTTCCTTCGAGGCACCCTCGAGGATCGGCTTCGGGGCGTTGTCGACAAGCTCCTTGGCTTCCTTCAGACCGAGGCTGGTGATGCCGCGGACTTCCTTGATCACCTGGATCTTCTTGTCGCCGGCGCTGGTGAGGACGACGTCGAACTCCGACTTCTCCTCCGCTGCAGCGCCACCGGCGTCGCCGCCGCCGGCCGGGGCCGCCATCACGGCGGCCGGGGCCGCTGCGGTGACGTCGAAGCGCTCTTCGAACGCCTTCTTCAGTTCGCTCAGCTCAAGGACGGTCATGCCGCCGATCGCATCGAGAATCTCTTCAGTCGTAGCCATGGCTACTCCTCCTCAGTGTTGTCGCCGTCGGCTTCGCCGGCGGAATCTTCGGTGTCACCTGCGTCGGCGACGTTGTCTTCGGTTGCCTCGGCGGTTGCCTCGGCGGGTTCTTCGGCGGCTTCCTCGGCAGCGTCATCGTCGCTGCTGTCATCGGATGCCTCCGCGGGAGCGGCAGCACCGGCTTCGCCGGCGCCACCCTTGTCGATGAGGGCCTGCAGTGCGTACGAGAACTCTCGCGGCACGGCGTCCAAAAGGCCGACGAATTCTGCAAGCGGGGCCTGCAGAAGTCCGGCGATCTGGGCGAGCAGGACGTCGCGGGATGGAAGTTCGGCAAGCGCCTTGATGTCGTCCGCGCTGAGCACGGCACCATCGAGCACGCCACCCTTGAGAACAAGGTTCTCGTTGGACTTTGCGAACTCCTTCAGGGCCTTCGCGACCGCAGCCGCGTCGCCCGCAGAACCGTCTTCCTTGGCGTTCACGAACGCAACAGCGGTCGGGCCGGTCAGCAGATCGTCAAGATCAAGATCCTGCTCACGCGCAGCGATGCGCACGAGGGTGTTCTTGTAGATCTTGTACTCACCACCAGCAGCACGAAGCTCCTTGCGGAGTGTAGCCAAGGCAGGCACATCCAGGCCTCGGTACTCGGTCAGCAACGCGCCATCGCTGGCGTCGAGCTTCTCACGCACCTCGGCGACAATTGCAGCCTTGTCCGTATTCGGGTCTCCCATCTCACCTCCTTTGTTTGCTGTCGGGCTCTTTTCCGGTTGAAAAGAGCGGTGGGCGCCCACCGAAATTCGGTAAGCGCCCAGTCGACAGCCCACACGTGAGATGGGGACGGTCAGCGGAGCTCTTTCCTCGTCCGGCGGGCGGGTCTCCCACAGTCGGAACTGCGGGGACGGTGCCCATTGGTTCTCGCCTTGCAGCGAGCGCACCGGAGGTCTTCGGGTGAGCAGATCATGAACACCACGGGCCGAAGCCCGGGCTATGTGGATCCCAGGCTACGAGTACCCGGGGAAAAGCCAAACGATCAGTCCTCGGTGGTACCGATGGCGGACGGCTCGATCCGGACGCCGGGGCCCATGGTGGTCGAGACGACGACCTTCTTGACGTACTTGCCCTTCGATGAAGCCGGCTTGACCCGCTCGAGTTCACCGATGAGCGCCCGCAGGTTGGTGAGGAGCGCCTCCTCGCCGAAGGACGCCTTGCCGATCGGCACGTGCACGTTGGCGAAACGGTCGGTGCGGTACTCGACCATGCCGCCCTTGAACTCGTTGATCGCCTTGACGACGTCAGGGGTGACCGTGCCGGTCTTGGGGTTCGGCATGAGGCTGCGGGGACCGAGCACGCGACCGAGCTTGCCGACGGTGGGCATCATGTCCGGCGTCGCGATCGCCACGTCGAAGTCGGTCATGCCACCCTCGATCTCGGCGGCGAGATCGTCGGCGCCGACGAACTCCGCACCGGCCTCACGAGCGGCCGTGGCGGCCTCGCCCTGGGCGAACACCGCAACGCGGACGTCCTTGCCGGTACCCGCCGGGAGGGCCACGGTGCCGCGGATCATCTGATCGGCCTTGCGGGGATCGACCCCGAGACAGACCACGATGTCGACGGTCTCGTCGAACTTCTTCGTACCGAGCGACTTGATGATGCCGATGGCCTCTTCGTCGCTGTGCAGACGATCACGATCGAACTTCTGCGCGTTGTCGCGGTACTGCTTGTCTTTCGCCACGATTGGCTCCCTCTCTGTTCACGCCGTCCGGTGAGGTGTTCCGGAGCGAGCGGGGAACCGATGTGGTTCCGGTTGTGGTGCTGACCGAGGTCAACGAGATTCAGACGACCTTGATGCCCATCGAGCGGGCGGTGCCTTCGACCTGCAGCATTGCGCCCTCGAGATCGATGGCGTTGAGGTCGGGCATCTTGGTGTTGGCGATCTCCTCGACCTGGGCCTTGGTGATCGTGCCAGCGACCTCGCGGCCCGGGTTGTTGGCGGCGGTCTCGAGGCCGGCGGCCTGTCGGATCAGGAACGGGGTTGGCGGGGTTTTGAGAATGAACGAGAACGAACGGTCCTCGTAGATCGTGATCTCGACCGGAACGATCTGACCGCGCTTGTCCTCAGTCTTCGCGTTGTAGTCCTTGCAGAAGTCCATGATCGCGACACCGTGCGGACCGAGCGCGGTACCGACGGGCGGCGCAGGCGAGGCCTGCCCGGCGGGGATCTGGATCTTGACGACTGCAGCGACCTGCTTCTTGGCCATGAGTGCTTCCTAGCGAGAAATGCGGACCCACAAGTCTGGGCCGGTTGTGCACGCGCGCCAACCGGTGACGCGCAGAAATGTTGACGGGACCGCCCGAGGGCGGCGAGCGCTCAGAGCCGAGCGACCTGGGCGAATTCGAGCTCGACCGGAGTCTCACGCCCGAAGATGTTGACGAGCACCTTGACCTTGAGCTGATCCTCGTTGATCTCGATGATCTCGCCGGAGAAGTCGGCGAAGGGGCCTTCCTTCACCCGAACCGTCTCGCCCATCGAGTACTCGAACATGGGCTTGGACTTCTTGGACTGCTCTTGCTTGCGGTCCGCTTCGACACCGAGGAAGTTCTCGACATCCTTGCGACGCATCGGCGACGGCTTGCCGCCCTGGTTGACGAAGCCGGTGACACCCGGGGTGTTGCGGATCACGTACCAGGCGTCGTCGTCGAGCACCGTGCGGCAGAGGAGGTAGCCCGGGAAGAGCTTCTTCTCGGTCATGACCTTCTTGCCGTTCTTGAACTCGGGAACCTCACGGGTCGGGATGACGACCTCGTGGATGCGGTTCTCCATGTTCATCGAGGCGATGCGGGCCTCGAGGTTCTGCTTGACCTTCTTCTCGTAGCCCGACTGGGTGTGGAGCACGAACCACTTGCCGGGACGATCGAACGGCGAGATGTAGCGCTCCTCGTCGTCGTCCTCACCGGCGTCGAGCAGGGCGTCCTCATCAAGGACCTCGACATCGGCACTGCCGGTCTCGGTCTCGGGTCGGCCCGACATCGCTTCGCCGCCGGTCCACTCGTTGGCGAGGCCGGCACCGACGGGCGCGGCGTCGGCAGGGGTGTCGGCGTCGGACGCCTCGTCGGCGGCCTTGGGTTCGATGGTGGTGTCGTCAGTCATGAAACTCAGTTGTTGTCGAAGAGCTCGAGGATGAAGGTCGAGAACAACCAGTCGAGCCCGTAGATCATTGCGCCCACGATGATGATGGTGATCAACACGACGATCGAGTAGTTGAACGTCTCTTCGCGGGTCGGCCAAGCCACCTTCCGGAGCTCGGCCCGGACCTCGCGCAGGAACTGTCCGGGGCTGGTGCGTTCCTGGGGTGATGCGCCGGAAGGCGCGTTGCGGGAGCGGACCGGTGCGCCGTCGGCGTCGATCTCTCCTTGCTTCTGGAGCATCCGCTTTTGCTGTCGGTTCATCGACATGGGTGCAGGTCCTCGGGTTGGTACTCGAAGAGATCGCCGGTTGACGACCTCGTCATGCAGGGGCGGAGGGACTCGAACCCCCAACCGCCGGTTTTGGAGACCGGTGCTCTACCAATTGAGCCACGCCCCTGAGAAGGCATCAGCGAGGCTACCACCGGCATCAGCGTTCCCGACCGGCGAGATCTCGCGCTCGTGGCGTCGAACGCACGGGACATCGCAGGTTGGAACGACGGATCAGCCGGCGAGTCGAACGACGCGATGGTGCCGGATGGCAAGCGCGATGACCCCCGCCGCCGCAGCGACGCCGCCGATGGTGGCGGCGGCGGTGACCGCCGGGACGCGGGCAGACAAGGTGCCGTCCGCAGCGTCGAGCGCAACGAGGATGCGGTGCTCGAGACCGGAGACCTCGACATCGTCGTGGTCGGCAAGGCTTCGCATCATGCGACGCATGCGTTTGAAGTTGGCGATCTCGGCCTGGCAGCGCAGGCATTGGGCGACGTGGGCGGCGGCGTCACTCGACAACACGCCGTCATCGGCGGCGAGTTCGTCTGCGAACCGAGCGCATTGGTCGAGCAGGGTGACCTGTTCGGGGTCGTCGATCGTGGGGTCAACGGGCATGGATCGTTGCTCCGGTCGGGTTCTCCCCGGGAAGGGGAAACACCTGCTCGCGAAGGCGACGGCGAGCACGGTGCAGGCGGACTTTGGCGGCACTGACGGAGATGCCGAGTTCGTCGGCGATCGCGTCGTGTGAGAGGTCATAGACGTCGCGCAGCACGACGACGGCCCGCAGACGCGGCGGGAGGTCGCGGATGGCGGCGTCGAGTTCGTTTCGCAGTTCGCCGGTCTCAGCGGCGACGACGGGGTCGATATCGGGCCGTTGGTCGACAATCTGGGTGTCGTCGACCAACTCGTCGTGGCGATGACGGCTGCGCTTGGTGAGGTGCGTCGACGAGGTGTTGGCGACGATGCGGTAGAGCCAGGTGCTGAAGCGCGCATCGCCACGGAACCGGCCGATGCTGCGGTAAGCCCTCAGGTAGGCGTCTTGCACCACGTCTCGTGCGTCTTCCTCGTTGCCGGTCAGTCGTAGGGCGAGGCCGAATGCGTCGCGATGGGTGAGGCGGACCAACTCGTCGAACGCTTCACGCTCGCCGTCGGCGGCCCGATCGACCAGCGCGGCCATGTCGGTCTCGGAGGATTTGGACCTCTGGGACCGCCCCGGGTTACGTGTCGAATCCGTGACGATCCGAAGACGACGGCGCTGCTGGGCCATCCTGCGCCTCCTCGGGTCGAACGGTTTCGGGTGGTAGCGACGGACAGATTCGAACTGTCGACCTCTCGATTATGAGTCGAGCGCTCTCACCAACTGAGCTACGTCGCCATGGTTCGGCAGGCGAGTCGAACCGACGAGCTCCCTGTCAGAATTGAACTGACGACCTTCTCCTTACCATGGAGACGCTCTGCCGACTGAGCTAAGGGAGCCTGCTCCAGCCGGGGCCAGAGCGTTGCAAATGATGCCACGACTCCTCGTGGTTCCCAACCCCGTTCCCGAATCCCCGGTGTGGTCGAGTGGATGGGTCGAAACCACCCCTCCGGCCGTGGCATCGTCTCGTCATGGCGAACTTCGAGACCCTGGCCGTGTCGGTCGACGACACGATCGGCCGCATCCAGTTGAACCGACCAGCGCAGCTGAACCCGTTGTCGACCACGTGCCTGCGTGAGCTCGTGGCGGCGGCCGACTGGTTCGATGCGCGCGACGAGGTGCGGGTGGTGATCGTGCACGGCGCCGGTCGGGCCTTCAGCGCCGGCGCCGACCTTGCGAGCTTTGGCGATCCGGCCGGAACGCTGCCGCGTGATGCAGCCGACGCCGGACGCGAGATGGCGGAGGCGATCGAGGCGATGCAGGCGGTCACGATCGCGGCCGTGCACGGACACTGTGTCGGCGGCGGTGTGGTGTTGGCGGCGGCATGCGATCTGCGGATCGCCGCCGAGTCCACGCGTTTTTCGATCCCGGAGGTCGACCTCGGCATCCCGCTCGCGTGGGGTGGAATCCAGCGACTTGTGCGCGAGATCGGTCCAGCCGCAACCCGAGAACTGGTCCTCACCTGCCGACCGTTCAGCGCCGCCGAGGCGAAAGCGCTCGGGATGCTGAACACGATCGCCGCCGACGGCGAGCACCTCGTCGAGGCGCAGAGCCTCGCCGAGAACCTGGCCGCGAAGTCCCGGCTCACCCTGCGGGCCACCCTGAAGGCGGTCGACGCGGCGGCGGAAGCGCTCGTGTCGACCGGCACCGCTTGGAGCGATGCCGACGCCCTCATCAACGCCATGCACGACCCGGAATCGCGAGCGGTCGGGCAGGAGTATCTCCGCGCACGGGGTCGGACGTAATCAGTATCCGGGCGGGCGAGTCGGCAGACTGCACCGGTGTCCGGCCGCTTTGCCACCCCACCCCAGAGGGCGATCCTCATCGGCCTTGGCGCCTTCGTCCTGCTCGGCTTGACCGACGGGGCGATCGGCACGGTCTGGCCTGACCTCCGCGACGACTTCGGACGCAATGACGGTTCGTTCGGTCAGGTCTTCGCCTGCCTCTCCGGGGGCTACCTGATCGCCTCGGTGGCGTCGGGTCACCTCAGCGAACGGTTCGGCATGACGACGGTGTTCCGGATGGGCTCGACCCTGGCCGCACTGGCGTTCGGGATCATCGGGCTCGGTTCGTCGTGGGCGACAACGCTCGTCGGCTTCGCACTCCTCGGCCTCGGCAACGGAACGCTCGACTCCGCCGTGAACGCCTGGATCGCCGTGAAACGCGGACAACGAGCGATGGGCCTGCTCCACGGCTTCTACGGGGTCGGCGCATCGGCCGGTCCACTCGTTGCTGCCGCCTTCGTCGCCGGCGGCGATCGTTGGGGGGTGCCGTTCTGGATTTTCGCCGTGTTGCAGGCCGGCATCGTCGTGGCGTCGCCGCTGGCCAGGGAAGGCTTCGACGACACGCCCGACGCACCCGACGTCGAGGCAACCCGAGGCCGAACGGTGGAGGCGCCGCCGTACCTGCTCGCCCTCGTGCTCGGCTGGTTCTTCCTCTACGTCGGGGTGGAGGTCTCCGCCGGCCAATGGAGCTTCACTCTGCTCAGCGAAGCTCGCGGCACCGACGAAGTGCTGGCCAGCGTCTTCGTCGCCTCGTACTGGGGCGGTCTCACCGTCGGTCGTTTCCTGCTCGCATTCGGCGGCGACCGGGTGGCGCCCGAGGTGATCATGAGTCGGGCGTCGGCGCTTGCGGTCGTCGCCGCCGCCATCTTCGCGGCCGACCCCGGTGGGCTCGGCGGCTTTGCGTTACCACTCTTGGGCTTCGCCTTCTCGGTGATGTTCCCGGCCGTCGTCAACCGCACCCCGATCTATCTCGGGGCGGATCGAGCCGCTCGGATCGTCGGGTATCAGCTGGCGACCTCCTCGGCGGGCGCGATCATCGTGCCCGCCGTGATCGGCCTGCTCGCCGACCAAACCAGTCAGGAGGCGCTCGGCTGGGTTTCGCTCGTCGTCGTGCTGATGATGGCGGCGATGTGGGCGGCCGTGCGGGCGAACGCTCCGACCGGGAGCGCTACTCCGGCGTCGTGAGCACGCCGGCCTTCGAGGAGATCGCAATCCCTCGACGCCCGACGACGAGATCGTTGCGGTCAAGGCCGTGGGTCATGAAGCCGAGCGAGATACCGGTCGCCGGGTCAGCCCAGCCGATCTGACCCTTCGCTCCACCATGACCGAAGGCCCACTCGCTCGATGCGTGGCCGTGGCCGCGGAGCGCTTTCTGGTCATCGGCGCCCGCGATCGTGAAGGCATGGGTGCGGTTGGCGCGGGTGCCGAGCGGATCGGGGTGCGTCTGGCGGATCGTGCGCAGCGCGTCGTCTTTGACCTCCGGGCGCAAGATGTCGCCGCGGTCGTGGAGGATCGCCTGGTACCACCCGGCCATCGACGACGCCGAGGCGATACCGCCCCCACCCGGGTGCCCACCGGCACGGACCATCGGGTCGTTGAACACCCTCAGGGCCTCGTTGGTGACCTCGGTCTCGGGCATGTCGACACCATGGAGCGCCTTGAACTCCGCCGGGTCGATCGGGTCGCCGACGTCGAACACATCCTTGATGTCGCCCTGCTCGTCCTCGGGGATCGCGAGCCAGCGAGGCTGACCGGCCGGGGTCATGAGGCGTTCGGTGATGACATCGGCGTACGGGCGGCCCACCACCTCTTCGATCATGTCGGCAAGAACCCAGTGCGCCTGCGACGGGTGGTACTCGAAGCGAGTGCCCGGCTCCCAGGTGGTGTGCCAGCTTGCGTACCGCTCGAGCCGCTGTTGCCGATCGATCGCCTCAGCACCGATCGGGGCGGTCGGAAAGCCACCGGCGTGGAGCAGGACCTGTGAGAGCGTGATGGCGTGCTTGCCGTTCTCCCCGAACGAGGGCAGCACGGACGCCACGGTGGCGTCGACATCGAGCAACCCCTCGGCTGCGAGCTCGAGCACGGTGAGGCTGACAGTCGGCTTCACCGCCGAGTAGGTGTGGAAGCGGTTGCGGTCGGCTGCATCGCCGTAGGCCTCTGCGTAGACGATCTCGTTCTCAAAGCCGACGGCGAGTTGGTAGCCGGGCAGGCGGCCCTCGTCGACTTCACGACGGCAGCGGGCGACGAGGGCGTCGAGGCGGGATTGGACGATCGAGGTCATGGCGTGACGGTAGACGCCGAGGCATCCGTGCTCCGAACCCCGTTCTCGCTGCGAGCGGGGCGCAAAGCCGTCAACGAACGTTCACGCACGACGCCCTGCCAGACACCGACGCCGTAGGCGAGGTGGTCGACGAGTCGGGCCGTCGTCGCCCGGAAGGGGCCGACCGCCGGGCGGCACTGCAGCACCTCGACGGCGGCGGCGGTCACCACCATCGCGGCAAGTCGTCGCCGTGGCCGCCGTCCGGCCGCAGCGGCGACGAGCGCCAACGGGGCCCACGCACGTGGGATCGCGGCGACGGTGGAGCCGAATGCCTGGGCCATTGCTCCGTTCACGGCGGCCGGCTGGTGATGTTCCCCGAGCGCTCGGCGGACGCGGATCTGGGCTGCGGTGACCGTTGCGGCGGCCGCGCCTGCGACGAGTGCTCCCGGTGCGACCACGGCAGCGGCGATCGTTCCGTACAACTCGACCGGTGCTCGGCTGGGCGCGATCGCGTCACCGTGTCGACTGGCGAGGGGGGCCGCAGCCGAACCGTAGGACATGCGCTGCCAGAACCAGGCGCTCCACGACGACCGAGGACGGTGCTGCACCTCGACGGACGGGTCGTAGCGGACGGTGTGCCCGGCGGCGGCGAGCCGCCAGACCAGATCGACGTCCTCGCCGTACCGCAGCGCCTTGTCGAATCCGCCGACCGCGTCGATCGCTGCCACTCGGACGATCAGCGCCGCCGTGGGGACGTAGGAGACCCGCCGACCCGGCGCGACGAGCGACGGAGCGTTGCCGAGGTCGAGGGGCGAGAAGGTCTCCTCGTACGCCGCGAGGATGGTGTCACCGGGCGCCGACACGACACGGGGCGCCACCGCCGCAACGGCCGGATCGTCGAAGTGCCCGAGCAATCGGTCGATCCAGTCGGAGCCGGTGGGATCCGCCTCGGGATCGACGGTGACATCGGCGTCCACGAAGGCAACGAACTCGGCGCCCTCGGCCCGGGCGAGCGCAAGGCCGTCGGTCCGAGCCACGCTCGGACCGCCGCTGACATCACGCCGAATCACCCGGACACCATCGATCGGGCCGATCGGCGGGCGCGAACCGTCGTCGACGACGATGGTCGGGCGACCACCCGTCGGGAGGGTGGTGAGGGCCGGTTCGTCCCTCACGGGGGTGACGACGGTGGCGTCTCGGTCAGCGGCTGGCGACGCCACCGGATGCATCGAGCCGGCATCGAGGAGTCGCCGGGCAAGTGTCGCCTCTGCGCCGGTCCGTACCGGCGCCCCGTCGATCCATCGATCGACCGTCCGAGCACCGGCCTCACTCAAGCGCATCATCCGGAACGGTGAGCCACCGACCAGCACCCGGCCGCTGTCGCGCCGAACGAGCGACGGGTCGGCAACGAGGCGGAGCCCGGCAGGTGCAGGGCGACGGACGGTCATCGCCGACGACGGTAGCGTCGACCGCCGCCATGCGGAGCGGCGCCACACCTGACAGGTGAGCCCGTCGGTCCCCTACGATCGGATCATGCACGATCTCGTCATCCGCAACGGTCAGGTCATCGACGGTTCCGGCGCTGCGGCCCGGGCCGCCGACATCGCCATCGACGGCGAGACGATCACGGAGATCGGCTCCGATATCAGCGCCGGGCGACGCGAGATCGACGCCCACGGCCGCCTCGTCACCCCCGGGTTCGTCGACACGCACACCCACTACGACGCGCAGGCGACCTGGGACCCCGAGCTCACACCGTCCGGGTGGCACGGCGTCACCACGGCGGTGATGGGCAACTGCGGTGTCGGCTTTGCGCCGGCCGCCGCGGATCGGCGCGACTTCCTGATCCAACTGATGGAAGGCGTCGAGGACATCCCCGGGGCGGCCCTGACCGACGGCATCCAGTGGGGCTGGGAGACCTTCCCCGAGTACCTCGACGACCTCGATGCCCGCCAGTGGGTACTCGACCTCGGCACCCAGGTGCCCCATGGCGCACTGCGCGCCTATGTCATGCGCGAGCGAGCGATCGACGACGCCACCCCCGACGACATCGACGCAATGGCGGAACTCGTCGGCGAGGGACTCCGGGCCGGTGCGCTCGGCTTCTCCACCTCACGCACACCACTGCACAAGGCGGTCGACGGCGAACTCGTGCCCGGCACGTTCGCCACCGACGACGAACTCCTTGCGATCGCTCGTTCGATCGCCGAGGTCGGCCATGGCGTCTTCCAGACCGCCACCCACCATCCCGAGGTGCCCGACTCGTTCTCGTGGATGCGCGCCGTTGCCCGGATCACCGGCCAACCGGTCGTGTTCAACCTCAACCAGCCCGACTACGCACCGGACCTGTGGCGAGAGGACCTCCGGCTGCTCGAGCAGGCCCAGGCCGACGGGCTCAACATCCTCGCCCAAGTGTCGGGTCGGCCGGTCGGCATCCTCGAGTCGTGGTCGGCGACGGTCAACCCGTTCATGCTGTGCCCCACCTGGGGACTCATCGGCCAATTGCCCGAACACGAGCGCCTCGAGGAACTCGCCCGACCCGACGTGCGTGCTGCGCTCACCACCGAGGTGCCCGCTGTCTGGAGCGACTTCATCGCATCGATCACCCGCAGCTGGGACAAGCTCTACCCGTTCTCCGGCGAAGCCGACTACGAACCCGACCCGGCGGCGACATGCGCAGGGCTCGCCGCAGCACGGGGGGTCGAGCCGGCCGAGGTCGCCTACGACCAGATGATGTCGGAGAACGGGAGGGGCCTCCTCTACTACCCGCTCTTCAACTACTCGAACCACAACCTCGATCACCTGTGGGAGCTCCATCAGCATCCCCACACCCGCATGGGTCTCGCCGATGCGGGTGCCCACTGCGGCACGATCGCCGACGGCGGCATGCCGACCTTCATGCTGCAGTTCTGGGCCCGCGACCGTGCGCGTGGCGACCAGATGCCGATCGAGTGGCTCGTGCATCGCCAGACCCGTCAGACCGCCGAGATGTACGGACTCCACGACCGTGGCCTGCTCGCTCCGGGCATGCGGGCCGACGTCAACGTGATCGATCTCGACGGCCTGGCGGTCGAGCTTCCGCATCTCGTTGACGACCTGCCGACCGGCGCGAAGCGCTATGTGCAACGGGCCGAGGGCTACGGCGCAACCGTGTGCCGCGGTGCCGTCACCGTGCTCGACGATCAGTTCACCGGCGAGACACCGGGTCGTCTGATCCGCGGGCCACAGGGCGACCCCCGCTGACCTCGCCTACCGGGACGTCGGCCACGCCGTCGGTGTGCCCTCGGCCAGCCACACCGCCGCCGCGACGGCAGCCATCACCGCATCGGAGCCGTTGACGGCCGGTCGCTCGTCGGCCAGTACATCGATCTCGATCGTCGGTGTGTCGACGGCGCGAACGACACCGAAGGACCGGATGGTGAGGTCATGGATCTCACCGGTCTCGGGATCGACCGCAATCGACTCGCTTCGCACGAGTCCGAGCCCCATGTGCGCAGCTCCGGTGCAGTAGGAGCGCAGCGTGGTCTCATCGAGCGGATCACCGGCTCGAACCTGCACTTCGATCGTGCCGTCGGCGGCGATCGAGGCGGTGGCCTCTCCCCCGGTCGGCTCCGTGATCCAAACGACCTCGCCGCGCGCGGCAGCGAGCAACACGGCCGCCTCGAGCCAACCGGCGCCGCGGATGGCCGCCGACGTCGGCGGACCGACCACGTCGACTTCCTCGACGGTGACGTCGGGGGCGACCCTTGCGATGGCCTCGACGATCCCGGGCGTGCGGGCAACGCGGAGGAGACCGGAGCCGTCGGCGTTCATCCCACCGGCGATCGGGGGGCGCTTCGGCCCGGTGCGCACGACGTCCTCGCGGGCGAGCAGCACCCGAACCGGGTGGCCGTGCTCGTCGGCCAGTCGGCGGGCGACCTCGCCGAGTCCGGACTCGAGCTTCCCGCCGAACGCCCCACCGTTGCCCAGCAGCGACGCCGGCTCGCCACCGGGCTCACACCAGGACGCATCGGTCTCGAGGTAGGCCGGTTCGGTCCAGGTGGTCCGGAGCACTGCGTCGAAGTCCCCCTCGGGGAGCTCGATCGGTGGCGGATAGTCGGCGGTCGTTCGGCGGCCCTGAATCTTTCCGGCGGCGGCGAGCGCCGCAGCGCGGGTCTCAGCGACGGCCCACCCATCGCCGTCGGGCACGGCGACCAGCGCGCCCGGTGGCGCGATGTCATCGCTGAAGCCGCCCTCGCCGAGTGCGACGTGCGGTCCGACCGACTGGGCGACCCCGCCCTCGATCTCCGCCCGCGTCGCCGCGGCCTCGGCGTCGCCCAAGGTCACCGGTGTGCCGAAGACCTTCCAGGCATCGAGCACTGGTTGCCATCCGGTGCACCGACACATGTGGGCGAGCAAGGCATCGGCTGCCTTGGCACGGTCATCGTGGGAAATCTCCTTGGCCCGCAGACCCTCGAAACGGCAGACGATGCCCGGTGTGCAGAAACCACACTGGCTGCCACCAGTCGCGGCAAACGCCTCGCCCCAGGCGGCGCGGACATCGGGCGCCAGACCCTCGACGGTCGTGACCTCACGGCCCCGCACGCGGCGGACGGGGGTCACGCACGAGACGCGCGGCTGACCATCGACGAGGACGGTGCAACATCCGCACTGACCCTGCGGCGAACACCCGTCCTTGACCGACACCATGCCTGCGCGCCCCCGCAGGACGTCGAGCAGGGTCGCCGTGGTGTCAGCGACAACCACGGTCTCCCCATTGACGATGATCTCAACGCTCTCCTGCGACGTACCGGTCACGAACCCCGACGCTAGCGGTCGTCGATACGACCACGGCTCGTCCTCCGACCTCGGACGGCGGTTAGCGTTGTGTCTCGTGCAGGGCCTCCCCCGTCGTTCATTCCTCCTGGGTGGTCTCGCCACCGGATCGATCGCGCTGATCGCCTGCGGTTCCGACACGCAACCCGCCGTTCCGAGCGAGAACCTCAGCTTCCTCACACCAGCGTTCCCCGACGGCTTTCGGCAGGCACCGATCCTCGTGGCAGGCATCGCACAGCGGCTCACGTTCCTCGTGCGCGACGAGATCGATGTCATGCGTGAATCCGCACCCGCCGAGCTCGCCGTGCGCATCCGTCAGGGCGACACGGTCGCCCTCGAGACCATGGTCGCCCGCCGCACCGAGGGCATCATCACGCCGTATTTCCCGCTCGTGATGACCTTCGACGCCCCTGGTGAGTTCGTCGCCGAGTTGCCCGACCATCCCGCCGTCGAGCCCGTGCCGTTCCTCGTCGCCGATCGGGTCGACATCGAGATCCCTCAGGTCGGTGATCTGCTTCCATCGGCACCGACCCCTACCGTCGACGACCCCAAGGGGGTCACCCCGATCTGCACCCGGGCGGTCGACTGTGCGTTCCACGAGATCGATCTCGTCGACGCCGTTGCCAACGACAAGCCCACCGTGCTGCTGATCTCCACACCCGGGTTCTGTCAGACCGACATCTGTGGTCCCGTCGTCGACCTCTTGATCGAGGAGGCCGGTGATCGCACCGACCTCAATGTGATCCACGCCGAGGTCTACGTCGACCCGTCGGACTTCGCGGCCGGCGGCTTCCCTGAACTCACACCAGCCGTGAACGCCATGGCGCTCCCGTTCGAGCCCGCCATCTTCGTCGCCGCCGCCGACAACTCGATCCGCGCCCGGCTCGACACCACCTTCGATCGCAGCGAGCTCCGCGACGCGCTCTCGCTCGTCTGACCAGCGGTCGGAAAACGACAAACGCCCCGCCGAAGCAGGGCGTTGGTCAGGGCCGTGGCCCGATCGCGGGGATCGGGTTCAGCTGAACGACTGGCCGCAGCCACAGGTGCGCTGGGCGTTGGGGTTATCGATCGAGAAGCCGGCGTCCTGGAGGCCGTCCTTGTAGTCGAGGGTTGCGCCCTCGAGCAGCTGGGCCGACTGGGAATCGACGACGACGTCGATGCCACCGAAGTCCTTGGTGATGTCATCGGCGGCGCGATCGGTGTCGAAGTACATCTCGTAGGAGAAGCCCGAGCAGCCGCCGGGGCGAACGGCCACGCGCAGGGCGAGCCCGTCTTCACCTTCGGCGCTGATGAGCTCGTTGACCTTCGAAGCGGCGTTGTCGGTGAGCATGATCATGGTGGGTTCCTCCTGAAGGACGGAGATGCGACGGGATCGTCGAACCGTGAACTCCGAGTGTATCGGTCCGTCTTCGGTTGGTGGAAGTGGGGCGACCCCACGCCACGCGAATCTGCCCGGCCGCTTTCGGCAGGCCACACGACGCCTATCCTGATCGACGTGGCCACGACGTCTCCCCCCACCCCCGACTACGTCATGGGTCTGATGCGTGGCGTGATCGACCCCGAACTCGGAAGCGACATCGTCGAGCTCGGCATGGCCAAGGGTGCCACCGTCACCGACGACGGATGGGTCCGTCTCCAGATCGACCTCACCACGAGCGGCTGCCCCCTGCGCGCCCAGATCCAAAAGGACATTCGCGCTCGACTGACCTCGTTGCCCGGGGTCACCCGGGTCACGATCGACTGGGGCGAGCTCACCCAGGACGAACGGTCCGAGGCGATGGCTAAGGCCCGCTTCAACGTCAGCCAGAACGCACCCGATACGAGCATTCCTTCGACCACCAAGGTCGTGATGGTCGCCTCCGGGAAGGGTGGGGTCGGCAAATCGTCGATCACCACCAACCTGGCGGCGGCACTCGCCGAGCAGGGGTACGCCGTCGGAGTGATGGACGCCGACATCTGGGGGTTCTCGGTCCCGCGCATGCTCGGCGTCGACGGTGACCTCGTCTCCAAGGACGGCAAGATCCAGCCACTCGTGCGCGAGATCGGCACGGGCCGCCTGGAAGTCGTGTCGATGGGCTTCCTCGTCGACCAGGAGGACTCCGCCCTCATGTGGCGCGGCCTCATGCTCAATCGGGCCGTCCAGCACTTCTGTCAGGACGTCGCCTGGCCGAGCGATCTCGACTACCTCCTGATCGACATGCCACCCGGCACCGGCGATGTGCAGATGGGCCTCGCCAAGATGCTGCCCCGGGCCGAGATGCTGATCGTCACGACGCCGGCACTCAACGCCCAGAAAGTCGCGGCCCGCGTCGCCGACATGGGAGCGAAGAACTATCTGCGAATCGTCGGCGTCATCGAGAACATGAGTGAGTTCGTGGCGCCTGATGGTTCGCGCCACTCGCTGTTCGGTGAGGGCGGCGGCCAGCAACTCGCCGACGACATCGGTGCGCCTCTCCTCGGGCAGGTCCCGATCGAGCCGGCGGTCAGCGTCAACGGCGACCAGGGCGATCCTGCTGCGCTCGGCGAGACACCGGCGGCCGAGCAGCTCCGGGCGATCGCCCGGGTGCTCGCCGAGGAGTACGTGCCACCGGTCGAGATGGCCGGCTGCAGTGCTCGCATGCTCGACGCTGCCATGGCCGCACTCGATGCGCTCGACGAGAACGAATCGAGCACCGAGCCGGCGGACGCCACTGTTCAGCGCTCGAGTTCGGGCGGATCCTCAGGGCGGTCGTAGTCGGCATCGCCGACATCGATGATGTCGCCGGGTACCTCACCGCCCGGAAAGCCGGGACCACCGAAACCGGCACCAGGCGCACCGCCGAAGCCCGGACCGGTCACCGTCATGCGCGACCCGAAGCGGGCGATGAGAACGGTCCGGATGATCGCCCGAGAGGGCGGGAGCAGACACAGCAGGCCGACTGCGTCGGTGACGAAGCCCGGCGTGAGCATCAAGGCGCCGGCCATCGCGACGAGCAAGCCGTCGAGCAGTTCCTTGGTGGGCAACTCCCCGGCGTTGACACGCTGCTGGAAGCGCATGAGCAAGCCGAGCCCTTCGCGCCGGACGAGGAAGGCGGCCGCCGCAGAGATCAGAATCATCAAGGCGATCGCGTTGACGCCACCGACCACCTCTGCTGCCTGGATCAGGACCCAGATCTCCAGGATCGGGACGACGAGGAAGAGGATGGCGAGGATGCGGAACACCCCCTCAGCGTAGGACCCACTCCGGGGCTCCCAGACGCGCCTGGGTCCCGGCGGGAACCAGCGCTCTAAGCTGCCATCGATGAGCGCCCCTGCCGATCGTCCACCGTCCGTCGACAAGCTGGCACGGTCGATCGCGGACGTCGGCCTTCCGCACCCGATGCTGGTCGACGCGGCGCGTGCCGCAATTGCGGCCGGCGCCCCCGATTCTGCGCGGTCGATCGCGGTTGCCACGAGCCGGCGGATGCTGCGCCCCGTCATCAACGCAACCGGCACGATCCTGCACACCAACCTTGGGCGGGCGCCGATGGCGTGGGAGCAGCCCGAGCGCTACACCAACCTCGAGCTCGACCTCACCACCGGCCAGCGCGGTTCGCGCATGGCCACCGCCGGCGCGCTGATCGCCAAGGCCTGCGGCGCCGAGGACGCCATCATCGTCAACAACTGCGCCGCTGCCGTCCTGCTCGGTCTCGGAGGTCTTGCCGAAGGCAGGGACGTCGTCGTCAGCCGCAGCGAACTGGTCGAGATCGGCGGTGGTTTCCGAATCCCCGACGTGATGGCCCGGTCCGGCGCCAACCTCATCGAGGTCGGCACGACCAACCGCACACGCGCCGACGACTTCCGCAGCGCCATCGACGACCCCAACAACGATGTCGCCGTCGTGTTGCGGGTCCACCAGTCGAACTACACGATCGTCGGTTTCACCGAGGCGCCCACGACGGCCCAACTCGCCGGACTCGACGCACCGCTCGTCGCCGACATCGGCTCGGGCTTCCTCGACAGCCGGTGCCCATGGCTGAAGGGGGATCCGCCCGGCTGGCTGGCCGACGAGCCCGCCGCCCGCCAGACCCTCGATGGCGGGGCCGGCCTCGTGATGTTCTCCGGCGACAAGCTTTTCGGCGGACCGCAGGCCGGGATCATCGCGGGCGACGCCGAACTCGTCCGGAAGTGCGCCGCGCATCCGTTAGCCCGGGCGCTTCGGCCCGGTTCGCTCGTGCTGGCCGCTCTGCAGGCGACGGCGCTCGCCTACCTGGCCGAGGACGGCGATGCGATCCCGTTCTGGCGCATGGCTTCGCTCACCGTCGACCAACTCCGCGAGCGGGCCGATGCCTACGGAGTCGGCGAGATCGTCGACGTCATGTCCACGCCCGGCGGTGGCACGCTTCCCGGCGTGGAGATCCCCTCGATCGGTGTCGCGGTCGAAGGCGACCAGCGCGAGGCGCTGCGTGGACTCGACCACCCGATCATCGCCCGCGTCGACCACGGCGACCGTTCCGCCGGCGAGACGACCGTGCTCGATCTGCGCACGATCCATCCCGACGACGACGAGGTCGTCGCCGGCGCGCTCCGCTCGCTCACGAGCACCACCTGATGCACGTCGTCGCCACCGCCGGTCACGTCGACCACGGCAAGTCCACGCTGATCAAGGCGCTCACCGGCACCGACCCGGATCGGCTCGAGGAAGAAAAGGCTCGTGGCCTGACCATCGATCTCGGGTTTGCCGGGACGAAACTGCCGTCGGGTCGGGGCGTCTCGTTCATCGACGTGCCCGGCCACGTCCGCTTTCTCAAGAACATGCTCGCCGGCGTCGGTGGTGTCGACGCATGCATCTTCGTCGTCGCCGCAACCGAGGGCTGGAAACCCCAAAGCGAGGAGCACCTTCGCATCCTCAGCCTGCTCGGCATCCGCCACGGCATCGTCGCGCTGACCAAGGTCGGCCACGTCGACGATGAACTGGCCACGATCGCCCAGATGGAGATCGCCGACCGGACCGAGGGCACCTTCCTGGCCGACGCCCCCATCGTGCCTGTCGACGCGATCGACGGGCACGGCATCGACGACCTCAACGCCGCGCTCGATCACCTCC
The DNA here is from genome assembly GCA_022425325.1 of Acidimicrobiales bacterium. Taxonomy (GTDB): domain Bacteria; phylum Actinomycetota; class Acidimicrobiia; order Acidimicrobiales; family Aldehydirespiratoraceae; genus UBA11606. Next base: position 9,878 of record JAKMFW010000071.1, on the reverse strand, counting down.
TCGACGTCACTCCAACGGCAAGGGATGACAAGAAGCCTCGCCTGTGGATCGATCGCGTGTTCGCGGCCAAGGGCGCCGGCACGGTCGTCACCGGAACGCTCACCGGCGGGATGGTGCGGGTCGAGGACGAGCTGTCCGTGCTGCCGCAGCACACCACCGTCCGGGTGCGCGGGTTGCAAAGCCAGTACGCCGACCGCACGAAGGTCGGGCCCGGCAACCGCGTCGCCGCGAACCTCTCCGGCGTCTCCCACGACCAGCTCCGCCGCGGTGACGTGCTCGTGCGACCTGACGACTGGCATGTCACCCGCACGATCGACGCCAGTCTGCGAGTGCTGGAATCGCTCGACCGGCCGGTGACTCGGCGCGGGGCGCACCTGCTCTACCTCGGTTCCGGCGAGCACCCCGTCCGCGTTCGCGTGCTCGGCCCCGATGCGATCGAACCGGGAGCCACCGGAGCGGTGCGGATGCATCTGCCGATCGGCCTCCCGCTCGTGCCCGGCGACCGCTTCATCCTCCGCGAGTCGGGTCAGGGGGTCACGCTCGGCGGTGGCGAGATCCTCGACGTCGATCCGATCGTTCCGGCGTCGCAGGCGAATCCCGATCGCGACGTCGAGCGGGTGGTCCGTGAGCGGGGCCGCGTCGACGTCGACCACCTGCGCCGACTCACCGGCGAACACCGCACGCCCGACGTCGGCCGGTGGGCGGTCGATCCCGCCGCCTTGGCCGCCACGGCCGACGAACTCCGCAAAGCCGTTGCGCACGCAGGGGATCTCGGACTCGACATTGCTCCGCTCGACGAGTTCGAGCGAGCCGTGCTCGAGGCGCTCGACGACATCGTTATCGATGGAGCCCGGGCCCGGGCCGCCAACTCGATCGATGTCCTAGCCGACAGCGATCTGGTCGCTCGACTCGAAGCCGATCCGTTTGCACCTCCGGACCTCGACGACGCCGACCCGGCCGAGATTCGCGAACTCGTCCGACGCGGCGCACTCGTGCAGGAAGGTGGTGTCGTCTTCGCCGCGAGCGCCATCGACGAGGCGGCCCGGGTGGTGGCTCGGTTGTTGACCGACCAGCCCGATGGAATCACCGTCGCCGAGGCCCGCGATGCGTGGGGCACCACGCGCAAGTTCGCGATCCCGTTGATCACCCGACTCGACGAGACGGGCGTGACCCGTCGTCGCGGTGATCTCCGGATCGCCGGGCCGCGCCTGCCCCAGGGCTGAGCAGCCCGTCGAGTGGTGACGGTTCAGGCGTTGGCGAGGTGCCGGCGTTCGGTTTCGGAGAGGCCGCCCCAGATGCCGTGCGGCTCACGAATCTTCATCGCATAGTCGAGGCATTCGTCGCGGACGCAGCACTCCTCACAGATCCCCTTGGCGATCGTTTCGCGGAAACGCTTCTCGTCGCGACGCTCCGGGGTGGTGGGCGGGAAGAAGACGGCAGCTTGTGGTCCGCGGCATGCTGCCTTGAACTGCCACTCCGCTTGACTGGTGGTGAGCGCCATACCAACTCCTGACGACGACTCCCGACTGCACAAAAGTGACTATCAGCTTGGGACATCGGCCACAAACGCTTTTGGTGGGATTTGGGCATAAACCGACCACAGAGCGTGCTGGCACACTGTTTTCAGTCCAGAACAGGCGGTTCCATGCCCGTTGTGCGCCTGAAACACTCCAGGCAACGTCACAAACGGTGCACGACGATCAGTCGCTGTCGGTGTCGGCCCCGGCGTCGTCGCCGCGGTTGCCGCGCATCTCGCGATAGTCGCGGGCACCACCCTCCTCGGGTTCAATCTCCAGATAGAGCCCTTCGATGGCGACGACCCGGACCGGATCTCCCTTGGCGATCGGCGTGGTGCGATTGACACGCGCCTTCCATGGTGCGCCGTCGATCGTGACGACGCCCTCACGTTTGATGTCCTCGGCAGCCTCGCCCATCGTGCCGATCATCCACTCGCGGCCAATCGTCGGTGTGCCGAAACGCGTGCGGATCATGGCCGGCATGCCCGAGATCATCGACACCGAGATGCCGACGATGCCGGCGAGCAAGGTGATCCAAGAGATCGCAAACCCATCGAACAGGAACAGCGAACCCACAACGAGACACGCCGTGGCGATCACCGACCACAGTTGGGCCACCCCGGTCTGGACATCAACCGCATAGCCGAGCATGGCGATGATCAGCAGTGCCAGCGCCCAGGGACGGGTCGGCAGGACATCAAGGCCGTAGCAGCCGATGACGAAGCAACCCGCGCCGAGCACCCCGGCGATACCGACACCGGCGGTATAGAACTCGAAGATCAGCAGTGCGGCGCCGATCAGGAACAACAGGTAGGTCATCGCCGGACTGGCGAACGTGTGCATCCAACCGTCGAAGAGCGACAGCTTCGAGAAGCGCACCGGCGAGACAGGCACGCGCACGGCGTCATCGCCGCTCGTGTCGATCTCGGAGGCAAAGCCCGGCAGATCGAGGGCGAAGAAGGCGAGGGTTGGCGAGTCCCGGTCGGCGAGACCGAAGGTGATGACGGTCTCCTCGTCGACGGTGTTCCCGCGCAAGGACTCGGCGACCTCGACGAACGACGGCATCAGCAGCGCCTCGGGGATGACGAGTTCGCCCGTCTCGCCGAACTCGGCACCGACGGCGACACCGATTTCGTCGGTTGCTGCGATCAACTGTGCGACCGTGCCTCGGGCATCGGCACCGGACGGCCCGACCCAGGCGTAGATCGGCACCTCGGCCTCGCTGATCTTCTCGGCGAGTTCGACCAAACGCTCGTCGGAGACGACCGCCCGAGTGCTGTTGACCTGAAGAATCAGGCCGCCGCTGCCGCCGGCTTCGGCGTTGTCGATCGACGTCTCGATGAAGTCGGCCACGATGCGGTCGACGAACCCGGAGATCTGCACCACGTCGAAAACGAGTGGCTCGTTGGTCGTATCCTGCGCCTGGTTCTGGGCTCGAGCGGGGCTCATGGCGGACAGTGCCCCGACGAGGAGCGCCACGAAGGCGACCGATAGGCTAACGCGGCGTCGAAGCGACGACGGCCGACCGCCCCCACCGTCGGCCGATGAACTCCCGGTCAAGGAAGGCAGCGGCGAGGAGGGAAATGCATCCCAGCCATTTCTTCTCATCGTCGAATGTCCTGATCGTTGCGGGCAAGGGGGGTGTCGGGAAGACGGTCACGGCGGCGGCAGTGGCCACCGCTGCGTCTCGTGCCGGCCAGTCCGTCCTCCTCGTGGAGGTGGCTGGCCGTTCCGGCGCAGCATCGTTGTTCGGTGCTGAACCCAAAGGCTACGAGGAATCGACCGTCTTCGAGGAGACGGAGATCGATGGTGTTCGTCACGGCTCGATCACCCTGAAGTCGATCACCCCTGACGCCGCCCTCATGGAGTGGCTCGAGACTCACGGGTTCAAGCGATTGGTGGGCCGGATGGCCACAACCGGCCTGCTCGAGGTGGTGGCCACGGCCACACCGGGCATCAAGGATCTCCTCATCCTCGGCCGCATCAAGGCCTTCGAAGAAGCGGGCGCGTACGACCTCATCGTCATCGATGCTCCCGCCGCCGGGCACGCCGTCGGCTTCCTTCGCTCCCCCGCCGGCGTCCGAGACGCGGCGAAGACAGGTGTGCTGCACCGCCAAGCCGTCGAGGTCCTGGAGATGATCGGCGACCCGGACCGCTGCAAGGTGATGCTGGTGACCATCCCCGAGGAGACACCGGTCAACGAAATGATCGAGACGAGCTTCGCCATCGAGGAGGACCTCGGGGTGCATCTTGGCCCCGCTGTGGTCAACAGCGTGCTGCCCGACCTTGATGACCTCGACCACGACCTCGCCACCCTTGCGGCCGGGGCGGACCTCGACCTCACCGACAACGAGCGCACCGCGCTCGCCGCCGCCGCTGATTTCCGTGCCGGTCGACTCCGTCTCCAGCGCGAACAGCTCGACCGGCTCGGTGCCCTGCTCCCGCTCGATCAGATCTGCCTGCCGCATCGCTTCGGTTCGTCGATCGGGCCCGGCGAGATCGCCGAACTCGCCTCCGTACTCACCGCCGCCATCGAAGCACTTCCCGAGGAGGGCGACGAGTGACGGGCTTCGCCGAACTTCTCGCCGAGAGCCAGGTCGTGATCTGTTGCGGCACGGGTGGCGTCGGCAAGACCACGACGTCGGCCGCCACCGCCCTCGCCGCCGCGACCGCCGGCCGCCGCGCCTGTGTGGTGACGATCGACCCGGCAAAACGTCTCGCCGACTCGCTCGGTATCGGCGAACTCTCGAACACCCCCACCGTGATCGACGGGCCGTGGGACGGCACCCTTGCGGCGCTCATGCTCGACACGGAGTCGACGTTCGACGAGGTCGTACGTCGGCACGCCCGCGACGACGCGCAAGCCGATCGCATCCTCGGCAACCGCTTCTACAAGAACGTCAGCGGCACCCTCTCGGGCACCCAGGACTACATGGCGGTCGAAAAGCTCTCGGAACTCTCCAGCAGCGGGGAGTGGGATCTCATCGTCGTCGACACGCCGCCCACTCGCGACGCCCTCGCGTTCCTCGAGGCACCGAAACTCCTCACCCGACTGCTCGACAATCCGATCTACAAGGTCGTCACCGCCTCCAACAAGGGGCTGATCGGCGTCGCCAACCGGGCTGCGCAAGGCGTGCTGCGCCAACTCGCCCGCGTGGTGGGCGCCGCCGTCGTCGACGAAGCCGTGGCGTTCTTCCAGGCGTTCCAGGGAATGGAAGACGGCTTTCGCGACCGGGCCCAATCGACCCTCGAGCTCCTCGGCGACGACCGCACCGCGTTCGTGCTCGTCGCTTCGCCCCGCAGCGACACCCTCGACGAGGCCCGCTATTTCCTTGACCGGATCCGAGCCGCCGGCCTCGATGCCTCGGGCGTGGTGGTCAACCGCATGCTGCCTGCCACCGGCGTCGGCACGGAACGGGCGGCGATGATCGAGGCCGAGCTCGCCGGCTCACCTGGCGCCGGCGCGGCGACCGCTCTCGCCGACCTCGCCACTGCCGCAGCCGACGACGAGGCTCGCGTCGCCGACCTGGCCGAAAGCGCGCCCGATGCCGTGCTGGTGCGAGTGCCGATGTTGAACGACGACGTGCACGACCTTGACGGTCTGGGTCGCGTCGCCGACCTGCTCACGGCCGACGCGCCGTCAGCGACCAGCTGAGATCTCGATCGGTCGCTCGACGCGGGCGTGCCCTGCGCCGGATCAGCTCTGGGGTTCGTCGAGCGAGGCGACTGCCGACGGGAGATCCTCACAGACCGGCACGATGCGATCGAAGCCGGTGGTGTGCAGGAGACGGGTGATGTTGGCCCGGTCGCAGAACACGGCGATGACACCCTCGTTCTCCCGCACCTTTCGGATACCGCCGATGAGCGCACCGAGACCGGCGGAATCCATGAACTGCACCCCGCCGAGGTTGACGATCAGGCGGGCCTCTTCGCCGAGCTCGGCGAAGGCCTCACGGAAGGCCGCGACCGAGTACGCATCGAGCTCGCCCTCAGGGCTGAGCTGGGCGTAATCGGCACCCTCGGGACGATCTACACGGATCTCAAGCACGGCCGCATGGTAACCCCGTTCCGGCGAACGGGACACGCGCCCCTCTGCATCCCCCGGAACGTGGGCCGAAGGGGGCCGCCGTGTACCATCCGTGGCGTGACGGACATCCTTCTCGCCACCGATTCCGACGCCCTCGCCGACGAGGTCGAAGCTGCCGTCGCCGGAGCTCATCTCCTGCACCGTGTGCGGGCAGGCGTCGACGTCGTGCCGGCCATCATGCAGGTCGATCCAGGCCTGGTGCTGCTCGACCTCCAGATCGGCAACATGGGCGGCGTTGCCGCATGCCTCGCCGTGCGGCAACGAGAGGAGATGGGCGATATCGAGCCTCGGCCGGTCGCCCTCCTCCTCGACCGAGAGGTCGACACGTTCCTCGCCAACGAAGCCCGGGCCGACACCCACCTCGTCAAGCCGCTCAACGCCTTCCAGATCCTGCGCGCCGTCGAATCGTTGGTTGCCCAGGAGCCGTCGTCGGCCTGAGGCGATACCCTTTTCAGTCGCACCACGGGCAGTGGCGCAGGTTGGTAGCGCGCCTCGTTCGGGACGAGGAGGTCGTGGGTTCAAATCCCGCCTGCCCGACCATTTCACGCTGATCCGGATCCCCGTCCTCGCGGCGGGGATCCGGCCGTTTTCGGGCCACGATCGACACTGCCATACTCGGCGGGTGCTGGATCCGCTGGTCGCCGCCACCGCCACCGAACTCGCCGAACGGCTCCGGCGACGCGAGATCACGTCGGTCGATGTCGTCGAAGCGCACCTCGATCGGATCGACGAGGTCGACAGCACCGTCAATGCGATCCCGGTACGGCGGGCACGCGAGGCGATCCTCGCCGATGCCGCTCAGCTCGACGCACTGTCGCAACCGGCGGGGCCGTTGCACGGCCTGCCCGTAGCGGTGAAGGACCTCGAAGATGTCGCCGGGCTCCCGACCTCGTCGGGCTCGACCGTGACCTCGACTCGGCCGGCACGCACCTCCGGCCTCATTGCGTCACGCTTGCAAGCCGCCGGCGCGGTGATCATCGGTAAGACCAACACACCGGAGTTCGGTACCGGGAGCCACACGTTCAATCCCGTCCACGGACTCACCCGAAATCCTTGGGAGCTCAGCCGCAGTGCCGGTGGAAGCAGCGGGGGCGCCGCCGTGGCGCTCGCCACTCGCATGGTGCCGATCGCCGACGGCAGCGACCTCGGAGGTTCACTCCGGAATCCCGCCGCCTTCAACAACATCGTCGGGCTGCGCCCGAGCATCGGCCGGGTGCCACTGGCCGACCCGACGACCCACCGCCTTGCCCGACTGTCGGTCCAGGGGCCCATGGGCCGCACGGTCGGGGATGTCGCACTCGTCCTTTCCGCGCTCGCCGGGCCGGACCGGCGCGATCCGCTTGCACTCACCGACGACCCAAGCAGCTTCGCCTCGACGCTGCCCACGACCATGTCGGCGACGGTCGGCTGGATCGGTGATATCAACGGCGCCTTCGCCTGTGATGACGCCCCGATGGCGCTCGCCCGGGCGGCCGCCGACGTCGCGACCGACGCCGGTGGTGAACTCGTCGAATTGGGTGTCGTGCTTCCCGGTGCCGAACAGATCTTCCGGGTCGTGCGGGGCCTCGGCTTTCGCCAACTCGCCGCCGACATCCCCGCCGATCGCCACCACGAACTCAAGGACACGATCCGCGAGAACATGGCGTACGGCCTCGCACTCACCGTCGACGACATCATGGAGATGGAACGGCTTCGCGTCGGACTCCGCGAAACGGTGACCGAGCTCTTCGATCGGGTCGACGTGCTGGCGCTGCCGACGACGCAGGTGCTGCCCTTCCCTGCCGACTTGGAGTTCCCCACCGAGGTCGCCGGTCAGGCGATGCCGGACTACCTCGGTTGGATGATGTCGTGCTGCGTGATCACCGCCACCGAGTGCCCCGCAATCTCGATCCCCGCCGGGTTCCACGATGGTCTACCCGCCGGCCTCCAACTCGTCTGCCGTCCGGGCGCCGATCGTGAACTCCTCGAGGTGGCCGCAGCGATGGAAGCTGCCCGTCCGCACCACCACCTCACGCCAGAGCTCTGAGGACGTAGCCGGACGAGTCGCGCCCGGCGGTAGGCGATCAGGCGCTGAGCGATGGGTGGGTATCGGCCGGCTTGTCGATCGGCATCGTCAGCTCACGCGGGTTGCGATCGAAACCGAAGACGGCGCGGTACCCGTCGCTCGTCTCCCGGTGGACGATGTGCGGCGTCTCGGCCGAGATGACCGTGCCCGGACCGCACACGAACCGCTCGCCGGTGTCACGGACGTCGATCGTGAGCTCACCGCTGACGATGTAGGTCGTCGACTGGAAGTCGTGCCAATGGAACTCGTTCTCCACGGCGTCGATGTCGAGCGCAACCGGGTGCTCACCTCGGGCCTCGGCCATGGCGAGCGCCTCGGACTCGTCGGTGAACTGGGATGGCTGGCACAAGAACTGCATACCCTCGATGGTAGGCGCGTTGTCGTCGCGGTTCCCGTTGGCGCCGAACGCCACTCCCGTTCATGATGAGCCGATGCAGGGGGAGGAACTCCGACACATCGTCGAGACCTACGAGAGGTTCGGCATTCATCGGGCCGGGACGGAGGTCGACCGGGCCGTCGTCGACTGGATGGAAGGCCGCTTCGCGGCGCTCGGGCTCAGCACGACCCGCATCGATGCGCCATTCGACCGTTACGTCACCGAGTCGACCCTGACCGCCGACGGGGTCGAGATCGACCACCTTCCGTTCTTCTACGAGTGGACCGGCTCAATCGACACCACGGATGTCGAGGTCGTGTTGGCCGACGCCCACGCCGGAGGCCGCGATCACGACCTCGACCACACGACAGACGCCGCCGCCACCGCCGCACTGGTGATCGCCACCGAGCATCCCGACGGTTCGCTCGTGGCGGTCAACCGAGAGGCCCGTGCCCACGACGGCCGTCCGACCGTGCTCGTCGCCGGCCGCGACCATGCGCGGCTCAACGCCGCCGACACGGTCCGGCTCCGCCTCGATGCGTGGATCGAGCCGGCGCTCACGACCAACCTCGAGGCCCGCAACGACCTCGAGGGCCCACCGCTGCTGATCACGACGCCGCTCACCGGCTGGTTCGGCTGCGCCGGTGAGCGTGGCACCGGGGTCGCCGTGCTCCTCGAGCTCGTCGAGCGGTTCGCCGACCGGCCGCTGCTCGTCCTCGCAACCGGCGGGCACGAACTCGACTATCTCGGGGTGCGCCAGTGGGTCGCCGCCCGGCGTGCCGAGCACGGCGAGCGACCGGTTGCCGTGATCCATGTCGGTGCGTCGATCGCCGTCGACGAACCGGCCGACGACGGCAGCCGGCACCTGATCCCGACCCGACTCGCCATGACCGATGCCGGCGGTGGATCCGCTGAGCGAATCGGCGCAGCACTCGAACCGGCGGCGTTCATCTTCCGTCCGGAGACCGAGTCATGGCTCGGCGAGTCGGAGGTGTTCTGCGACCTCAACGTGCCGATGCTGTCCTTCACCGGCAGCGGTGTTGCGTTCCACACACCGGAGGACACGACGGCGCAGGTGACGAGCGCGGCATCACTCGCGTTGGTCGCCGACGCCGTTGCGAACGCCGTCGACGCCTTGCTCGATGGGGTCTGAGATCAGTCGACCGGATCGATCAGGCCGGTGTCGACGTCGTAGACAAAGCCCCGCACATGGTCGGTGTGCGGAACGAAGGGCGAGGCCCTGAGGAGTTCGATCGAACGGCGCACGTCGTCGTACGGATCACTGAAACCGCCAGAAGACCACTCCGGGACGACGCCGTACTCGGCTTCAAGTTCGGCTCGGAACTCCTCTTCGATCACGCCGCACACGCCGCACTTCGTGTGGTGGAGCAGGATGATCTCGCGGGTGCCGAGCGCACGCTGGGAAAGACACAGCGAGCGGATGACGTCGTCGGTGATGATCCCGCCTGCGTTGCGAATGATGTGGCCGTCGCCGTTGTCGAGTCCCAGGATCTCGTGGATGTCCATCCGCGCGTCCATGCAGGCAACGACTGCGACCTTGAGCGCCGGCGCGGCCGGCAGACCGGAACGAGCCGACGCTGACGTGGCGCGATTTCGAGCGACAAGGTCGTCGGTTACCGGGGAGAAGTCGTCAGAGGCCACGACCCCCACTGTAGGTGCACTACTTTTGACCTGAACACGCCACCTCTTCGAGAGGACTCGACATGAGTCAACCCCCTGGCCACTACCCCGCCGAAGGCGATCCGCCGAACACCGTCCGGTACTGGGACGGCGAACAGTGGGTCGGCGATCCCATCCCCGCCCCACCGAGCG
>JAKMFW010000028.1 GCA_022425325.1 Acidimicrobiales bacterium | reverse complement strand
CGTCGTCGAAGCCGCGCCGGACGACCGGCTTGCGGAGCCGATCCGGGTCTTCGTACAGCTGTTTCAGGGTCGAACCCTTCGGGCAGATGAAGCCCTTGGAGAACACGTCGTCCTGATCTCCACGGATCCGCTTGACCGCACTGTCCTTAATTTCGATCTGCAAACCACACGTCGCCTCGCAGAGCGGGCAGGTGCGAAACACGGTGCGGTCGGCCGGAGTAGTGCTGGTCATGATCGCCATGCTTGCAGGCGTGCGCAGCGCGTACCCAACCATCTACGGTGCGCCGCATGGAACTCATCCCGCTCTGCACGCTCGATGCCACGATCGGTGGCATGCACCTGATCGGCACCGGCCCGGCCGGCGCCCGCACGATCGCGGAGGTCTCCGGCGGTTCGGTGACCGGCGAGCGACTCAACGGCACCGTCAAGGGCAACGCCGCGGCCGACTGGATGCGAACCAGCAAGGACGGGATCGCCTCGCTCGACGTGCGGGTGGTCGTGGAGACCGATGACGGCGCGCTGATCTACATCACCTACGAAGGTCGAGCCGACTGGTCCGAAGGGCCGGGTACCAAACCGATCTACATGGCCCCCAAGTTCGAGACGAGCGACGAGCGCTACACCTGGCTCAACGCCGTCCAGGCGGTCGGCAAGGGCCAGCTCGGCGCCGGCACGGTCAGCTACGAGATCGCCGAGGTCCGCTGAGCGGGTCAACCACTGCGCCGCTGGCGTGGTTAACGACCGTTCACCTACGCTGCCGAACATGAGTGAACGTCAGGTCGTCATCGTCGATGCCGTGCGCAGCCCCGTCGGGCGCCGCAACGGCGAGCTCTCCACCGGACACGCCATCAGCGTGCTGGGTGATGTCCAGAAGGCCCTCTTCGATCGCACCGGCATCGATCCGACCGAGATCGGCCAGGTCGTCGGCGGCTGTGTGTCGGCGGCAGGCATGCAGACCATGAACGTGGCTCGCAACGCCTGGCTCGCCGCCGGTCTGCCCCTTGAGGTGCCGGCCACCACCGTCGATACCCAGTGCGGTTCGTCGCAGCAGGCCACGAACCTGGCCTACTCGATGGTGAAATCGGGTGTCGTCGACGCCGCCGTCGCCTGCGGTGTCGAGCTGATGAGCCGCGTACCGATGGGATCGACCACGCGCGACAAGAGCCTCGGCCGCCCGGTCAACAAGCGGTACTGGGAGCACTACGAGTTCACCTCACAGTTCGAGGGGGCCGAGCGCATCGCCGAGAAGTGGGACATCACCCGTGACGACACCGACGCCTTCGGCCTGCGCAGCCAGCAGCTCGGCGCCAAGGCCTGGGCGGAAGATGCCTTCGCCACCCAGATCGTGCCCGTCACGGTCCCTGTCCTCGATGAGGAAGGCAAGGAGACCGGCGACACGATCACGGTGACCAAGGACGGGGGTCTGCGCGACACGACGCTTGAGGGTCTCCGCAACCTGAAGCCCGTCGCCCGGGAGGACGGGGTGCACACCGCCGGAACCTCCAGCCAGGTCAGCGATGGCGCAGGTGCCGTCATGATGATGACGAAGGAGAAGGCCGACGAGCTTGGCCTCACCCCGCTCGCCGAGATCGTCGACGTCAACCTCGTCGGCGTCGACCCGGTCACCATGCTTGAAGGCCCGATCGACTCGACCAAGAAGCTGCTCGCCGACAACGACCTCTCGATGGATGACATCGACGTCTTCGAGATCAACGAGGCCTTCGCCTCGGTCGTGCTGGCCTGGGCCAAGGAGCTTGGCGCCGACATGGACAAGGTCAATCCGAACGGTGGCGCAATCGCGCTTGGCCATCCGCTCGGCGGCACCGGCGCGATCCTCATGACGAAGGCCGTTCACGAACTGCAGCGCGGCGACGGGGCGTACGGCATCGTCTCGATGTGCTGCGGTGGCGGTCTCGGCACTGGCACCCTGATCAAGAAGATCTGATTCTCCCGATCAGCCCGCCTGCCTGGTGCGCGGACGCCCGGTAACGGCTCTCAGGAGTCGCCGATGGTGACGGAGTCGGCCGGTGCAAGCTCGATCCAGGTCTGGCCTGGCGTGAGCGGCACCGGCACGCCGTCGGGCGTGGTCCAGGTCGCAACTGCGTCGAGCGATGGTTTCGTCCACACGACCCGGACGAACTGGCCATCCGTGAACACCCAGCCGCGGCCGCTCCCGATGAACTGTTGCTCGATGACCGGCGATCCGGCACCGTCGCGTTTGCCGGTATCGACTTGACGCACCTCGGCGATGACAACATTCTCCGGCGCGATCGGGATGCCATCAGCATCGAGGTGGGGTTCGCTGTTCTGCGTTCGGGCCCATCCCCTGCCGTTCCAGGCGTACTCCATCGTCGCAGAGGAATAGTCGATTCGGAACGATGAGGTGGCCTGGGCGGATGCAGGGAGGCCGGTGATCTCGTTTCGATACTCGAAGTGGGCGGGTGGCGCTCCGCCTTCACCAATCGACTCGGCGATACCCCACAGCACGGTCGGGTCGATCATGAGGTCGTAGACACTGGGGCGATCGGCCGCCCGGTAGTACTCGCTTCGTGTCGCGGCGCCCAGGTCAACCATGTCATAGCGACGGATAAGTACTCGGTGACCCGGGTTGGCGCCGGACCACACGAAAACCGGCTCGTTCAGCGAAGTGAAGACAGAAATGTCCGTCGTGCGCGCCGAGCGCACTGGGCCAATTTCGGGCGGGGTCTGGGAGTGGAAGACGGCCGCAAGTCGGGTGAAGCCTCCCTCCACCTGGGTGACGTAGACAAGATCAGCGTCATTGAGTCCCGCGTGGGGGCGGGCCGCAGCGGTGTTGTCGATCTTGACCACCATCGCCGGCCGTTCGGCAATCGACGAATCGGCAAGGGGAAGTCCGGTAAGCGGCGCCGTACCGGGCACCTGCTCGGGCGGGAGCGCAGCAGCTTGCACGACGGCTCGGTCGGCATCGAGTTGGGCCAGGATCCCGCTGTACGGCGGTTCGCCCGAGACGACGTTAATCGCACCGAAACCCTCAATTGGATCAACGTTGAGTACCGGGGCTGGGCCCCGCGTGGTCGGAGGTGAAAGCGGCTGTTCTTCGGACGCAGTGGTGGTCGTCTCGGTAACAACGATGGCAGCCTCGGTCGTGGACGTCGTCTCGTCGACCACGACATCGTCGGCGGCGGCGCCATCATCTCCGCCACCACACGCACCGACGAGCACGGCACCAACGAACAGGCCGGTCGGGAACACGATCCGGCGCAGAGCGCGAGGAGACGGCAGGAGGGGCTGGCTGGACATGGCTCGCCATCGTACGACCGGTTTTGGAAGAGGGAACGCACCCCCGGGCTTGCGGTGAGCCCGTTCCACTGCGCCGGTCAGGCGAGTTCGGCGGCGATGGCGTCGAGCGACGCCTGCATGCGCGCCAGGATCTCGACGGATTCGTCGAGGGCGGCCTCGCTGGGTTCGGGATCGAAGACGAGACCCCACGCGATGTGACAGGTGGGGCCGTCGTCGCGGATCAGCACGGTGCTCTGCCAGAAGTCGAGGGCCGAGTCGGTGGTGTCGACCTCGTAGGCAAAGCGCCACGGCGGCTCGAACGACAGTTCCTGGGCGGGCCGGACCTCATTGCGGATCACGGTGACGATGCGCTCCCACACGGCGTCGCGCGTGGCATCGACGTGGGTTTCGACCGAGCGGGACTGGTAGCGGATCTTCTTGGGGGCCACGGTTGCAGGCTAGGGCTGCCGATCGCCCATCACCGCACAGATGTCGTCGACGAGGCCAGGACGACTGATGACAAGGCCCGGCGACCAGGGATCGGGTTTGTTGAACGTAAGTGGCGAGCCGTCGAGTCGACAGCACACGAGACCAGCGGCGCGGGCGACGGCGACCGGGGCGCACGAGTCCCATTCGTAGAGGCCGCCGCCGTGGACGTACGCGTCGACGTCACCGCGCACGACCGCCATCGCCTTCACCCCGGCGGAGCCGACGGTGTAGATGTCGGCTCCGAGTGCGGCCTGCAGTCGGCTGCCGTCGAACCGGCTGCGTGATCGGGATACGACGATGCGGGGCGCCTCCCCCGACTCGACCCCGGCGGGAACTCGCTGGGGGGCGGGATCCGTGCCCCAGGTGGTCTCCCAGCCGGGCACGGCGACGGCACCGACGGTTGGTTCGCCGTCGACGACAAGTGCGACATGGACCGACCAGTGTGGCGAGTAGCCGTAGTCGCTGGATCCGTCGAGCGGGTCAACGATCCAGACCCGTTCCTTCCCGACGCGGGACCGGTCGTCGGCGCCCTCTTCGGACAGGATCGCATCGTCGGGCCGCATGCGGCGGAGCTCGGACATGATGAACCGATGTGCTCGGGCGTCGCCTTCGTATTCGAGCCCGCCCCAGCGCCGGTCGAGGTCGGGCGAGTGGACCAGGTCGACGAGCATCTCGCCGGCCCGATGGGCGACGTCGAGCGCCACCCCATGGTCGTCGAGGGCGGTCACCGGGCCGCCATGGCTCGACGGTGCACCGAAACCGCATAGTCGGCGCCCTCGGCGACGAACGGCGCACGGCTCCATGTCGACCATCGATGTTCGAGTTCGAGTCCGACCGCAGCGGCGGCGGCGTCGAAGTCGGCGAGCCGGTAACGGCCGTCGCCGAGTTGGAAGCCGGCAACCAGTCGGCCGCCTGCGGCGAGGTGCCGCGCCATGTTGGCGACGACGTCCGCCTCGGTGCCGGGGCTGAGGAAGATCATGACGTTGCCGGGGAGCGCGACAAGGTCGAAGGTGCGGGCGAGGTCGACGTCGAGCAGGTCGGCGAGATGCCACTCGAGTTCGGGCGCCTTCGCTCGGGCGGTGTCGAGCATTCCCGGGTCGAGGTCGACGCCGACGACCTCGTGGCCACGACGCGCGAGCTCGATCGCGACCCGACCGGTGCCGCAGCCTGCGTCGAGCACCGATCCTCCAGCGCTCAGCGCACCGATCAGATCGGCTTCACCGTGGATCCCCTCGCCCGAATCGGCGAGATCACGCCATCGCTGGTCGTAGTCGTCGCCGCGCGGGACGTCGTCGCGCAACAGCCAGCGACTCACCCCTTGACCAGCTCCGCGATCTGCCAGACCTCTTCGACCGTGCGGGGAGCGACATTGATCATCGTGACGGCGCTCTCCTCCCACGCCTGGAGCCGGTCCTTGATGCGTTCTGGCGAACCGACGAGCGAGATCTCGTCGGCGAACTCGATCGGGACCTTCGCGATCGCCTCATCGCGCTTGCCTTCGAAGAAGAGGTCCTGGATCTCGTGGGCCTCCTTTTCGAAGCCCATCCGGGCCATCAGCTTGGTGTGGTAGTTCTGCCCCTTGGCCCCCATGCCACCGATGTAGAAGCCGAGGAATCCACGAGTCGCCCAGAGGCTCTCTTCGACATCACCGACCCGGAACGACACATTCACGCCGATCTCGAAGCCGAGCGGCCGATCCACGATGTGCTCGTGATACACCTCGGCCCGCCACGGCGAGTAGTAGAGCGGGATCCAACCGTCGGCGATCTGGCAGGTCTGGGTGACGTTCTTGGGCCCTTCCGCCCCGATCCAGATCGGGATCTCCCGCAGTGGATGGGTCATGATCTTGAGCGGCTTTCCGAGGCCTTCCGCCCCTTCACCGGTGTAGGGCAACTGATAGTGGTCGCCCTGGAACTCGAGCGGACCCTCGCGACGGAAGGCCTGGCGCAGGATCTCGACGTACTCGCGGGTTCGGGCGAGTGGCTTGCGTGACGGCATGCCGTACCAGCCCTCGACGACCTGCGGGCCCGACACGCCGAGACCGAGGATCGTGCGGCCATTGGAGATGTGGTCGAGCGTGACGGCCTGCATCGCCGTCGCCGCCGGGGTGCGGGCCGAGATCTGCACCACGCCGGTGCCGAGCCGGATGCGTTCGGTGTGGGCGGCGATCAGCACGAGTGGCGAGAACGCGTCGGAGCCCCACGATTCCGCTGTCCAGACGGCGTCGAAGCCGGCTTTCTCCGCTTCGACGGCCAAGGTGACCATGTCCTGCGGCATCGAACGGCCCCAGTAGCCAAGTGTGAGTCCCAGATCCATGACGCGGACGGTACCCGCCGCGGGCACGGCACGCCGATTCCATGCGAACGCGACGTCAGGCGCGGCGTAGGGTGCGGCCGTGCCGTTGCGACGTTTCACCCTCCGGTCTGCAGCCGGGATCGAGGTCGAATTGGTCGATCTCGGCGCGGCGGTCGAGGTGATTCGAGCCCCCGACCGCGACGGCGTCGTCGACGACATCACCCTTCGCCTCGACGATGACGAGGCTCGCGTTGACCATCACCGAAACCCCCACCTCGGCATCACCGTCGGGCGCTTTGCCAACCGCATCGGCGGGGCCCGGTTCGAGCTCGACGGCGTGGTGCACGAACTCGATGCAAACGAGGGCGACAACCTGTTGCACGGTGGGGCCGACGGTTTCGGGCGGCGGTGGTGGGAGGTCGTCGACACCGACGACGGCGTCACCTTCTCGCTCGTGAGTCCCGACGGCGACATGGGCTTCCCTGGCACCCTCACCGCAACCGTGCACTATCGGCTCGTCGACACGACCCTTCATGTCGACATCAGCGCCACGACCGACGCCCCGACCGTGTGCTCGCTCAGCAACCACACCTACTGGAACCTCGGCGGACCGACCGAGACCACGATCGACGATCATGTCGTCACGCTCGATGCTTCCACCCTCGTCCCCGTCGACGCTGACCTCATCCCTAACGGCGAGCCCGTCGCTGCCGAGGGACCCTTCGACCTGCGGGCGGGTGGAGTGCTCGGCGGCCGCATCGGATTTCCGCTTCCCGCCGGTTATGACCACTGCTTCATGGTCGACGGCGCCGGGTTTCGGCGCCACGCCCGGATCGATCACCCAACGACCGGGCGGCGGGTCGAAGTGTGGTCGGATCAGCCGGCCTGCCAGTTCTACACGGGGGCATTTCTGCCTGGTACCCAGGGCGGTGGCCGCACCCACGACGCGTTCGCTGCGCTCGCCCTCGAACCCCAGCATGTCGCCGACGCACCCAACCTGCCCTGGGCACCAAGCCCGGTCGTGCGCCCGGGCGAGCCCTACCGGCATCATCTCGAGTTCCGACTGACCACCGACGCCTCGGAGGCCTCATGACCAA